>CALUHO010000031.1 GCA_944320465.1 uncultured Bacteroidales bacterium | reverse complement strand
AGGGCCGATACGCACGAAGCCATGATGCATATCGCTGCCATAAAATTATTTTTGAATAAAATTTAAACAGTTTCTAACCCAAATCGGTCATTAGACTTTGGGGAGATTGCCCGCTTGTGTCATGCAGCATGCTTCTCGCCTAGCCGAAGGCGTAGCGGGCTACGTCGAGGCGTAGCGAGAAACAGGATGCGGACAGAGGCGGGCAAGATGCCCGAAAGCCTCATTTTCCTAACCGAAAACAGCCCCGGCGTGTCTAATGACCGATTTGGGTTTAAACAGCTTCTAAGAGGAACCCCCGAATGCAAGATGCAGATAAGAGCGGAAAGAGTACCGGAAGACTGAAAGGAAGGCCCGGAAGCCCGTGCGAAGCCCCTGAAAATGAATTTTGGTTTTTTGATGAAAAAGAGTATTTTTGCAGTTCTGTTTGCAACTGAGAGTTTTAACAAACCATAGCTTAATAAGAAGATGACGAAAGCAGAAATCGTGGCTGCCATCGCAGAAAAGACAGGTATCGAACGGGTTACCGTTCTAGCCACCGTAGAAACGTTCATGGATGTCGTGAAAGAATCCATGACCAAAGGTGAGAACATCTACCTGAGAGGGTTCGGCAGCTTTATTATCAAGACCCGCGCCCAAAAGGCCGGCCGCAACATTTCCAAGAACCAATCCTTGGTGATTCCCGAGCACAAGATCCCGGCTTTCAAGCCGGCCAAGCCTTTCAAGGACGAAGTAAAAAACAATTTAAAAGTCAAATAACATGCCAAGCGGAAAGAAACGTAAAAGACATAAGATGGCTACGCACAAGCGTAAAAAACGCTTGCGCAAGAATCGTCATAAGAACAAATAGTCTGAACAGACTGTTCGTGTCGGAAAAGGGGGTCGCAGGGATGCGGACCCTTTTTTTTATCGGAAGCACGTTGAGAAAGGAAGCCACTCTTTTGGCAGCATCGATAGACCATGGACCGCATGCAAAACTTGAGAATGCACCATCCCAAAGCCGGACGGGAATCTGTCCGCTTCAGACGGATCCGGAACTGCATCTTCCTTTCCGGACTGTCGGTCTTCGCCCAATTGTACCTTTTCCAACCAGTCCTTTCCAACCTCTGCCGGGATTTTTCCATTTCCCCGGCCATGAGCAGCCTTGCCGTCTCCTTTTCCACCATCGGCATGGCCACGGGCCTTTTCATCTGGGCTTTTAAAGCTGACACCATCAAACGGGAAAAGCTGATGGCCTTCTCCTTGATTGCCTCCGCCCTCATCACCCTGCTGACCGCCTTGGCCTGGAATTTTCCCATCATTCTGGCCTTGAGCCTGCTCAAAGGCATCGCACTCTCCGGAGTCTCCGCCGTGGCCCTCGCCTATCTGAACGAAGAGGTAAGCCCTGCTGTCATCGGGGTTGCCATCAGCCTTTACCTGAGCGGGAACACCATCGGAGGCATGTCGGGAAGGGTTTGCGGCGCCTTGATTGCCGGTTGGAGCAATTGGCATTTCTCAGCCCTGTTCATCGGATTGACCGCCTTGATTATCGGCATCGTCTTTGCCAAACGCTTCCCGGCTTCCCTGCATTTCCACCCCCAACACACACCCTTCAAAATCAAGCTCCGGCGCATGGGCGGTTTCCTGACCCGCTTCTCCTTCCTCGGGCTTTTCCTCACGGCGGCTTTGATCCTCGGCGCCTTCGTCAGCATCTACAACTATATCTCCTTCATCCTGGAATCCCCCGTCTTCAACCTGCCCCACTATATCGTGGCCATGGTTTTCCTGATGTACATCACGGGCGTGGCCGGTTCCATGTGTATCGGAAAACTGTCCGACCGCTATGACGCGGCCTTGCTCCTCAAACTCTCCCTCCTGGTGATGCTGTACGGTATATTTTTGCTGTTAATCATGAAATTATGGGCCATGATAGCCGGTTTGGGCCTGATGACCTTTGCTTTTTCGGGAGCCAATGCCATGTCGAGCCGCCTCGTCTCCATCCGGGCACACAGGGCCAAAAGCAGCGCGACCTGCCTCTACTGGCTCTTCTATTACATAGGCTCCAGCCTTATCGGTTCTTCTTCCGGAACCATCCTGAGCACCCATGGTTGGAATGCGTTCGTCATCGCCATCGCCGGCATCGTCCTCTTGGCCCTGATCCTCTCCACGATTGCCACCCGTCATCCCCTTGCCTCGGCCACCTCGGAATCTTCCCGGACACGCGCCTGAACCACAGGCATTTCCAGCCAATCCGCCCAGAAAAATCCCCCGCAACCGATCCCGGAAACCGGCTTGTTTTCCCCCTCGACAGCCTGCCGGCACAGGATTCCCCAACGGCTCGGTACAGGTAATCCCATGCATTCCCTCCGGATTCCACCTCGTGGCAAAACCGGGCAAGGAAAATTTTATTTAGTTGTATTTCAATTACTTAAATAAATTCATACAATTTTTATCTGAAAAAAATCCCCAAAAGCTTGCTTGTATCAAAAAATGTCGTACCTTTGCAGTGTACTACTTCAGTAATACAGTAGTTCAATAAAACACTAAGCGAACCGGAAAATCCGGAAGGAGCAAACAACCAACGGATGCGGACTCCCAACAGCCGCATCCCTAAAATAGGAGGACACTACTATGTTCAACAAACCATTCTTCAAGAAAAGCCTGTCTTTCACCAGTCATCTGACCGAAAACCGCGAAGGCTGCCGCCGCGAAAGCGGCAGGTTCATTTTCGCCTGAAACAAAACAGCCAGAACAGCAAACAAACCGGAAAAACCGGAAAACATCAAACGAAACAGACAAAAACAATAGGAGGACCAAACCATGTTCAACAAACCATTCTTCAAGAAAAGCCTGTCTTTCAACAATTCCCTGATTGAAAACCGCGAAGGCTGCCGCCGCGAAAGCAGCAGGTACATCTTCGCCTGAGCGAGACAGCACATGATAAACCCAAATCGGTCATTAGACTTTGGGAAAATTGCCCGCTTGTGTCATGCAGCATGCTTTTCGCCTAGCCGAAGGCGTAGCGGGCTACCTCGAGGCGTAGCGGGAAACAGGATGCGGACAGAAGCGGGCAAGATGCCCGAAAGCCTCATTCTCCCCATCGGAAACGAATCCGGCGTGTCTAATGACATTTGGGGTAAACCATCAAACAGTAAACATTTCGAGCCATGATAGAAATAAAAAACCTCAGCTTCCGCTACGGCAAGCACCAGACCGTGTTCGATCAATTGGACATGGAAATGAAAGCCGGTTATATTTACGGTCTCTTAGGCGAGAATGGGGTCGGCAAGACCACCCTGCTCCGCCTCCTGGCCGGCCTGCGGTTCCCTTCCGAAGGCAGCATCCACGTCAACGGCATGGAACCCCGCAAGCGCCAGGCCTCTTTCCTGCAAGATGTCTACTACCTGCCCGAAGTCATCGACCCGGTAGCCTTGAGCATGAACGAGTACGTCAAGATTTACGCTCCCTTCTACCCGGCTTTCGACCACGGGCAATTCGCCCATTACATCAGCGAATTCGGGTTGAACCCGTCCAAGAAACTCTCCCAATCCTCGCACGGGCAGCAGAAAAAGGCCATGATGAGCTTCGCCCTTGCCTGCAACACCAAGCTTTTGCTCCTGGACGAACCCACCAACGGCATGGACATCCCTTCCAAAGGCATCTTCCGCCGCCTGATTTCCCAATCCGCCACCGATGAAAAATGCTTCATCATCTCCACCCACCAAGTGCGGGATCTGGAAAACCTGATCGACCCCATCGTGATCCTCGAACACAACCAAGTCCTGCTCAACAACAGCATAGAGGAAATCTCGCGCAAGCTCTGGTTCGGCATCCACCCGCAAAAATCCGACAAGGACTTGTACCGCGAAGAATCCATCGGCGGATATTCCGTGGTAAGCTTCAACGATGAGGGGGAAGAAACCCGTGTCAACATCGAAATGCTTTTCAATGCCGCCATCCAGAACAAGGAACTCTTCAAACGTCTCTTCATCGAAAAACAAGAATCCGGTCCCCGGCTCAGCTTCACCGAAGAGATGGAACGGAGAATCGGAAACGGGGAACCCGGATCCGCCCGGCCCGGGACAGAAAACGCAAGACATCCCGGAGAGCAAAGCCCCCGGAACACGGAAAACGGGAACCTGTAATCCTCTTTGTCAAACCCTTATCAAAAACAAAAAATCATGACAACTGAATTTTCATTTGCGCGTTTCGGCATGCTGCTCAAATGCGAACTCATAAGGAATTACAAGACCTACCTGTACTTGCTTCTGGTCCAATTGGGCATTTACCTGCTTTGGGGCTTCTTCGGCGGAATCGACGGCCTGGCCGGGGCCAAAGGGATTTTCCTTTCCTACAATGCCGTGATTATCTGCATCATGCCCTTCCTTCTCTACAACAACCTCTTCCACTCCGTCAAAGGGGTCACCTCCTCCATGCTGCCGGCATCCCAAGCCGAGAAATTTGCCGTAGCCATGTTCCAATGCATCGTCATCACGCCTTTTCTCCTGATGTTTTCAAGCTGGCTGCTGAGCGCCATCGGCTATGCCCTGACCGGTATCGAGGAGTTGATGATGCGCCCGTGGGAACAATTCCGGGCCGGGAGATTCCATATCAACTACAACGGCTACGATCTCGGGTTCTTCGATTCTTACTATTGGACCGCCATCGGGTCGCAGGCCTTTGCCCTCTGGGGTACCTATTACTTCAAGACCCGGAAGTTCTGGAAAACCGTCCTGACCTTCTTCTGCGCAGGCATCGCCTTGGCCATCATCGGCACCACAGGCATCAATATCGCTTTCGATGCCTATGCGGGCGGCTTCGTCAGCTTCCTGGAAGACGCGAGCGTCAATATCCGGCTGCTGAGAATCACGGATGTGATGTTCACCATCATCCTGCCTGTCGCTTTCTGGGTCTGGTCATACATCAAGATGCGCCGCCAACAGTTTTAAAGCTGTTCAAATTCATTTGTTCGATGCATCGGGAGGGAATTTCGAGGGATGGCGCCGCGTTTTCCAAAGGAGGATAGCCGGGCTATCTTCGAGCATCGCTCAACCAAGACCCGAAATAGCCCCCGATGGGCAGACAGAATCCTGAAACCATTCCCTGCCAATCCAGCCTTTTCAGGATTGCAGGAAATTTCAAACAGCTGCTTAGATTCTGGTCTTGCGGCGTACGGACGAACGCTTTGCGACCCGGGCCTGTACGCCGCCGACTATCCCTGATGCCGCTCGAAACGGCCTGACGAGCTTGTATCAAAACAAAATGGCGGTGCGTCAGAATGGATGCGTTGCACCGCCACAAAAAACAAACACCATGGAATTCAAATCAGACAAAGCCATCTACGAACAAATCGCCGAATATGTCTGCGAAAAAGTCCTGAGCGACGAATACAAACCGGAAGACAAGATTCCTTCCGTCCGGGAATTCGGCGTCCAAATGGCGGTCAATCCCAATACCGTCATGCGAGCTTACGAACATTTGGAACGCAATGGCATCATCTACAGCAAACGGGGCATCGGTTTCCTGATCGCGCCCGACAGCAAGCAACGTGCCACCGCCTTGATGAAAAAGGAGTTCATGGAAAAGGTCCCGGCTTTCCTTTCCCGGATGAAGCTTCTGGGAATCAGTTTCGAAGAACTCCAACAAGCCGCAATCCAAATAAATTGAAACATTTGAAATTGAATAAAAATGAAAATCCTGCAAAAATCCACCCTGTTCCTTTCCCTGCTGCTGATGGCTGGAATGAACACCTCCTGCATCATCCTCAAAGCCCCGGAAAAAATCGAAGCCAGCGGCATCACCTCTACCCGGGACACATCCTTGGCAGGATTCAGCCAGCTGAAAATCTCCTCCCTCTTCCAAGTGGAACTGGTTCCTTCCGGCAAGGACTCCCTCCATCTGGAATTCGACCAAGCCCTGGAACCCTATCTCGACATACGCTGCGAAGGAAACCGCCTGGATCTGGGATTGAAGGAATCCGTCCGTACCGATGACGGACTCCAGGTCAAGGCCCGGCTCTTTTACAAGGAACTGGAAAGCCTCCGGGTATCCGGAGCCTCATCGGCCCGCTTCCTCGACACCTTGCGCACGGAAAGGCTGTCTGTCCGGATATCCGGAGCTTCCTCCGTGCATGTCCTTGCGGATGCGGGAAACCTGGATGTGAAAGGGTCCGGAGCCAGCCAGTTCAGCGGGTACTGCCAAGCCCGTAACGCCAGGATGGAATTCAGCGGGGCCTCCTTGGCCAATCCCCAAGGCCACATCGGGAAGGGACATGTCCGGCTCAGCGGAGCCAGCCATTTCAAAGCCTATCCTCTGGCCTTCGACACCCTCTCCATCGAAGCCTCCGGAGCCTCCCACGGCAAATGCACGGCCAGGGAGATGCTGGATGCCCAAGTTTCCGGAGCTTCCTCCCTCCATTACCAAGGCGAGGCCCGGACCTCCATCAAGACTTCGGGAGCCAGCAGTGTGCTCAAACACGAATCCTGATCCGGCAAGGACCTCTTGGAGACCGTTCCAATTCATTCGAGGATGACCCAAAAGTCGGCTTTCCAAAAGAGAATCCGAGATAGAATGTGGTCTATCGAAAATCCTTTGTCAAAAAATCGTCTTTGGAATCACCCTCGGCATCCTGAAACCGACTTCTGGAACCCCTCTTCCCAGGATGGCAGAAAATTCCAAACAACCTGATCTTGTTTCTTTAAGAGAAAGGAACAGGGACCAAGAAAGCCAATCCCGGAGCATCTTTTCCGCCAAGGAAACGAGCTTTTTAAAGATGATTTTATAACTTATTGAAAAAAAAAAAGTTACATTTGCAACCCTAACAAAAAAAACAGAGGCGAATCCATGAAAGACAAAGCATTCCTCCTTTTTCTCCTTGGCATGTTGTCCTGCGGGATCCTTTCCGCCCAGACAGGCAATGTCAAGGGGACCATCATCGATGCCCAGACCCGGGAAGGCATCCCTTTTGCCAACGTGGTCCTGGTCCATGCCAGCGACAGCACCCAGATCATGGGCATGGCATCCTCCGACAGCGGCCGTTTCGAATTCAAACGGGTTCCCAAGGGCCGCTACTTCATCCAAGCCGCCGTGCTGGCCTACCACCGGAACAACTCCATGGTCTTTGAAATCTCGGGACAAAACCTCTCCGTCGACGTGGGAATCATCCCCATGACTTCCACCAGCGTGCACCTGGACGAAGTGGTGGTCAGCGCCAAACGTCCCATCATGGAAATGGAAGCCGGCAAACTCACGATGAACATATCGCAAAGCATCGTGACCCAATCCGACAACGCTTTCGAGATGCTCAAGAAATTCCCCGGCGTGACCGTGGACAAGGACGACAACATCTCCCTCAACGGCCAAAGCGGGGTCATGGTCATGGTCGACGACCGTCCGACCCATATGGACGGGCAGAACCTGGCCAACTACCTGCGCAGCATGCCGGGCAACACCATCGAGAAAATCGAGGTCATGACCAACCCCTCTTCCAAATACGATGCCGAAGGCACGGGAGGCATCATCAACCTCAAGACGACCCGTATCCACAATACCGGTTTTTCCGGCTCGGTGGATGCTGGTATCCAAGTGAACCGCAACGTAGGCTACAACGCGGGATTCGACCTGAACTACCGCCACAAGAAGTTCACCGTCTACGGTTCGTTCTCGGCCTACCAAGGCAACCACACCAGCACCCTGTACGGCTACAACCATTACGCGGACGGAAGCCGGAACACCATCAACGCAGCCGAACGGAACCAACCTGCAAGCCGCAACAGATACCTGAGCTTCTACGGCAAAGGAGGCATCGACTACTATATCGGGAAACAGGATGTGCTGAGCCTCTCCTACAAGGGCAGCGGAGGACAAGGGAACAACGATGCCAGCTTGTACCGCACCCGTTTCTACGGGACATCCGACCCGGATTCTGTCCTCTACGCTTACAACCAGCAAGGGGATTCCCGCTTCGGCTACCAGAACCATAATGTGAACCTGAACTACGAGCACACTTTCGACACCACCTTCAACCGCAAGCTCAGCATGAATTTCGATTATATCCGGAATGAACGCTCCACCTCCGGTTCCAACCATGTGTTCTATTATCCGGGAGACTTCCTGACTGCAGACCCGGTCTATTCGATGGGATACGATGTGGATCAGCCGTTCACATCCAACATCTACAGCTTCAAGGCTGACTATTCCCATCCGTTCAACATGCAGACTTCGCTCGAAGCCGGGGTCAAATTCAGTTATGCAGACAACAACACGGCCTCGCACTACCTGCAAAGCGACAGCAGCCGCCTGGACGACCGCTACCTCTACGACGAACTTATCGCGGCCGCCTACATCATGGTCAACCATACCTTCAAGACCCGGACGACCCTGCAGGTAGGGGTGCGGGCCGAATACACCTACAGCCATGGCAACAACGTGGGCATGGATTCGGTCAACACCAGCCAGTACGCCCGGCCATTCCCCAACGTGAGCATCAGCCAGCCTATCGGCAACAAGAACCACCTGACCCTCTCCTACCGCTACCGGCTCACCCGGCCTGATTATTCGGACCTGAACCCGTTCCAGATACGTTCCACGGCCACCGAGTACTATTGCGGGAACCCGTACCTGAAACCGGAATACTCCCATAATCTGGACCTGACCTATTCGTTCAACTACAAGTTCTTCGCTACCTTGGGATACCTCCATGCCACCGGCGACCCGGAACAAATCACTTTCTACGACGCGGAACACAACGCCTATACGCAACCCATCAACGCCGGATTGAACCAAGGGGTAACGTTAAGCCTTTCCACCAACCTGACATTCTACAAGATATGGCGGCTGATGGTTTTCGTGCACGGCGGATACGGCCAGTCGGTCATCGATTACAACGAGACCCACCAGAAAAGCGAAGTCTTCGAAGGCAGCTACTGGATCAACACCGAGGTGGATGCCACGCCGAACCTGACCTTCTCGGCATACAGCTGGGGGCAATTCCCGAACCAAAGCAATTTCACGTACAGCCCCGGCCTTTACGGGGGCGGCATCGGCATCAAGGCATTCTTCCTGAAGAAGACCCTGACGCTCTCGGCTTCTTTCGACGTGATGTTCAACGATTACACGAACCGATCGGTCTATCCGGCCTATAACGGCATGGAAAACATCAGCTACATCCAAGCGGGATTCGACAAGTATTCGGGCTCGATCCGGCTCTCCTGGCGTTTCGGCAACAACAAGCTGATGAACCGCGCCCCGCGCCAGATCCAGGATGCGGACGAATCCTCCCGACTGAACAGCGGCGGCGCAGGCTCAGGTTCGGGAGGAGCCGGCCCGAGGTAAGGGAAGCAAGGAGAAGCCACAAAGAACGGAATGGAACAAGGGAACGGGAGCTTCCGGACCGGGAAAGCCCGGAAGCCCGGGACAACCCGGAAACCTTCCGGAAGTCCGGCCCCCCTCTTGAAAGAAAAGGCGGTGCGCCCTAAGGTGTACCGCCTTTTCTTTCAAGAGGCAAAACCGCATGGGAACGCCGCGCGGGCATCGCCATGGATCAATACCCGAATATCTCCTCGGTAGAAAGCGTCCTGAGTTTCCCGAGGCTGCGCAGGTACTTCATGTCCACATCCTGCTTGTTCCCGAGGACTGCGTAATCGAACGGCAAGCCCTTGATGTACTTTTCCTGGAAAGCCTTCACATCGTCCAAGGTCATACCCTGGATCTTTTCGTAGCAGAATTTGTCCGGGTCTTCGTTCCAGCCGAACTTCTTGGCTTGCAAGTAAGCAAAGAACACATCTTCACGCAAAGTCCGTCCCGTGCGGTAATTGTTCAGGGTGCTTTCCTTGGCCAAATTGAACGTATTGTTAGACAGAGGCATGTTTTGCAGAATCCCGTTCAAGGCCGTCACGGCATCCTGCATCTTGTCGGTCTGCGTGCCGATAAAACTCTGGAAAACGCATTCCTTGTCAGGACGGGAAGGCGTGCCGTAATAAGCATACGAACTGTAGGCCAACGCACGGGCTTCGCGGATTTCCTGGAAAACAATGCCGCTCATGCCGCCACCGAAATAGTTGTTGTACATCTCAATGCTAGGCAGTTCGTCGCGGTCGTACTTCATCCCTTTCATCAAGCCCACGATATTGACCTGCGGCGCATCGTAATGCGCAAAGAAAACCTCCCCGTCATTGTCGCGCAGGTTGAATTCATGCGCGGCGGGCATCGGCGTGAAGGATGCAGGCAGGACGTGATGGGCAGCCAGCTTCTGGTTCAAGCTTTCCATGCTTTCCGGACCGAAATACATGATGGTGTGCTCGTAGTTCTTCAAATCCTTGATCTTGGCCACAAGCGCCTCAGGATCCGCCTTCATGATTTCCGCCGGCTTCAGCCCCCATGTCCGGGGATTGTCTTTCCCGTACAAGGCATAGTTGGCCAGATAGGACAAGTTCGTGTTCTGGTCTTTCTTGGCATCGTCCGCCAGTTTCACCAAATCCTGCGCCAGATAAGCGTAACGCATCGGGTCGGCCTTTACCGAGGACAACACATGTTCGAACAAGGCCAGGGAAGCATCGAAATTCTTGTCGATGCCGCTCAGGTAAACATACACCCGGTCTCCGGAAGCCACGGCATAATATGATGCAGCCAGCTTGTAAAATTCCTCCTGAAGCTCTTCGGCCGTATATTTGTCGGTTCCCAGATAAGGCAGGTAATCGAAAGCCAGTTCGAGCATCTTGTCGTTGTAGCTGCCCATGTCATATACATAATACAAGGTGAACAAGGGGTCGCCGTCGTTATGCTTGTAAAGCAGGTCCAGCCTGTCCTGGTACTTGGACTGCTGCATATCCTTGCTGAAGTCCACGAATACCGGCGCGATGTCGGCAGGCTTGGACAACTGGATATCCTTCAGGAACTGGCTGGCCGTGTCCCGGTTGATTTCCAAAGGCGTGATTTGCGGCTTGTCGATGCTGGTGAAGTCGGGAACACCTTCCAATTTGTAAATGGCGGCATAGTTGTTCATGTACTTGTTGGCAAAGTCGACCACTTCCTGCTTGGTCACTTTGGAAAGGCGGTCGATCCGGTTCACGACCTCGGCCCAGTCTTCATGGTTGTTGAATGCCGTCATCATCTGCATGGCCCGGGATTCGTTGTCGCGCAAAGCCTTATACTGGTTCACCGTATAGTTGTCGATGATGGCCTTCAGCATTTCTTCCGAGAACTCCCCTTTCTTGAGCATTTCCACCTGTTCCAGCATCAAATCCTTGACCTGGTCCAGCGTCTGGCCCTGGCGAGGCATCCCGTAGGCAACCAAGCCGCCGTAATCGGCCAAAGCCATGTAAAATCCCTGTGCATACATCACTTTCTGCTGCTGGTTCAGGTTCACGTCGAAAAGACCGGTCGAACCGTTCATCAGCACGTTGGCCACCAAATCGGCCACCGCCACTTCCGGGTCGCGGGGCGAAGGCAAAGGCCAACCGATGCAGATGGCCGCCGGATCCTGCCCTACGACCGTATCCAGGATATTATGATCCAATGGTTTTTCCTCTTCATAGGTGAATTCCGGGAAATCCTTCGGTTTCAACTGGCCGAAATATTGATCCACCAAGGCAATCGTCTTGTCCGGGTCCAAATCCCCGACCATGACCACGGCCATGTTGTTAGGCACATAGTAAGTATCGAAGAAGTTCTTGATATTGGTGATGGAGGGGTTCTTGAGCTGTTCGGGATCCCCGATGACGGTCTGCGTGCCGTAGGGATGATGCGGGAACAAAGCGGCGAACATCTTGTTCCAGATCTGGCGCATGTCGCTCACCTGGTTCATGTTGTATTCTTCGTATACGGTTTCCAGCTCGGTATGGAAAAGGCGGATTACCGGGTTCTGGAAACGGTCTGCCTGGATTTTGGCCCAGTTTTCTATCTGGTTGGAAGGAATGTCTTCCACATAGGCCGTGATATCGTTGCTGGTGAAAGCGTTGGTCCCCTGCGAACCGATAGCGGCCATCAGCTTGTCGTATTCGTTCGGAATCGCGTAGGAAGCAGCTATCTGGGAAACGCTGTCGATCTTGGCGTACAAGGCTTTGCGCTCGCCTTCGTCCGTGGTCTTGCGGTAGACCTCGAACAAGTCCTCGATCTGGTCCAAGTAAACCTTCTCGGCTTCATAGTTCACCGTCCCGAAATTCTGCGTCCCTTTGAACATCAGATGTTCGAAATAGTGGGCCAGACCCGTCGTCTCGGCGGGATCGTTCTTGCCGCCGGCGTTGACCGCCACGATGGTCTGGATGCGCGGGGCATCCTTGTTGACCGAAAGGTAGACCTTCAGGCCGTTGTCCAAAGTGTAAATCCGGGTTCCCATCGGGTCTCCCGGAACGCTTTCGTAAGCGTACTTCGAGCCGCAGGAGCTCAGGAGCAGGGCCGCCGGCAATACCAGCAGAAGCCCAAGACGAAATCCTGTCTTTTTCATAAGTGTGAATTTTATTTTACTGATTAACAATCATTTTTAACTATACCATCTTCAAAAAAAAATCAGGCAAAAACAAGCTAAATTAAGACTTTTCCCGTGTTTTTCCCAATCCGCCCAAAATATTCTTCTTTTCCGATAATCTTTTCGATATTCCCTCCGGCGATTTTTCCGAGATTTCGTAACTTTGCGTTTTTGAGAATCGGCAGAGTTTTGCTCTCCACGCTAAAACACATCACTATGAGCAACGAAAACCACGAAATCGAGACCGAATCCGAAAAACGGCCTTCATTGAACTTCATCGAGGAAATCATCGAAAAAGACATCGCCGACGGCAAGAACGGCGGGCGCGTCCATACCCGGTTCCCGCCCGAACCGAACGGCTACCTGCACATCGGCCATGCCAAATCCATCTGCCTCAACTTCGGCCTGGCTAAAAAATACAACGGCAAGACCAACCTCCGCTTCGATGATACCAACCCGGTCAAGGAAGATGTGGAATACGTGGATTCCATCCGCGAAGATATCAAATGGCTAGGATTCCAATGGGACGGGGAATATTACGCTTCGGACTACTTCCAGCAGCTTTACGACTGGGCCGTGCAACTGATCAAAGAAGGCAAAGCCTACGTGGACGACCTGAGCCAGGAAGAGGCTTCCGAATACCGTGGAACGCCTACCCAGCCGGCCAAGCCGAGCCCTTGGAGAAACCGCAGCGTGGAAGAGAACCTGGATTTGTTCGAGCGGATGAAGAACGGGGAATTCCCTAATGGTTCCAAGACCCTGCGCGCCAAGATAGATCTGGCATCGCCCAACATGCACATGCGCGACCCTATCATGTACCGGATCCTGCACCAAAGCCACCACCGTACCGGCGACAAATGGTGCATCTACCCGATGTACGACTACGCGCATGGGCAAAGCGACTCGATTGAAGGCATCACCCATTCCATCTGCACCTTGGAATTCGAAGTGCACCGCCCGCTCTACGACTGGTTCATCCAGACCCTGCATATCCATGCGCCCCAGCAGATCGAGTTCGCCCGCCTGAACTTGAGCTACACGGTGATGAGCAAGCGCAAACTGCTGCAATTAGTCAAGGAAAACTACGTTTCGGGCTGGGACGACCCCCGTATGCCGACCATCTGCGGGCTGCGCCGCCGAGGCTATACGCCGGAATCGATCCGGTTGTTCGCCGAGAAAATCGGGGTAGCCAAGCGGGATAACGTAATCGATGTGTCGCTTCTGGAATGGTGCGTGCGCGAAGACCTCAACAAAAAGGCCCAGCGCGTGATGGTGGTCATGAATCCGGTCAAACTGATCATCGATAACTACCCCGAAGGCCATGAGGAAGAATTGGATGCCGTCAATAACCCAGAAGACGAAAGCATGGGGACACGGAAAGTGAAGTTCTCCCGCGAACTGTACATTGAACGCGAAGACTTCATGGAAAACCCGCCCAAGAAGTTCTACCGTCTCTCCCCCGGCACCGAGGTCCGCCTGCGCTATGCCTATTTCGTAAAATGCACCAACGTGGTCAAGGATGCCGAAGGCAATATCACGGAAATCCACTGCACTTACGACCCGGCTTCCCGGGGTGGCAACTCGCCCGACGGCCGCAAGGTCAAAAGCACGCTGCACTGGGTATCGGCTTCACACGCCAAAGACGTAGAAGTAAGGGTATTCGACCGTCTTTTCCGCGTACCGGCCCCGGACGATGTGGAAGAAGGCAAAACGTTCCTGGACAACCTGAACCCGGATTCGCTACAGGTGCTGCCGCACTGCAAGGCCGAAAGCTTCCTGGAAGGTTACGAGCAGAAGCCGCTCTCGCTCTTCCAGTTCGAACGCATGGGCTATTTCTGCGTAGATCCGGACAGTGCCAAGGAAAACCGCTTGATTTTCAACCGGACCGTGAACCTGAAGGATACTTGGGCAAAAGAGAGCGCGAAAAACCAGTGAAAGCTTTTGTTTCCAGAATAATGACACTGTGCCTTTGTGCCGCGTCCCTGTGGGGATGCCAGCGCAAAGGCATTTCTTTTGTGGAGATGGAGATGAAAGGCGGCCAAGGCCGTACAGTATGCCTCTACGAAATTTCGGCCACACAAGGGAGCTTCTTCATAGACTCCTTGCGGCTCGATGCCGACAGCCGAGGCCGCTTCCGGTTCCCCGACGACAGTGCCAAGCTCTACGCCCTAAGCGGGCAAGGGAACGCCCATATCCTGTTCCTGATTCCGCTCCCCGGCGAAAAACTGCACCTGCAAGCCGCCTACGATTCAATGATAGCCACAGCCCAGCTGCAAAGCCAGCTTAACACAATAGAACGCCCCAGTCCGAGCCTGATTCTGCTTGCATACCAGAAAAAGTCAGAAAACTGCCTGAAAGAATTAGGGAAAACCGAAAAACGCTGGACGGGGAACTATTACCGGGTATCAAACCGGGACTCCCTATACCAAGTCTGCGTCAAACAATCGGACAGCATCCTCCTTTGGCTGAAACAAGAAGCAAAGAAGGCCTGCCAAAACAACACAGGCAATCTGGTTCCCATTTTCATATTCAACAAGATGTGCGGAACGCATCCGGTATTTGACCCTTTACAGGAAGAAGATTGGAATTTCATGTATTCCTGCATATCGGAAATGCAGAAGTCGATGCCCGGCAACCCTCATGTCCAACGGATGTTGTTCAATTTAAAAAGAATCGAATCTGCACGCCGGAACGAAGCATTGCAGAAAGAAATGGCCAAACGGCCTCATGGCAGCCAAAGCTGATGCGAAAACGAACCGAATCACAAGGAAAGCCTTACTTCGCAAGCAAGGCTCATGTTCCACGTCTAAAATGAGAATAGAAATGCTCGACAACATAAGAATGGAAATCCCCAAGGGGAAGAAACTCTTTTTCCTCTCCGACTTTCACTTAGGGTCGCCCGACCATGCTTCAAGCCGAGAACGGGAAAACCGCATAGTAGCATGGCTCGACAGGCATGAAGCGGAAATGGCCGGATTATTCCTCCTAGGCGACATTTTCGATTATTGGTTCGAGTACCGGCATGTAGTACCAAAAGGCTTTGTACGGCTTTTTGGAAAACTGGCGGCAATAGGAGACCTCGGCATTCCGATTCATTTCTTTTGCGGCAACCACGATACCTGGATCCGCGATTACTTTGAAAAAGAAATCGGCATCACCCCACATAAAGGGAATGCCTTGCTACGGACTGGAAACCGTCTCTTTTTCATTGGACATGGAGATGGTCTCGGCCCAGGAGAAAAAGGGTATAAATTCATGAAAGCCATATTCAATGCCAGAATCAGCAAACTCCTGTATTCGGCTTTGCATCCCTGCTGGGGATACCGGATCGCCATCAGGGCTTCACGCAACAGCCGGAAAAAAGCAATAAACCGCCAAGAACAGTCAATCCAGCAAAGGGAAAAAGGGAAAAACCGCAACTTACTCTTTTTCATGCAAGAATATCTCCAACACCAACATGTGGACGCTTTTATCTTCGGACATCGGCATTGGCCTCTGATAGCCAAACTCAGCCTGGATAAAGCCATCATGGAACAGGAAACCTTACCAGAACTTCATACGGAATGGCACGACCACGAGGTCTACTATCTGAATACAGGCGACTGGCTACGCCACGATTCGTATGCCTCTTTCGATGGAACACGCCTCTGCTTAGAAGGCAAGAACATAAGAACAGAATTCATTTAATTTCAGCACATAATGAACAGCACAGTAGCTATCGAAGGCATGGAGTTTTATGCCCATCACGGATGTTTCCCCGAAGAACGGATTATCGGAACTTGGTTCACCGTTGATTTATATATGGAAGCAGATACTGAAAAATCGCAAATATCTGATTCTTTGGAAGATACGGTAAACTATGCAGAAGTCTACACCAAGGTAAAAGAGGAAATCTCGATTCCGTCCAAACTGATTGAACATGTAGCCCGCCGCATCGTGGACCGTGTCTTAAGAGACTATCCGACAGTACTCTCGATTCGAATCAAACTGAGCAAGATGAACCCGCCCTTGGGAGAAAGAATCAGACAAGTCAGCATCTCTTTCGGCAAAGACCGCTCGGACATAACCGCATCAAAATAAAACGCATTTAGAAGCTGTTTAAAATTTTTTACAATCCTGAAAAGAATGGATTTTCAAGGGGCGGTTTCAGGATTTTGTTTGCCCATCGGGGGCTATTTCGGGTCTGGCTTGCGTTTTTCACGTCAGATAGCTTGGCTATCCTCCTTTGAAAAACGCGGCCCATTCCTCGAAATCCCCTCCCGATGGCCTAAACAAATAAATTTAAACAACTTCTTACAAGCAGTGAATACGAGACGTCGAGCCGCCGCGCGGCACGGGTGGCAAGACCATAGAGGCAAACCAGCGTGCAGAATCGGTAAACTGATTTTCAGCAAGCGAAGATACGAGGCCTGCGAAGAACGCGCCGGAGCGTACATTTGTACGTGAGGACGCGGACAATGAGCATAACGAAGTAATGCTTACTGAAAATCAGTTTACCTTATTACGCCGCGAGGACGCCGAAGAACAACATTCTCCATCCTCTCATCCGAATCAAACCCATCCCCTTCCAATACCAAGCCAGGACTTACCTTGAGTACCCGCACATCGGAATAGATCTTGCGGGTATCCTGATTCCAATAAAGCGCTTCGGTATAAATGGTATCCAGCGAACGGTAATCGTAAACCTCCACGTTCCGGTAGAACTTCATCAGCTTCTGATCCTGGAAATTGATGGCGGAATCCGCAAAAAGAATAACATCGACAGTAGATCCATCCTCGGAATAGAAAGTGGACTTGACGCCACGAGGGAAAACCTGCAACGGCTCAGCCCCCTTTTCCTTGCCGGTATAATTGCTCATGACCGGATATTCCATAAAAATCTGAGGCCGCCCATCCTCGGTCACCAGACTATAGGAATCATAAACTGTCTGGCTAGGCGCAGATGCAATGTCAGAAAACGGCATGAATACAGAAACCTCAGACTTGCAGGAAAACAAAAAAAGACCTGAAAAAAAAGACAGCACCAACAACGAAAGACGGAAATACCTGATTTTCATCCTGTTTCAAATTAAAAAGGGAAACGTCCACTCTGACTCTCAGAGCCTACTCTGGAATAAAAATCAAGGCGGGAACCAGTCAAAGCCCCGCCTCGATCCAAAATCATCAGGCTATTTAGCAACCCGGATAGTTGTGGTATGTGTAAACCAGCAGGAAATTTCATACTTTGAACCTTCCCGCAGCCCGTAGGTAAACAGGTCATCAGCCGATGGGAAATGAGGACTGTACATGCCAATCAGACGGTCAGCCATTTCTGCCACATTCGGATCTACAGACTTTGCTTTTACAAACATGTCCACTGCAGCCCAGAAAGGAGCCCTTTGGGCAATCGGCGTACCATCGCCCGGACAGGCATCGGCACCGGAAGCATACAACATGCCTAACAGCAAATAAGCACCTCCGCTATTAGGATTTATTGCCAAAGCTTTATTGCAAGCCCGGCGGCCATCGCCATAATGATTCAACTTCAAACATGCTTCAGCCAGCATCAAATACGCATTTTCCTGCTGATCGCCCGGCAGAGAATCAATAATCTCATCCTTCAAAAACGCCCCCATACGACCAAATTCCTCATTCTTCTTGCACATCTGCGCCATCAGATAAGCACTTTCCGGCGTGGGATGCAATTCGTACAAGGCATCGGTCAATTTGAAGAAGATTTCAGAATCGGTACAGCCTCTGATTGCCAGCATCTTGGTAGCCTTGCGCAAGAATTCCACATCGGACTTGCTGGCTTCGAACTTTTCCGTATACATTGCTACCAAATCCTCGCAAGAAGCATAAGGTTCAAACATCTTGCTGATAGTATTCATCATCGTATTGGCCTCCTCCGCATTCGAAGGATCCTGGTCTGCAATGTCTTCCAATATCGTCGTTGCCTTGTCGTATGCGGCAAACAAATCGTCCTTGCTAATCAACTCAGCCTTATAGGCATCGCGCTTGCATTCGAAGTAAAAATACAAGATGTTGACAAAGTCCGGCTCATTGGCATAAGCCAAAGCCTGATCGAACAGGGACATCGCGTCCTGCAGCTTCTTGGGTGCATAGCTCCTCATATCCTGAGCCTTCATCCCCAAGCAATAACCCGGACGGCCGTAATACTGGGCCCGCATGTCCCATAACTTCATCAACTCGTCAAAATACTGGGTCCGTAAAGCGGGATCCTTGGTGGAAGCTATCATCTGCTTGAGGATAGTATTGCCCCGGATGTAAGTATTCAGCGAGGTGGCAGGACACAGTTCCAATACATTCTTCCACGCAGCATATGCATCCGCATAATTCTTCTGCTTGAAAAACTCTTGGTAAACAGATAGGTTCTGAAGGCACTTGATACTGTCTTCAGGAGTTTTGCCATACTTCTGGGCATGCAAGGCAGAAAGCCCCACTGCCAATGCCGCAACGATTGCAAGAATTTTTTTCATTATGTTTTTCCTCTTTTTGTTTCACACCCCTTGTTCGGTATCAACACGTTCCCGAACCATGTCATCAATCATATTTCGGCTTCACGAACCAAGTCTCCACGGAAGAGAAACTCAAGCCGATCCTAAAATAGTCCTCTTCAATCTGCCCTTTGCCCATAAAACCAATTCGTCCGTATTGCAGGCCTATGTTTATCAACGACCTGCTTTTCCGTACCGGTATTCCCAAGCCCAAGCTTACACCGAACGAACTCAAGCTATTTCCACCATAGGCCGCATAATACGTCTGGTAAAAAGCGCCTATCCGGTAGGCGAAATGCCGAGCCTTGGATGCAGCCTGAGGATTATTCTTCAATTCAGCTCCCAAATTTACCGCATACGTGTTCCGGAAATCATATTTCGCGCCATATTCCTCATATTGTTTCCAGAAAGCATAGCTAAAATCAGCACCGACCACATACTGGCCATCCTGTTCGAACGAAAAACCGGCCCGCACCGTAGATGGATAAACTATAATGCCCCGCCGAGCCGATTCCGGAAGGAAAGCCGTATCGCTCCCGCTGGTGAAAACACCTTGCGCCATCGTAGTCCTTTTCCCGTAAAGCTTGGACTGGAAGGTATAGGAGCCTCCAACGCTCAGGAAACGCCCCCTTTTCAAGTCCGCCCGGTAACTTATGCCCACATCGGCCGCGAACCCATTGACCTTGGTAGTAGTATAATACTCGGATTGCCCCGCATAAGCAGCCAATGAATCATCCAAGAAAGACAAAGTGGCCGTTTCTGTCACCGTTCCGAATTCATAAATGAAATTGGCACCGACCGATACAGGACCCCAGCCCAAAGAATGCCCCCACCCGGCTTTAGCAATGCCACCGCTACCCTCGTGTGTCAATTGCGTCATGCCTATATGCGAACCCGCATCGGAAAAAGACGAAGTCTTGTAATGCATGTCTGTAGCCGGCAGCAGGAAGATAGCCATCTTGTACCATTTGCATACCGGGAAATAAAATTCCAGATTGCCCAAGCCCCCTGAAGTACTCTGGTTACGAGCCACGCTACCATCCGGTTGCCGTTCCCTCAGGCTGTTCATGCCTATGTTGAACCCTATGTCGAAACGCACGCTCAAAGTATCGACCCCTGTACGATAAGTGGCCGGGTTCAACGGATTCATGTCCCCCTTGCCCGACAATCCTACAGCAAGCCCTCCCATCCCCATATTGCGCACGTTCATATAAGGCTGTATGCTGCCCACTCCAAACGATGAATACGGAGACAACAGCCCCCCTTGCGCACATGCACCACTCGGAATCATAAAAAAAAGCGCAAGCCCCAGCACCCACCCATAACGAGGCCTTCTCCTATTCTTTTTTTTGAGATCCATTCAAATCCAATATTTCATTCAATCCCGTCAGGACTAAATTCTGGTGTGCAAATATCTGATAATTCAACGACTTTTCAAAATAGCCCGAATTACCTCCCGTCAGAACCACTTTCAAGTTCGGGAAACGTTTCTCGTAACGGGCAATATACCCCTCCACCTCATACCGCAAACCATCCAATGCCCCACTGTACAAAGCGGTCTGCGTATCGTTGATCTGGTCGGTGCAACGCTCCTGCCTGATATCCACCATCGGCAAAGCTTCCGTAAAACGGTGCATGGCCCGCAGCCGCATATTGAGCCCGGGCGAAATAGCCCCGCCGAGGAAACAGGCCGTCTTATCCACAACATTATAAGTAACACAGGAACCGAACACGATACAAAGAACATTTTCATCCGGATACATAGAACGAACCGCCGAAGCCACAGCCACCCGGTCCCGGCCCAAAGTCTCCGGATGCTGGTAATTCAAGCGCACCGGAATCCTCAAATCCGGCATATATGATTGCCAGTCTATAAAATACGAAAACTTGGCCAATGCCCGGGCCAGGAATACCGGTTCCCGCGCTACCGTGCAGACGATAGCGGCATTCAGATCCGGATAACGGGCCTGTATGTTCTCTATGTCTTGCGGGGTTATCGTCTCATGCCATTGCGTGCACAACAGTTTCTTACCCTCGAAGACCCCTAACTTGGTAACCGTATTACCTATGTCTATGACTAATTTCTTCCGCATGCTTATGAAACGACCCGGCGCAGCATCCCGCATAGGAATGCTTTGTGCTGGTCCAAGTCTTTTTTTGTTTTTATCAATCCAAGCAAGGACAGCTCGTCTTTCTCTTGCTCGCATTCTGCCATCCGCTTATCCACTTGCGCTATCATGTCCCGAACCCGGACCAACTTGAATGAAAGCACCGACTCGGTAACTGCCCTGTCCAATTTATGCTGGTCTGAAAGTTCGGTCCTGACAAAGATACCTTTCTTTTCCCAGTTCCGGCTGATTTCATACCGAGGAGCCGCCAAATCCGCCACCAACTCCCGCACTTTTTCATCCTCTGCCAACAGCAAATCTTCCATTTTCGGAATCGAACCTTTGGCCAGGGAGTCCGCAAAGATAGAGAAAAGAGCCTGATGCCCCGGATCGGACATGGAAAAACCTTCCTCCACGATTTCAGAAACCACATAGGCGCACACGTTGGTCAGCAAAGGCACATCATTTCCTGCCTCGTCCGTATAAAGCTGGGTCGTATTCCTATCCCCGTAACAAACCAGGAGCCGGAGCAATTCCCGTTCCACGATGAGAAGGTTTTCCTCATTGGAATCCGGAACGGAAGACGGAACCCCAGGACGACCATTGTCCAATGGAGAAGGTTGGGGCAAGGATTCCCTTTCCTGCGCCTGGAACTGCTTTTGATGCTGTTTCCGCAAGATGGCATTCAGCCGGACCAGCAAATCCTCTTCGGATATGTCCAGCAAACGGCTGCATTCCTGCAAGTATACCGCCCGTTTGATTTTGTCCGGCAAGACTGCAAGGCTGTTGAGAATATTTTCTATCACCTCGGCCCTTTTTATCGGGTCCCCGCCGCTTTCTCCCAACAGGAGCCGGGTCTTGAAAGTTATGAAATCAACGGCATTTTCCCTGAGATACTGCCGGATTTCCTCCGTAGGGTGCGCCTTGGCGAAATCATCCGGATCCTGGCCGTCCGGCAACAACACGACCCGCACATTCATATCCTCGGCCAACACCATATCGATGCCTCGCAAAGAAGCCTTGATCCCTGCCGGGTCGCCATCATACAGCAATGTCAGATTCTTGGTAAAATGCGATATGAGCTTAATCTGATCCTCGGTCAGCGAAGTCCCGGATGAAGCCACCACATTGGTTATCCCCGCCTGGTGCATTGAAAGGACATCGGCATAGCCTTCCACCATATAAGCCATGTCCTGAGAAACGATTTCCCGTTTGGCAAAAGGAATCGCATACAAGACATGGCTCTTATGGTAAATCTCTGATTCAGGGGAATTGACATACTTGGCCTTGCTTTTGTCGCTATTCAGAATACGCCCTCCGAAACCTAACACCCGCCCGGAAAGACTATGTATCGGAAAGATGACTCGCCCCCTAAAGCGATCAAACAGTCGGCCATTCTCCTCTTTCTCTATCGTAAGCCCGCTTTGTACCAGATATTTCTTATCATAACCGTTCTTCAAGGCCGCTTGCGTGAACCCGTCCCAGGAATCCGAACAATAGCCTAACTGGAATTGCTTGATAATGGCATCGGTAAACTTTCGTTCCCTGAAATATGACAAACCCACATTCCGGCCTTCCTCCGTCTCCCACAAAGTCTTGGTAAAATAATCCAATGCAAACCGGGTCACCTGGTAAAGGCTCTCGCGCTCGCTCTCCCTTTGACGAGCCTCCGGCGTAAGCTCTTCCTCCTGAACCTCGATATTGTATTTGCGAGCCAGATAACGTAAAGCCTCAACATAGGACATGTGTTCATGCTCCATGATAAAGCTTACCGCATCCCCTCCTTTGCCGCAACCGAAACATTTGAAAATCCCCTTGGCCGGGGAAACAATGAACGAAGGGGTCTTCTCTTGATGGAACGGACACAGGCCAAGGTAATTAGCTCCTCTTTTCTTCAAAACCACAAAATCCCCTACCACTTCCTCGATACGGGCCGCATCGAGAATGGCACGTTTGGTATCATCCGGTATCCTATGGCTCATGCTGTTGTCTTTGGGAGCGATGCCTATAGCCTCCTACAAAAAGATACTTGGCATTCAACAAAACAGGCTCAACCTTGGGCAGTTGCCCCGCTCACAATTTCTATCAATTCGTTGGTAATCCCCGATTGACGCAACTTATTGTATTTCAGATTCAATTCCTTAATCAGTTCTTCCGCATTGTCCGTAGCCTGGCTCATGGCCGTCATACGAGCCCCATGTTCAGCCACGGATGACTGGCATAAGGCCAAATACAAGTAAAGCGCAGCCACCTTGGGCAAGAGCGAACCTATGACCGACTCCAAGTCAGGCAGAATCTCCACTTGGCCCGGCTGGAAGAAAGCCGCCCGGTGACGAGCCTGCTTGACATCACCAATCAATGCCGCTGATTCTCCTTTCTTCCGGTATTCCTCCTCGGCTGCTTCACCCAATTTCATGACTTCAGCAACGGGCAAAAGTTCCTGCACCCGCACCGAATGGGTTGCCGCATTGACTGGCCGGCAATAAACCACGTCTACCTTCTGTATCTTCCCGCTTTCGTAATGTTCTATGACCTTATCCATCCAAACGGACAAACGCGGATAATCCATCTCGTTGGCCGGACAGCAAGCTTCGGACAGCAAACGCGCATACCCTTTCGAGGCAAAATACTGCCCCGCCTTGTTCCCTATGCTGAAAACCCCGATATCCGAACGAGACAACCGAGCATACGACTTTTTGATATGTTCTTCCGCAGCCCGGCAGACCGAAGTATTGAAAACGCCGCACATTCCCTTATCCGAAGCCAGCACAATAACCAGGACATTGGCTGGCCTGGCATAGCCTTCATGCAAAAGACAGCCTTCCATGCATGCCTCTTTCCCATCAACAACGGCCCGGTAAATGGCCAGCAAACGCAGACACATCTCCCTGACCCGCGTAGCACGGTTCTGCGCCCGGCGAAGCTTGGAGACGGAAACCATCTTCATGGCCGAGGTCAACTGCTGCGTTGACTTGGCTGAATCCAAACGAGTCCTGAGTTCTTTCAATCCTGCCATGCTACCTCGATTCTATAATGTCATGCCTCTTGGGCATCCATACCAGCAACGAGAGATGCCACCGCACGGGAAGCTGTCCGCTTCAGGACATCCTCTATGGCAGCATCCATCTCCCCTTGCGCTATACGGGACAGCACATCCTCATGTTCCCGGTGCATCTCGCGCAAGTATTCTTCCTGAAAATCTTCCACTCTGTCCACCGGAAGCTTCAACAGCAAAGCCTTCACCCCGCAATAAAGAACCGCCACTTGCTCTTCCACCTTCAGAGGCGAATACTGAGGCTGCTTGAGCAGTTCCACGTTACGCTGCCCCTTGTCCAGCGAAAGCTTGGTAGCCGAATCCAAATCTGATCCGAATTTGGAGAAAGCCTCCAACTCCCGGAACTGGGCCTGGTCCAACTTCAATGTCCCAGCCACTTTCTTCATCGACTTGATCTGGGCCGATCCACCTACACGGGATACCGAAATCCCCACATTGATAGCCGGGCGAACCCCCGCATTGAACAAACCGGTCTCCAAGAATATCTGGCCATCGGTAATTGAAATCACATTGGTCGGGATATAAGCCGAAACATCGCCTTCCTGGGTTTCGATAATCGGAAGCGCCGTCAACGAACCTCCTCCTTTAATCTTGCCTTGCAAACAGGCTGGCACATCGTTCATCTTGGCAGCAATCTCATCCGAACGGATAATCTTGGCTGCCCGCTCCAGCAAACGGGAATGCAGATAGAACACATCCCCCGGGTAGGCTTCCCGTCCTGGAGGACGTCTCAGAAGCAAAGAGACTTCGCGATAAGCCACCGCTTGCTTGGACAAGTCGTCATATACCACCAAGGCATGACGCCCCGTGTCCCGGAAGAACTCGCCGATAGCTGCTCCGGCAAAAGGAGCATAGAACTGCATCGCCGCCGCATCGGCCGCCATGGAGGCCACTACTATCGTATAAGCCATCGCGCCATGGTCTTCCAACGTCTTGACCACCGAAGCAACCGTAGAGGCTTTCTGCCCGATAGCCACGTAAACGCAGTAAATCGGGTCGCCTTTTTCATAATTTTCCTTCTGATTCAAGATGGTATCGACCGCAATAGCCGTCTTGCCGGTCTGGCGGTCGCCAATAATCAGCTCACGCTGGCCCCGACCGATAGGAATCATAGCATCGATACTCTTGATTCCGGTCTGCAACGGCTCGTTGACCGGCTGGCGGTAAATCACGCCCGGAGCCTTGCGTTCCAATGGCATATCCAGCAAATCGCCTGCAATCGGCCCTTTGCCGTCGATAGGATTGCCCAAGGTATCCACCACACGTCCCACCAATCCTTCGCCCACCGGAATCGAAGCGATAAGATGCGTACGCTTCACTTTATCACCTTCCTGCACCAAGGAAGAATCGCCTAAAAGCACGACCCCGACATTGTCTTCTTCCAGATTCAGCACAATGCCATGCACCCCGGCGGCAGGGAATTCCACTAATTCGCCCGACTCCACGTTCTCCAAACCGAATACCCGGGCAATACCATCCCCGGCATTCAGCACCGTTCCCACCTCCTGCAGGCTTTCGTCCAAATCAAGCCCTGCCAGCTGTTTCTTCAGTATGGCCGTGACTTCGGATGCCTTGATATCTGCCATTTCTCACTTCTTTTGATAAACCTTGACATTTATTTCCTTGCGCAATGCATGCAAGCGTCCAGCCACGCTCTTGTCCACATACACCCCATCCACACGCAAAGTGAAACCGCCTATCAGGGATGGCTGGATCTTATTGACTATCTCTATTTCCTTGCCTGCGAAATTCCGGGAAAGCCAATCCCTGAAGCTTTCCTTTTCCTCTTCCGAAAGCTGGCAGGCACTACGAACCACAGCCCGTACAATACCCTTATTATCCCGGTAAAGTTCTATGTATTCCCGCACTATGCCATAGAGATCGGCGACCCGGTTCTTGCTGATGACCAAATCCATGAAACGGAGCGTCAAATCAGCCACACGTCCCTCGAATATCATGCGGACCGCTTTCTTCTTGACATGGGGCGGAATAACCGGATTGGACATCAGGCAACGCACATCCTTGGCCTCCGAGAAAAAGTCCATCAGGAAATGTATGTCGCGATACACCTCCTGGCTGACATGCATTTCTTCGGCCAAGGCATACAAAGCCCTCGCATAACGTATACTCGCTTTTGAAAGCTGCATGGCTGTTTTCTTACAATTTGAGATCCTTCAAGCCCTTTTCCACCAAAAGCTTCTGCTTGTCACGGTCTGAAAGCTCGCTGCCAATGACTTTCTCTGCCATATCCAAAGAAAGATTGGCAACCGAAACCCGCAGCTCTTCCAGCGCAGCCTGCTTCTCACGCTCTATATCCGCGCGAGCCGACTGCATGATCCGGTCATACTCTTCCTTGGCTTTCTGCCGACTGCTTTCCTCAATCTGCCGCTTGAAATCCTTGGCTTGACCAATAATCCGATCTTTTTCCGAACGGGCCTCAGCCAGCATCTCGCTGTTTCGAGCCTGAAGATCCGCCATCTCCTTACGCGTGTTCTCCGCCTCTTCCAATGCAGAGGAAATCTTCTCTTCCCGTTTTTTAATCATGCCGTTGATAACAGGAAAAGCCCATTTCTTCAACAGCAGAAACAGTATCAAGAAAATCAGACAGGTCCAGAACAGCACGCCGACACCCGGCATCACCAATTCCATAACGCTTCTTTTAACTTGGAATCTACCGGATTACATGACCACAGCCAGCAGGCCGACAACCACAGCGAACAAGGCAACCCCTTCCACAAAAGCGGCTGTCAGAATCATGCTGGTACGTATATCTCCCCCAGCTTCCGGCTGGCGGGCGATGGCATCCACCGCGCTCTTACCGATGGAACCAATACCGATACCGGCACCTATGGCTGCCAGACCAGCACCTATGGCACCTCCGATTTTAGCTAAAGCACTCAGGTCTGTAACCGCGGGCAGGGCATTGCTGGCCGCGTCCAAAAGAACGGATAACAACATAGTCTATCTTTTTTTATATTTTTCAATGTCCATGCGACGGCTTCCCTGGCTCATAGGCTAAAGCCCCGGCAAAATAATTAGCCGACAACATCGTGAAGATATAAGCCTGGATGAAGGAAACCAGCAGTTCAAGCGCATCGGCAAACAAGCCGAAAACAATGGTCAATGGCGATACGGCCCAACCCAAAGCCACACTTTGCTGGCCGAATATCAACACCAAGGAGACGAAACCGAGTATGATGATATGCCCGGCGGTCATATTGGCAAAAAGCCGGATCATCAGCACGAAAGGTTTGGTAAAAATCTCCATCACTTCGATAGCCGGCATCAAAGGTACGGGAAATTTCATCCACATGGGGACTCCCGGAGTATTGAACGTATGTTTCCAGTAAGCCTTGGTGCTGCTCCCCATGGTAATCAGGAATGTCAGCAATGCCAAGACCAACGTAACCGAGATATTTCCCGTTATATTGGCCCCGAAAGGGAAGAAAGGCACGATTCCGAGAAAGTTCCCCAAGAAAATGAAAAAGAAAAGCGTGGCCAAATAAGGCAGGTACCTATCCCCATGCTCCTTGCCCAGATTGGCATAAACCACCTCGTCCCTGACAAATAGGTACACCGGCTCGAACAAAGCCGCTATGCCCTTGGGCGCTTTCTCCCCACGCTTCTTGTAATTACGGACAATAAAAACGAACAAAATGACCAAGAACAAACTCGAGACCATCATGGCCGCCACCGTCTTGGTTATCGAAAAGTCCCACGGAAGACGCTCCGCTATCCCTACCCTGCCGTCCGACCCTTTTTCCAGTGCCACAATCCTGCCCTTATGGGGACTCTCAGTCCTAAGCTGGAACGATCCGTATACATGGTCTGAATTTTCAAAACGAGCTGAAGAAAAGCAATGCAGCTTCCCTTCATGCAATAAAATCACCGGCAGATGAACCACCACCGCCTCGCCTTTCCAATCGCAGATATGCCAGGAATGCTTGTCTGTGATATGATCCAGAATCATGTCACCGGCATTGAAAACTTCCTGCTGCATGCCGGGAGCGGCATCTTGCCGTCCTGTCTCCGCCTGCCGGGCATCGACAGCCCCCGCGGCCAAAGGCTGGGCAACCGGCAGGCTTTTCCCTCCCTGGCAAAGGGCAAGAAACGCCCCTACACAAACCAAAAATCTAATAACCAGCCTTTTCGCCATATCTTCCAACCAAAAGGAAACTTGCGAATATAGATAAAATAGAGACATAAAAAAACTTAAAATTTAGATTTGTTTGGTTAATTCCAAGAGCTTCTATACATGCCCCTTCTATTTTTGCTGCCATAGCCTGAAAACGATATCGGATATTTTCCAGAATATCCAGGCAGCACAGCATCAGACAAAAAGATACACCTTGCAAATACTTCTACTCATGAGACAGAAAAAAGCCCAAATCATCCTGACATTCCTGTCATGGACTACAATAAGTCCCGGACTATCCGGACAAGAAGCTCCAAACTCTTACAGCGATCCATGCCAAGACAGTTTAAATATGTTCAACCTGCAGGTCAAAATCACCCATGATGCAGCCAACTGTCCCATGCATCAAAACACCAACCATTTCTGGACCAGTGTAGGAGGCAAGTTCAGCTCCCACAACGATGATGCTTGGGATTGCGACCAGAACATCTACTGTCGGGCTTTCCTGACGGGCAAGGAATCGGCCAGCGTGGACTTGCCCCTGCACGACTGCTTCGGGTATTCCCCGGAACTGGATTTCAACCTGTCCGATTACTCCATCAATCTGGAATTTTTCGTGGCCAATGACATCCGCCTGCAAAACTATTCTTCCGGCGATGGTTCGCACGACCATGCGGATTACGAGTATTTCGACCCAAGGATACCATTAGTCACGATTCCAGTCCATCAAATGCTCACTTACGGCTACCGGACCCGCTATGCCTGCAGTTCAATCGAAGTCTTGCTAAGCCCCAAATGCGACTTCCGGATTGAAAACACCGCAACCCGATACGTAGGCTACCCCTACAGGTATACCATCCATGCCGCAACAGACTGTCCTCCTGACGATGAAACCACCTACCATCCCAGCTGCTTCCTATGGGAATACGCCCATAGCGAGTCTGATGGCTTTCAGCCCTTGAATCTCTCTGGGCCGGACATATCTGTCAACCAGAACACCATCCCGGACATCCCATTTGGAGAAAACCTCCTAATCAAGATTTCGGACGGGAAGCCAAGCAGTGCTTCCAATACCAAAGTCCTCTTCTTTTATCCCGACATACCGCAGCCTACCCGGACAGCAATCCAAATCATCCCGAGCGGGCAAAACAGGCTCAGCCAGCTCAAATTGGTCTTTGACCGCCAGCTCCGCCCCGAATGGGACGAAAAACTTAGCCTCATCACCGTATACGACACCATCATCTACCGCAACGATGGGCAAACGTCCTTTTCCGAATCCCGCGTCCTTTTCCAGAAGAAAGTTGATATTTCACAACTACCCAACGACTTATCCTACACATTAAGCATACCGGCCTCTGCCCCGATAAAAGAAGGCACGTACTATGTCAGCGTGGAAGGCAGTGCGAGAAACCGGGACAACCATCCCGAAAGCCAGCACAACGCCCAACTCTCGGACGATATCAAGTCCGCTATGTTCAGGATTATTCCTTTTACAGTAAAAAACAACGACTTAGATATAATCGACATAGAATTCACCCCGCCTCTCTGCCATGACGGCAAAGGCAAAGTCAGAGTAACCTTAGGAGAAAGCTTCATGATGATTACCAAGCCCATGCCGGTATTCTATCATAAAAAAACGGATGGAAGCCTCGAAAAACTCAACTTCACTTGCGAATATCCTGGCACATTCGGCGATGTCCAAAGCATTTTCAGCTACGACGGAGTCTCTGCCGACATGACCCATTTCGAAGTAGAGGTGAAAAGCAGCTCCGTTTCAGTAGGCGGCAGCGAAAGCCCTGTCAAACGAGGAACCTTCACTATCGACTTCAACCAGCCGGAAAAAATCAATTTCCCGGTTACGCACAAAGATATCAGCGGCTTTTTCCATACCGGGCAAAACTGGCAGGCTTCCAACGACGGCAGCATCACCGTCAGCCGTTCACAAGTCCAAAACGGGAAAGCCCCTTATTCCTTCACCTATTTCGACATGGCCAACCCGCTGTACGGCCTGAATCTGGAGAATGATATAATCCCGGTATCCACGCCCGGCACCTACCTGATTGCCGTAAGCGATGACAATGGATGCCAAGCCGATACCATAGTTTCCGTCATAAACCTCAACAAATACCTCCGGGTCGGGATAGAAACCGTGCAGGACATTTCCTGCTACGGAGCCGATGATGGCTGGCTGAACGCAACCATCATAGACAAAAGCAGCAACGACTTGGCCTTTGAATGGTACAAAAACAACCAACTGATAAACGGGAAAACCGGTTCTTCACTCAGTAGCGCAGGCCCAGGCAACTACACGGTCAATTTGATTGACCGTCAAACGGGCATGGTTTCGAGTGCTTCTACCAGCTTGAGCCAGCCTTCAGCCTTGGATATCATAACACATAGCTCTCTCGATGTCTATTGCAAAGGCAATGCTACCGGATATATCGGCACAGACGGGCAAGGAGGAAGCCCGCCATACCTGTTTTCTTGGAACGATGGAGCCTTTGGCAACATCCGATCAGACCTGCCTGCCGGAGAATACCGCCTGAACCTGATTGACAACAAAGGCTGCATAGCCACTCAAACATACCGAATCCAGGAACCCGAATCCGAATTCAAACTGATTATCGACTCCATTGTCCATGCCCATTACGATGCCCAAGGCAATCCCGTTCCTGGAAAAGTATTCTCCCATGGACAAGGCGGGACACCGCCCTACGGCTGGACTTATTGCGATGGCGACCCCGACTTGAAAAACATACAACCCGGCCGGCACACTCTGACACAATGGGATGCCCTGCATTGCCAAGACAGCAAAGACTTTGAAATCAAAAGCTACGATTCTCTGCAAATCAGGATTATTCAAGAAGACAGCATTTTATGTCATGGAGAAGCCACGGCTTCCTGTCGAGTGGAGATTCAAGGCGGGGTACCGCCCTATCAAATCCAATGGGCTGGAGAAAACGGTCAAAACGGTCAAATTTCCAGCACGGATAAGTTTACGGGACTAAATGCCGGATTGTACAAAGTACTGGTGACCGATGCCTACGGAATCTATGCCTTGGCTTTCCATACGGTCACCCAACCCGATGCCCTCAACTTAGGCATCAGCAGTATATCCCACCCGTCTTATACTGCCTGGCTGTCCGACTCCTGCCCGCCCATCCCCCACGATGGGCATATTCTCTTGAAACCGATTGGAGGCACGCCGCCCTATCATGTAGAATGGACCTACAATAGCAAAGAATACGAATCCGGACCTTGGCTGTTTGAACTGGAGGGAATCGGCAAAGGCGTTTACCAAGCCTGCCTCACCGACAAGAACGGATGCCAAGCCTGGAATGAAATCACCTTGCTCCAGAACGAGCCTTTGCAAGTTTCCATCAGCATTCTATCGCATATCGGCTGTTCTGGGGAAAAAAGCGGGCAACTGCAAGCTTCGGCCCGAGGCGGCGTGGCTCCCTACCGGTATGTCTGGTACAAAGCAGACACTTTGTTATCCGAAGCCAAGCATTTGAACGGAATCGCAACAGGCGTGGAAGAAATCGGGACAGATTCCCTATCCCCCGTTCTGGATGCCGGGCTGTATTTTGTCAAGGCAATCGATGCCAAGAACGTAGTTTCTTGGAACAGATTAAGGCTCAAGCAGCCAGAGCCGTTGACAGCAGGAATCGACAGCCTGAGAAACCCGTCTTATGCAGGCAGCCAGGACGGTTTCTTGCCAGAAGAGACCAACGATGGATTCCTTTCCGGACTTGCCCGAGGAGGAACCCCGCCTTACCGTTTTGAATGGAAGAAAAAAGGCTCGGCGGAAGTGTTCTCCTTCCAATCAAGCATTTCCAATCTGGATTCAGGATTCTATGAACTGAACGTTACAGACCAGAACGGATGCATGGCCACGACCCAAACCAAGCTGATTCGGGTCATGCCTTTAGTTACCAATCTGAAAATCATGGATTCCATTTCCTGCTTCGGGCAAAAAGACGGCAAGCTGCTTTTGGAAGCTTCGGGCGGCACCCCGCCTTACCGAATCTGCTGGACTGCAGACTCCTTGCGCATGGAAGACACGAGCAAATGGATTTTGGAAGGACTCCGCAGCGGCACGTACCGAGCCGAAGTCCGGGACTCTCTCGGAATCGTTTCCTGGTTCTCATTGCACCTTCCCCAACCCGACAGCCTGCAAAGCCGGCTGGATACGTGGTCCAGCCACTGCCACGGGGATTCTTCCGGATGGGCCGCCGCCGTGGCCAGCGGAGGCACGCTGCCCTATTCCTACCTATGGATCATGGACGGTCAACCGCTTGCCGAAAACACCGCTTACCTGCGCAACATAGAGAATGCCCGCTTGGAGGTGGAGGTTACCGACCACCGGGGATGCAAGAGCCGTAGCAATGCCGAAATCCGCGCCCCCGGCCCCTTGGAGCTTCATGCCAGCCTGACCCATCCGTCCTACAGCGGCAGCCGCTTCGGGCAGATGGACAGCCTTGCCATGGACGGGGCAATCCGCCTGAGTATGGCAGGAGGCAGCCCGCCCTACCATTACAGATGGGCGCACGGAGACACTACAGCGGCAACCCAAGGACTGGACACCGGACTGTACGCCGTGGAAGTCACGGATGCCCAAGGCTGCCACGTTTCCGGCACATTCCGTTTGGCGCGTCGTCCGGGATTGCGAGCCGAACTGTCAGCCACAGGTGTTCCGCGCTGTGCCGGGGACGCGGACGGGTCCTGCCGGTTAGAAGTCCGGGGCGGGCTGCCTCCTTACCGCTACGACTGGTTCCTGAACGGGGAATGGATCGCCTCTCCGCAACTCTCACTGCCGGGACAAGTCCCAAACGGGACAGACTCTGCAACCAGTCTGGACGGAAGCCTCGATCAGGACAGCATTCGGCATATAGACGGATTGCCGGCAGGATTGTACGAAATCCGCGTGCAGGATGCCAACGGGGTCCTCAGCATGGACAGCCTGCGCATCACAGAACCTCTGCCTTTGGTTATCGAAGCAGGAATCAGCCATGCAACCGGATGGAACATAGCCAACGGCAGCATCCAAGTCGCCGTGTCCGGAGGCACGCCACCATATGCCTGCCGCTGGAACACCGGCCAGCAAGACAGCTTGCTGCACGGCATAGGCCGAGGAAGCTACCAGCTGTCCGTAACCGATGCAAACCAATGCAAGGCAGAACAAGAGTTTATCATACAGAGTCCTGATTCCCTGTACATTTCTTCCTTCATGACCCACCATCTCGAACCGGAAGAAGTCCGGGACGGCATCTTTTCTGGAAGCATCCGGCTTTCAATAGAAGGAGGCTTGAAGCCCTACCGATTCCAATGGGAAGACATTTACGGGCAAATACTGGAACAAGGGCATACCGACAGCAACACACTGGATTTGTCTGGACTGAACATCGGTATCTACCGTTTTTACTTGAAAGATGCAGGAGGTTCGGAAGTATCCCGGATCTTCGAAGTGGAAAGCCTGCGGGACTTGGAAAGCGGTCTTTTCTTAGCAAAAGGCGTTGAATGCCATGGAGACAGCTCGGCCATCCTGCAAGCTTTCATCCAAGGAGGGAAAGAACCTTACTACTGGATCTGGGAAAACTTCAACGCCCAAGAACAGGTTTTCCATCCATTGGATTCCGCATCCCTCGTGTTAGAAAACCTGCCTGCCGGTCTTTACCGCTTCTCCGTCCGGGATGCCGCAGGAAGCATCCGATCGGACAGCCTGGCCATCACCCAGCCAGCCCCCTTGCGCGTAGAAACCGAGATACTCTACCCCGGATCCCTGCCTGACACTGCCGATGGACTTTTCTTATCCATGGGCATCGGCGGAAGCCTGCCCTACCAATACTTATGGAATACCGGCAACACCACCAACCGCCAATACTTCAAGACCAACCATAGCTACAGCATCGCTTTGACCGATGCCCAAGGTTGCCGGACGGAACAAAGGCTCGACTCGCTGGTTTCGGCCAAGATGCAAATCGACCTCCGGGTCATTTCCGAGATTTCCTGCCACGGAGACGCAAGCGGTTCCTTGGAAGTGGCAATCGTTTACGGAAGGAAGCCTTGGCAAATCCGCTGGTCCAACGGGGACACCTCCGCCCGGACTGCCGGCTTGGCCGCCGGGCTGTACACCGTTACCGTAAGCGATGCCTTAGGACATACTGATTCGGCATCCTACCTGCTGCGCGAACCGGAAGCCTTGCAAAACAGCTTCGTTACAGTCACCCCAAGCTGCCACGGAATCGAAAACGGGAAAATTCATGTGCAGACGCAGGGAGGCAGCGGCGGGATCCAATACCTGTGGAACACAGGACAGCAGGAAACCTCGCTGTTCAACCTGAAGGCCGGCCAGTACGTACTCAACACCACCGACCGTCTGGGCTGCCACAGGGCAGATACCATTGCCTTGACCGAGCCGGAGCCTTTGCATCTGCCGGCAGAAATCCTGCCGATAGACTGCCCTGGCGGAAGCGGGCGCATCCGCTGGCAAGCCCAAGGGGGAACAGCCCCTTACCGTTATCACTGGGAAAACTTCGCCTGGCAAGAGGGTGACTGCGGAGCAGCGGAAGGCGATTCCTGGCTGATAGACCCGGCCGCCGCCGGACGCTACCGACTGCAAGCCACCGACAGCATGCAATGCCATGCCGACACACTGCTTGAACTGATTGCCCCTGAACCTCCCCGCTATTGGATAGAAAGACAGAGGACAATCTGCGCCGGACAGGAACTTTCCATCCGCATAGAAGGCAGCGACAGCCTCAGCGGCATGGAATACCTCTGGTTCTTCCCCGATGGCAGGACTTCGGATCAGGCCGGCATCCAAGCGGATACGGCCGGCACCTATCACCTGCGGCTGATTCAAAACAGGAGCTGCATCTACCGCGACAGTGTCCATATAGATGCTTCTCCTGACAGCATCCATGCCGAGTTCTGGGTCAGCAGCCAGATTACGGAAGGCCAAAGCTGCCTCCTGGTAGACCTTTCCCAGCACAATCCCGACAGCAGCCGATGGATCTTGCCAAAAAATGTCTCCCTGCTGACGCAGGAAGGCAAATACCTGGAAATCCTGTTTCCCGAAGCAGGGCATTACTTGATAGAGCTTCAGGTCTTCAAAGGTAACTGCACGGAGACCTACGCCCGCAACGTGCAAGTGGAAAAAGAAAACAGGAAATCTTCCATTTTGCCATCCCGGCACGGAAAAGCCCTTTGGAAAGTGGTTCCGAACCCATTCATGAACGAGCTTGTAATCCACGGCCGATGCAATCAGGGAACCGACGTCCGTTACCGTATTCTTTCGGCCATGAGCGGACAAAGCCTTTATCTTGGACGATTCCATCTGCCAGCCGACACAGAAACCTGGATTCCACTGCCCGGTTCAGACCTGCCAGCCGGCACCTACATTCTTCTCTTGGAATACGGGGAAGGACGAACCGCAATCAAAATAATCAAAACCAATTAAAAAAACTCAAATGAAAACCCTGTCGAAAACCCATAAGCAAAGTCGTCTTAGCTTTAGCCTGGCTATTTTCCGCCCCTTATCCCAAGCATGGAGAACCGCTGCACCCCTGCCCTTCACGTTCATCCTGCTTGTTCCCGCCCTCTCCGGGGCGGGGGCTTCCCTCCAAGGACAGACTGTCTCTCCGGTTTCCTCCCGCGTCATGCTGCAAGCACCCTATTACTACCAATGGCATCAATGGAGCCAGATGCCCGATTCCCGGATGCACCTCTACCTGCGGCTCCTGGACACAAGGGTGGAAAACGCGACATTGTTCTTGCGGATGCGGATTGTCTCGGACAACTTAGTCATCGAGAACCCCCGGCCCTTGCCCATGCCCATCTCGATCAGCGGCGGGGAGGAAGTCTATCTGGATGCCGGAATGCTGGCCGCATACTTTCTTCCAGCCAATGTCCAAACGAGCGGGAATGCCAGCCGAGATTTCAGCCTGAACGGCGGCGTATTGCCCGATGGGCTTTACCAGCTTTATTTCGAAGCCTACGAAGCCCGCTCAGGCAGCAAGGTATCGCTCAACGAGATGCCGGCCATGTTCACGCTTCTGGCCGGGGAACCGCCTTTCATCAACAGCCCGGCCGCCAACGACACCCTGTACTACAACCGCCAGCCTTCCATCCGCTTCCAATGGACACCCCGGCATATAGCCGCAGGCGGTTTCCAGACCGAATACAATTTTGAAATAGCCGAAATCCCGGAAGGTGTCTCTGCCTGGGAAGAATACTTCCATACTCTGCCCCTGATTCATCAGGAACACACCAGCCAGACTTATCTAGACTACGGGCAAAGCCTTCCTGAACTGACTCCCGGCTCGCAATACGCTTTCCGCATCCAAGCCACCGGCACGACGCCCGACGGGGAGCAGCTGTACATCAAGAACAACGGCTGCAGCGAGGTGCAGCGGTTCTACTATGAGGAACATTGTCCCATAGTCCCGCAGCTGCGCATAGAAAACATATCTTCCACCCGGGCGGTAGTCCGCTGGACCGAACCCATCGAGGCCCGAAGCTACAAGCTGCAATACCGCAAGAACGGCAAGCCGGATGCCCGCTGGTTCACCCACGGCGAAGAACTGATGCAAGGCGATACCGAAGCGGTCCTGGAAGACCTGGAACCCTCCACGGGATACGAATGCAAGCTCAGCGTGCAATGCGCTTATTCCCGAAGCAAGAACGACATCGTGTACCGTTTCACGACACTCTCGGCCGACAATGCGCACCTGGATTGCGGGAACCATCCCAACAGCAGCAACCCGGACAGGGACCAGACCCCCTTGGAGTCCCTCCGCAAATTCGACCAAGTCCGCACCGCCAACGGCTTTGTCTTTGAAATCGAGGAAGCCACGGGCAGCGACGGCATGTTTTCCGGAAGCGGCTACACGCATATCCCGCTCCTGTCCAACACCGGGGTCAAGGTCAAGTTCAAGAACGTGTTCATCAACAAGAATTACGAGTTGGTGTCGGGGACTTTCACCGCCGAAACGGACAAAGGCGGGCTGTAAGGTAGCAAGCATCAGGAACACGTTTTTCCAACTGAACGATATCCTGAAAACACGCCCCTCTGCAAACCCCTCCATCGGTAATCGGCTCGGTAATCGGCAAGCTCAGAGAGCTAAAGTATTTGAAAACTTTTAATAACTTTGAACTTTGAAACAAAAAGATACAATCCAAGACAACGACAAGAAGGAAATCCTGATGGAAGCCGGAAAACTGTGTTTCGACTTCGGGAAACTTATCTTTGGAGGAGTTATTTTGGTGGGAATTATAGAGACTGAATTATCACGAAAGCCTTTATTTTGGATAAGTGGTTTTTTAGTACTTATCTTCCTTGCATTCGGATTCATCTTGTTCTGGATGGCAACCCTAAAAAAATAAAAACGCTATGGAACTGATCATTTTTCTGTCCGTTTTCGGCGGATTGGCCCTCATAGGTATCATCTGGTCCTCCATTTACATTTACAAATACAACAAGTCCAAACGCACCAACGAAACAGAATAGCGCCATGGAATCAACCATCAAAGTCGCCATTCTCTGTGTCATCGGAACCATTGTGCATCTGGTCGTCTGTCCTCCTGTACGGACAGAAAAAAGCCAATAGGCAGCAAAAAGAGGGTGTATCAAAATAGGGATTTGAAATAAATCTCAGACGGTGTGTCAGAGTGAGTAAGATGCAAGGCGCTGAGAGCGAGAACGAAGGAGCGTACTGAAGTACGTGACTGAGTTCGAGACTCGATAGCAACGAAGCAGATTGCTCATTATGACACACCGCCTTTTCAACAAGCCAAGCCTGTACTCTCTTTTATCTTAACGTGAGTTCGACGAATTTAGAATAAGGCAAGCTGCGTATCGAATGTGCGTTGTACATGGATGCAAGGCTTTTTGGGGAACATGCAATAAGCGGCAATTGCCCCAAGCATGTTTACTATGAAATTCTGAAAACACCTGTGCCTTGAATGCTCCACTTGTGCGATGTTCTTCAATTCGTCATTTACGGTTTCAATAATAGCCCTCTTCCTGAGAAGAAGCTTGTCGGAGACACTCATCAGCGCACCTCTCATGTTGCTTTTCAATTTTGTGATAAGTTGTATGCCATCGACAAAGAGCCTTTGGAAAAGATTCTTTCCGATATAGCCTTTGTCACCAACGAGCTTGCCGTAGATGAATTCAACAAAAGCCTTGTACTCAACCGGTTTGCGGTCATCCACATCACCTGGAGTTATCATGAAATTCAGAATCTCGCCCTTCTCGTTGCAAATCAAGTGCAGTTTGAACCCAAAGAACCATCCCATGGAACATTTGCCTCTTTGCGCAATGCCATTGAATACTTTGTGGATATGTATCCTTTGGTTCCTGCACACCCTCAGCGGAGTGCTGTCGACAAAGCTTATGCCTGT
>CALUHO010000030.1 GCA_944320465.1 uncultured Bacteroidales bacterium | reverse complement strand
TCTTGCTAAGAGATGTGCATTTTAATTTTTTTATATAACTTTGCAACCGGTTTCTTGCTAAGAGATGTGCGATTGAATATTTTTTCTCGGAAAACGGCTTTCTGGGATTGTTTATGCAGGATTGGCTATCGGAAATTTTTTTTTTGATTTTTGCTTGCATATTTTTCTTTTTTTTCGCTTCTATTTTTTTGTGTCATGAGGGGGCTTTCTACATATTCTATTGCGTTTTTTGGGGGAAATCAAACCGTGGAATGACGCTATGATGGCGGATTTTCTTTTTTTATTTATTACGTTTTTTGAGAAGCTGTTTGAATTTATTTGTTGGAGGTATCGGGAGGGGATTTCGAGGGATTGGGGTTTTCCCGAAGACAGGCTGCGCCTCGGCAATGCAAACTCGAACAAGCTCGGTTTGCATTGCCTTTCGCTGCGTTTTTCAAAGGAGGATAGCTGAGCTATCTGACATGAAAAAGGCAAGCAAGGCCCGAAATAGCTCCCGATGGGCAAGCAAAATCCTGAAACCGGTTTCGGAAAATACATTCTTTTCAGGATTGTAAGAACTTTTAACCCAAATCGGTCATTAGACTTTGGGGAGATTGCCCGCTTGTGTCATGCAGCATGCTTCTCGTCTAGCCGAAGGCGTAGCGGGCTACGTCGAGGCGTAGCGAGAATCAGGATGCGGACAGAGGCGGGCAAGATGCCCGAAAGCCTCACTTTCCCAATCAAAAACGGACTCGGCGTGTCTAATGACCGATTTGGGTTTAACCCAAATCGGTCATTAGACTTTGGGGAGATTGCCCGCTTGTGTCATGCAGCATGCTTCTCGTCTAGCCGAAGGCGTAGCGGGCTACGTCGAGGCGTAGCGAGAATCAGGATGCGGACAGAGGCGGGCAAGATGCCCGAAAGCCTCATTTTCCTAATCAGAAACGGACTCGGCGTGTCTAATGACCGATTTGGGTTTAAACCGCTTCTGAGATTTTTCTCTTTTGAATTGGACTGGAAGTGTTGAGTGAAAAAATCCCCCTGCCGTTCAAATCAACGACAGGGGGACATGATTCCTTTCGAAACCTTATGGCAGGATACTGTTACTTGCCGGCATTGTTGCTCCAGTCTTCAGCGGCAAAACGCTTGTACTGGTTGTAACGCCATTGGGCATTGTCCTGGCAAGCTTTGAAGAGTTCGTCGGCTTCGGCCGGGAAGAGCTTCTTCAAAGAGTTGAAGCGGACTTCACCGTTGATGAAGTCGTTGAACTTGCTCCAATCCGGTTCCTTGCTGTCGAGCTGGAACGGGTTCTGACCGGCATTAGCCAATTCGGGATTGTAATGCCACAGGTGCCAGTATCCGCATTCAACGGCCTTCTTTTCTTCCAATTGGCTGTGGCCCATACCGGCCTTCACGCCATGGTTGATACAAGGAGCGTAAGCGATGATCAAGGACGGGCCCTGGTAGGCTTCGGCTTCGCGCAACACCTTGAGGTATTGGTTCTGGTTGGCGCCCATCGCTACTTGGGCCACGTAAACGTAACCGTAGGTCATGGCAATGGCCCCGAGGTCTTTTTTACGTACACGCTTGCCGCTGGCGGCGAATTGGGCGATGGCACCCATCGGCGTGGACTTGGAAGCCTGGCCGCCGGTGTTGGAGTAAACTTCGGTATCCAATACCAGTACGTTCACGTTTTCACCCGATGCCAGGACATGATCCAATCCGCCGTATCCGATATCGTAAGCCCAGCCGTCACCACCGAAAATCCATTGCGATTTCTTGATCAGGTACTGGCTCAGTTCCAGAATCTGCTTGCAAACCGGGCAATCGACATCCTTGAGGGCTTCGCGGATTTTAGGAGTTACTTCCTTGGTCTTTTCGGCATCTTCGCGGTTTTCGATCCAAGTATTGAAGAGTTCCTTGGTCGAATCCGGGCATTGGGGATCTTCCATAGCCTTCTTCATCAGCATCTGCAGACGGTCGCGCATCTGGCGGACAGCCGTGGCCATACCCAAGCCGTATTCGGCGTTGTCTTCAAACAAGGAGTTGGCCCAAGCCGGACCGCAGCCGCAGGCATTGGTGCAGTAGGGCGAGGAGGGGAAGGAACCACCGTAGATGGAGGAGCATCCGGTAGCGTTGGCTACCATCATGCGGTCCCCGAAGAGCTGGGTGATCAGCTTGATGTACGGGGTTTCGCCGCAACCGGCGCAGGCACCGGAGAATTCAAACAGAGGTTGTGCGAACTGACTGTTCTTCACAGTCTTGGCTACATCCACACGTTCAGCCTTGTTGCTTACGTGGTCAACCATGTAGTCCCAAACCTTGGCTTGGTCTTCCTGTTCAAGCATCGGCTTCATGCTCAAGGCCTTTTCCTTGGCGGGGCAGATGTCCACGCAGTTGCCGCAGCCGGTGCAGTCCAGAACGCTCACCTGCATACGGAACTGCATGCCTTCGAACTCCTTGCCGATAGCCTTGATGGTGGCAGTTCCTGCGGGCAGGCCGGCTACTTCGGCTTCGGTCATCACGAACGGACGGATGGCAGCGTGAGGACATACATAGGAACATTGGTTGCATTGGATGCATTTGGTGGAATCCCAAGCGGGAACATGGCTGGCGATACCGCGTTTTTCGTAGCGGGAAGTACCGGCAGGGAAAGTGCCGTCGGCCATATCCTTGAAGGCGCTTACCGGGAGGTCGTCGCCTTTCTGGTCGTTAACCACGTCCACGATGTTCTTGATGAAGTCGGGACGTTCACCTTCGCGCTTGCCGATTTTGCCGTCGTCTTCCAAGTTCTTCCAGTCGGCGGGAATTTCCACTTTCACGTAATCGGCACCGCGGTCCACGGCGGCGAAGTTCATGTTGACGATGTTTTCGCCCTTCTTGCCGTAGGACTTCACGATGGCTTTCTTCATCTCTTCCACCGCCTTTTCGTAGGGGATTACGCCCGAAATCTTGAAGAAGGCCGATTGGAGGATGGTGTTGGTGCGGTTGCCCAGACCGATTTCCTCGGCAATCTTGGTGGCGTTGATGATATAGAAGTTGATGTCGTTTTCGGCCATGTACTTCTTCATGGCGTTGGGCAGCTGGCGTTTGGTCTCTTCCACATCCCACCAAGAGTTGAGCAGGAAGTTGCCGCCTTTCTTCAAGCCTTTCAGCATCGGGTACTTGAAGATGTAGTTGGCCACGTGGCAGGCCACGAAGTCGGGCGTGGTAACCAAGTACGGGGACATGATTTTCTTGTCGCCGAAACGCAGGTGGGAGCAGGTGAAGCCGCCCGATTTCTTGCTGTCGTAGGAGAAGTAGGCTTGGCAGTACTTGTCGGTGGTGCCGCCAATAATCTTGATTGTGTTCTTGTTGGCTCCAACGGTACCATCGGCGCCCAAGCCGTAGAATTTGCAAGAATAGGTTCCTTCGGGGCTGGTGCTGATTTCGGGAAGCACCGGCAGGGAGTGGTGGGTCAGGTCGTCCACGATGCCTACCGTGAATTTGTTCATCGGCTTGTCAAGCTGCATGTTTTCGATTACGGACAGCATGTGGGCCGGAGTGGTATCCTTGGAGGACAGGCCGTAGCGGCCGCAGATGACTTCGGGGCGGTCGGCTACGTGGCTCAACACTTCCACTACGTCCAAGTAGAGGGCTTCTCCGGAAGCGCCGGGTTCCTTGCTGCGGTCCAGTACGCAGAGGCGTTTTGCCGTCTTGGGCATCACGTCCAGCAGGTATTTGGCGCTGAAAGGACGGAACAGGTGGACGGTAATCAATCCTACGTTCTTCTTGCCTTGGGCGGCTAAGTAGTCGATGGTTTCAATCAGGGTTTCGGTAATCGAACCCATGGCTACGACCACGTATTCGGCATTGGGGTCGCCGTAATAGGTGAAAGGCTTGTATTCGCGTCCGGTCAGGGCGGAAATCTTCTGCATGTAATTGTTCACGATATCGGGAACGGCATCGTAATAAGGGTTGCAAGCTTCGCGGGCCTGGAAATAGACATCCGGGTTCTGGGCTGTGCCTCGGGTAACGGGATGTTCGGGGTTCAGGGCGCGTTTGCGGTAGGCTTGCAGGGCATCCATGTCTACCAATGCCTTGAGGTCTTCCATGTCGATGGCTTCGATTTTCTGGATTTCGTGCGAAGTGCGGAAGCCGTCGAAGAAGTGGCAGAACGGGACGCGGCTCTTGATGGCCGAAAGATGGGCCACACCGGCCAGATCCATGCATTCCTGCACAGAGCTGGATGCCAGGAAAGCAAAACCGGTCTGACGGGTAGCGTAGATGTCTTGGTGGTCTCCGAAGATGGACAAGGCGTGCGATGCCAAGGCGCGAGCCGATACGTGGAACACGCCGGGGAGCAGTTCGCCGGCAATCTTGTACATGTTGGGGATCATCAGCAGCAAGCCTTGGGAGGCGGTGTAGGTCGTGGTGAGAGCACCGGCCTGCAACGAACCGTGAACGGCTCCCGAAGCACCGGCTTCGGATTGCATTTCAACCACTTTGACTTTTTCACCAAACATGTTGGTCCTGCCTTGCGAAGCCCATTCGTCGATGTGTTCGGCCATAGGCGAAGACGGCGTGATGGGGTAGATGGCGGCTACTTCGCTGAACATGGAAGCCACGTAAGCGGTTGCCTCATTCCCGTCACAAGTCATGAATTTCTTTTCTTTTGCCATGATTATAACGTTTTTGCTTTCAGGTTTCTTTTGGAAAAACGAGTGCAAAGATACATCTTTTTAAGATACGCCAAGGGGCGTTCTCCGGAAAACTTTCGGTTTCGCGGCGCGTTTCTTGCCTTCTATCCATAGGCTTGCTTCGAGGATGCATTCGCCTCTGCCCGGCTTATTCCCATTCCCCTTCCTCCAATCGTTCCCATTCCCCGGCATCGCCTTCCACAAACGACTCGTAGGAAATGATGTCGTCCTCTTCCGGATTCCCGGTCGATTCCATGTTGGCATCGTAGTCGTCATAGTCCATGTAGCCGTCGTAGATGTCGCTCAGGCGGTTCATGGCATCGGTCTCGTCATCGGTGCGCTGCGCGTTGTTCCAGATTTGGTCCAATTTTTGCAGGGCGGGCGAGACATAGCCTGGCTCGTTCCATTCGGGATGGCCTAACAGGATGTTGACTTCCCTTTCGGCGCGGCGTTCGTTATTCTCTTTCAGAAATTCTGTGTCCGTAATATTTGATGGCTTTCTTGTTTTTGTCGGCACACAATTTCAGCATCCAGCGCAGATCCTCTGCTGCGACCAACTGCCATGTACATCTGAACAAGTGCGTCCTGACAACTTGCCCTGAGTCAAAGGCTTTACGGAATGATGACATGGAGGGCTGTTTCAGACGAATGCCGACCGCCCCGCATCATTGTGTATTCCTGAGCCTGCAGCATCCCCATCCATGCGACTAGTTCATGAACATCTGACATTTGCGGATTAACTAACCGTCCAAATATTAAAACAGCGAGGAATGATTATGGATAATGAGCAAAAAGTTTCTTGACAAACGAACCGCATTCAGGGCAACGGGTTGCATAGGAGTTTGGTTTTGAGTGCGAAGATACACAAAATGAACGACGAATCCTGTCATTCTGCATATTTTCCGGTTGTTTTGGCGTGCCTCCGAAGTCTAATGACCGATTCGGGTTGAATCTAAGGGTTGATTTAAGTGGGGCTTTCCGTGGCGGGAGGGTTTTCCCAAACGATGTCGTTGCCATAACTCTTGACGGTCAGGTTGACGGAGCCGATGGCTTGGAAGACTTCGTTCACTTGGGCGATGTGTTCTAAAATGCCTTTCAACCGGATCGGATCCATTTGCGGCGGCAGCTTGAGTTGTATGCAGCGGTGGTATGGCAGCTTTAGCCAGATATGCAGGTCTTTGCCTTTTTTTTGCATGCAGTAGGGGAAAGCGCATTGCGCCAGGATGTTTCGGGCTATGGCCTCCATGGTCTTTTCGCCTACTTCCATATGTTTCCGTATCTTGTCGAGATCCCATTGCCTGAGTTGCGCTTGACAGTTGGTTATCAAGTCAATGGTCTCCAGCACATCTTCAAGTAACCTGCCTTTCTGTACCTTGAGGAAACCGAACCGAGAAATATGGCAGTAGAAGCTTTGGAGGGTTTTGGCGGAGGATTTTTGGGTGTTCTCTGCGAAAGAGATGGTTATATTCTTAATCGGGTGGGAGAAAGTCGTGTTTTTACTTGATGCCATTCTCTCTGTCATGTGCGGGGTGTCTTTTGCATTGCGCAGGGTGTCAGCGAATGCCTGCCAAGAGATGCGTTCGGCAGAGTCGGTTTGTTCGTCAAGGAAAGCTTTCAGCCTGCTTCCTAGATTCATCATAATATAGTCATCGTTTTGGTTTGATTCTTTCAGTTCTTTTTGCCAGTAAGGAATCTTCCGGAGAGCTTGCAGGGTAGTATCGGGCGAGGGAAGTTTTTGCAGTTTGATGCGCAGGGAGGCCGATTTGGGGCAGACGTATATGAAGTTCTCTCGGCTTGTCCCGGAATTTTTTTCCCATGTCTCTTGCTCGATTTTGATTCTGAAACCGAGATTTTTGACTTTGAAAAAGAGGCTATGCTCGATATGTCTTTCTGTTTCCATGATGAACCCTGATTCTGCGAGCCGGGGAGTCAGTCGGGCGATGCCCTGCTCGAAGTCGGCCATGTCCTCGTCGCTGACCGGCTTCTGTGAGCGAGGATTCCAGATTGCGCTCACTTGTTTGGCAAGGGCAGCCATTAATGTGTTTTGGATTGCTTCGTTGCTGTATCCTCGCTGGACAAGCTTTTTTGCGTCGATGAGCTGATGGATGTCGATATGGGTTTCCATACGTTCTGATTATTGTGGGTTTTGCGGATTATTGTGGGTTTGCGGAATGTCGATTGTTTTTCGGGTGGAATCGAAAATGCGGCTGCGTTGCCCGTAGTAGCCTTTTTGGCAGGCTATGAGGAGAAGGGCTTTGAATATGAGCTGGAACTTCGGACCGTGAGGCTTTTCGTGGAATTCCATTCTCCGGCCTTCGGTATGGTGTATATGGTGCGCGTATTCGTGCAGGGCGGTATGCAGGATCATGGTGTCGTCGCCCCAGCCGCCATGTATATATATGGTATGGCTGCCGGGATAGTACGTGCCTAAGCGCCATTTGTATTTGCGCTGGGTCAGGACAAGCTTGAAGTCCGCTGTGGGAGGATGAATGTCCTGAAGGATTCGTTTCAATTGTTCGGAATCGAGCATCTTGTGTGTTTTCAAAGATTCATATAGCAGGCTTTTCCGAGGCTCTGCATCCAGCCCTTATGTTTCAGGAAGGCTTCCCGGCTTTCGCAAACCCAGGCAATTCGGAGATGGAAACCTTGGGGTAGGATGGGGATTGGCGCGTGGCCGTCGGTGAGTATCAGAAGCCCATCGTACCGGTTTTGCCGCTGGGCGGCAAAATCGATGACCGGTTGGAAGTTCGTCCCGCCACGGCCGCAGGCCTTGATTTCCTTCCGGGCTTTTCTCAGGCTGACAGGCTCGCCTTGTACAGCGGCATCGAATTGGATTACGTCCATGTGTTCTATCCCGTATTGGAAGAAGTGGTTGACGATGCCGTAGAATTTGCATAAGGCCGTGCTGGAAATGGAGCCGCTGGTGTCGATGGCTATTAGCAGGCCGGTTGAGAAAGAGTGTCGTTGCCCCATCTGCTGGTAACCGTAGCGGCGGCTGGGTTTCATGCGGGTCAGGCAGCGCCGAGAGGAAAGGATGGATGCTTTGAAGCTGTTTAGGATTTGGCGGTAGTCTATCCGGACACGATCGGCGGCAAGGATGGTTTCGGCCATTTTTCCGCTCAGGCTGCCCCAATCCTTGACGCTTTGGATTATTTCCGAGATGCGTTCCTGCATTTCCTCGTCTTCTTCCCAAAGGGCGGTTTGTTCGTCCGCGTTCCGGTAGGATTTCGGAATGCGTTCCGGTGCATGAGGGCTTGCTGCGCTTGCTCCGTTTTGCCCGGCAGTTTTCCGGCATTCTTCTGCGGTGTCTTCCGGCCTTTCTTCGGCATTTTGCCCGAGTCTGCTTTCTTGTTCCTCTTTTGAGAAAGGGGAGGTCTTCATGGACAGGTGTTCCAGATACCATTCGTAATGCTTTCCGGACGGGAGGTTGCAAGTATCGGGAGCAATGAGGTGGATGTAGCTGAACTTGTAGGCCGACCACAATGCCATGTCGCTGGCAGCTATCATCCGTATGCCGGGGCAATGCGCCGGTTTGCGTTCGTAGGGATGCTTGAGGAACAGGCGCAGCATCTCGACGCCGACGGTTTCCTCGAATTCGGCATCACTCAGGGTTTGGATGATTTCCGGCATGTATTCGATTCTGCCTTTCCCTACGCGGATTGGGATGGACATGCGGGGATTGCTGGTCAATTGATGCGTGCAGTACATGCTGAAGAAGGCGGGTTCGCGCAAGAACCAATGTTCGGCCAAGAGCCTGAATCTTTCTTGACAGGGAGGCATTTCTATAAGGAGTTGATGAATTGCATGATGTCTTTGTAAAGCCTGGGGGTCTGTGAGAGGATGAACAGGATGGCTTTGGGGTAGTTCCCGCTGTTGTAAAGCGAAATCCAGTGGGCATAGGCTTCGTTCATGTTGTTTTCTTGCAGCAGTTTCAGGTAGGATTCCAAGGCTTTTCCGACTTTTGTCTTGTTGTTCTCCAGTTCGCTTGAGGTTTCCATGAAGCGGAAGAGGGATTCGTTCAGGAGGGAGAGTTCGTGCAGGGCGAGTTGCTGGACTTTCGCTTTGTGTTTGTTCCAGTCCAGCAGGATGTCTTTTCCGCTAAGAGTTTCTTTTTCTTGCAGGTATTGGAAGAATTTGTTGGTGGCAATGGTTCCTATTTGGCCGGAGATGAGTTTTTTGTGTATCAAGGATAGTTCGGTTTGTTTTTTGATGATATCCGAGACCCTTTTCCAGCTGCGGCGGTCGGGATGCCGGTCGAGGCTGTTTTCCGCTGGGTGACTGTCGTCATCCAGGAATTTCTCTTCTTTTTGGATGAAGTTGATGACTCTTTCGTCCAAACGGCATTCGGAGGCCCATAGGAGCCATTCCGGAACCGAGGGACGGAAGCGGTAGAGGTTGAATCGGGATACTAACGCGGGATCGAGTTCGGTCAGTTGGTATTCTTCGCCTTCATTGACAGCCGAGATGATCCGGCTGCCTTCGGGTAGTGTCTTGCCTGCTAGGCTCTTGTTCAATGTCAAATCCATGATGCTTTGCAGTATTTCCGGCCTGGCGCGGTTGAGTTCATCTAGGAAAAGGACGATGGGCCGGCCGTCGGTAGGAAACCAGTATGGGGGCAGGAATTCGGTCTTGTCGTTCTCCGGGTTCTTGTGGGGGAGGCCGATAAGATCGCCGGGATCGCTCATCTGTCCCAAGAAGAAGGTTATGACCGGGAATCCTTTGGAGCGGTAGTAGCGGCTCAATATCTCGGATTTCCCTATGCCGTGCTTGCCGATGAGCATGATGTTCTGGTCGGCCGGGGTCAAGTCTAATATCTGGCGCAGTTCGCTTGCGTTGATGGTGATTGCCATGTTTTTCTGCATTTGATTCGGAGGGCAAAATAAAACAAAGGGTATGCCGGAAGCATGCATAGGATGAAAATGGCGAGAGATGGCAAGCTCCAGTACCTGCCCGTAGGCAAGCTCCTGTTGCAAAACCTCGTCCTGCTTTTCGTTCCCATCCTTGCCGGCATCCTGTTCCGCCGATTCTGGCCTCATGCCGCCGCCAAGGTTCGCAGGATTCTCGGCAAAGCCGCTTTCCCTGCCCTGATGTTCCTGGCCTTGGTGTTTTTTCTCCAATACACCCAAGAGATAGTGGACAACTTTGCTGTCCTTGGAATGGCCACGGCCTCGCTCGTCTTGCTGGCTATGCTGTGCAGTTCGTTGCTCTCGCGCCTTGGCGGGTTCTCTCCGGCTGTCCGCCGCACCATTGTCATCGAAGTCGGCATGCAGAACGCCGCCCAAGCCATTGCCATTGCCTTTTCCCCTTTCATCTTCAACAGCGGTCAAATGGCCATCCCGGCTATCCTCTACGCCTTGATGATGAACGTCATCCTCTTGTTCTATGTCTTTGCCATCCGCCGGCAGTCCGCTCCTTGCAAAGCAACGCGCAATAAGGAGTAAGGAGATGCCGGACTCGGCCTGTCCGGCCGGGATGAAAATTGTGAGAATTTGCAGAAATCTCGGTGAAAAAATTGTGAGAATTTGCAGGAATTCCCAGAAAAAAATTGTGAGAATTTTGCGGGATTGGCTATATTTGCGCTCATTTTCAAGTATCTGAATTGTTATGTGGAAAGTGGTGTTCAAAAGGAAACTTTATAAAGCCATGTTGGAATGGAAAAAGGAGCGGGACGGAGCAACGGCTTTATTGATTAAAGGTGCCCGCCGTGTGGGAAAATCAACATTGGTGGAGGAGTTTGCCAAGCGGGAGTATGAGTCTTATTTGATGATTGATTTTACGGAGGCATCTTCGGAAGTACGATCCTTGTTTGATGATGTTTCGGATCTGGATGCCCTCTTTTTCAGGTTGCAGTTCTTGTACGGCGTGAATCTGAAAGTGCGTAAATCGGTGATTGTCTTTGATGAAGTGCAAGCATGCCCTATGGCGCGTCAGGCTATTCGGAAATTGGTCAAGGATCGTCGGTATGATTATATTGAAACGGGTTCTTTGCTGTCGATTCGCAGGAACATAAAAGACATTCGTATTCCTAGTGAAGAAACCCGGCTCGTATTGTATCCTATGGATTACGAGGAGTTCCGTTGGGCTTTGGGGGATGAGGTCACGGTGCCTCTGTTACGACAGGCCTTTGACTCCTGGCATCCGTTGGGAGATGCCGTCCATCGTGGGCAGATGCGGAATTTCAGGTTGTACATGCTGATAGGAGGGATGCCTCAAGCGGTTGAATCATATTTGAATACCAATAATCTGGGGGCGGTTGATGCGGTGAAGAGGGAAATATTGGAACTTTATGAAGAAGATTTCCGTAAAATCGACCCTACGGGAAATATGGGCAGGATGTTCAAGTCTGTCCCTGGCCAGCTGAATAGCAATGCGTCCAGATACCAGATATCCGGCGTTTTGGAAAAGAAACGCCAGGAGGATATGCAGGAACTGTTGCAGGATATGGAAGATTCCCAGACGGTATTGATGTCCTATCATGCTAACGACCCGAATGTCGGGATGCCTTTGCATCAGGACAAAGGCCGTTACAAGATGTTCCTTTGCGATACGGGGCTTTTCATCACGTTGGCCTTTTGGGATGCTGCTTATACGGAAAATGTGATTTACGAGAAGCTTTTGGGCGACAAATTGAGTGCGGATCTCGGATATGTTTTTGAAAATGCGGTGGCCCAGATGCTGAAAGCTTCCGGGAACGAGCTGTTCTATTATACTTGGCCTACCGATACGGGGAAGCATAATTACGAAATCGATTTCTTGTTGTCTCGGCAGGGAAAGATATGCCCGCTTGAGGTGAAATCATCAGGCTACAGGACGCATGCTTCGTTGGACGCTTTCCACAAGAAGTTTTCTTCCCGGGAGGGAGCCCGCTATCTGGTTTATTCCAAGGATTTGCGCAAGGATCAGGATGTTTGCTTGCTTCCGGTCTATATGGTGCCATTCTTGTGATGATGTCATCGGTTTTTCATGCGGACATTTAGCCGGGGTTTGACCACGCTTGATTTAGACGCTGTTTTGCCTGGCTTTGGCATTTTTTCAAAAAAGATGTACTTTTGTCCTTTGTGCCGGGTCGCTTGCAAGGGATTTCGTGGCAGGCGGGCTCCGGCAGCCTTGGGCATCGAAAACAAAAACACTTAAAATAAATAGGAATTATGAATTTCCCTGAAAATCTCAAGTACACTGCCGATCACGAATGGATCAAGGTAGAAGGCGAAAACGCTTTGATTGGTATTACCGATTACGCCCAGAAGGAATTGGGCGACATCGTGTTTGTCGATGTTACTTCCGAAGGCGAAACCTTGAACGCTGGCGAGGCTTTCGGCAATATCGAGGCCGTGAAGACCGTTTCCGAACTTCTGATGCCTGCCGGTGGCGAAGTTTTGGAGCTGAACGCCGCTTTGGCCGACAATCCTGCTTTGGTGAACAGCGATCCTTACGGCGAAGGCTGGATCATCAAGGTGAAACTGACGAATGCCGCTGAAGTCGATGCTTTGATGTCGGCTGCCGATTACAAGGCTCAAATCGGTGCCTAAGTTATCGGCAAGGCACTTCATGGGCGGTCGAAAGCCTGTCTGTGAAAGCCGCCAAGGGACTTTTGCGGGAGGACGGTTTGATGCCGGACAATCGGGAAATTTCCGAAAAGAGGTGTTTAGTTCTCTATGCACCTCTTTTTTCTTTATGAACGAGGTTCGAAACCTTTCATTGCCTGTTGTTCGGGCAAAGTTTCCGAAGGGGGAGGCCGGGTTTGTTTTATGGATTGCGTCGCGGCCGGAAAGGCCGCGAGGCTGAAATAAGTAGGAATATGTCTTTGAATTGCGGTATTGTGGGATTGCCCAATGTGGGGAAATCCACACTGTTCAATTGCTTGAGCAATGCCAAGGCCCAAGCGGCCAATTTCCCCTTTTGCACCATTGAACCCAATGTGGGGGTCATCACGGTGCCGGACGAGCGGCTGAACGCTTTGGTTGAAATAGACCATCCCAAACGGGTGGTGCCGGCTACGATGGAAATCGTGGATATTGCCGGTTTGGTCAAGGGGGCGAGCCGGGGTGAAGGCTTGGGCAACAAGTTTCTGGCCAATATCCGGGAGACGGATGCGATTATCCATGTGCTGCGTTGCTTCGACGACCCGAACGTGACCCATGTGGACGGGAGCGTGGATCCGGTGCGGGACAAGGAAATCATCGATACCGAATTGCAATTGAAGGATTTGGAAACGATAGAGAGCCGGATTGGCAAGGTGGAGAAGCAGGCGCAGAGCGGGGGTGACAAGACGGCTAAGCGTTTGTTGGCTATCTTGCAGCAGTACAAGGAAGTGCTGGAACAGGGCAAGAACGCCCGCGTGTTGGAGTGGGACAGCAAGGATGACCAGAAGCTGGCCCGCGATTTGTTCCTATTGACCAATAAGCCGGTGCTGTATGTCTGCAATGTGGACGATGCCGCGGCCAAGGACGGGAACGCTTATGTGGAAGCAGTCCGCCAGGCCATTGCCGGCGAGAACGCGCAGCTGTTGGTGGTGGCGGCCAAGACCGAGAGCGAAATTGCGGAGTTCGAGACGTACGAGGAACGTCAGATGTTCCTGCAGGAATTGGGTTTGGAAGAATCGGGTGTGAACCGTCTGATCAAGGCATCGTACGCCTTGCTGAACCTGCAGACCTATTTCACCACCGGTCCTGACGAGAGCCGGGCATGGACCTTTGTCAAGGGGACCAAGGCTCCCCAAGCGGCTGGAATCATCCATACCGATTTCGAAAAAGGTTTTATCCGGGCCGAAGTGATCAAATACGAGGATTATATCCATTACCGTACCGAAGCGGCTTGCAAGGAGGCCGGGAAATTAGCCGTGGAGGGGAAGGATTATGTGGTGGAGGATGGGGATATTCTGCATTTCCGCTTCAACGTGTAAAAAAATGCATTTATAGAAGCCTCTGCTTCGTTATGCTTCATCGTGCCCGCGTCCTCACGTGCAAGACTATGCTCCGGCGCGGGTTTCTTTGCATGTATAAATGCTTTTTTGTCTTGTTGCTTTTGTTGCGATTTTTGCGCGGCTTGGCCGACAGCATGAAGAACGTATAAGACCTATTTCTATTAGGTGGATACAGGGCGACGAAGCCATGACGGGGAGCGTATCGGGTACGACTCGTCAGGCGAGGTTCTCAACGAAGCAGACACCAATAGAAACAGGTTTGTCAGTTCAGTTCTTTCTCTTGGAAAAACTCCTCGATCTTAGCCCTCAGCTGGGTCGGTGTCACATTGTAGGTGACGTTGCCGAAAAGGCAGTAGGAGATGGATCCGGTTTCCTCGGAGCAGACGATGGCCAAGGCGTCGGATTGCTCGGTGACACCGATGGCTGAACGGTGGCGAAGCCCGAGGTTGGCTGAGACGTTCTTGTTGGATGTTACCGGCAGGATGCAGCGGGCGGCAATGATTTTGTTTTTCTCGATGATCAAGGCCCCGTCGTGCAAGGGGCTGTTCTTGAAGAAGATGTTTTCAATCAAGGCACTGGAAACAATCGCATCCAAGCGTTCTCCGGTGGCTACCGTGCCGGGCAGGCGGTTAAGCTGGGTCAGCACAATCAAGGCTCCGGTCTTTTCTTGGCTCATGTGGACGCAAGCTTGTACCACTTGGGTGATGTTCAGTTCTTTCTTTTGAATCCCTTTGACGCGGAAACGGCTCATCCATCCAAAACGCTTGCGGCGGTCTATGATGGCCGTCGGAGTGGTGAGCATGAACAGGAAACGCCGGATTTCGGGCTGGAATACGACCACGATAGCCAATAATCCCATGCTGACAACCCTGTCCAGGATTTCAGCGGTGATGGGCATCGACAGTTGGGCCGCGATTTTCCAGATGATGAATATCCCGATAATCGCTACCACGATATTCAAGGCGGAAGTCCCTTTCACCAGCTTGTAAATCTGGTAAATGAGGAATGCCACAATAGCTATGTCCAAGGCTTGGAAAAAACTGAAGTTTTCAAGCCAGGTTCTGAATGCTTCCATTTGTTATTCTTTTGCTTGCCACGGCTTTGCACCGTTTTGCTGTTGCCGGCCCTTGCCCGGATCAGGCTTGCGGCCGGGCTTCATCGGGATTGTTCTCCCCGAAATACTTGAACTGCTTGAAAATCTTGACGGATTCGACGGCTTCCTTGACATCGTGTACCCGAAGGATAGCCACGCCCTTCATGAGAGCCAGCATGTTAGCCGCCGTGGTGGCATTGAGCGCATCGTCAGGCGTGCAGTCCAGCAGCTTGTAGAGCATCGATTTGCGCGACATTCCCGCCAAGACAGGCGCTTGCAGCATGCGGAAATCGTCCAAGTGGGCCAGCAGCCTGTAGTTCTGGGCGGTTGTCTTGGCGAAGCCGAAGCCGGGATCGACGATGATATCGTGGATGCCGGCCATCCGGGCTTGCTGCATGCGTTCAGAGAAATAGGCCAGCAAATCCGTTACCACATCTTCGTAGTGCGGGTTTTCCTGCATGGTTACGGGAGTCCCGTCCAAATGCATTAACACGTAGGGCAGTTGCAGCCGTCCCATCGTGGGGAACATGTCCGGGTCGTAGGTACCTCCGGAAATATCGTTGATGATATGCACTCCTAAATCGGCGCATAATCGGGCTATGCCCGAGCGGAATGTGTCTACAGAGATAATCAGGTTGGGGAATTCCTTGATAATGGCTTTCAAGGGTTCTTCCAAGCGGGTCCTCTCTTCGGTTTCATCGGGAAACTCGGCTCCGGGACGGGATGAGACCGCCCCTACATCCAGGATATCCATGCCAGCTTCCATCATGGTGCGGACTCGGTTTATGGCCGCTTCGCTGCTTTTGGTCCGACTGAAACTGTAAAAAGAGTCCGGGGTCAGATTAAGGACTCCCATCACTTTTGGTTCGGAAATGACGTAGGGGCAGCCTCGGATATTGAGAGTATAAGACATGACAATAAGTGTTTGATGGCCAGATGGCAGGCTTCTGCCACAAAAGGCTTTGCAAAAGTACCTAAACATGCGTATTTTTGCAAATAGGCTTGCGGGGAATCGCAAGTCTGTTTATGAAAAGGGAATGAGATGGAATCACCAGATACGAACAGGGAATACAAGGATGTGGTATCGGCATGTCGCAAGTTGTACGAAGCCAAACTTCAAGACTACGGGGCGGCTTGGCATGTGTTGCGTCCGGCTTCTTTGACAGACCAGATTTATATCAAGGCAAAACGGATCCAGACTTTGCAGATTACGGGTGAAAACAGAGTGGGGGAGGATATCAGGAGCGAATTTGTGGGGATTGTGAATTATTCCATCATGGCTTTGATTCAGCTGGAGCTTGGATATGAGGACTCTCCGTTGGCCAAAGAAGAAGCTTTGGCTAAATATGATGAATACGCGGGAAAAGCTTTTGACTTGATGCAAAGCAAGAACCATGATTACGGGGAAGCATGGCGGAATATGCGGCAGAGTTCGCTGGTGGATATTATCCTGATGAAGATACTGAGAACAAAGCAGATAGAGGATGCCCGGGGCAAGACCTTGGTGTCGGAAGGCTTGGATGCCAACTACTACGATATGTTGAATTATGCAGTCTTTGCGTTGATTCAGATTATGGAGACTGAATAAGTTCGTGGCCTGGAAGGTGGCAATCTGCCTGAAAACAGGATTCGGAACGAGGAATGAGGATGAACGGGATGGTTCGGGAAACAAGTTGCAGCATTAGCAGGTACGGGTTGGTGTTTCAGGTCGAGGCTGGGAAATCCGAGGAAAATCCGAGGAAAATCATGGGAGTTGGTAAAAGACTATAATATAAATTACTATGCAGATGAACAGAAAGACCATACCTACGTGGATTCCTTCGTACGGAATCTTGTTGCTGACATTGATTCTGGCGGTTTTGATTGTCTTTATCCCGGAGAAAAGTCCTTTGTTTCTGGTTTTTCTTTGTTTAAACATGTTTTTTTGCATCCTTAACCGGAAGTTCTTTTCCTGTTCGGTAGTTATGATTGTCCGCAGCTTGGTGGGGCTGCTTTTCATCTTTTCGGGCTTTACCAAAGGCGTGGATCCGTTAGGAACAACCTATGTGATTCATGATTATCTGGAGGCTTATAATCTGCCTTGGTTGACGGGACTCTCCCTTGCCGGATCTTTCCTTCTTAATATGATAGAGTTCACTATCGGGTTTTGCCTCTTGTTCAATGTCAAGTTCAAGTGGACTGTCTTTGTGGCTTCGCTGATGATGCTGTTCTTCACGCTTACCACTTGGTACGATGCTGTAGCGAACCCGGTGCCGGATTGCGGTTGTTTCGGCAAGGCTGTAGTGATGACCAATTGGCAGACTTTTTACAAGAATCTGGTATTGGATGCATGTATCTTGGTCCTGCTTTTTTCCATCGATCGTATTCCCGACCGCAGGCCTGCCTTGTTCAATGGATTGATAGCCGGAGGGGCGGCTTTGCTGTTCTTGTGTTTTGAATATTATAATTATCGTTATTTGCCGGTAGTCAATTTTTTGGAATGGAAGGAAGGTGTGCGGCTTTTTCCCGAAAATCCCCAGCCGGTGCAGCACTTTGTTATATATCGGAACAAGTTGACGGGAGAGACTCGAGAGTATCTGCTGGAAGATTGTCCTTATGCGGATTCGGCATGGGTCGAAACATGGGAATTTGTGGACCGCCGCGATGTGGATCCAAATCCGCAGACCGTCAATATCAATATCGTGGACAAGATTGACGATGAGGATCCTGGCTGGGATGTGACCAAGGATTTGCTGGAAACGGACACTTATCTGTTTTTAGTGGCTGCCTATGATCTGCAGGAAGCCAATCCTGATGGCATGGCCAAGGTGGCCGAGTCTGTCAAGCGGTTGAGGAAGGCCGGATACGAATGTTGCTTCCTGACATCCTCCACGGTAAAGGAAGCGGAGGAATTTAAGAGAAAATACGGTTTGGAGGATTTCATGTTCTATTATTCGGATAATACGGCTATCAAGGCGGTAATCCGCTCCAATCCCGGCATAGTGCTGTTGCGGAATGCATGGGTGTTGAGGTTGTGGGATTGGAGGCGTTTCCCGGCTCCGGAGGAAATAGATTTGGCGGCTTTGAGTCAAGAATATGGTTTTGAGGGATCTGGAGTACAGCAGTAATAGGAAATGCGGCGAAAAAAAGATAGAAAATATAAATACAATTAAATACGATGAGAAGGAAAATTGTGGCAGGGAACTGGAAGATGAACAAGACATTCCAGGAAGCCGAAGATTTGTTGGACGAATTGGCTGGTCGTCTCAACGAAGAACAGGAAGATCAGGATGTGGAAGTCATTGTATGTCCGCCATATTTGTATGTGGAAATGGCGCATGATTTATGTTCGGACGAAGATGATGCGACACAGGTTTATTACAGTGTCGGCGTGCAGGATGTAAGCGAACATGACAAAGGTGCCCATACGGGGGAAGTTTCGGCTGCGATGCTTTCCTCGATGGATGTGGAATACTGTATTGTGGGGCATTCTGAACGTCGCAGGTATTTCGGGGAAACCGATGCCCAGGTGGCTCGGAAAGTGGAACAACTGTTGCAGAACGAGATAACTCCTATTGTCTGCTGTGGTGAACAAGCGGAGGATCGCGAGGCTGGGAAGCAGTTCGAGGTGATCGGCCGTCAGTTGAAGGAAGGTCTTTTCAACCTGAAACCTTTGGATTTCTCCCGTCTGATTATCGCTTACGAACCGGTTTGGGCAATCGGAACCGGCAAGACGGCCACGCCGGAACAAGCGCAGGAAATCCATGCCTGGATTCGGAATCAGATTCAGGAACAGTATGGCAAGGAAATAGCTCGGGTGATACCTATTTTGTATGGCGGAAGCTGCAATGCCAAGACGGCAAAAGACCTGTTCGCTCAGCCGGACATCGACGGCGGTCTGATAGGCGGTGCTTCCTTGAATGCGGATGATTTTATTGCCATTGTCAATTCTTTTGACAAATGATTCCTGGCGAGGGGAAATAGGCAAGATACGCGGTGCCGGAAGGATTAGGTGAGTGGGCTTTGCGCTCGGTTTGCGCGGTCTTTGCTTCGTTGCGCGAGGGATTCGAGAATACCCTCGCAGTGTTCGAGTCTTGCCTATTCCGCTTTGCCGGAAAGTCCCGGTGGCAGTCTATGCATAAACAACAGAGAAGATGAACTATTACGTGGTATGCTTGCATCATCATTTAGAGGATTTTGCCGTGGATTTGCTGCAGGATGACCTGGCATCCTTGGGGTTTGAGAGTTTCGAGACAGAAGAAGCCCTGTTAAAGGCATATATTCCGGCTAAGGAATATGATGATAGGAGATCGGACATAGATGCCTTGCTGGCTTCAGTCGCAGAGGTGGAAGACCGGACCGATGAATTGATTCCGGACCGAGATTGGAATGCGGTTTGGGAAAGCCAGTACGATCCGGTCCGTTTCGGGAATTTCTGCTTGGTGCATGCCCCTTTCCATGAGCCAAGCAAGGATGTTCTCTACAATATAGAGATCGAGCCTAAGATGTCGTTCGGGACGGCGCATCATCCGACTACTTCGTTGATGATTCGTTTTCTTGAGGAAAATCCACCCAAGGGGGAAGATGTGCTGGACATGGGGTGTGGGACAGCCGTGCTTGGCATTCTTGCCGCCATGCAGGGCGCAGGGTCGGTCGATTGCATAGATATTGATGAATGGGCTTACCGGAATGCGGTGGAAAATGCCATCAGGAACGGCTTTGCAGCGGAAGCATTCCCTGGAGGAACGGTCCTGAACATAGGAAGTCTTGGCAGGCAGGAAGTCATGCAAGCAATGGAATCGTCCAAGGCCTGCCATAAACCCCGTTTCAGAGTGTTTCAAGGCGATGCAGGCTTGTTGGAAGGGGCGCGTTACGACAGGATTGTTGCCAATATCAACCGGAATATTTTATTGAGGGACATGTCCCGTTATGCGGATTGCTTGCAGGCCGGCGGTCTGCTGTATTTAAGCGGTTTCTATTTGCAAGATATGGAATTATTGGAACAGGAATGCAACGCCCATAGGCTTTTTTATCGCAAGCATCTGGTGACGGATTCTTGGACAGCCATTGAATTTTACAAGAAATAAAGTGTTTTGTCAGGCATTGGGACTTTGGAAGTTTATTGGTAAAGGGAACCGGACTCGTTTGCTGCTTTTCTTCTGCGGCATGCAATTTCTGTGGATGCCCGTTTTTTCTCAGGCAAGGCATCTGAGCAAGGATCCGGCTGAGTTCGCAGCCAGCTTGCCTCTGTATATGGTGTCCGATCCGAATCTGGGCAAGGAAGACAGGGAATATCTGGAAAAAGCCCTGCCTCTTTATTTGGCTTTTTACGAGGGCATTGATTTAGAAGTGCAGGAGAAGGTGGCAGAGATAGCCAGCTTGTCGGTCAAGGCTCGGTTACGTCCGTATCCTGAATTGTGGGAATTCTTTCAAGTGCAACAGGCTTTGTACGAAATGTACCCTTTGGAACAGGCTGAATGGTTCAATGCTTTGCATGGGTTGTTGAAAAAGAATCGCGCCCGGTACTTTTCGGATTTGGTAAGGAAGACTCGGGCGGTACTCTTTGAAGGGTGTTTGTACAAGAGCGTGGCGGCGCATTGGAAAATCTCCGGTGGCACGTTCCATTTTAAATCGGAACCGGAACCGGTTTTCTTTTTTAAACAGACGGATTTGTCCTGCCGGGCTTTTTCCGATAGCACAGCCATAGAAGGAACCTCAGGCACGTATTATCCGATGAAGGATTGTTTTGAAGGTCATGGCGGTCGGGTATTCTGGACAAGGGCCGGCTTCAATCCTGACAGCTGCTGGACTGATTTGTTGGATTATTCGTTGAAGCTTCGTCAAGGCCAGTATGAGGCCGAAGCCTATTTTTGTAACAAAGGTCTTTTCCAGGAGCCTCTGTATGGTACGTTTTCGGAACATTTGTCCACAACAAAGGATGTGTCCGAGAGTCGTTATCCGCGTTTTGTGTCAGATCAGGAGAATCTTCGTATTGAGAATATTTATCCGGGGATGGACATAGAAGGACCTTTCGTGCAACAAGGATACCGGACTTATTTTGGTGCGGAGGGAAGGAACGCTTCTTTGAAAATCAGGGACAAGGAGGGGCTTCGGGCGGTTGTTTCAGCCGACAGGATCGTGTTTGGCCAGGAAAGGATCTCCATTCCGGAGGCGAGGATTGTCATTTATCTTGATCAGGATTCCTTGTACAATCCTATGGTATCGGTTCGTTTTGATAACGGGAATAGGGTGCTGCATGTGGGAAATATGGAAAATGTGGGCTTCACATCTCCCTATATTGATACGTACCATCAGTTACGGATGGATTTCGAGGCTTTGCGATGGTATGTGGACGAGCGACGTGTGGAGATTGGCTTGCTGGATGTGCCAGGAAGGGAGGGGGTCGTTTCTTTCCAATCTTTGGCTATGTATTCAAGGAAAGAGCTTGGCCAGATGATGTTGGGTACCGATGTCAATCCGCTTTACCTGCTTTCGCAGATGGCCAAGCGTGGGCATTCGGATGAGTTCAGCTTGCAGGAATTGGCTGAGTATGTCCGGATGTCGAAGCCTCAGGCCTTGGCTTTGATCAGGAATCTGATAGAGTACGGCTACGTGACTTATGATCCTTCCCGGCAGTGGATAACCTTGCTGCCACGTTTGCGGCATACATTGCAGGTAACGGCAAACAAGGCCGATTTTGATGAATTGGAGTTTGCTACGACTCAAAAAGGCATTGTCAAAGCCACGATGGATATGGACAGCTTGGTCTTGAAAATGTCAGGGGTTCCTTATGTGCTTTTGAGCCGGAAACAGAATATGTACGTGCGCCCCAGTGATTCCATCGTGGAAATTTACAAGAACCGGGATTTCCATTTCGATGGTTTCCTGAATGCAGGGACTTTCCATTTCGAAGTGCAGGGGGGCTGTTTTTATTATGATGATTTCAAGGTGGATATTGCCGATGTCAGGCAACTGGGCTTGGAGGTCAAAGTAATCGAAAACGGGAAGGAGGTGTTACGTCCAGTCGTTGCCAAAATCCGGTATCTGGCCGGGCGGGTTTACATAGATGATCCGTCAAACAAAGGAGGTGCCAAGGATTTCCCCGGATACCCGCTGTTGGAAAGCACCCAGCCTTCTTATGTCTATTATGACGAACCTTATGTGCAAGGAGGTGTCTATAAGGCGGATTCCTTCTATTTCCAAATAGATCCTTTTCGGATGCCGAATCTGAATACCATCGACATGGACAGCATCCGTTTTGGAGGGACTTTGGTTTCGGCAGGCATTCTGCCGGATTTGCAGGATGATTTGCGCGTGATGCCCGATTTCTCGTTAGGTTTTGAACAGCTTTCCCCGGAAGAAGGCTGGCCGGCGTATGAAGGAATGGCTTCTTTTTCGGGAAAGGTCACCTTGGATAATTCAGGCTTGTGGGGAACGGGGGATTTCGATTACATGGCATCCCGGTCCACATCCAAACGTATGGTGCTACGGCCTGGTGATATGGACATGTACGGGAGCTTTTCTTTGGAAGCCGGTCGCGGGCAGAATGCGGAATATCCCGAGATGGCAGGGGAATGGACTCATTGCGAGTTTGAAAAGCATAATGGGAATTTCAGGACATCTTCCATAAAGGATTCTCTGTTGCATGTGTTTGGAAAAGAGTGGAACTTGCAGGGGACTTATGAATTTTCGCCTGTTCTGTCTATGGCGGAAGGTGTTTTTCATAAGGCGGACGAAGCTCATGTGGGTTCGGAGCATTTCAGTGTGCGGGCACAAGGTTTTTCGGCTGACACCGGCAGTTTCCGATTGGGTGGAATCCAAGGGTCTTGCTTTGTGGAAAGCCATGATTACGCGCTTGATGTGGATTTGTTGCAGCGTGCTGGTTCTTTCCATGCTGTTGATGGCCGGACGCCGGCAGTCTTCGGCTGGAATCAGTACGAGGGGCATGTTTCCTCGATGCATTGGGACATGGACAATGGCAATGTGGAGATGGTTCATGAAGGTTTGGCTGGAATTCCATGGAATGCCATGGATTCCTTGACGGCCGCCGAGATGTTCCATGCAACGCAGCCGGGAGAGTATTTTGTATCTACACGCCGGGCGCAGGATAGTTTGGGTTTTTACGCCATGTCTTCGGAATTGTCATGCAGGGATACCATGCTTCATTTTTCTGGAGTGTGCCGTCTGTTAGTGGCTGATGCCATGTTTCGGCCCTCAGGCCATCTGTTGACGGTCTCCAAAACCGGAATGTTGTTGCCGTTGGTTGGTGCCAGGCTGTATTTCGGGGATTCGACCCGTTTGCATGCTTTCCATGATGTATCGGCCAATGTGCTTTCATCCAAGCAATACCGAGCTTCTGGCATTTTTGATTACAAGGCGCCTGATATGGATTTGCAAGGTATTCGTTTTGCTGGAATACGTCCAATGGAAGGGGGGCATTCTATGGCCGAAGCTCGTCTTTTGGCAGATTCATCCGTTTTGTGGCTGAATGAGGCTTTTCAATATATAGGCAAGATAACGGTAGATGTCAGGCAGACATTCCCGTTTTTTTCGGGGAGTGCCCGTATGGTCTATGCTTGTGCTTTCCCTGGGCCGGGGGAAAGAATGCAGATGGAAGAGAAGTCGGATTATGATGATTTTGAATACGAAGTGGAGGAGGAAGGATATGATGATTTTGAATATGAAGATGAAAGTCCGGCAGAAATCATCGAAGAAGAAGGATATGATGATTTTGAGTATGAGGATGAGGGGAAACGGGAAAAATCAAGAAAAGGAAAGCATGGGCAGGCACAAGAGGAGACATTGGTTCCGGCACCGGAATCTATCGGTTTGAAAGAAGGCAATCCTTTCTTGGCTGATGGTATCCAGTTTGAAGCTTATGTGAATCCTGATTCGGTGCGGATTCCCGTGGATTCCCGTACACGTTCCACTACAGGACGTTTATTGGGCCGCGGTTTTTATACCCAGACAAGGAGTCGCGAACCGATGTTGTTGTTTTTGCAGCGGAAGCTGGTTTCCGACATGCCTGATATAGAACTTTCTGGTTGGTTGGGCTTTTCCAAGGCGGCCCGTTCGTACCAGATTACGGATAGTATCGGGCAAGTAGTGATGAATCTGGATTTGAAGTCCTGCCTTGCTACGGCCACAGGGAATATTGATTTGCTCTTGAACACATATTCGTTGGAGACAAGGTTCTATGGCAAAATGACGCAAGATGCATCATCGGGTCTGATTTCGGTAGAAGCCTTGAGCATGTTTGATTTTTACCTTTGTCCGGAGGTCTGCAAGAAAATGGCTGACCTTCTTAATGAAGAGAATGTTCCGGAAGGATTGGAAATCAAACCTTCCGATTGGGTTGTCAAGTATCTGGAACAGAATATCCCGGATAAGGAAATGCGGGTTCTCCGCGAAGATTTGGAATTGACGGGGGTATTCGGACATATCCCGTTTGAGCTGGCGCAATCTTCTATCGTTTTTCCGGATATGGTTTTGAAGTGGGACTCGGAAGAACGTTCCTTTGTCTCTCAAGGAAAGACAGCCTTGCTTTCCCTTGGTGGATATCCGGTAAACAAAATGATGAAGACCTATGTCTGCATGGAGAAGACTCGCCGTGGGGATAGGATTGACATCTATATGGAAGCGGGGCGGAACACATGGATTTATTTCAGTTATACAAATAATTACATGCAAGTCTTGACCTCGGATGAAGGATTGAACCAGTTCATAGGAGATTTGCGCGGTTCGAAACGGAAGAATGGAAGGTATGAATTTTTCTTGGCAAGCCTCTCGAAAAAAAATACCTTTGTCCGGAATTTTGAGGAACAGTGGGGAGAAAGGAATCAATATTGAAAATGTCAAATGGAATTGTTTTTGTTGATAGCAGGTTTCATAGTGGCTTATCTGATAGGCAGCTTTTCGTCGGCGGTCTGGATAGGCCGTATCTTCTACCGCAAGGATGTGCGGGACTACGGCAGCCATAATGCAGGGACTACCAATACGATCCGGGTGCTGGGTCTGAAGCCGGGCATTGTGGTGCTGGCGTTGGATGCCTTCAAGGGCTGGCTGGCAGTGAGCCTGGATTTTCTGTTTTTGCGCCCGGCCACCGAAGCCTATGCGGTGTATTTCGATGTGGCCTTGGCTTTGGCCGTGGTCCTGGGGCATGTGTTCCCGTTGTACACGGGTTTCAAAGGCGGCAAAGGCGTTGCCACGCTGATGGGGGTGGTGCTGGCCATTTATCCGGAGGCCTTGCTTTCGGCGGTGGCGGTGTTCCTTCTGGTGTTTCTGGCCACCCGTTATGTGTCATTGGCTTCGATTACGGCGGCGGTGCTGTTCCCGTTTTTGGATATCTTTGTGTTTGGTCAGGAGAATGTGGTCCTGCGGTGCTTTGCGGTGTTCATTGCGGTATTCATCGTGATTACGCACCGCAAGAACATAGGCCGCCTGCTGCACGGGAAGGAATCGAAGCTGAGTTTAGGGAAGAAGAAAGAAGGAGTAAAATAGGAATACAATGAGTTTGGAAAACCTTTTGCCGAACCAGGATGCGGCTAAGACGCCCGAAGAGGGAATCGCCCGCCTGTTGCGGATTCTGAAACTGCTGCGCAAGCAGTGTCCGTGGGACAAGAAGCAGACTTTCGACACCTTGCGGACGTTGACAATCGAGGAAACTTTCGAACTGTCGGATGCGATCGTGAACAAGGATTACGAGGATATCAAGAAAGAGGTGGGGGATGTGCTGCTGCATATTGCCTTTTATGCCGAATTGGGAGAGGAAGAGGGGAAATTCGATTTTACGGATGTCTGCAATGCTTTGTGTGATAAGTTGATTCGTCGGCATCCGCATATTTTTGGCGAGGTGGAGGCCAAGACGGCCGAGGATGTGAAGAAGAACTGGGAAGAAATCAAGCTCCAGGAAGGTAAGAAGCATACGGTCCTCTCGGGCGTGCCTTCGTCCTTGCCGGCCATGATCAAGGCTTACCGGATTCAGGACAAGGCGCGGGGCGTGGGCTTCGACTGGGATAAGCGTTCGCAGGTCTGGGACAAGGTACAGGAGGAGTTGGGCGAGCTGCAGGTGGAAGTGAGGAAGATGGATGAATTGAAAGCGAACGTGCCGGCAGGGGATGGGGGCGAGGTGTCCGATTCCGCCAAGCCGGAAGTTTTTTTGGCGCAGCAGAGGGAAAGAGTGCTGTCGGAGCTTGGGGATGTGTTCTTCGCGCTGATCAACTATGCCCGCTTCCTCAAGCTGAACCCGGAGGATGCCTTGGAGCATACCAACCGGAAGTTCATCCAGCGCTTTACCTATATGGAGGAACAGACTATACAGAAGGGGAAGTCGCTGCATGATATGACGTTGGAGGAAATGGATGCTTATTGGTGCGAGGCTAAATTGGCGGCCTGTGGTAAAGCGGCGCGTCAGAACGGGTAAGCTGCTTCATTGCTTTCGGGCTGCGAACTCGGTCTCGTACGTTGAGTCCGCTCCCTCGTCCGCTTCGCATCTTACCCGTTCTGACGCGCCGCCCCGGTGCTTGGTGCGTAAGGTGCTTTATTGGTGGACCTCAGGTCGGTTGATGCCAGGCTTTTCCCGTTCTGACTTGCCGTCTGAGGTGTGCCGGGGGATTGGATGTTAGAGGGAGGCCGGCTGTTGGAGGAAGATGACGGGTTGGTGTCGAGGTTTGCGGGGCGAAAGGAGTGACGATTTGCGGCGATAGGTTCGTGAAAAATAAAAGAAACGATATGAAGAAGAACATTTTTGCTATGGCCGTTTTGGCGGCCTTGGGCGGAGGCGGGATGCTTCAGGCCCAGACTATCGGGACGGAGGAGCTGTCCCGTTTACAGGAAAGTTTCGTGCTGGATGCGCCGACGCGGGCGATCCAGAACGTGCTGACGGCCGACAAGAATATCAAGTCCTGCGCGCTCAACCGGGAATTGCAGGGAAAGATCGATCATTATTTCAAGTACCGGGTCAATGTGAAGGGTATTACCGACCAGAAGCAGTCGGGACGTTGCTGGATGTTCACTTCGATGAACGTGCTGCGGCCGGGCATCATGGAGAAGTACAATGTCGGGGAATTCGATTTTTCGCATAACTACCTCTATTTCTATGATATGCTGGAAAAGTCGAACCTTTTCCTCGAAAACGTGATCCGCACGGCCAAGACCGACCAAGGGGATAGGGAAGTGATGACGTTGTTCGCTTCGCCGGTCAATGATGGCGGGGTATGGAACCTGTATTACAACCTGGCTACCAAGTACGGAGTGGTTCCGGCCGAAGTGATGCCGGAAACCGAGCATTCCGACAACACCAACCAGATGGTGTCGATTCTGAACGAGAGCTTGCGCCGCACGGGCATGGAAATCCGTCACATGGCGGCCGACGGAGCCAAGACGGCGGCTTTGCGCGAGCGCAAGATGGAGGGCTTGGAGGATGCCTACCGGATTCTGGCTTTGTGCCTTGGCGAACCGCCGACCACATTCACCTGGCGTTACAAGGACTTGGACGGGAATATCAGGGAGCTGAAGGATTACACGCCGATGCAGTTCTATGCGGAAATCACGCCCGAAGGCTATACGCCCGACAATTACATCATGATCATGAACGACCCGACCCGGCCTTATTACAAGTTATACGAGATCCAGAACTACCGGAACTCCTACGAGGGGCTGAACTGGGTTTACCTGAACCTGCCCAACGAGGATATCAAGAAGGCGGCTTTGGCTTCGATCAAGAACAACGAGGCCATGTACGCTTCCTGCGATGTGGGCAAGCAGTTCAATGTGGCCGAGGGGATTTCCGACCCGACCATGTACGATTACGAATCGCTTTTCGGCGTGGAACTCGAGATGGCCAAGGCCGACCGTATCCTCAGCCGCCAGAGCGGTTCTTCGCATGCGATGACTTTGGTGGGCTGCGATGTGGATTCCAACGAGAACCCGGTCAAATGGGAATTCGAGAACAGCTGGGGGCCTTCCGCCGGTCATGAGGGCTACATCACCTTTACCGACGACTGGTTCGATGAATACATGTTCCGGCTGGTAATCCGCAAGGCCTATCTGGACGAAAGAGCGGTGGAGGCGTTGGGGACGAAGCCGGTATCTCTCCCTATGTGGGATTACATGTTCTAAAAATGATTTAGAGGGTGCATCTACTTCGTTGCGAAGCTTGCACGGCTTGGTCACGTACTTCAGTACGCTCCCGCGCCGCGCTGCGCTTCGACGCCTCGTATCTGCACCCTCTAAATCATTTTTAGTGTCAGGATTATCTGCGCAAAATGCTTTTTAATGTATAAGAGGGTGCATCTACTTCGTTGCGAAGTTTGCACCCTCTAAATCATTTTTAGCGTCGGGATTATCTGCGCAAAAATACTTTTTAAGTGCACTTTACGGTATCGCGATAGCGTAACTGTATTCCGAGCCTGCCGTCCATTCGGTATCGGCCTGCATCCGGTAGACGTAGGTCTTGCCGCCGGCGGTGGAGATGCTGACGAAGGCCGTGCCCTGAGCCACGCTTTGCGGGGCTACGAGGGCTTCGTAGATGGTGCCGCTCCCTGCATCGCGGGCGATGATTTCGCTGGGGTTGCTGTTGGCGGTGGAGAGGTTTGTCAGGCGCACGAAGCTGACATCCGATGTGGTGCCCGACAGCGTGAGGCTGACACGGGCAGTGCGGTGCGTGAAGTCGAGTGTGGGTGTGCCTTCGTTGTAGCTCAGCTGCTTTTCCACCACGGCGATGTGGTCGCTCTTGGCATAGCCGTTGCCGCGCTGGTCTGCCTGCACTATCACGGCGGGCATCGCGGTCTCACCCTCGGTGTAGGGCCACCATGCCGATACGGTAACGATATCCGTTGCCTTCCAATAGTGCGGGTCGTCGCTGTTGAGGGTGGCGGTAAGGTGGTCGGCAGAGTGGGTCACGCGGTATTCTTTCACTTCGCTGCCTATTTGGACGGCAACCGAGGTCACGCCCGCCCAGTTGCCGTCCACCGTGGCAAAGGTGACGACGGCAGGGGGCGTCAATCCTGTGGCGGTAAAGGTCATGGGGATGCCTTCTGTTTCTTCGGAAAGCAGATTCGCATCATCCTGCGTGCAGGCAGTAGCCGCAAGAAGCAGGGCGAAGACGCTGTATAATAAGGTTATTCGTTTCATATGGCTAAAACCGATTTCATTGTTATTTGGCTGACAGAGTTGGCGGAGTGTTCGCATCTGGAGTTTGGTATGTCCAGTCGCACGCTTGGTCGGCATGAGATGCGTTCCATTCATTGATAGCAGCGTTCATTCCATCTACGGCATCCGTCCAAGTGACATCATTGCCGTTTACTTTTGTCGTTTCGCCGTCATCATAACTGATACCGCTCCCCCAAGTTTCGGATCCGCTCCAATAACAAGCCGTGACGATGGCTTGGTAAATGCGGCCTACCACGCCTGCCGTTGAGCCTCCACCATAAAAGCCGCCTTCTACATCGCCCGTAGCATAGCAGGCGATAAGCTGTGCGTCATGTTCATGCGATCCAACCACACCTCCGGCATTTTGATAACCCTCGACATCTCCCGAAGCATAACAAGCTATAACGACTCCCTCTTCGTCATTATTGCCGACCACACCTCCGACAGCAGAGGCATCGGGACATAGAACCGTGCTTGAAGAATAGCAGGCAATGATGATACCTGCAGAATTGTTTATGCCAACTATACCGCCTACTCCGCTTTCGCCACTCCCTTCTCCTGTCAAAGCTATGCTCCCCGAGGAATGGCAGTTGATGATGGTTCCTTTGCCAGTAGTCGTTCCTTTGCCATTGCTACCTGAAATACCCCCTGCAGCTCCACCGTCTGAAATGACAGAACCGTCGAAACTGCAATTGGTAATAGAACCCATAAAGCTAGTTCCTGCTATGCCACCGACAGTTGTAGTTCCTTTAATATTGCCGGATGCTTTGCAATCAGTAATGGTTCCGAAATTATAACCCGCTATACCGCCGGTCATCAGGCCTCCTTCTATTTGAACATTCCTCAATGTCAAATTCTTCACGATGCCTGGGCTGCTTATAGTGGAAAACAAGCTTTGTTTTTCTTTTGTGGTGTTAATTGTCAGATTGTCGATGGCATGACCGTCGCCGTCGAAAGTGCCGGAGTATCCCGATATCGGAGTCCAGTTGCTTTCGCCTGTTGCCGGTTTTGTCAAGGTGATGTCTTCAGTAAGGGTGCAGTTCAGCGAGAGGTCGCTTTGCGCAGCCTCGTTCCATGCCAGCAGGCCGTTTTCATTGTACACCAAGTAGGTACGGGTGTTCGCATTGTAGGTGAAGCCCAAATCCTCTGCCGTGCCGCTCTCGCCGCCGCCCTCGGTCCAGCCGGTGATGGTGCAGCCTGCCAATTCCAGCCCCTTGGCAGTAACACGGACGGTGTAAGTGTAACGGCTATTGGCTGTCAGCACCACGTCGCTCTGCGGACGGAAGTAGAAGGTGCCGCCGTTCAAGACCACTTCAATGAAAGGTGTGTTTGCCTTCACGGTCTGCGGTGCGGCAAGTGCCTCGTAAGTGTCGTTGCCCGATGCGTAGGTGCTGATGGATGCCGGATTGCCGCCGTCCGTGGAGAGTCCGGTCACATAGACATCGGCTCCCGTCACGCCCGTGATGCCGTTTCCCTTTTCAAGATTAACCGTTATACGTGCCGTGCGGTGGCTGAACTCCAAAGTCGGGTTGTCGAACTGCACGGACTTGTTGAGAGCGGCAATGAAGTCGCTGCCTGCAAAGGCATCTTGCGTACTTTGATCGGCAGCGACCTTCACGGCAGGCATCTGTGAGATGTTGGCGGCATCGTAGGGCCACCATGCGCTGACGGTGATGTCATTGCGGCTCGTCCACCAGAACGGGTCGTTCTCGCGTGAGAGCGTGGCGGTCTTATAGCCGTCGGCATCGGATGCCGTTACGTTGTATTCCTTTATCGTGCCGCCCACGCTGAGGGCTACGGAAGTAACGCCCTGCCAGTCGCCGTCCACTGTGCCGAGGGAAACAGGGGATGTCATGGCTTGCGGGCTGGTGGCGTTGATAATCAGCGGGTATTCGCCTTCAGGCAAAACACCGTTGCCAAGCTCGTCTTGGGTGCAGGCGGTCACTGCCAGCGCCGCCGCACAGAGTAATAATAGGTTGTGTTTCATATCGCTCATAAATTATTTCCATTGTCTATGAGCGTTCTATCGGAAAGACCGGTGCGAGTGTGAAGAAGAATTATTGAAGCAGATGCTTTTGAGTGTCATCCAATATTTGCATCTGATGGATGGCGATCTGGTTGAGTCTGATCAATCACTCAGACACACTCAGAACAAAACTCGGTAATCCGGCCTGCATTTTAAAGTGGTCAAATTCTACCACTTTAAACAACGGATTATGTATTTGCTATCAGTTTTATGTTACGCAACCACAAAGATAGTGTTTCTTACTTCTCCTCGCACAAATCTTTCAAAGAATGCTCTTGTTTTATAATCTGTTAGAATCTTCGTTTAGAGTTCGGCGTTCACTTCGCCGCCGCTTACCGGATTCCAGTCGCTGATGACGGCCGAACCGATGCTCAGGCCCATGTTGCGGACGGTGACGGTATAGGTGTAGTTGTTGCCGGCTTTTAGTGTGCCTTCGGGAATGCTGAGCGTGGCATTGTACTTATTTCCGTTGAACACCACGGTCACGCCGATGCTTGCCTTGGTCTGCGGAAAGAGGATGACCGATGAGCTGAGTGCGCCGTCCAGTTCCATTGCAAGGTCGGCTTCCTGTGCGTTCTCGTCAGCCTTGGCTATGCCGGTCTCGGTATCGAAGTTGCCCGTCAGTACCAGCCCGGAGAGCGTGTAGCTTTCAGGCTGGATGGTGGAAAATTCCACACCGCTGCCCGCCTCGAAGGTGAGGGAAATCTGGCTCATGCAGTGGTGGAAAGAACAGTCCTGGCCGCCTGCATCCGTGTCATCGGTGAAGTTCACCTCGGGATTGTGCGTACTGGCGGTAGCACCGGTGGCATAGAGGAAGTCGATGTCCGGCTGGTTTTGCTGCGCCGCGCTATCGGTGGTGGCGGTCAGCGTTCCGCCTTTCGCATTGTACGGATAGTAGGCAGAGAAAGTGGTCGGCTCATCATCCAGGAAGAAGATGGTTTCCCGGGTCGGTTCAAATTTCCCGTTTGTCATTACATATGGGACATTGGTGAAACCGAAGCGGCTTTCGGAGACTCCTATCTCATCGGCATCCCGCCACTGGGTGTCGTCGGCATGGGAATCGGCAGGGGCTGAAATTTCGGCTTTGATTTCAGCGGGTACGGAACCCTTGTCCATCGCTTCATTGTCGTTGGTGCAAGCGGTGAGCGCGATGCCCAAGGCTGCCAAGGCAAATAATCTTGTTTCCATTGTTCCTGTATTCTTTATGATTCTTTTTGCTTTTACATTTCGGCATCCACATCGCCGCCGTCCACCGTTTCCCATCCGGTGATTTCAGCGGTGGCTTCCTCCATGCCGACCGGTGTTTCCAATGTGCCGGTCACGCGGAACCCGGCGGTCATGTCATCGTTGAACGTTGCCAGGGCTTCCGTTAAATCCACTTCCGTCCGTTGGGTGTGCCCGTCGTCCGTAAAGGCGATGTCGAGTACCAAGGTCTGCACGGTTCCCATCGTGCCCAAGAGCCGGGCATCGGCAGTCAGCATGTCTCCCTCACGGGTGAAGGCTACTGCGGTAGAGACAGCTTCGCCCGTAGTCTGCCCCGCTTCCATGTCGAGAACTCCGGCTATGCCGCCCAGCGTGCCTGTCACGCTCTGTATCCGTTCGGGGCGTCCCTGCGTCACGCGGAACTCGATATGCAGGTCGCGCACCCGTTGCTGCGGTGAAAGGGTGATGCGCAGCGTATCGTCAGCTACGACCGTAATATCCTGACTAATGGTTTTCAGATAGCCCGGCAGGGGGATAATGGTCGTACCTTCTGCATGGGACTTGCTGCCGAGGGCATAGATTTGTGCTATCCGTCCGTTGAAGGTGAAGCCTTCGGCACGTTTATAGACCACGAGGCTGTGCGCTCCCGGCAAGAGCAGGTCGGGATAGACAAAGGGCGAGCCGGTGATGCCGGCGGTCTTTCCGTCAATGTCGAGTACATAATCATCGTCTTCCGTTAGCCCCGGCAGGCTGACCATCACGACTCCCCAGTCGGGGTGCGGAGTATTGTACAGTTTGTCCTTCACGCAGGAAGATAGCAGCACGGCTGCCATGCCTATTATCATATATCGTCTTGCTTTCATACGTTGATTTCCTCCTTACGATTTCCAATCTTCAATAAATGCTGCGCCTCGGCATGACCGAGATAGGTTCCGTTCGGCTTTCGGCTTGCAGTTTATTTAGAATAACTTCCATACCAATGTGACACCGGCGTTTATAGGTCCCCACCAGTTCTTTGTGTCGCCCGAACAGCGCACACGCACGCCATCGATGAGTTCGTATTTTTCATAGTCGGCATTCAGGTAGCCGAGCGCTATCGAGAAGTCGAGCGACAGGGCATCGTTCAACCGCAGCAGATAACCGCCCGTAATGCCGCCGCCTATCAGGTTTCCCTGCTTTCCTGTGGAGGAAAATTTGTAGTTGAATGCGCCTGCCTTGAACATCGCCCCGAGGTAAGCGTGCTTCTCCTTGCCTATATAATAGCGCGCTTCCGGCATCACTTCCCAGAGGGCGTACCGCCTGTCCTTGCCGTTCCATGACCACGAAGTCCACGAGCCGTTCACGAGGATTCCCCATGACGGATGGATGCGCCACTCAATGCCCAAGTCGGGCGTGAGCGTCGCCCAGCGCAGCAGGTTGGCACGCAGGGCAAGATGGTGGTGGATGGAGTGCTGGGATTCCGATGGGATGCCGGCTGTGTCTTCTTGCGGTTCGGCCTGTTTTGCCGTCTGTTCTCCGGCAAGTTTGTCCGCTTCGGCTTTTTCGGCGGCATGGCGTGCTTCTTCCGTCTTGCGTCGCTCTTCGGCAGCCTTGCGTTCTTGTTCGGCACGTTCATCGGCAAGGCGTTCTTCCTCGGTTTTGCGCTGTGCGTCCGTTTCAGCGGCAGATGCTTCCAATACAGGAATTGTCAGGCGGACGATGACGAAATCGCCCTCAGTGGCATGGTTTTGAGTGATGAAACTTTCTTCTTTGATTCCGCCGCGCACGATAAGTTCCGATTTCACGCGTTTGGAGCGGATGGCGGCGATACGCAGGTTTTCTCTTTTGCTGTCAAGGGAATGGCAGTAGCCATCCACATGGATCGGCAATTTGCCATCGAGTATCTCTTTTCTGTTGCGCTCGATGTACTCCAGCAGACGGGTTAATTCCATGCCGTTGCCATGCCATGGCACATAGAACATGTCCTTTTGCGGCACGAAGCGGAAGGTGTAGGTAGTGTCCGTTTCCGCCTGCCCGGCAAAGAGGGGAGAAACCGCCGTTGCCAGCCACAAGAACAGGGCAAAAAATAGGATTCTTTTGCTCATATTTATATGCTTTTTTTATTCCCGACACGAAATTTTGGCATGTAAAGTAAGCGAAAAGAATCCGTTTAAAATCGATTTTTGATGATAAAAATTGTCCTAATTGTTAGAATCGCAAATCTTTGTCGTTTAGGCTGTTTTGATTTTGCCGCTTGGGCGTATTTTTGTCATTCGGGCGTTTTTTTGCCTTGCCGGATTAGCGTGTGGAAGCTTTTGATTTTCGCCATTTGGCGGGAGATTGCCCTTCCTTTTCCTTGAAATTTTTCATGAAATGGCTTGTGGAAAGAAAGCCTGATGTCTTGGAGATTTCCTCGATGGTCCATTCGGGATGCCGCACCATCTCTCTCTTGGCATATTCCATGCGCAGGCCGACAATCCAATCCCGGAACGGCATATTATAAGTGGTTCGGATGTATTCTGACAGATAGGTACGGTTGGTATGAAGCCTGTCTGAAAGCTCCTTGATGGTAAGGCCGGGACGGATTATACCCGTCTTCGCTTATCCATTCTTTGATTTTCTCTGCTATTTCGGCATGGTAGGAAGGCACCTCCCGTTCCTGCATCTGCGTTTCTTCCGGCTTTGCACTGCACAGGATTTCTTTTTCAGAGGTTATCTCGCTTTCCATGGCACTTTCCACTTGTTCGTAAAACAGCAGGTAGTTCTGATAGCAATGGTAGAGATAAATGTAAAAGGGTATGGACGAAAGAATCCAGATGAACACCCATTCATCGGGCAGGAAGGTAAGCAGGCCGCAACTTATGCCGAATATGACCGTCCACCAAGTAAGGACAGACATCCATTTGATATACGAGCCGATGTCGTCCGAATGCGTGTCGTTGAAAATCTTGATGGCCTTGTAATACGCCAGCAACAGCCTGCGGACAAGGAAAAGCCCGTAGATGATCAACCATGCCGCCATTATGACCAATCCTATTTTCTGCATTGTGCCCTCCGGCAACAAAAGCAATATCACTCCGGAGAGGACGGAGAATAGTGCCCACATGCCGAGATGGGTCCGAAACCTCTTCTTTGTGATGTAGAATCGGTCAATCAGCGTGGTGAGCGCCGAACTGAACAGCCAGTAGCACAGGAAATAGGTGGACAGGTTCATCAGTATGGCGGCATTGACATTCACGAACCTGATTCCGAAAAAGAAATGTATCGAATAGTTGGCGACAAGCAACAGCATGGCTGATCCCATAATCCGCCGGGAGCGCAGGTAATTCTCGAAAATGGCTTTTTCAGGTGCCTTGGCAAAGAGAAGGTAAAAGCCGAAGAACAACATCAACGGCAAGGCGGCACAGAGTGAATAACAGTATGTATGTATGTATGCCATGCATTTTATCTTATCTTCGATTCCATTCAAAATTGGATACAAAGATACAAGGTTTTTGCTTCATCCTACGTGTTTTAGGTTTATTTTCCGCTGAGGGGACGGGTTATCGGAGGGTGTTTATGGATAAAAGCGGAAACAGATAATTTGAGGGAGCAGATTCGAGGCATGCTCCTTGGCGGCACCGGATTGTGTCGTACTTCTGGTTTAAAAATAATTTATAGCGGATGGATGCAAGGCATTTCCAACTGATCGATTCCTAAAAGATGATTTGTAGGGTGCAGATACGAGGCATGCGACGAAGGCGGCACCGGAGCGTACTTTGGTACGTGAGGATGCCGCCGAGGAGCATAACGAAGTAGATGTCCCTACAAATTATCTTTTATAACAAGCATGAAGACAGGATAATGGTCGCTATATCCGTTTAAGTACACCCCTCCCGCATGCGTGCGGAGGGGATAGCCGATGTATCGGCCGCTCTTCTGGTTCAGGGATTCGTCGTTGTAGATTCGGTAGCCGTAGAACTTGAGCGTGGAACGGTCTTTGCCTGTCAAGCCTTGGGTGATCAGAATCTGGTCGAAGAGATTCCATTGTCCCCGGTAGCAGAGGGTGCCGACCCCACGGCGGTAAAGCCCGTAAGAGGTGTTGAACATCTGGCCTGGCTGCAGTTTGGTGTAGTCGTCGGTCATCGGCGCGTTCATCACTTCCACCACGCTTTTGTTCTTGGGGTCGTCGTTCAAGTCTCCCATCACAATGACCTTGGCTTCCGGATTGATGGCCAGCAGGCTGTCCACCATCGAGCGGGTCAGGCGAGCGGCCATCTCCCGCTTCGGGGAACTCCGCTTTTCCCCGCCCAGACGGGAAGGCCAGTGGTTGACAATGATATGGATCGTGTCGCCCATGTAGAGACCCGATACCAGGAGCTGGTCTCGGGTCTTGAAGCCGGGATCCGAAGGGTCATGCAGGCGGGCCGAACGGCTCCCCAATACAGTGAATTTGCCTTTCTTGTAGATAAGCCCCACATCCACGCCACGGGCATCCGGCCCGTCGTAATGGACAATGCCGAAGTTGTAGGGTGCTAATTCCGGCTGGGATACCAAGTCCTCCAGTACGGTTCGGTTCTCTATTTCGCTGACCCCGAGGATGTCCGGGCAATGGAAGTAATGGCCGGAGATTTCCGTTCCCATCGTGGAAATCACATGCGCCAAGTTGTGCAGCTTGCTGTGGTATTTGGTTCCGTTCCAGCCATAGCTTCCCTTGGGCAGGAATTCCTGGTCGTTGGTGTTGGGGTCGTCGATGGTGTCGAAAAGGTTTTCAAGGTTATAGAACCCGATCATGCCCATCTGGTACTGCTTCTTCTCTTGGCCGGTCAGGCACAAGGGCAGGAAAAGCAGGACGGCAAGGACAACGAGAATGTGCTTTTTCATTGGTTTGCTATTAGTTAGTTTGGAAGCACCCCATGGCAAGGGGCTTGCAGAGTGCCAAAAGTACAGACTTTGCGCCATAAACGGAAATGTGGGTTTATGAATATTTTGTTGCAGGGGATGCCGGTTTGCTATGCCGCCTGGCCTTGAGGCAAGCTTGAAAGCCATTATCCTTGGGAAAACGGCTTCCGTGTCCTAATTTATTTGTACTTTCGTGCCGTTTTTCGCCAAGGAGCGGATATTTTTCGCGAAGAAAAAAAACACCGAGATATGAAGGATTTGAAAATCGTTTCCGCCGAAGAAGCGGTACAGGTCATCAAGACCAACGACCGGGTGCATATCCACGCCATCGGATGCGCTCCCCAGAAACTGATTCAGGCAATGTGCGAACGTGGACGCCGCCACGAGTTCAAGAACGTGCGGATCCAGCACCTGCATACCGAAGGCCCGGCTCCTTACACCGCGCCGGAATTCGAAGGCATCTTCTTGTTGGAATCCTTCTTTGCCGGGGCGAATGTCCGCAAGGACACCCAAGCGGGTTATGCCGACTATATTCCTGTGTTCTTGCAGGATACCCAGCGTCTGATTCGCGAAGGTTATTGCCGTCCCAATGTGGCTTTGATTCAGGTTACGCCTCCCGACAAGCACGGCTATGTGTCCTTGGGCTGCTCGGTGGATGCCACCTTGGCCGCGATTGAAACGGCCGACACGGTGATTGCCACCATCAATCCCCAGATGCCGAGGGTGTTCGGAGACGCGATGATTCCGATGGACATGATCGATATCTTTACCGAAGACGATACCCCGCTGATTACCGCTCATTTCGCCCAGCCTTCGCCGGTGGAAGAGGAAATCGGCAAGAACGTGGCTGCCTTGATTGAGGACGGGGCCACCTTGCAGATGGGTATCGGTTCGATTCCCAATGCGGTGCTTTCGCAATTGGGCAACCATAAGAATCTGGGTATCCATACCGAGATGTTCGCCGACGGCGTGCTTCAATTGGTTCGCAAAGGGGTCATCAACGGCAAGAACAAGGCGATAGACCGGGGCAAGATTGTGTCCACCTTTGTGATGGGAAGCCAGGAGGTGTATGATTTCCTGGATGATAACCCGGGCGTGCTGATGATGGATGTGGGTTATACCAACAACGAGTTCATCATTGCCAAGAACCCCAAGGTGACGGCGATCAACTCGGCTTTGCAGATTGACCTTACCGGTCAGGTTTGCGCCGACTCTCTGGGTACCAAGTTCTATTCCGGAGTGGGCGGCCAGGTGGATTTCATCCGCGGGGCTTCGTTGAGCGAAGGCGGCAAGCCTATCATCGCGATGCCGTCGGTGACCAACAAGGGCATCAGCAAGATTGCGCCGGTGCTGGCTCCCGGTGCGGGCGTGGTGACTTCCCGTGCCCATGTGCAATGGGTCGTGACCGAATACGGGGCGGTGAACCTCTATGGCAAGACTTTGCAGGAACGTGCCAAGCTCTTGATTTCGATTGCCCATCCGGATCATCGGGAAGAACTCGACCGGGCGGCTTTCGAACGTTTCGGCCCGCACTTCCATTATGTCGGCTGAGGAACATCATGCGGTAACGAATAAGCAACGTTCCGATAATAAGGTATGGTTCGATGCTTTCACGGCATCCTGCTTGACGGTTTGGGCAGGATGCCGTTTTTTTTAGGGTCTATTTTTTATTAGTATCCTGCTTTTCAGGTAGAATTGAGGAACCTTTATTTTATCCCAAATCGGTCATTAGACTTTGGGGAGATTGCCCGCTTGTGTCATGCAGCATGCTTCTCGCCTAGCCGA
>CALUHO010000029.1 GCA_944320465.1 uncultured Bacteroidales bacterium | reverse complement strand
GCGTTGGGATATGCCGCCTGATAGGTGGCTGCAATCTCCGCAACGTTGGCTTTCAGCCCGATAATCATCGGCTTGTGCGCCAAGTTCAGACGCTTCATCTCATGCGCAGCGATACACATTATCAGCGTTTTACCGGTTCCGACCTCGTGGTCACAAATTCCACCGCCATTCTGTTTCAGCATCCAGACACAATCCATTTGTGAGAGATAGATGCTCTTGATGCCCCGGCTTGCCAGCCCCTTCAGGTTGAGGTCGGGGAAAGTCTGGTGTGAGCCGTCATACTTCGGGCGCACGAAACAGTTGAACTTGCGGTTATACATCGTCGTCAGCCGTTCCTTGAACTGCGGCGACTGCTCTTCGAGCCATTCGGTGAAGCCGTTTCGTATCTCGTCAATCTTGGCGTTGGCAAGCTGTATGCCCTCGCTGTCGCGCACCTTGATGTCGTTGCCATGCTCATCCTTGCCGATGGACTTCATCATGTCGGGGCAGGTGTTGTGCAGGGCGTGTTTCAAAAGGCTCATGCCGTCGTAACTGCGGTAATAGCCCTTCACGCAAAACTCGTCCCATATCTTGAAATTCTTGTGACTGCAAGCCACCGAGAACTCATCCAAAGTCGGAGAGTAAGCAATTTTCACGTCCGTGCTGTAGAAATGGCTCATGTAGGCGGAATAGACACCCGTAGGAATCCAGCGTTCCCCGAAGTTGAAATCAAGGTCTTCAAAGGCGATGCGGGGCGGTTCGGCGTCTTTCAGTGCATCCAACGCCTGCTTCACCTCCGGCATACATCCGCTTTCGGGATTTTCACCCATCCATGCCTCTATGCGTTCCGCCTTCTCTATCACGTTCCCGGCGATGAAGCGGTCTTTGATCTCGTAACCGGTCACGAGCGGATTGTAGTAGATGCGCCCTTGCAAGGCAGTGAGCAATTCCTCTTCCGTGCCGTCGGTTATCGTCTTCATGTAGTCGAGATTGACCGTGCCGAACTTGTTGAGCGATGCGGACAGGGCTTCTTCGGGAGTGCCGACGTTGACATGGCTCTCCACCGAGAATGAAACGGGACGATCGAAGATGTCCGCCTTGACAAACTTCCCGTTCTCCGCCCGTTCCAGCGAGAGTATGTCACGCCCGCCTGCGTCCATCATCACCAGTTTCACATTCTGCTTGGCGTTGAGGTTGCCGTATCGCATGACGAACTCGTCATAGCAGGTGTTCAGATGCTCACGCCACGGTACATTTTCCTCGTGACTGTTCGATTCATAGCGGTATAGTCGCTCGTATGCGTCACGCAGCGACACATACAGCAACGCCTTTTCCTTCTGGTAGCCTTTCAAATCAAGCGGTTGGAATGTCGCACCGTAAGGCGTGATGTCCTTCAGGTAGCCGACGGTACGGCGTGACCTGTCAGCCACCAGCGACCCTTCACGCAGGTGCATTTCCGGTGTGCGGTGGTAGGCACGCGGTGAAAGATCTATGACTTCCTCCTTCGGCTTCTCCGCTTCCAATTCGGGGAAAAGGGAGGTTGCCGCCTCCGACGGTGTGTCAGTGGCGGCAGGTGTTGCGGCAACCTCCGGCAGTGCTTCCTCCTGCCGTGGTTGTTCACGGGGAGTTTCCGGTGCGGTTTTCACCTCTGCCTTTTCCGTTGCCACCTGCTTCTCATTGTGCTGTCTTGCCAGCTCCCGAAGTTCCTTCCTGCGTTCCGGCGTGAGGTCCATCATCATCTCATAGAAACCGTTGATGGGAGGATTGGTTTCCCAGTCCAGCGTGGCATAGATGTCGTCCGGGTCGGCAGGCTTGGGGGTGTTATCCGCTTTCACCTCCTTATTCTCCATAGTAGGTTTTGCAGTTGGAGCTGTCGGCGTAACCGTAACTTTCGGTTTAGGCTGAGTGTTTTTTGCCGTAACTGCCTTTTTCGCCGTCTTTTTCTTTTTGGCGGTTTTCGGTTGTTGGCTGACTTCTTCCGTCATGCCCCAAAGGTCAAGCAGGGATAGCTGCACAGCTTTCTCCTGTCTTTGTGGTGGCTCTATCTCCGGCTTTTCCTCAACGGGTTGCGGTTTCTCCGTCGGAGTTTCAGTTGTTTGTGAAAACACCGTTCCTTGTGTTACCACAGGACGCTCCGCCTCCTTTGGGACGGTAACCTTTTCTTCCATTCTTGACCGTTGGATTGAACCTGAATACAGGCGCATGACAAGGCGAAAATGGAAATCCTCGTCAAGCATACGGCGCAAGTCCCCGGCAATACCTTCGGTCTTGCCCTCGTGCAGATAGACCATAGCAGGTTTCCCGTATGGGTCGGTGTCAAGTTTCGCCATTGTATGCACGATGCGTTCCGGGTGGTGGATGAAATAGGCATTGTCGGTCAGGTCGGTTTTCGTGTCCGTCTGTATCACGGTCATCAACCGCTCGTCCTGCGACATTTCCGTCTTTTTCAGGTCCTTTTGCAGTATAATAAGGTCACTGCCCACCTCTGTACCCGCATTGTCCGTGAACAGGTTGTTCGGCAGGCGTATCGCCGATACCAGATGAGCCTGACGGAACATCTCGTCACGCACGGAGGTCTTGGTGCTGTTCAACACCCCCTGCGAGGTGATGAAAGCCACGATGCCGCCGTCGCGCACGGCATCCAGCCCTTTGAGGAAAAAATAGTTGTGGATGGCGTTCTGTGCCGACCGTCTGCCGAAGGAATCGCTACGCTGGAACTCAGGGTCGAACACAGCGATGTCGCCAAACGGTATGTTGGACACAGCCAAGTCAAAATAATTGTTGAACGGTCTTTCGATTTTCTCAAAACCGCAGGTGCGCATCTTTTGGTCGGGATAAAGATGCCGCAGGATTGTACCCGTGAGCAGATCTTTCTCAAAAGCCATCACATCCGCACCGGGACTGTGCCGCAGCACGGAATCCACGAACACGCCGACACCTGCCGACGGTTCGAGTATACGGGCGGGGCGGACGCTGTAATCCGCCAGCACGTCCGCAATGGTGTCGGTTATCTCTTTCGGTGTGTAGAAGGCGGTAAGCACAGACGCTTTGAGCGAATCCACAAACCGCTTGTACTCCGTTTCGTCCTTGCTGTTCTCTCGGATGAGCCTGTGCAGCTCCACCGTCGGGGCGAACAGTTCGAGGTCGGATTTCGCCCACCGGACGGCATCCGTCAGTTCCTTTGCAGGGTTGAGGATACATTTCAGACCGCCGAAACCGCAGTACCTTTGAAGTATGGCACGCTCTTCGGTTGTCGCTGTCCTATTTTCCCTGTCAAGGATGAATGCCGTCCGTATCGCCTCGATGTTGTCCCGCAGTTTCTGTTTGCGGTTAAACGCCATATTCGTCTAAGTAAAGGACGGTTGCTCCCGTCAGCTCCGTGTAGAGCAGGTCGTAATCGGAAGACAGGGCGAAATTGTCATCCGAGAGGTCATAGACGGAGAACACGTTGCCGACAAGCGGCAGCAGTTTCAGGACAAAGGCTTCACGCTTCTCTTCCGGCACTTCATCGGCAAACTCGTTTTCCACGACTTCGCGGAGGATGGCGTAACGGGAATAATGCAGCCCGCGCAGCAGCGTGTCCATCGCCAGTTCCTGCGCACCATCGGCGGGATAGCCTTCAAGCCGTGCCCTCTCATACGTTTCGGCGGCACGGTCGGCCCGTTCCCGTATGAAAGCGGTGTCGTCAGCCTGTTCAAACTTGTTCGTGCGGAGATAGTCCAGCAGGTACAGACCGTAATAGGAAAAGTCGGTCTGACCCTCGTTTTTCTTCTTGTTGTTCATTACTTTGGATTTAGCGGATTGATAATTAACGGGATAATCGGTTGGAAAAAGGAAGAAAAAGGCACTCGGTATCCCTCCGAGTGCCACCACTAAATCCAAAGTATGAGTGTAATCCGGTATCGAAGAACAATTCATTACTCTGAACAAGTGGCAAAGTTAATACTATTTCTTCCGTCCTGAAAATTTCTTGTCCTTTTTAGCCTCCGGGAACACAAAAGTCGTGTTATATTCCCCGTCAAAGGCGACAACAGCATCGAAACTCTTGCCCTGTTTGCTCTTGAACCCTTTGAGCAGCTTGGTATGCCCTTCGGTGAGCAGGTCTTTGATTTCATCGTCGGACAGGGTGCGTCCCGCTTTCAGCCGGAACACGGGCAGTCCGCACTCCGTGTTGTCGCAGCGTACCACCTTGCCGTAGAAACGCATCCTGCCCGTGCCGCACTTGGGACACGCGCAGCCGGAGTCACGGCTGCCGAAGAGTTTGTCGCACGAGAGCAGTTCGGAGGTGATTTCCCGTGTGTACGCCTCTATCTCCTTGCGGAAGGTGTCGGCGGACAGTTCCCCGCGCTCGATGCGTGCCAGTTCCTTCTCCCATTCGCCCGTCATGGCTACATCGGCGATGCGCATCGTCTTGACGACGGAGTTGAGGGCAAGCCCCTTTTCGGTAGGCACGAGCGACTTCTTGCAGCGTTCCATGTAACCGCGCTTGAAGAGTGTTTCGATGATGGAGGCGCGTGTGGCGGGAGTGCCGATGCCGCAGTCCTTCATCGCCTGCCGCAGTGCGTCGTCCTCGATTTCCTTGCCAGCCGTTTCCATCGCCGACAACAGGGTGGCTTCGGTATGCAGCGGCTTGGGTTTGGTTTTTCCCTCAGTGATGGACGAGCCTTTCAGTGTCAGCGTGTCGCCTTCCTGCCAGCCGGGGATGGTGGTTTCATCCTTGTTTTCCTCGCCATAGACGGCACGCCATCCGGCTTGCCTGATGACACTGCCTTTCACGGCGAACTCCACTCCGGCACATTCCGCCGTGACGTTGGTCACGTCCTTGACGCATTTTTCGGAGAATGCCTCAATCATGCGCCCGGCAATCATCTGATAGACGGTGCTGTCCTCTTTGGAGAGGAAGAGCGGCTTTTCTCCCGTGACGAGCAGGGCATGGTGGTCCGTCACCTTGCCGCCGTCCACGCTGCGGCGTGTAGGCACGGCTTTCGCCCGCACCTTGCCTTCCCATTCGGGCAACGTGCCGATAAATGAAAGCAACTTGGGAATTTCGGCGAACACGTCTTCGGGAATGTAGCGGCTTCCCGTTCTCGGATAGGTTATCAGCTTCTTCTCGTAGAGTTTCTGCGCGATTTCAAGCGTCTGTTCCGCCGTGAAGCCGTGTTTGGCGTTGGCTTCTTTCTGGAGCGTGGTCAGGTCGTACAGAAGCGGAGTTTCCTCTGTCTTCTCCTTGCGTTCGGCTTTCGTGACGGTGGCGAAGCCTGCCGCCTTTACCTTATTATACAGTTCCATAGCAGGCTCTTTTGCCTTCCATTTTTCGGAGGATGAGAACTTGACGGTTTCTTCATTTATGCCGTCAACGGCGATATGCAGTTGCCAGAAGGCTTCGGGCGTGAAGCGGCGGTTCTCCCAGTAGCGTTCACACACCATCGCCAATGTGGGGGTCTGCACCCGTCCGACAGAGTATGTGCCGTGTCCGGCGGCGATGGATAACGCCTGAGTGCCGTTGATGCCCACGAGCCAGTCCGATTCACTCCGCGCTTTGGCGGCGAGATAGAGATTGTCATACTTGCCGCCGTCTTCGAGGTTGCGCAACCCCTCGCGGATAGCCTTGTCGGTGAGCGAGCTTATCCACAGCCGCACGAAAGGGGTGGTGCATCCCGTGTAATGGTAGAGGTATCGGAAAATCAGCTCACCCTCGCGCCCGGCATCGGTCGCCACGATAATCTGTTCGCTTGCGTCGAACAGTTTTTTGATGACCTTTATCTGCGACACCACTCCGCTGTCGGGCTTGTAGCCCTTCTCCGTCCTGACCTGACGGGGGACGAGCGTGAAGGTGTCGGGGATAATCGGGAGGTTGTCACGGACGAATCCGCGCACACCGTAGCCATCGGGCATGGCGAGCTGGACGAGGTGTCCGAATGCCCATGTAACGAAATAGCCGTATCCCTCGAAATATCCTTCCTCTCTCTTTGTCGCGCCCACGATGCGGGCGATTTCGCGTGCCACGGATGGCTTCTCTGCAATGATTGTCTTCATTTTCTTTCTTTTTTAGTTGATACTCTGGATTTTATTTTGGATTTAGTGGCGGACACGGATTTACATCTTCATGCCCTTGTTGTTCTTCTTCGGCTTGTCCTGCTGCCGTTGCTGGTTCTCGTTCTTCGGGGCGGTCTGTCCCTTCTGCAACGGCTCTTTCAGTTCCTTTGTCGCCTCGTTGGTCTTGCCCTCGTTGTTCACCGCCACCTGCGTGCGGCTCTCGTTGGACGGGGCTACCTGCTGGGCGTTGTCGGGGTTCGTGTCGTAGCGGTACGGGCGGCCCTTCTCCGGGTTGAACTTGAGGTACATGGTGGCGTGGAAACCCTGCTTGTCGGTCACGTTCTCTAATTTGATGGTCTTGCCCGCCACATAGTCAGCTTTCTGCTGTTCGGTGAAGTTCACTCCGCTCCATTTGCTGATGGGGCGGATGCTGCCGTCCTCGTTCGTCCATGTGTTGCGGCGTTCCTTCGTGGTATTGGCGGCATTTTCTCCGCTGTGCGTCTGGTTCTGCGAGGTGTCGCTCTTGGCTTCCTGCTTCTGTGCGGTACGGGGCGACCTGCCCGTTCCCGGTACGAACTCCACACCGCGCTGCTCCACGTTCACTTGCAGGGTGGTGACGAACTTCCTGCCGTCCTTGCGCTCCACCAACTTGTCGCGCACGGGCAGTCCGGCGCGGAGCATATCCTGCTCCTGCTTGGTGATTTCCGTCTTGCCGATGCGCTCCGGAATGCGCACCCTGCTTGCCGCGATGTCCGTGATTTCATTCGTCTTGCGGTCGATGCTGATGAAGGAGGGGGTGACTTCACCCGTTTCCTTGTCCACGAGGTCCACGACCCTGCCGAGGTTGCCCGTTTCGCGCAGGTTCTTACGGTCTTCGTCCGAAAACTTGTGTTCCTTGTACTCGTCGAGTTTCTGCTCCTTGCGGATGAAGTGCGGCACGAGACTGACATTGCCTTCACCGTCTTTCTTAAAGGAAAGGCGGGCGTCCAGTTCAAAAGCCTCGCCGCCAAACTTGGGCGACACCTTTACCAAGTCGGATTTGCCGTAGTTGAGCATCTTCTGAAGGTCACCGGACTTTTCAAGGTCGTCACGTTTCACGCCCCATTTCTCTTCCAACTCCTGCCAGTTGATTTTGCTCTCGTCGATGGGCTGGTAGCCCCGTCTGCCCTGTGCCTGTTGTTGCGGGCTTTCCTGATTCTGTTCCTGCTTCTTTTCCATTTCTTCCTGTTCTTGTTTTTCTTTGGGCTGCTCTTCCTGCTTTTGTTCCGTCTGCTCCGTCTTTTCGGCGGTCTGTTCTTCCTTCACCTGCTTTTCGTAGCCGGAAGTGTCCACCTTGTGGGGCGCAAGCAGTTCCTTGTTGGCTTCGGGGTCTTTCAGCAGGTCTTTCATCACCTCCATCAGTTTGTCGGCTTGGTCTGCCGCGACACGGTAGAAACCGAAGCGGCTGGGTTCCTTGCACTGCCGGAAGAAGTTTTTGAAGAAGTTGTCCAGCACATCGCCGTGGCGGTCGAATTGCAGGAAACTCTGCGCGTTCTCCGCTTTCGCGGGGGTACGCTTGGGGGAACCGTCGGCATCCAGCCCGGCTACCACGCTGATTTCGCCCGTCTTCTCGTCACGGACTATCAGCACGTCCTTTTCACTTTTTTTCTTTGCCATTTGAAAAATGTTTTAATGGGTTATTTTTGAAAGAAATTATGGATACGAGCCTTGTAGAAGGCTATATCTTCTTTTTTGAAGTCCTTTACGTGTCCGGAAAGGAACGTCAGCACGTCCTCCTCGCTGTAATAGGTCTTTTTGCCGAGCGTCTTATACGGCAACGCGCCGATGCTGCGGTAGCGTTGTAGGGTGCGCTTGCTGATCTGGAGCAGCATACAGAGGTCTTGGTTGTCGAACATCCTGATACGTTCCATCGGGTTTGGGGTTTTGCCGGACGGTTGCAAGGAGAGCAGCAGTTCGTCCTGACGGTCGAGCCGTTCAACCAGTTTCTGCATCCAGCTCTCGAAATTGTTTCGGGTAAGCAGTTCCATACGTCACGTCCTCCTTCCTTTGGGTTTGCCGCCTCCCGTGCGCAGCGTATGGTTGCGTTTCATTTCCGTCGGTGTCGCCGCGTCTTCCATGACGGTGCAGTCCGCAAGCAGGCGGTCGATTTCAGACTGGCGGTAGCGGCACTTGCCGCGCAGCACCACATAGCCGATGCGATGCTCGCTGCGCATACGCTGGAGGGTGCGGGTACTCACATTCAGCAGGTGCGCCGCCTCACGGGTGGTGAGCAACCTGTCTGCGGATTTTTCCTTTCTTTCGCCGGAAACGGCACGCACGTGTGCCGCTATCTCGGCTATCTGTTCCGTCAATGCGGTGAAGACGGAACTTTCCATCGTTATTACTTTCATATTCAGTCCTTTCTTTTGGTTTCTGCGGCAAAATTCGGCAATAAACAAAAGGGGCTTTAACAGCTCACTACGTGTCTCACGTAAGATTTTTATCGGAAATGGCTCCGTAACCCGGACAGATGGCGCAACATACAGCCTTTCAGTGGGAAACGATATGCGTTCATGAGGATGGCGTTACCTTTGCGGCAAACCAGAAATGTTTTGAATATGGAAATTGTATCTATCGAGAAAAAGACCTTCGAGATGATGTTGGCGTCCTTCAATGCCCTCTCGGAGAAGGTTGCCGCCCTGAAGCGCAAGAACGACGGAGGGCGGCTGGAAAGATGGCTCACGGGCGAGGAAGTCTGCGGGCAGTTGAGAATCAGCCCGCGCACGTTGCAGACGTTACGCGACAAACGGCTTATCGGCTACTCGCAGATAAACCGCAGGTTCTATTACAAGCAGGAAGAAGTCAAGAGGCTGATTCCGCTTATCGGTACGCTCTATCCCGGCGGCAGATAATCTTGTTATTCACCCACTGAATCCAAAGTCATGATGAACGAGAACAACAATGTTTTTACACTGGAGGACGAGCCGCTTGCCACCGTGGTGCAGAATATGCGCAAAGGCTCTAAATGGCTCTCCGCATTTTTGGAAAACTACCGTCCGCCGCTGGACGGGGAACGTTACCTGACGGACAGGGAGGTGGCGGAGTTGCTCCGTGTGAGCCGCCGTACCTTGCAGGAATACCGCAACAACAGGGTGTTGCCCTTCATCCTTTTAGGAGGAAAAGTGCTTTACCCCGAATCGGGATTGCGTGAACTGCTGGAGGCGAATTACCGCAAGCCAATAGAATAAAGGAAGCATGAAAACGAACAAAAAGGAAACGGACAACTCAAATTAGGCTGTCCGTTTCCTTTTTGTTGGCACGTATGCGTGTTCAGCAATACCCGGCTTTCCCGTTCTGTATGAACATCACGTATGCCTGTCGCTTTTCTTTCGAGAGAGCTTTACACACCAGCCACGTGCGGAACACGTGCGTGCAGTAGGTGTTCAATCTGAAAGCGACGGGGATGATGATCTCAAGCGAGTAAACATCCGCATACAGACCGTTTTCAAGTTGAATGTAGCGGCATACCTCGTAGTCACTCAACACGTCCGCTTTGAGGATGGCTTTAATGGCGGCGTTCACTGCCGGGACACCTGTGTGGAACAGTCCGGCGATTTCTCCGGCGGTCATCCATACATCGTTACCGGTTACGCTGACCGCCTTGTCCTCAATGATGATTATGTCACGTTTCATGGCTTCTCTGTTTTAGATGGTACAACCTGCAAATTCCTCGATTTGGTTCAATCTCGCGGCAAGGTTCTCCATGTCTTGATTGAGCTTCTCTTTGGTTATTTTCGCGTATATCTGCGTTGTCTTTATGCTCTTGTGTCCCAGCATGGAACTGACCGTTTCGATAGGTACGCCGTTGGAGAGGAACACCGTCGTGGCGGCCGTATGGCGGCTTTGATGCCATGTAATATGCTTGGTGATACCGCAACGCTTGGCGACGGTCCGGATTCCGGCAAGGCACGTGTTATAGTGGGGTACGGGGAATATCCTGCCGTCCCCGCACAGCCCACGGTATTTGTCGATGATGCGCTTCGCTATGTCGAGCATACGGATGTTGGACACCACACCCGTCTTCTGGCGGTTGATGTTTATCCACTCGTGTTCATCAAAGTAGGTGCGGATATTCTCTTCCGTCAGGTTGCGCATATCGGCGAACGACAAGCCCGTGAAGGCGCAGAATAGGTATAAATCACGATACAGTTCTTGCTTCGCATTCTTCAGCTTGCCTTCCATCAGCAGGCGGATTTCATCTTTCGTCAGAAAGCTGCGGGTCGTTTCCTCCTTCTTGATTTCATACTCACGGAACGGGTCGCGCGTGAGCCACTCATTGTTGATGGCGATGAACACCATCGTCCGAAGCGGGCAGACATACAGCCACACGGTATTGGTGCAGCAGTGTTTGTCCGTGCGCAGGAACATTTCAAAATCGGAAATGAAAGCGGGTGTAAGCTCTTTCAGGGCAATGTCCTTCACATGGTAGCGGATGGTGAGAAACTCTTGCAGGTGCTTGTAAACGATCTTGTACTTGTTAAACGTGCCTTTGGCTTTCATGCCTGCCTCCACCTGCTTGGCATAGTCCTCGTTGTGTTGCCGGAACACCTGCAACAGCGTGTGGTAGCGGTGTTCCAGTCCGAGAAAGGCGTTTTTCACCTTTTCCGCAGTGACGAAGTTGTCACGCTCCATGATTTCCTGATAGTGCTTGTTGATGCGTACGCGCATCTTGTCGAGCATACGGTTCGTTTCGAGTGCAGCCGTGCTTCTGCCCGTGACACGTCCTCCTTTGGTGTCCCACAGCTTGGGATCGACGGTCAGTTTGCAGCTGAACTGTGTTTGGCTTCCGTCCACCGTGATACGTCCCATGACGGGTACTGTCCCGTCCTTTTTCACTACCTGACGTTTGAGGTAGTAGATAACTGAAAATGTACTCTTCATCGTCCTTAATTTTTTTAGGTTCAAAATTAGTCGGTGAAGAATCCTTCGTCGGTACGCAAAACACGGAGGAACGGCGCAATCTTTTTCCGTAACCGGATTTATTGCGTGAGTTGTCAGTAACTCACTATATCACAATGTCTTGTTTTACCATTCTTACCCATTTCGTCACTTATATGGTGTGGTTACGAACAAGTAACGTAGCGACGTCTTGATTTGGCTTTTGCAAGGATTGTGGTGGCGTTGGAGAGAATCGGCAGCTTAAATGAAACCTCTGTAAATCAATTCTATTACTTCATTCTTCCGTATTCCACTTTTTTGTAGTAACTTTGTTTGGACATAGTCCTCTCGAAAGAGAATGTATCAAAAAAACGGACAAATTGGCTTTGCCGAAGCGCAAGGAAAATTGGGCTTCGCCAAAGCAGAATAAGTACCGATTGAGCCGAAAACCATCGCCAAGGCATCCCCTTGGTTATAGACGAGGACGAAAAGGACTTCGCTGCAACCAATCCTGTGCGAAGCCAGATTGCCCGTTATGATACCCCGCCTTTCACAAAAAAAAACGACAATACCTACTATATATAACAGCAGAAATTCCGATGCCAAAAAACAAAAGAATAGCTCCAGTTCACAAACCTGAACCGCCAATCAGGCCTGACGAAGAAAAAAACAAATCCCTGCCAGAGCCCGAGGGGAAAAACGATATTAAAGATGCCGAGTCCGCAACCGAATCGGAATGTCCAAAACCCAAGCCCCTTTCCCAGAAACTCTCCGAACTCATAGCCGGCCTTCCAGCACAAAAAGCCAAACGGATTACAGGATTCCTCTGCATAGCTATCGGACTTTTGCTTTTTCTATCCATGCTCTCCCATTTTTTTTATTGGTGGATAGACTACGATGTAGTGCAACAGATGCAGAAAGGTAATATCTGGTCTGATAACGGCTGGCAGGTCCGTAACTTCGGAGGACGGCTTGGAGCTTATATATCCTATGCGCTGGTAAACCAAGGTTTCGGCTTAGCCTCTTTTGTCCTGCCCATAGCCATTTTCCTTGCCGGCATCCATATCCTCGGCATCCGCCGGATTCATTGGAGACGCACCATCCTGCAAATGCTGTTCGGACTCCTTTGGATATCCATTTTTCTGGGAAGCATCTTCAACGGGGGGAGCAATTACATCTTCGGGGGTAGCGCCGGGATGTACGCCAGCCGCTACCTGCAAGGGCTCATCGGGAAAGTAGGGAACATTCTTTTATTGGCATTCCTGTTAGCCTGCTACTTGATTGCCAGTTACAACATGCTCAAAATCCAGATAAACAGAAGGAAGAGAACCCGCCCTGCAAGCGTTCCCTCCCTATCGGCATCGCCCGCTTATGGACAGCAATCAGTTTCGTCCTACCGCCGTCCTCAAGCAAACGACCCGCAAAAAAACCATGCATTCCAAGAAGAGAATGACGACTTGGATGGAATGACCCTCAGCACCCGGCTCCGTCAGGACGGGTTCAGGACATCCCCGGCATCGAACCCGGAAACCCCGACCGGGCGGCTCCACGACAAAGAGCAAGAGCTTGAATTCGAATTGCATATACGCAAAGCCGAAGAAATGCCGGCACAAACCCCTGCGAATCCGGGACGCCTCGTTTACACATTGGAAAACGAAGGCGAGGAAGAAGATGCCTGTATCCCGACAGCCAGCTATCAACAAAGCCCGATCACAGTCAAGGAGGAAACCCGCTCTGCCAACGCGGCATTAAGCTTGTCCGCACAACCGGAATCCACCCTGGCAGACAAAGAAGAATACACGAAATCCGAAGAAGCCGAACTGGAAGTCATCGACCTCCGGGCCAATCAGGAACAAGCGGCTGCTACAAGCTCGGCGACACCTCGACCGGACCACTTCAGCATCGACACACCCTTTGATCCCCGCTTGGAACTTTCCGACTACCAATTCCCTACTCTGAACCTCTTGGAGGACTTCGGCGACCAATCGCAGAAGATTCAAGACATGGAAGAAGAATTGGTTGCCAACAAAGACCAGATTGTCAACACCTTGCTCAACTACGGCATTGCCATCGACAAGATTTCGGCCACCATCGGCCCGACCGTCACCTTGTACGAGATCGTGCCATCTCCCGGAGTCCGCATCAGCAAAATCAAGAACTTGGAAGACGATATCGCGTTGAGCCTTTCCGCCTTGGGCATCCGCATCATCGCGCCGATTCCAGGCAAGGGGACTATCGGCATCGAAGTCCCGAACCGACAGAAGCAGATAGTCCCGATGCGCGACATGCTCACCAGCGACAAATTCCTGCACAGCGGTTTCGCCCTGCCGGTCGCGCTGGGAAAAACGATTTCGAACGAAGTCTTCGTGGCGGATCTGGCCAAGATGCCGCACTTGCTGGTCGCCGGAGCCACAGGGCAAGGGAAATCGGTCGGATTGAATGCCATCATCGCATCCCTGCTCTATTCCAAGCATCCTGCCGAACTCAAATTCGTCATGGTGGATCCTAAAAAAGTGGAACTGAGCCTTTTCAACAAGATTGAACGTCAGTATCTGGCCAAACTGCCTGATAGCGAAGAAGCTGTCATCACCGACACTCGCAAGGTGGTCCGCACTCTCAACTCGCTGTGCATCGAGATGGACAGCCGTTACGACCTGCTCAAGGATGCCGGTGCCAAGAACCTCAAGGAATACAACAAAAAGTTTGTCTCGCGACGCTTGAATCCGGAGGCAGGGCATCGTTTCTTGCCTTATATCGTCTTGATTATCGATGAGTTCGCTGACCTTATCATGACAGCGGGCAAGGAAGTGGAACTCCCCATAGCCCGTCTGGCGCAATTGGCCCGAGCCGTCGGGATCCATTTGGTCATCGCTACCCAACGGCCTTCGGCCGACATCATCACCGGCCTTATCAAAGCCAACTTCCCAGCCCGTATTGCTTTCAAAGTCAGCCAGAAAATCAACTCCCGGGTAATCCTGGACGCAGGCGGTGCCGACCAGTTGGTCGGACGAGGGGACATGCTCATCTCGATGGGCGAAGGGCTGAAACGTTTGCAATGCGCCTTCATCGACACGCCGGAAATCGAAAGGATTACGGAATTCATCGGCTCGCAACGGGGCTACCCTACCGCTTACCTGCTGCCCGAATGCCCGGACGAGAACGGAGAAGGCGGCAAAGCGGTCGATATGGAAGAGGACGAATGGGATGCCTTGTTCAAGGAAGCCGCCGAAATGGTGGTCAGCAGCCAGCAGGGTTCCACTTCGATGCTGCAGCGGAAGTTCAAATTGGGCTACAACCGCGCCGGACGCATCATGGATCAATTGGAAGCTGCCGGCATCGTCGGGGCTTTCGACGGCAAGAAGACAAGGGAAGTCCGCATCAAGGATCCGGCGGCATTGGAAGTGGTTTTCAAGACCTTGAACCTGTAGGGCTGCGAAAAAAAAATGCAGGCATCGCCTCGGCAACAGGATTGAAGCTGTAAACTGGAAAACGAAAGATAAGATGAAACGCATACTCTGGATCCTGCTGGCAGGATTACTTTCTTTTAACGCCATAGAAGCGCAGGAAGCTCCTTTGAATTCGGTCAAGACCGAGAAAGGAGCCAACGACCCGATGGCGCACCAATATCTGAGCAAGACCCGCAAATGGATGAACGCTTCCAAAGCACTGGAAGCCTATTTCATGGTTTGCATGGGGCGGGACGAACGCTCCGCTTTCCTGAACTGCCAACCGGGTTCCATCCTGCTTTCGGGAGAAAAATACCGCCTGCTGGTGGGCGGCGAGGAGTACTATTGCGATGCCAAGAATATCTGGGCTTACTCCCAGTCCACACAAGAAGCTTCTGTCTATCCGTACGATAAGTCGCAAGCCGAGCTGAACCCGTTCTTGCTGATACGCAATTACGAGAAATACTACCGGGCCAAATACATACGACAGGAAAGCATCGAAGGCTCGATGCGGAATATCATCGACCTGATTCCGTTGGAGGCTTCCGAATTCCTCAAAATCAGGATTTTCCTGAACGAAAGCGATAACCGGATTTTCCGAATCAGCATGTACCTGCCGCAAAGCCAGATCTATATCTATTCCGTGACCAAGTACATAGACGCACCGCAAATCAACGAGGATACCTTTGTCTTCGACCAGAGCAAACATCCGGACGTGATGCTGATCGACATGCGGTAAAGGGGAACCGGTTACGTCAAAGGCGTTTATATTGAGCAAACGCAAGATTAGCTATGCAGAAAAAAAACGATTTCTGGCGAGCAGATACGAGGTGTCGAGGGTATATATCAAAATAGGGATTTGAAATAAATCTCAGGCGGTGTGTCAGAGTGAGTAAGATGCAAGGCGCTGAGAGCGAGAACGGAGGAGCGTACTGTTGCTGCTTCGCAGCGAGCGCATGCTTCGCCTCGGCAGAGGGCAAGTAAAAACTTGTCCTCTGCCGAGGCGAAGCATGCGCTCGCTGCGAAGCCAGATTGCTCATTATGACACATCGCCGCAACGAAGTAGATGCCGTCAAAAATCGTTTTTTACAGATGGAGGTCGTGCCCCATCTTCTCCTGCTTTGTCCTCAAATACGCCTCATCATACTGGTTCGGCGCTTCAATGATCGGCACGGTCTCGACAATCTCGATACCGTAGCTCTGCAACCCCACCCGCTTGGCCGGATTGTTGGTGATCAGACGAATCTTGTGCGCGCCTAATTGTCGTAGAATCTGAGCGCCAATCCCGTAATCGCGTTCATCGGGCTTGAAACCCAAGAGGACGTTGGCTTCCACCGTATCCTTGCCCTCATCCTGCAATTTGTATGCCCGCAGCTTGTTCAACAGGCCAATGCCACGACCTTCCTGATTCATATAAAGCACAATACCCTTACCGGCTTTTTCCACCATCGCCATCGCGTCGTGAAGCTGTTCCCCGCAATCGCAACGGCAGGAGGAAAGCACATCGCCGGTCAGGCAGCAAGAATGCACGCGGACCAGGATAGGCTCGTCCTCGTTCCAGCTCCCCTTGACCAAGGCCAGATGCAGGGTCCCGCTATTGTTTTCGGTAAAGGCATGCAACTGGAAGTTCCCGTAATGTGTAGGCAGCTTGACCACCACTTCTTCCTTGACCAAGCTCTCGGTGCGGATCCGGTAGGCAATCAAGTCGGCAATCGAAATGAGCTTGATGCCGAACTCATCCGCAAACTGGCGCAATTCCGGCAATCGGGCCATCGTGCCATCATCACTCATCACCTCCATCAAGGCAGCCGCCGGATAAAGCCCGGCCATGCGGGCCAAGTCCACGCAAGCTTCGGTATGCCCGGCGCGGCGCAGCACACCCAGATCTTGCGCGTACAAAGGATTGATATGCCCCGGACGGCCAAAGTCGCTGGCCTTGGCGTTCGGGTCGGCCAAAGCCCGGATGGTAGCCGCACGATCGGCGGCGGATACTCCGGTAGTACAGCCTTCCAGTTTGTCAATCGTCACGGTGAACGGGGTTCCCAGCATCGAGGTGTTGTGTTCCACCTGATGCGGCAGTTCCAGTTCCTGGCAGCGGGAAATGGTAATAGGCGCGCAAAGCACTCCCCTGGCATGTTTCAACATGAAGTTGATTTTCTCCGGGGTCACTTTTTCGGCAGCAATCACCAAATCGCCTTCGTTCTCGCGGTCTTCGTCATCCACCACGATAAGGAATCTGCCTTCCTTGAAATCCTGGATGGCTTCTTCCACGCTGTCTAGTCTTATCTTCATTTTTTCGAGTTTTTGCCATTGAAATCCGGCAGGCTTTCCTATACCCGCCATGAAATCCAAAACGATGCCGAAGTTCCTTCCCTCCCGGCATCGATGGAAAGGTTCCGGACCGCTCCTCCGGAACAGGGGTGCAAATGTAATATTTTTTGCTTTTTTTTCCCTACCTTTGCCAGCCTGTCAAACAGGCAATCTGCGGCGTTGCCTCCAGGTTCGGACTTGGTCACATACCAAAGTATGCTCCCGCGTCCTCACCCTCGGCGGCCTTGCATCTCGCCTGTTTTAACAAGCTGGCCGGAGTACCCTGCTCTCCGAAAGAAAAGCCACCCAAGCCTCAGCAAAACGCTGGGCGAGAAAGAGGCGGTCGCCGGTTCGCCGGCACTGAATCCCGCCTCGGCAGAAAAGCCGACAACTGATAATATAATGACAGCGATTCGTCCGCCACGGATTGGACTCGTCGGCATCGCCCAAGGCAAAACCGATAAAAACCATACCGGAATGTAGTCTAACCATCAAATCCAAAGGGAAAAGTCATGATTGAAACCATCGAGTTCGGTGCCTTGAAATGGCATCATATACAGAATCCCAGCGAGGAAGATTTAGAGTTTCTGGAAGACAACTTCCATTTCCACCCTTTGGATATAGAAGACTGCCGAAGTACGAACCAGCGTCCCAAAATCGACATCTACGACGACTACAACTTCCTGATCCTGCATTTCCCCGGCTTCGACAAACAAGGAAAAACCCTCAAAGTACGCGAAGCCAAGATTTTCTGGGGCGAGGATTACATCATTACTATCACCCAGTCCCAATGGATGCTCAAGAGTTTCTTCGACCAGACAGAGAAACGCCCTGAGAACATGGACGATTTTGTCAAATCCAGCTCAGACGCACTCTTGTACACGATTCTGAACCGCCTGATGGTGGATTCCTACTCCCTCCTGCTCCGGGTCGGAGCCACGATAGAGACCATCAACCGAGAACTGTTCAACAAACGCGCCGACATCACCATCGAACGCATCTCGATCACGAGAAGGAACATCATCCTCCTCAATACGATTTTCAAACCCCAGCTCCGGCTCTTCCACAAATTCGAATCGGGCGACATCCGGGGCTTTTCCAAGGACGGGGACTTCATGGAAGACTACTGGGGCAATATCCTGGACTACTACCAGAAGATGTGGGATATGGTGGAAGACAACGGGGAATTGATCGAAGGCCTGTCGAAAACCTTCGATTCGATGCAGACCAACCGCATCAACGAGGTGATGAAAATCATGACCTTCATCTCCACCCTCTTCCTGCCTCTGACCTTTATCACCGGGGTCTATGGGATGAACGTAGGCCTGCCCTTGCAGGACAATCCTTGGGTTTTCTGGATTATCCTGGCCGTCATGATCGCCTTTATCATCGGCTTCATCTTTTATGCCAAACGGAAACGCTGGATGTAATTCCTGATTGAACCTACCGCGCCGAGGGCAATTTCTCTTTCAGCCTGAGACAGGAGCAGACCGCGCCGCAAAAGGCAATGCCTCCGGCCAGCAACATCGCGTCATGAGGAGCCGAATCCCCGAAAAGATGGAACATCAAGGCGACCAAAGCCGCACCTGTAGTCTGCCCGGTCAGTCGAGCCGTCGCCAACATCCCGCTGGCGCTCCCGGCCCGCTGGGGAGGTGCCGAACTGAGCAACAAATGATTGTTGGGCGATTGGAACATCCCGAACCCGGCCCCGCACATCATAAGCCGCAGCACCAAGCCCCAATGGCCAGTATCGGCCGACACAAAAGCCAAGCTGAAACATCCTGCCGACAGCAATATCAAGCCTAATCCGCCCAGGATTCCCGGATGCACCCTTCCGATAAGCCAACCTGCCGTCGGTGCCACAAATACGATGACCAAAGGCCATGCCGTCATAATCAACCCCGTCCCGACCGCATCGTAGCCGAACGTCTTCACCAGCATGAAAGGTATCGCCACCATCCCGATCATCTGCGCAGTAAACGAGAGGATACTGGTGGCCACCGACATCGAAAAGACCGGAATCCGGAGCAAATCCAACGGCAACATCGGGTATCTCTCCCCTTTCTGCATCCGAATATAAAGCCCTCCGAACACAAGCAGCGCCAGAATTCCTGCCAGCACGTACGTTATCGAAGCATCGTGCGAATAGGCTTCCAATGAACCTATCAGCAAACCGAAGACCAAGGCGTTGAACACCGCTTCCGGCAAGTTGAACCGTCGTCCGACCACTTTGACCGGATTGTCGGGCAGGAACTTTCGCGCCATAAAGAAGGTAACGATGCCTATCGGGATATTAATCGCGAAAAGCCAAGGCCAGGAAGCGACCGACAAAATCCCTGCCGCGATGGAAGGGCCGGTGACGGAAGCTATCGCCACAATCGTCGCATTCAGCCCCACCCCTCTTCCCAAATAACGCTTGGGGTATATCAATTTGACAATCGAGGTGTTGACGCTCATCATCATGGCAGCCCCGAAGCCTTGAAGCGCCCGGGACAAGGCCAGCGAAAGGAGATTGCACGACAAGGCGCAGCAAAGCGAACCCAAAGTAAAGACGAAAACGCCGCGCAAATAGACGTACTTGTAGCCTTTCAGTTCCCCCAAGGAGGCGAAAGGCAGCAGACACATCATGATGACCAACTGGAAAGCATTGATCACCCAGATGGAATCGGAAGATGATATCCGGAGCTGCTTGGCGATGCTCGGAAGGGCCACATTGCAGATAGTCCCATCGAGCACCGACAGGAAAACGCCGCAGAAAGTGGCGAACATCGCATAATAAATCCGAGGCCGGTGCAAGCCGTCCCAACCAGTATCGCCCACCAAGCGATCGGCTTCCTGATCCTTGCCCGGCTCAAAGCCATCCGATTGTTTTCCTTGGGTCGATTCCCGCCACCGGAATCGGAAATTTCTTGAATGCATCATATCAAAACGCGAATCCACGACAGAATCCGCCATTTTCCGCAAACCCTATATGGATTACAAGGCATCTTTCCCTTCGGGCGATACCGGATTGGAGAAAAGGTCGCCAGTGCCATCCGGGCTGGCCGGCTGGGAAGCCGAATCCTGAGATGCAGCCGATCCGGACAAAGTGGACAACGGGCCGGGGGCATGGGACGTTGCCGAAGAAGGAGCTTCCGCTGCCGATGCTGTGGAAAATCCAGAAACAGAGGATTCATCGGCCATGACAACCGGAGTTTGAGATGCTGTCCGAGCTTCTGCAAACCGAGCTTTCATAGTAGGGTTATTCCAAGATAATTTTTTGATAGTCAAATCATCTACCTTATTACTAGCCAAACGCAAATTCCTTCCTACGGAAATCAAGGCATCCCGAATCTTGTTCAAATGATTTATCGTATTGTCTATCTCCGTAATAGCATTGTCGAATTGCTTGCCTGCCTGATTGTAGTTATACGCAAAGCCTTTCTTAAATTCATTCAATTTATATTCGAAATTGCTCACATCCACTGTCTGCTGCCGGGCCACGGTCAAGGCTTTCCGGTATTCGATACTCTTCTTCGATGCCTGGGATAGCAAGGAAATCAAGGGCATGAAAAACTGAGGCCTTACTACGAACATCTTGGGATAGCGGTAGGATACATCCACGATGCCCTCGTTATAAAGCTCGCTGTCCGGCTCCAGCAATGACACCAAGACCGCGTACTCGCAAGCTTTTTCGTTCCTGTCCTTGTCCAATTTGGCAAAGAAATCCTCGTTCTTGTGCTTGGTGGCCGTCTCGTCCATCTCGTTCTTCATCTCGAACATGATGGAAATGTATTCCGTCGTGCCGTCCTCGTCGTAATCCCGGAAAATGAAATCGCCCTTGCTGCCGCCTTTGGCATCGTTGTCCTTCTCGAAATAAGCCCTCGGGTACATCGAGGCGCGAACCCGGTTGAACTCGGTGCTGCAATGGATTTCCAAAGTTTCCCCGACCATCTTGGTGGACATCCGGGTCTTCAAATCCTTGTAATAATCAATCTGCTCCTGTTTTTGTTTCAGCTGAACGCTGAACCTTTCCTGCAAATCCTTCTCGCGCAGGCTGGCCGCGTTCTTCTCGGCTTTCACCTGGCCTTCCAATTCGGTAATCCGGGTATTCTTGGCTTGCAATTCTTCCTGTGCTTTCTTCTGCTGCTCCAAAAGGGCGATTTGCCGCTGGTTGTCGCTCTGCTGCAAGGCCCCTCTCAGCTTGGCAAGCTCGTCATCTTTCCGTTTCAGCACATCCTTGAATTCCAATTCCTTGCCCTGAGCTATATTGTTAATCTGCTCCTTGAGCCGGGCAATCTCGGTTTCTTTCTGTGCCAGTGCGTTCTGCGATTCCAAGTCCTTGTTGCGGGATATGCTTTCAATCTGCTCCTTGAGCCGGGCAATCTCGTTGTCTTTCTTGTTCAAGGCATCTTTCGACTCCAGTTCCTTGCCTTGGGCAATGGCATTAATCTGCTCCTTGAGCTTGGCAATCTCGGTATCTTTCTGAGCCAACGCATTCTGCGACTCCAATTCTTTGCTCTTGGCTATGCCATCGAGCTTCTCCTTGAGTTGGGCGATTTCGGTTTCTTTCTGACTCATCTCGCGCTCCTTGGCGTTCAGGCTCTCTTTCAAAACCTGCTCAGCTTTCAATGCCTCGGTTTCCTGCCATGCCTTGAACTGCTTCTCCTGTTCGGCCATCCGCTGCTCGATTTCCTTTTGGAATTCATTATTCCTCACCTGGCTGAGAATCGAGGCATAATCCGCCTCGTCCACACGGAAAACGCTGCCGCATTTAGGACACTTTATTTCGTTCATCGCTGTATTCTTTTTATGCGGATTCCGGACTGAGATTCTCTAAAACCATGATTCCGCAACCCATCTTAAAGCTTGCAAACTTAGTCAAAAATCAAGAACGCCCGATGGCTTCCTGCAAGGGCTTTTCCATAGCAGAAGCTTCGACCCGGAACACGGTATGCGGCATTTCCACGCCACGGTAATGCTTTACAAGGGTATCGACTGGCTTCATGCCATTGCGAATGGCCACCTTCATCGAAGCCAGGTTCGTATCCCGGATAATGGAATACAAGGCCTCGAAACGCAAAGTCTTGAAACCGTATTCCCGGCAAGCCACCGCCGCCTCGGTCGCATAACCTTTATGCCAATGCTTGCAAGCGAACAAGTAACCTATTTCCGGAACGAGCCGGTCCTTGTATCCCTGCATCGTAATCCCGCACTGGCCGATGACTTGGCCGGACTCTTTTTGCAGCACAACCCAGAGGCCGAAACCATATTCCTTGTGCCGTTGCCGCTGCCTCTCTATCCATGCCTCGGTTTCCTCCTCGCTGAACGCGCCATTGTAGGCGTACATCACCCGCTCGTCCTGCAAGATGGCTGCGATGCTTTCTCTGTCTTCCCAAACCATTTCGCGCAATTGCAAACGAGGGGTCTCTATAACCGCTTTCGTCATATCAACTGTTTTTAAACAGATTCTCAGTGTCAGGCCTAGCGTTGCCGCCAAATTCTACCACGAAACCGATGTGTCAGAACTGGCAAGATGCACGGGATTCGCTGCCGCGCTTCCCTTGCCGCTTGCCGCGGGGGCCCTTGCGCCAAAGCAGCATGGACCTCCGGGCCTTGCTGCTTTTTTTATCGCCTCCTCCTGAAAACAAGTTTTCGGAGGAGGCGATAAAAAAAGCAGCTTGTTGCTGCGCAACAAGCTGCTTTGGTGCGGAGAGTGAGGGATTCGAACCCCCGGAGGCTCGCACCTCAACGGTTTTCAAGACCGCCGCAATCGACCACTCTGCCAACTCTCCAAAAAACTAATAGCAAGCGGAAAAAGCCTATACTGCTGCTCCGACCGCTCACCCCATATCGACAAACAGGCTGCAAAGATAGATTTTTTTTTCTTTCTACCGACATCCGCGCTTTTAAATCCACGTAGTGCAAGTTCAAGTCACCAACGCGCCCTCCTTCATTTTCCAATCATCCAAGGCAATTTCTAAATCGGACACAGAACTCTTCTTCAAAATCCATCCTAATCCCAGGCATTCCCTATAAAGCATGCCAAAAGGACAGAAACAGACTCTTGTCGACAACCTGCAGAACAACTCTCAAAACACTCCGTTCTATTCCAGAAAGAAGTCCACCAAAGTCACCACCCGCACACGCTTGATATAAGGCGTGTTAGGATCCCTATCATCAATTGTGAAAAGCCCTTGGGTCGCCCGCTTGATGCCACCTACCCGGCTGTCGCTGTCCACGGCGAACTTTTCTGCCGCTTGCCGGGCGTTCTTGGTAGCTTCCTCAATCATGGAGGGCTTCAGCGCGTTCAAGTCCGTAAACTCGTAACTCACCTGATACTGGTACTCCCCGCTGGCAATCGCTATGCCCTGCTGCAGCAGTTCCCCCTGTTGCAACATCATTTCCCGAACCTTGTCCACTTGGCGGCTGGTCACTGTGATGACCGAAGTCACGTTGTAGCGGAAAGGCGAATCTGAAGAGCGGTAGCGTTCGGCATCCAAGTCAATCACCGCCGGCGCAGCCACCGAAATTTCCTCTTCAGACAAGCCCTTGTCTTGTAAAAAATCCAAAATCTTGGCATTCTTGGCATTGATAGTCCGGTACAAAACCTGCAAGTCATTGCCTACTTCTTTGAAATAGATAGGCCAAGTCACTTTATCCGCCGGAATCTCCCTCTCCGACAAACCGCGCACGCTCACATAACGATTCATCGATGCGTTCTTCCGCATCCCGCCGTAAATGAAGACTCCTGCAGCGGCAATGCCGAGAGCGATTACCACAGCCGCCCAGACAATCCGGTTTTTCATTTCTTTCATTCCCAAAGCCCTTTCTTTTTCAACGTTTTCAAAGGCACGGCAACTTCCACAATCCCGTTGCTGTATGCCGCTATTTCATAAGGGTCATAAACAAACACGATAGAATCCCTATTCACATAAAAATCTTCACTTACCTTGAATTGATCCGGAAAATATGACTTTTCTTTCAGACCTTCCGCATTCTTCACCCCCTCTTTATCCAGCAAAGCCTTGAATACTGCTTTTTCCAATACATCCTGTCGATCCCCAAACAATTTTTCCAAAGAAATCAAACCATTCCCGTCAAAATTCAGATAGGTCAATTCATGCATCGGATGCGCTCCTCCTGTATAATAGCTTTTCTCAAGCCGGTAGGTGACAAACAATTTTCCGGTGTCTATGACTTCCCCTTTGATATAGTAGCTGTACTCCAGATTGTCCGCATCCGAAACGGCTTCCAGCAACCCCTTCACATTCTTCCTGTAATCATCCACCATGGCATCCCTGTAATGCGCTGCCGCCAACAGCATGGACTCCCTGCCATACTCTTTGCCAAATGCGTTTTCTATCACCGCCTTGTTCACTATGCCCAAATTGAGTACAGGCTCCTTCGGAAGCACATCCGGCTTCAACTCCTGAAAACCCACTTCGCTCTGGCTCGTCAAGCTCCGGTTCTTACCAAAAGAAAAATTGGCTTTCAATATCGAAGCCCTGAAACGGTCAGAAGCCCCCTCCAGAAAATAATCCATAGACAGTTCGAAAAAACAAGCCGGCCCGTCTATCGTATCATAAGGAACATACTCTTTTACTTCCAAATGCTGAACCAAAGGATTCAGTTGCGCCATTGCCTTAGGCATCGCCAGCACAGTCAACGATACCATCAGGGCCAAAACATTCTTTCTCATTTCCAATCTATTTCTTATATCATTCCAAGAGCGATGCCCTCCGCCGACCGAGAACCCGACACCTTGCGCTCCATCCTTGCAAACATACAGAAAAATCCCATCTTTCCAAATCCAAGACAAGCTCCCAATCCTTATTTCCGCAACAACCCTGAACTTTCAAGCCCGATTTCTCAACATCATTCTCAACATCATGACTGCAAACTTGCCCGTTCGCAAAAAAAACTTAACTTTATCCGCTTTTTCAAGGGAAATCCCAACCCTCCCGCCTATCACTTGAAGCCTAAAAACACTTTGACCATGAAAAAACAGAGACCCGTTTATATCATAGGACACCGGAATCCCGATACCGATTCCATTTGCGCGGCCATCTGTTACGCGCACCTCAAAACAGAGCTGGGCATGGACAATGTTATTCCAGCCAGAGCTGGCAAACTCAACAAGGAAAGCCTGTTCGCGCTCAACTATTTCAAAGCCGAACCTCCTTTGCTACTGACAGATGTCTATCCCAGGGTGGAAGATGTGACCACAGACTGGATCGTCACCATCAACGAAAAGCAGAATTTGCGTGAACTGGCGGCACTGATGCGGCACGATGGTCCTAAGTCAATTCCGGTAGTTGACGACGAGAATGACTTGCGAGGGATTATCACAGTCAGCGATATGGCCAAACGGTACTTCGAGGATTTGGGAATGCAGAGCTTTATCGATTCCACGGTAAGTTTGCAGGAAATAGCTCATGTGATTGATGCCGAAACCGTGGTGGAAGGCCAGCCTGAACGCGATGTGGACGGGAACGTGCGAATTGCTGCCGGAAGCCTGCAGACCGTGCAGAATACCGTAAAGGCAGGCGACATCATTCTAGTGGGAGATCGAATTGCCGAACTAATGCTGACTTGCATCCGCCAAGGAGCTTCTTGCCTGATTGTCACGGGTAGCGGCCATATCCCATCCGAAGTTGTGGATGCCGCCAAGCAACAAGGGGCATCCATTCTTTCCTGCCCTCACGACACCTACACCTGCGCCCGCTTGATCAATCAATGCGTACCCGTCTCCCAACTCATGCAGACCGAGGTAATCCGGTTCAAGCCTACCGATATGCTGAACGACATAAAAGGAGTAATGGAAAAGCACAAACACCGCTATTATCCAGTGGAAGAAAACGGAAAATTAGTCGGTATGGTCAGCAGCGAAAGCGTCATGGTGCCGGAAAAAACCAAAATAATATTGGTCGATCACAACGAACGCAGCCAAGCCATTGAAGGCATAGAAAAAGCCCGGATTCTTGAAATCGTCGATCACCATCGTTTAGGCGGCATCCAGACGAACGAACCCATCTTCACTCGGCAAGACCCGGTAGGCTGCACGTGTACCATCATAGCCGACATGCATATACACCGCCAAGTGGCCATTCCACCGCAGATTGCGGGATTGATGCTTTCGGCCATCATTTCTGACACGGTGCTTTTCAAGTCGCCCACATGCACGGAACATGACAAGGAAGTGGCGCAATACCTTTCCAAAATTGCCGGCATCGATATTGAAAAATACGGCATGGAAATGCTCAAAGCCGGAACCGATATCGACAATATGAGCGCCGACGAGATTGTCAAGAACGATATGAAGGAATTCCTGATTTCCCATTACCGCATCAGCATCAGCCAATGTTCGGTCATGGACAAGATGCAGGCCGAAAGCCGTAAAGACGAGATTCTTGCCGCCGCCGAGGAAATGCGCAAGCGGGAAGGCTACGATTTATCCATCATCATGATTACTAACATCATGGAAGAAGCCTCCATCTTGATTTTCTCCGGCGAACCCAAAAGCCTTGTCGGCGAGGCGTTCAAAGTGGACACCCGTTCCCGGATGGTAACCCTGCCTGATGTGATGTCGCGCAAGAAGCAGGTGGTGCCGCCTTTATCGGAAGCCGCCAAGCTTGTCCGACCCGACAACGATTTCTAATGCCGCCACCTCACTTGCAGACATTGAAGCCGACATCTCGCCGTTTCGCTTTTTTTTCTTGCAGACAGATTCTTATTTTCGCGTCCCGAAAACAGGGGCGATGCCCTTATGGTGCATATTTAGTCCCCTAAATACCAGCTTTATCCCAAATCGGTCATTAGACTTTGGGGAGATTGCCCGCTTGTGTCATGCAGCATGCTTCTCGCCTAGCTGAAGGCGTAGCGGGCTACGTCGAGGCGTAGCGAGAAACAGGATGCGGACAGAAGCGGGCAAGATGCCCGAATGCCTCATTTTCCCAATCAGAAACGGACTCGGCGTGTCTAATGACCGATTTGGGTTTATAGGCGGTATTTGCAAAAAAAATCCATGTCATGGGCAACGAAACGAACCAGAAACTGAAAGGCTATCTTTTGGGCGCGATAGCCGCGGCCACCTACGGGATGAACCCGCTTTTTGCCAAGCCGTTGTATGAGAACGGATTGAGTATGGATACGGTGCTTTTTTACCGTTACGTGATGGCAGTTCCAGTCATTGCGCTGATGATCAAACTCCGGGGACGAAGCTTCAAGTTGCAGCGCAAGGCTGTTTTTCCTCTGATTGTCATGGGAGTTCTGTTGTCTATTTCATCCCTGACCTTGTTTTACAGCTATACCTATATGGATGCCGGTCTGGCATCGACCCTGCTTTTCATCTACCCGGTCTTGGTGGCCATTATCATGGCCGTGGTATTCAAGGAGAAAATCAGCCGTCAGACAGCCGTCTGCATTGTCATGGCCTTGGCCGGCATCGTGCTTTTGAGCCAAGGAAGCGATGGAAAAGGTCTCAATCCCATCGGGGTCGCGATTGTGATGGTTTCGTCCGTTACTTACGCCATCTATTTGGTGGCGGTCAACCAATGGAAGGTGCTTAAGGAGATGCCTACCGTGCAGTTGACGTTCTACGCCCTGCTGTTCAGCACGGTGGTCTTGTTCGGCAAAACCGGGTTCGGGACGCATCTGCAGCCGATAACCCAATGGTATGAATGGCTTTTATTGCTTTGTCTGGCCATTTTGCCTACCGTGGTCTCTTTCTTGGCCACGACACAGGCCATCCATTACATTGGACCGACCCCTACGGCCATCCTCGGCTCGCTCGAACCTTTGACTGCCGTGGTCTTCGGGGTCCTGGTCTTCCACGAGGCGTTCACATCCCGTCTTGTATTGGGGATGCTGCTTATTATCACGGCCGTGACAATCATCGTGTCGAAGGGGAATTTCGCGACGTATCTGCTGAGGTTCCGCAAATTGTTCCCTAAACTGAAGAAAAAATGATTTAGCGGCGATATATCATAATGTGCAAATACTTTTAGAATATCCACATCTTTTCATAACTTTGTAATGTACAGACTAGCGTATATGCCGTTACGAACACATGATACACAAGCCCGTCCATTCATAAAATGGGTAGGAGGAAAAACTCAGCTTCTGGAAGAGTTCTGCAAAGCCCTCCCTGCGGACATCACCACCCGCCGGAGCCTCACCTATGTCGAACCGTTCGTAGGAGGCGGAGCTGTACTCTTCTGGCTCCTGCAGCAGTATCCCAACATAGAGCACGCAGTAATCAACGACATCAACCCGGAGTTGGTTTGCACATACCGTATGATCAAGACAGACGTTGAGGCTCTGATATCCGAGCTCACCACCTTGCAGAAAGAATATCTTACCCTTGACGCAGACAACCGCAAAGAATATTTCCTGGGCAAAAGAACACTGTTCAACATCAAAAACACAGCTCCGACAACAACAGCCGCCCTGTTCATCTTCCTGAACCGCACCTGCTTCAACGGCCTATACCGCGTAAACGCAAAAGGCCTGTTCAACGTACCCCACGGCAGATACGCCAATCCCCGGATCTGCGATGCCGACAACCTCCGCGCCGTCTCCCGCCTGCTCCAGAAAGTCGACATCCTATGCGGAGACTTCGCAGAGACAGGCCGATATGCCAGCCCAGACACCCTCTACTACTTTGATCCGCCTTACAAGCCTATCACCGAGACATCCTCATTCACATCCTACGCCAAAGACGGATTCAGCGACACCGAACAGATAAGGCTCAGAGACTTTTGCAACCAGATCTCAGAAGCCGGAGCCATGTTCATCGCCAGCAACTCCGATCCCAAAGCCCAACGACCGGAAGAAAACTTCTTCGACACCATATACAGCCGCTACTTCATCAAAAGAGTATCCGCCACCCGGATGATAAACTCCAATCCAGGCGGACGCGGCAGCATTTCCGAAATCATGATATCCAACGTAGCAAACACATGAAAATAATGAGAGACTTCAACATCTGGCTACAGAACCTCAAGGAAGTAATAGCCGGATACAAGTATTACACCGACTTCGAGAAGATATATCGCAACGTGGACGGCATAAAAGTCCAGCTCTGCCTGATGAACTCACTCATAGGCTCTCCGGACATCGAAAAAGACTTCCAGAAACTACACGCCCAGTATCCCGAGATACTCCGCTGCATCCCCATACTCCTAGCCAAACGCGAGTCCGAAATCCTTATATACGACACCGCCGGAGAACACCGCTTCAACTTCGAGAAGCCCAACTATACCGCTGCCCAGTACGCGGTATTCATGCGTGAGACCGGACTGTTCGAACTTATGGGCAATAAGCACATCTCCAACCTCGTAGACTACGTCACCGGAGTGGAGACCGGCCTGGACTCCAACGCCCGCAAAAACCGCGGCGGCGACACCATGGAAGACCTCGTAGAAACCTACATCCAAAAAGCCGGCCTCACCAAAGGCCGAGACTACTTTAAGGAAATGTACATCCACGACATACAGGATAGATGGCACATCGACCTCTCCTGCATCTCCAACGAAGGCGGCACCGAAAAACGCTTTGACTTCGTCATCAAAAGACCGAAGATGATATACGGCATCGAGACCAACTTCTACACCAGCTCCGGTTCCAAGCTCAACGAGACAGCCCGCAGCTACAAGACCCTCGCACTCGAGACCAAAGACCTGGACTACTTCCGCTTCGTCTGGGTCACCGATGGCAAAGGATGGCTCTCCGCCAAGAACAATCTGAAAGAGACCTTCGATGTCCTCCCGGATCTGTACAACCTCACAGACCTCGACAACGGCATAATCTCAACCAACCTTAGATAGCAATGGCAAAAGTCAGAAACAGATACAACCATACCATAGACTTGAAGAAAATCACCATAAAAAACACTTCAAGAAAAGAGTTCGCACAGTCCCTGATAAAGCTACCCTACAGAGGATACGAAGTCGAGGATCTGAGTGACGGCAGAAAAATAGTGCTCACCAAGCCCGGAGGCAAAACAACCTATGGCAAGCTCAGCAAAGAAGACTTCCTTGTATTCATATACAACCCTGCCAACAACGACCTGTGGCAGATCGCCCACGCTCAGATCCTCGAAGACCTGAAGCAGAAAGCACTGCTGGATCCAGCACAGACAAAAAAACTCATCGATCTTTTCGAACAGGTATTGAACGGAACGGATCCTGATGACATAATTCAGGAGATCACCAGCATCACTATCCCCATAGGAGAACATCCCGAAGCACTTCTCAAAGCATACAAATGATATGGGGACAAGAAGATGTCAACTATCCGACAGGCGAAGGACGCATGATGTCCTGGAAAGCCATAGACGAACTCCGCAGCACATTATGATAATTCCTTATTACAAATCATCAGATAGCAGATTCACCCTGCTGCAGGGAGACTGTATCGAACTGCTGAACTCCTTTGAATTCAAGTTCGATATGATCTTCGCTGACCCGCCGTACCACCTCTCCAACGGAGGCATCAGCGTACAGAGCGGACGGATGGTCTCCGTAGACAAAGGCACATGGGACAAATCAAAAGGATTCGAAGAAGACTACAAATTCGACCGTACCTGGCTCGAAGCCTGCCGCAATAAACTGAAAACCAACGGCACCATCTGGATAAGCGGTACCTATCACAACATCTTCTCCATCGCCCGCTGCCTCACAGAACTCGGATATAAGATCCTCAACTGCATTACCTGGGTCAAGACCAACCCACCCCCGAACCTCTCCTGCCGGTACTTCACCCACTCAGCAGAATACATCCTGTGGGCAAGACACGACCACAAAACCCCGCATTACTTCAACTACGAGCTGATGAAGGAGATCAACGGCGGCACCCAGATGCGCGATGTCTGGACCCTCCCCGCCATAGCCCCATGGGAGAAATCCTGCGGCAAACACCCCACGCAGAAATCCCTCAGCGTAGTAGCCCGCGCTATCCAAGCCTCCACCTCACCCGGAGCATGGATCCTCGACCCATTCACCGGAAGCAGCACCACCGGCATAGCCGCCAACCTCCTCAACCGACGCTTCCTAGGCATCGACATGGAAGAGAAATTCCTGCAGATAAGCAAAGCCCGCAAAGAAGAGATAGACACCCCCGGCAAACGTCAGGAATACATCAAGCATCTTGAAAAACAAGCCCGCCTTTTCCAGGACAAAGGCATCCGAGTCCTTGGAGAGCAGGATATTGATTATAGACCGGAATTACCGTTTTAATACGGTGTCATTAAATTAAAATTCCACAAAATATTTTTGTGACTAAAATATAGATTGACTTTGAAGCATATTTTTACATTTGAGTTTGAATGATAAGACTATGATAGATATACAAGATTCAACCACAAACCATTTTGACTCACTGATCAGAAGTGGATGTAAATATATTATTCCTAAATTTCAAAGAGATTACTCGTGGGACATTGAACAATGGGATGATCTTTGGCAAGACATTGATACGATGATATCTGAAAATGGAGAACACTATATGGGGTAACTGGTCGGGCCGGAGGGAATAAAGTCCCTGACGAGATTGGGATATAGGGGAAGCCCGTGTGAGGAGTCCGTCGTGCCGGGCTTGCGTACCTTCTGCCGCACCTTCAGGTTATGCCTGTTGATAATATCGGCGAACCTGTCGCGCCCGACCGGGCTGTTCTCCTGAAAATCGCGCCGGTACATGTGCCAGAGCTTGGTGCCTCCGATTCCCGGATCCTTCGAACGGATGCCCCTGATGTATTCCAAGGCAAAGGCTTCCCGGGCCGCCCGGGCCAGGACCTTCGACTCGTCGTGTTTGTAATATGCCTGCTTCGATTATTTGGAGTTCCTTGATAGGTTGGGACAGCGTAGGCGGCCATGGCCGCCTACGCTGTCCCAACAAAACTAAGCTTGACACAGTTCAGTTTACACTACTGCTGGCCAAGGCTCGCAGCGAAGTAGATGCCCCCGTTGATTCATTTCACATGCAAGCCGCATTCCTTCTGGGATGGATCCTCCCACCACCATCTACCTGCTCTCACGTCTTGGCCCGGTGCTACCGCCCGAGTGCAAGGCTGGCATCCGATGGAAGGAAACCCTTTGTCGTGCAAGACATTGTACGGCACGCCTTTTTTCTTGATGTAATCCCAGACTTCTTGTTCGGACCAATCTACCAGCGGGTTTATTTTCAACAAGTTATTTCCTTCGTCCCATTCTACCCGGTGTACTTGGCTGCGGGTCACCGACTGTTCCTTGCGCAGGCCGCATACCCAGGCATCCAGGCTGGAAAAGGCCCGGTGCAAGGCTTCGAGCTTGCGAACATGGCAGCAGAGCTTGCGTTGTTCCAGGCTTTTATAGAAAAGATTGATTCCATTTTCACGAACCATGGCCTCCACTTTGTCGGTGGGAGGAAAAAGAACCTCCATTCTTATATGGTAATGGTCTTCAGTTCTGGCTATCAGCTGATAGGTTTCAGGGAAAAGCCGTCCGGTATCGAGCGTGAAAATCCGAACCTTAGGATCTATTTCCACCATCATGTCGGTCAATACCTGGTCTTCGGCTCCCAAACTGGAGGACAAGGCCAGGCAATCTCCGTATTCTTGCATGAAAAACCGGAGCATTTCCTGGGGCGCGGAAGAGGCGAACTGCTCGTTCCACGCTTCAATCTGCTTTTCTGAAACCTTCATTGCTATTGCTTTTGTCTTGTTTTTACGTTTGTTATGTCTGAAACGCCTTTGCTTCCAGCGAAAGCGAGCTACGCCTCGACATAGCCAAAGATACAAAAAACGAAATTATGTACCTTTGCAAATTTGGATTCGGAAAGGCTGCCGCATCCTTTTATTCGTCCGGCATCCAACGGCAATCCGTTGCGGAATAGATGTTGAAGCCCGCGACTGCGGAAGTCGTGTCTGACCAGTCCTCTGTTCGCGGATCCATTAAAATCGAGAAAGCATGAAAAGCACTTTTGCGATACGTTTCCTTCTACTAATCTTCGGCTTTGGACTTCCCTCGGCATCCTCGGCCATCCGAATCGTATCCTTATCCCCTTCCATTACGTATAATCTGCAGCAAATGGGGGCGGATTCCTGCATCGTAGGCCGAACGTCCTTCTGCCCGCCTCCGCAAGAGGGAAATTCGAGCGAAATCGTAGGCAACGTATTGGAAGCGAATCTGGAGAAAATCCTGACATTGCAACCCGACATCGTATTCTGCATGGTGTTCACCCAAGCCAAGGTACAGGAAAGGCTGGAAGACCTGGGCATCGAAGTGAAGGATTTCAGAACACCGAAATCCTTTGATGAAATCTGCGAGCAGGCGATGGAAATAGGCCGTTTGGCCGGGATGGAAACGCAGGCGGAAACCTTGGTGGAACGGGAACGGGCGGAAGTGGACCGGATTTCGAGAAGATTCATGGTAAAACAAGAGGGGACTACGGAAAATGAGGCCGGGTTGTCCGGTTCGGAAAACGGGAGGAAACCGGAGGCCGCAAAGGCTTTGAACGGGGCAAGGACATTTTTCCAGATAGGCAGCGATCCGGTGTTTCCGGTCATCGAAGGCACGTTCATGAACCAGTATCTGGAATTCCTCGGTCTCGACAATATCGTGAAGGATTATAAAGGCAACGGCATCAGCCAGGAATACGTAGTGGCGGCAGCCCCGCAAATCATGTTCATCAGCCAGATGTCGGGACTGGGATCGAAAATAGCCGAAGACTGGAAACGTTTCGGCAATATTCCGGCCGTCCGGGATGGCTATCTGTTTCTGGTAAACGACAATGAAGCCTGCTGCCCGACACCGTTGTTCTTTCGGAAAACCATCCAATACATGGCGCAATGCCTCGAAAACATCTGCTCCGGGCAGGAGACAGGCCGATAAACCGACAAATCATGCAGAACGCAGTTCCGAAATATATTTTCTGGATAGCAGGCAGTGCCCTTTTGCTTTTGCTTTGCCTGCTGTTGTCGCTTGCCATTGGCGAAATGCCTATCTGGCCTTGGCAATGGTGGGGAACCGATCCGGGCAGCATGGAAAAGACCATTTTGAGCCAGCTCCGTCTGCCTCGGAGCTTGACCGCGCTTTGCATCGGCGGGATGCTCTCCATGTCGGGCAGCATCCTGCAAGGGCTGTTCAAGAACCCATTGGTGGAACCCTATACCTTGGGGATTTCCGGCGGGGCTTCCTTGGGGGTCGCGCTGGCTTTCCTCATGGGAATCGCGCAACAGTGGGGCAGCTTGGGTATCGGGGGTTTCGCCTTTATCGGAGCGATTGCCATCAGCTTGATCCTGCTCGCCTATCATCGTCATCGGCCGGGAACCAACAACCTGCTGCTGGCCGGCATCATGCTCAGCATCCTCTGTTCGGCAGCGACCACCCTCTTGCTCAGCCTCTCTACGCCAGAAAACATGACCCAGATCATCTATTGGACCATGGGTTCGCTTTCGCATAGCACACCGGCACAGGCTTTCTCGCTTTGCGGTTTTGCCATTGCCGGACTCTGTGCGGGCATACTGCTTTCGCAACGGCTCAACCTGATGAATCTCGGAGAACAGACCGCCCGGCATCTGGGGGTGAACACGGCTGTTTTAGTGCCATGCTTGCTCTTGCTTACTTCTTTGCTGACTGCGGTCTGCGTGGCTACGGCGGGCATTATCGGTTTTGTAGGCTTGGTTGTGCCGCATATCTTGCGCCGTTTGGCAGGGAGCGATTACCGCCTGCTGGTACCCTTGTCTTTTATCGTCGGCGGTATATTCTTGGTCCTCTGCGACTTGTTGGCCAGAAGCTTGGTCCATCCGGGGCAATTGCCGGTCGGCGTAGTCTGCGGCATCTTAGGCGGCGGGCTTTTCGTTTATTTGTTGGTCAAACCCCAAAAGAAACAAAATGCTTCAGCTTGAACACGTATCAGCGGCTTATCCAAGCGGATTCAAGCTGCAGGACATTTGCTTTGAGACCACGGAAGGCCGGATTACGGGAATTATCGGCCCTAACGGTTCAGGCAAGAGCACTTTGCTCAAAGCCATTTGCCGGGATATTCCTGCACAGGGTTCGGTCAAAGTGCAAGGAAAAGAATTGTGGAAAATGAGCGTGGCCGAACGGGCTCGGACCGTGGCTATAGTACCGCAGAATATCGAGAAACTGCCAGTCCCGTTGCTGGATTTTGTCATGATGGGCCGCACGCCTTTCAAGAAATGGCATCAGCTTTCTTATTCGGAAGCGGACAGGGCGTTGGCTATGGAGAAACTGCGCCAAGTGGGTTTGGCAGGCGATGCCGAGGATGAAAATGCACTGAAACGGACTCTGGACCAGCTTAGCGGGGGGGAAAGGCAGCTAGCCGCTATCGCACGGGCTTTATGCCAGGAACCGCAATTGCTGCTGCTGGACGAACCGACCGCGAATCTGGATCTGGCACATCAGGTTTCCGTCTTGCAGGTAGTAGGCAAAGTAGTTTCAGAAGCAAGAGCAGACGCGCTTCTAGTGATACATGATATAAACTTGGCATCGGCATTCTGCCATGATCTTTTATGTTTATCATGCGGGAAGGTGGCCGCTGCGGAAAAAACCGCTTCTGTATTGGCAAAAGACCTTTTGGAAAAAGTTTACGGGACAGGTCTCTGCATCGGCCGGCATCCATTGAATGGGAGGCCTTTGGTCCTTCCCGAAATCTGATATCATGATGAAAATACTCTGCGTTTTCTTAGGGGGCGGCATCGGCAGCCTGCTCCGCTACGGGATACAGGAACTGTCGCGCAAGCCATTGGCAGATGCGGTATTCCCTTGGGGAACCTTTGGGGTCAACGTGACGGGAAGCTTTCTGATAGGATTATTCTATGCGCTTTCTTTTCGTTTCCCGGTCCCGGCCGAATTGCGCCTCTTCCTAACCGTGGGGCTTTGCGGAGGCTTTACCACGTTTTCCACTTTCAGCAATGAAGGAATCCTGTTGTTGAAACACGGGTTCTACGGACTTTTCTTCCTGTATGCACTGAGCAGCGTGGCATCCGGATTGCTGGCTGTACTAGCTGGCGGCTGGATGGCCAACAATCTTTCCAGTAAGATCTGAGAAAAAAAAACTACAGATTTTCCGTACTTTCATCTGCAATGGAATCGGCCAAGTCGTTCACATCAGGCGCATTGTGTTCATCACCCATGCCTTCCCCGATTTCATCTTCCGGATTGGCAGCTTCATCCACATCGTCTTCTACATTGTAGGCCAAGTCCACGTCCACATCTACCTTGATCAAGTAATCGGCTTCATCCGTGTAGAGGCTGACAGCGTAAAACGATTCCCCGTTCGGTTTCGAGTAACGGTTCACATAGTCGGCATATCCATCCGCATATTTGGCATCGAACAAGGCCCTTACTTCAGGACTCATCTTTTCGTAACTGATAATGCGGCAGAGCTTTTTCTTGGCAGGTGCTACCACCCCTTTGCTTTCTTCCTTTGCCAGATTATTCTGGTCAGTCTCAAAGGCTTTCCTTGCTGTCATTTCTTAACTAACAAACTATTTATCAATAAATTAAAAGCACCCCAACAAATTATGGAACTCACTTCAGAAAGGGAATGCGAGTGCAAAAGAAATAATTTTCAAGAAAAGAAAAACATTCTTCGGAAAAAAAATCTACAGGACAAAATCCAAACCTTTGACGCACGCACATAGAAACATAAAAATCAATAAATTAAACAACACCTCATGAATATCGTCTTTCCTACCCAAAACAATTACCCTTGCATACGAAGGATATGAAATCCTTCCCCCTCGGTCGGAATCCAGTCAAGAATAAGAAGCTGTTTAAATTTATTTGTTTAGGCCATCGGGAGGGGATTTGGAGGGATGGCGCCGCGTTTTTCAAAGGAGGATAGCCCAGCTATCTGACGTGAAAAACGCAAGCAAGACCCCAAATAGCCCCCGATGGGCAAACAAAATCCTGAAACCGCCCCCTGAAAATCCATTCTTTTCAGGATCGCAATAAATTTAAACAGCTTCTAATTTTGCGGAACGCCCAAAGCAACCCAGAATATGAAGATTGGCCATTGAGTATTATTCGGGAAAAATGCTACCTTTGAAACAAATACAGAACAACATCATGCATGATAGTATTTTCATCCAATCCTATATTGCCCCTTGCGGAGAATTGGCATTAGGCTCGTTCCAAGACAAACTCTGTCTCTGCAACTGGCTCAACGAAAAGCATCCCGGCCGAGTTGGCAAACGCCTGCAAGCCGGATTGCACGCCCGATACGAACTCCAAGCCTCCGACATCACCCAGGAAGCCGCCCGCCAGCTGGATGCCTACTTTCAGGGACAGCGGAAATCTTTCGACATGCCTTTGCTGTTCGTTGGCAGCCACTTCCAGAAAAGCGTCTGGCAGATGCTTTTGGAAATCCCTTACGGGCAAACGATTTCTTACGGAGAAATGGCTCGCAGGATAGGGATGCCGAAAGCCGTCCGCGCTGTAGCCAATGCCAACGGAGCGAACGCGATTTCGATTTTCGCGCCCTGTCACCGGGTCATCGGCAGCGACCGTTCCCTGACCGGGTACGGCGGGGGGCTGGATACCAAGAAATTCCTGTTAGCATTGGAAGGCGTTCGATAAGCCGGCCAAAGTTGAGTGGCCGTTCTTTTAACCCAAATCGGTCATTAGACTTTGGGGAGATTGCCCGCTTGTGTCATGCAGCATGCTTCTCGCCTAGCCGAAGGCGTAGCGGGCTACGTCGAGGCGTAGCGAGAAACAGGATGCGGACAGAAGCGGGCAAGATGCCCGAAAGCCTCATTTTCCCAATCAAAAACAGACACGGCGTGTCTAATGACCGATTTGGGTTTAAGTTGAATGGTCATTCTCTTTGATTTGCCGTCTTGCCGAAAAGTGCGCAACAAACTGCCCCAGAGGTTCCATGCCGCTCCTATTGCCGAGCGCCATTGCCCCAGCCATGGCCGACCACGGATAGAATCTTTCCCGAAATCTTTCCCCATGCAAAACAAAAAGGCTTTCCTATTTTTTTTGTATGTTTGCCGTTTGCATGTTTTTTTTCAAAAAAGCCGAGAAGAAAACAGCAAGGCCGACAGGTCAGCCAATCGCGGGCATCGAAAAAAACCTTCCATTGCCGGCCCGGATCGGCATCCACCGTTGCAGAACAAAGAAGAACGACAATATGGATCCTCGTCATCAACACCTTTTCAAAAGGTACATCGCCCAGGCATCGAATTTCCCGCCCTTTATCGTGGACGTGGCCAAAGGCGAAGGCGTCTATATCTGGAACCAGGAGGGGAAAAGATATATCGACTTCATTTCCAGCATTTGCGTCAACAATGTGGGGCATCGGAACCCGGTTGTCCTGAAAGCCTTGGAAGAACAGATGCAGAAATACCTGCACATCATGGTCTATGGGGAATTCATCCAGCAGCCTCAATTGAATTTGGCCGAAGAGCTTTGCAGCATCCTGCCTCCGCAGCTCCAGAAGATTTTCCTGCTCAACTCGGGGTCAGAGTCCATCGAAGGCGCCATCAAGCTGGCCCGGCTCTGCAACCACCGGGGCGAAATCATTTCCTTTGCCAATTCCTACCATGGAAGCACGATGGGGGCGATGTCCGCTCTGGGAAACGAACCGATCCGCCAGCGTTTCGACCCGCTTCTGCCGGAGCACAGGATGCTGGAATACAACAATACGGACCAGCTCGATGCCATCAGCGACAAGACCTGCTGCGTGGTGGCCGAAGTGATTCAGTCCGGAAGCGGCATGATGGAAGCCAGACCGGAATTCATGCAGAAACTCCGCCAAAAATGCACCGAACACGGAGCCTTGCTGATTTTCGACGAGATACAAAGCGGCTTCGGTCGAACCGGAAAACTTTTTGCCTTTGAACATTACGGTGTGGTGCCGGATATCCTTTGCATAGCCAAAGGCATGGGGGGCGGGATGCCTATCGGGGCTTTCGTCGCCAGCCAGGAGCTGATGGCCTTGCTCGACAACGAGCATCCGCTGATGGGGCACGCTTCCACCTTCGGCGGCCACCCGATGAGCTGCGTGGCTTCACTGGCCGCTTTACGACTGATTAAAAGCCCGGAAGTCTTGCCGAAAGTGGAAGCCAAAGGCCAACGGATCCGCCGCCACCTGCAAGAAATACCGCAAGTGAAGGAAGTCCACGGCAAGGGATTGTTCCTATCGGCGCATTTCGAAAATAGCGAAATCACAGCCAAGGTGCAGGAACGCTGCATGGAAAACGGTTTCATCTCGTTCTGGCTGCTGTTCAACCACAAGGCTTTGGCCTTGACGCCGCCGCTCACCATCTCCGACGAGGAAATCGACTACGGCATGGAACTGTTCAAGAAATCCGTCCGCGAAGCCGTATCCTAAGTTTGACGCGACCTAAGACAAACTCAAGGGATTGAACCGATGTGAAGTAAAACAACGAAGGACTCGAACAGCCTCGCGGGACGGGGCGTTTGCCGTGTGGCCGGGCAGTTGCCATAGCACGTGTAGCCAGGGATTTCACCATGTCCTTGCCACCGCGAGCTTCCGCTCATAACCGGCAAACATTTGGTTCTCGCCAGAGCCGTCCTTCCCAGCGTCTTTCTTTTGGCTGGCTTCGCCGATCTTTCTCCGCCTCGGCAGAACCAAGCAAGCTTGTTTCTGCACTCGGCTCAATCGAAAAGAGGGTGTATCAAAATAGGCATTTGAAATCAACCTCAGGCGGCGTGTCAGAGTGAGTAAGATGCAAGGCACTGAGAGCGAGAACGAAGGAGCGTACTGTTGCTGCTCCGCAGCGAGCGCAGGCTTCGCCTCAGCATAATTCAAACTCCGTTTGATTCTGCGTTCGGCTTGCTCTGCGGTTCGTGACTGAGTTCGAGACTCGAAAAACAGTGCAAACCGAGAGCCGAACCAAACCGATAGGTTTGAGTTTGCTTTCCAGCGAACGCAGGCTACGTCTCAGCATAGCCAAAACGAGTTTTGTCTCTGCCTTCGACTTGCACTGCTTTTGGCCGAGGTGCAGCCTGTCTTCGGCGAAGCCAGATTGCTCATTATGACACACCGCCCAGAAAAAAAATAAAAATTATTTTATTAAACTTTCAACCATGTTTACTGGAATCATCGAACGAACCGCCACCGTAACAAAAATCGAACAGGAAGGCACAAACTTCCATTTCACTTTGCAATGCCCCATTGCCAAGGAACTCAAAATAGACCAAAGCATGGCCCACGATGGCGTATGCCTCACCGTGGTCCGCTTGGATCCGGACCTCGACCAATACACCGTCACCGCAATGGAAGAGACCATGCAACGGACCAACTTAGGCAGCTGGAAAGTGGGTACGGAAGTGAACGTGGAACGCTCCATGCGGATGGACGGCCGCTTTGACGGGCATGTAGTCCAAGGCCATGTGGACCAAACCGCTGTCTGCGAGAAAGTGGAAACCTTGGACGGCAGCTGGCGTTTCTACTTCCGTTTCAAGCCCGGCAACCAAGAACATTTCACCGTGGAAAAAGGTTCCATCTGCGTCAACGGGGTCAGCCTGACCGTGGTGGATTCCGAACCCGGCATGTTCTCGGTGGCCATCATCCCCTACACCTACGCAGAAACCAACTTCCACAACATCAAGGAAGGAACGGTGGTCAACTTGGAATTCGACGTGTTCGGGAAATACGTGGCCCGTCTCTTTGCCGAATACATCAAGCAGCAAGGCAAATAGGCAGCACACCAGCCCGCGATACCGCCCCGGCAGATGAAGGAAACTGCCGAAATTCAAGCGGACACCAAAGACTTCACTGCCTAAAAACAACAAAACCATCATAAAACAACGGGGTTCAAAGCCGGACACGATACAAGGACTTTGAATCCCGCCCTTATAAAATAAAACAACAGAATGCTCACCACGCTGGTTCTTTCGGCCATCCTTTTGGTCCTTATCGTCTTATTGTATTTATCATCCCGAAAAAGCAAGGTATTGAAACTGTTCTGCACCCCGCTGGCGGTATGCATCACCGCCGGACTGATGCTGATCGCCTGCCTTATACTTGGATTAATCAGCCAGAATCCCGAAAGCCAGGACCTTTTGAGCCGAATCGGCCTTCGCAGCTTCAAGGATTCCCCCTGGTTCATCATCAGCACGATGCTTTTCCTCCTTGTCTTAGGGATGTTCATCATAGAGCAATACCGGCTCAATCCTAAAAAAACAAGCCCTCATCTGTTCACTGGCATCTGGGTCGTGGTTTTCGGTATCCTGATGAGCAATCTCAGCATCCAACGCTACCTCTGGATCGGATGGAAAGACGTTCCGAAATGGGAAGCGACTTTGCAATCGTCCGTCCCTCAATCAAAAAAGCTCCCCTTTGCTATCGAAGTGAGCCAATACCGAACCGACTATTACCCGCCTGTCATCTATATCGTGGACAGCAAGACCGGCCGGGTCCTGCCGTTGGAGAAACCTACTTCCATGCCTATCGACATAGAACAGTACAAGGAATATGCCGCTGGAAAAGGTCCCGCGCAACAAAAACAAATCCAGGAATGGGATATCAAGCTTGTGGAATACCTGCCCCATGCCTGGGTTCATTTCTCCGATGGCCAATACAGCGCAGAATCAACACAGGATGAAGGCAATGCACCAGCAGCCAAAGTAGAAATGAAATCCGAACTTACCGGAGAGACGAAAACCACATGGCTCAGTTGCGGCAGCGCATTGCAATTGCCCAGTTTCCTCCGCTTAGATTCAGGCCGGCTCATCGGCATGGAAGACCCTGTGCCATCCCATTTTATAGCACATCTTAATCTCTATGAAACACAAGGAGATACCGGCATCATCCGTCTGGATTCCATCTGGCCGAACCATCCGATTGGCATCGATGGCTACGATATCTACCTCAAATCCGTGAAAACGGAAGCCGGACTGTGGAATCCCGATGTCCAGTTGGAATTGGTCAAAGATCCTTGGAAACCCGTAGTGTACGGAGGCTTAGGCCTCATTCTGCTATCCTTGCTTGAGATGCTGATCAAAGGCCTTTTCTGCAAGAAGAAACAGAGCAACGATTAACTCTGCGACAATGGGCTGGGAAGAATACCCTTGGTTCTGCATCGCCACCTTGCTTTTCTGGGCAATAGCCGCAGCGACCGCCTTTGGGCAAAAACACCGCAAGGCAACCTTGTTTCTGGGAGGTCTCGGCATCGGCATCCAAGCCTTTTTCCTGATCGGATTCTGGATCCATGCCCAACGCCCGCCCTTGGCTTCATTGGGCGAGACCCGGCTCTGGTACGTGTTTTTCCTGCTCTTGCTGGGCTGGTTCGTCTTCTATGCGTTCCGATACCGATGGATTCCGGTGTTAAGCTTGGTTCTGGCCTTGGTTTTCAGCCTCCCGAACCTGCTCAAGCCTGAACTGCATACGCAAGGGCTGATGCCGGTCTTGCAAAGTTTCTGGTTCATTCCCCACGTGATTCTGTACATTTTTGCGTACAGCCTATTGGCTATCAGTTTCCTGCTTTCCATCTACGGATTAAGTACGAAAAAAGGACGATGCCGGTTGCTACTGGAACACATCGACCGGCTAAGCCGTCTTGGCACGCTATGCCTGTTATCCGGCATATGCCTCGGCTGTATCTGGGCCAAACAGGCCTGGGGCTGTTTCTGGACCTGGGATCCAAAAGAGACCTGGGCATTGGCCACCTTGCTCTGCTACGGCATCAGCCTTGGCTTACGCCATTGCCAGGAATACCCGGCCTTGCAGCAGAAAGCCAGCCTCTGGTTTCAAATCTTAGGATTCATCACACTGCAAATCTGCTGGTACGGCATCAACTACATCCCCGCTGCCCAAAACAGCCTGCACGTGTACTGATGCAAAAGAACCTCCAGCAAGCCGGTACAACCCCGTCTCTTGAGAACAGAATCCATATGAATACTCAAAGTTGCCGTGCTTCTTCGATGGGCAGACCGGTGATGCCGGCAATCTCCTCTGCAGAGAATCCTTTGCTTTTCATAGCTCGCGCTATCTTCGCCCGTTCTTCGATCTCCCCTTCCTGACGACCTTCCGAGAATCCTTCCCGCCGGCCCTTTTCCTCCCGGTACTCCAAGCAGGCGTAGTAGTCCCGGTAAGCCTTCAGACTCGCCTCGTACCGCTCCCGGTCCTCCTCCGTCATGGCTTCCACGCTGGCTGTCTCCTCCAATTTCTCAAAGAGATACTTCTCGTTCTTGAACGGCATCTTTTCCAATGTTTCCATATTCTTTAACCCAAATCGGTCATTAGACTTTGGGGAGATTGCCCGCTTGTGTCATGCAGCATGCTTCTCGCCTAGCCGAA
>CALUHO010000028.1 GCA_944320465.1 uncultured Bacteroidales bacterium | reverse complement strand
ATCTTGCCCGCTTCTGTCCGCATCCTGTTTCTCGCTACGCCTCGACGTAGCCCGCTACGCCTTCGGCTAGGCGAGATGCATGCTGCATGACACAAGCGGGCAATCTCCCCGAAGCCTAATGACCGATTTGGGTTTATTAAAAATCAAGAATTATCCAAGGAACTATGCTTGACCACAAATACAAGGTTTTTTACCAGTTGTGCCTGACACCCAGCACGACGGCGGCATCCGAGGTTCTGGGACTGACCCAGCCGGCGGTCTCGAAGAACATACGGGAGTTGGAAAAGGAATTGGGGCTGACCCTGTTCCGCCGGACCCGCAACGGAATGGTTTTGACCGGGGCGGGCGAGGAACTGAAACAGGCGTTGCAGCCTTTGATAGACCAGGAAAGAGTCCTGGAATACCGTTTGGGACAATTACGGGGGCAGGAACGGGGCGAGTTGAAGATAGGCGGCAGCACGACCCTGTCCCAGTACGTCTTGCCGGAGGTGGTGGCAGGTTTTGTCCGCGAATGGCCCGAGATATCCTTGGGGCTTGCCAACGGGAACACCCGGCAGATTGAGGAGATGGTGCTGGACAAAAGCCTGCACCTCGCCTTCATCGAGGGGAACAAGGGGCGGAGCGAGTTGCATTACGAGGATTTCCTCCGGGACGAGCTGGTCTTGGTCTCTTCGGCTTCGGGTCCTTGGCCTTCAAAACTTTCCCTGTCCGGTTTGCCGCCCCGTAAATTCGTCTTCCGGGAAAGGGGTTCGGGTACTTATCATGTAATCCGGAAGAAGCTGGAAGAAGCCGGTTTGGATATCCATGCCTTGGAGTCGGGGGTCCGGATTGGTTCCACCGAAGCCATCAAGCGTTACCTTGCCTGTTCCGATGCTTTGGCTTTTCTTTCCGTGTACAGCATCCGGCAGGAGTTGGATAGGAACCGGCTCAAAGTGGTGGAAATTGAAGACTTCCGGATAGAAAGGATGTTCTATTCCATTCATCTTCAGGGCGAACTCGACCCCTATGCGGCCCGGTTCCTGGCTTTCGCGTCCAAGAAATTGCGTGAAATTTCTTAAGGCGGTGCCTGGGTGCTTTACGGTTCGTCAGGCTTCCTTCGAAAACTGTCTGAAGCTCGGCCTTGCTTCGTCTGTGCTCCCTCGTGCCAACGGCTTTTGCATGGAGAATAGGGATTTTGTACTTGTTTATGCCAGGAACTTCGCCAACAGGAATCCTCCGCCCGTCAGCCAGATATAGAGCAGGAAAGCCAAGAGGAAGGGGCGGGGACCTGCTTTTTTGAATTTGTCGAAACTCGTTTCGGTTCCCAAGGCGGTCATGGCCATGGTCAGCAGGAAGGTGTCGAAGGAATTGATGAAGCCGACGCAAGCTTGAGGCAAGAGGTTCAGGGAGTTGAATCCTATGACCACCAAGAAGAGGAAGGCGAACCAAGGCACGATTATCTTGCGTTTCCCGCTCTGTTTTCCTGTTGGGTCTTCCGTTCTGGTTGGCGATGCCGGTTCGGTCAAGGCTGCGCTTCCAGTCGGGGAAAATTTGGCTTCAGGCTTGATTCCGGCTGCCTTCCCGTCCGTGTTGTCGGATTTTCCGGTTTCGTGCATGTTGTCTTGGGAAGCTACGGCGGCTTTTTTTCTCCGTTCCCGGATGGAACCGGCGGCTTGGCGGGTCGCCCAGAAAGCCAAGACCAACAAGGCCGGTACCAAGAGCATGACCCGTATCATCTTGACAATGATTGCCGTGTCTTCTACTTGGCCTCCCATTGCGTTCCCGGCTCCCACCACATGCGCCACTTCGTGCAGGGTCGAACCTGTATAAACGCCCATGGCATGCGGGTCGAGTCCTAAGATGCCGCTGCGGTACAGGGCGGGGTAGATGAACATGGAAATGGTGCCGAAAATCACCACGGTAGAGACGGCTACGGCGGTTTTATAGGCTTTTGGTTTGAGGGTGGCATCCGCCCCTAGTACCGCAGCGGCTCCGCAAATCGCGCTGCCGACCGAGGTCAGCAAGGCCGTTTCCTTGTCCATTTTCAGAAGTTTGCCTAGCAGACAGCCTAACAGGATGGTTACAGTTACAATGATGATGTCAATCAGGATGGCCGTTCCTCCTACTTCCACGATATTCTGGAGCGTGAGCCGGAAACCGTAGAGGATGATGCCGAGGCGGAGTATTTGTTTGGAACAGAATTTGATGCCGGGGACCCAAGTTTCGGGCAGCCGGTTGCGCAAGCTGTTGGCGTAGAGCATTCCCAACAGGATTCCGATAATCATGGGACTGAACGAGATTTTCTGGAAGAACGGGAACTGGGCGATGTAGAACGCCGCGCAGGAGAAGAGAGTGATGAGCAGGATACCGTGCAAGGTATTGCCTTTCTGTTCGTTGATTCTGACCATTTTTGTTTCTTTTTTTCGAAGAGGATTCTTTGTCCCCGTGTGTCTTGGGGCGGCTTGCGCCGGGCTGGTTGCCATCGGGCAGCTTCCGGCAGGAATCCCCTCTTGTTTTCTGGGGCAAAGTACGGCATAATGTTCCAAGTAATAAAATTAAATGTTTTATGATGTATGATAAAATGTTATATATTGGGACGGTGCTACGAAGAGCCGAAGCACATGCCTATCCCTGACCTATTGCGCGAAGCTGGCTTGTTTCGGCCATGTCCGAATTTGTTCGCTCCGGTCTCTGTTTTTCCCGGCAAGACTCGGGATGATGGCATGGATTTTGCCATAAACGATAAGGATGAAGCAACTGTAAGACGGGATGCAAGGACTGCTCCTGTAGGAGGAGAAAAGCAAAAAGGAAATGTTGGATTTGTTTAGAAGCTGTTTTAACCCAAATCGGTCATCAGACACGCCGAGTCCGTTTCTGATTAGGAAAATGAGGCATTCGGGCATCTTGCCCGCTTCTGTCCGCATCCTGTTTCTCGCTACGCCTCGACGTAGCCCGCTACGCCTTCGGCTAGGCGAGAAGCATGCTGCATGACACAAGCGGGCAATCTCCCCAAAGTCTAATGACCGATTTGGGTTAAAATTTCTTACAATCCTGAAAAGGCTGAATTTTCAGGGACCGGTTTCAGGATTTTGTTTGCCCATCGGGGGCTATTTCGGGTCTGGGTTGAGCGATGCTCGATGATAGCTTGGTCTCGGAGAAATCAAAGCAAGCTTTGCTTCCCCGCTCGACTTTCGCTATCGTTTGCGTTTTTCACGTCTGGAAATTTTTTTTCCATCCCAAGATTTGGCGGATTCAAAAATATTCGTACCTTTGCAGTCCCGTTTGCGGGAATGGCGCCGTAGCTCAACTGAATAGAGCATCTGACTACGGATCAGAAGGTTGCGGGTTTGAATCCCTCCGGCGTCACAAAGTTTTCATAGTTTTAGTTTTTGTCCCCGTGTGATTCGCTCGCACGGGGCTTTTTTGTATCTTCGCATCCTAAACATTGTGGAGAATCTTGTTCGTCTTTTGTCGAATGGATAATCCGGAGGGTGTGTCAAAATAGGCATTTGGAAACATCCTCGGAAGGCGTGTCAGCGTGAGTAAGATGCAAGACGCTGAGAGCGAGGACGAAGGGGCTTGCTGTTGCTGCTCCGCAGCGAGCGCAGGCTCCGCTCGGCATGGTGCAAGTAAACTTTCCCTCTGCGTTCGGCTTGCACTGTGGTTCGTGACTGAGTTCGAGTCTCGAGAGCAACTAAGAAAGGCTGTGCAAACCGAACTCGGAGCCAAGCTTGCTTGGGCTATGCCGGGGTGTGGCCAGTCTTCGGCATAGCCAGATTGCTCATTATGACACACCGACACTAAACTTTGCATCATGAACAACGTCAAAGCTGTCTATTTCAGTGGTACGGGAACTACTCGGATGACCGTTTGCCACATAGTTAGGGAATTGGCAAGGCGTTTCTCGCTGCCTTTTTCGGAAGTGGATTTCACATTGCCTGCTGGCAGGTTGTCGCCTTTGGTTTTCAATCAGGAGGATTTGGTGGTAATGGGGACGCCGGTTTATGCCGGGCGGGTACCCAATGTCCTGCTCAAGTTTTTGCAGACTATGCAAGGGGCGGGAGCTGTTGGCATTCCGGTGGTCCTTTACGGGAACCGGAATTACGATGATGCGCTGATTGAGTTGCGGGACTTGATGGAGAATGCCGGCATGAAAACGATTGCGGCGGCTGCTTTCATCGGGGAACATTCTTTTTCCAAGGTGTTGGCCGCAGGCCGTCCGGATCAAGTGGACGAGGCCAAGATGGATGAATTTGCCGCTCAGGTGGCCGAAAAAATCTTCCGGAACCATTTGGCGGACGAGGCTGGCGTTCCGGACTTCCCGCATCCCGTCTTTGTGGAGGGAACACCCTTCCCTTACCGGGGGTATTACACGCCCCGCGACCGCCACGGCAACGGCATCGACATCCGCAAGGTGAAATCCTTGGTCAATGACAAGTGTACCGACTGCAAAATCTGTGCTGATGTCTGCCCGATGGGTTCGATTAGCCGGGATGACGTGAGGGAATACACCGGTATTTGCATCAAATGCGGAGCTTGCATTAAGAAATGCCCGGAAAACGCTCGCTACTATGTGGACGAAGGCTATCTCTACCATCAGCATGAATTGGAAGCGATGTACGGGGAACGCAGGGCAGAACCGTTTTTCTTTCTATAGGCCGATTGCGAGCCATGCGGCAACAAGGCGGCTTTGTGCTGCGGAAAACCAGCAAGGATAAGTTTGTCTGTGATAGGAAATTCAAAAAAGAGGTTGAAATGTTACGGAATACTAAGAATGCGATGAAGTCTTTTGGCCTGATGCTGGCCGCTTTGCTCTCCCTCTCTTCTTGCCAGCGGGAAGTGACGGAAGTGTATGCTTTCACTTATGATGCTACAGGGCTTTCCTTGTCCGGAGGCCGGTTGTCCGTCAGGATTACCGAGTCCTTTTTGAATTCGGCAGGATGGAACGACGTGAAGAAATATGAGAATGAAGCGTATTCAGACAAGAATGCCCGCAATGCCAATGAAAAGGATGCCTTGGTGGACTTTGACTATAAATTGGCCAATTTTGACAAGAGCTTGCCTTCTTTATATGAGGAATATGGGCTGGCTGGAGTCGATTCGGCATCGGGGAAGGTGATCTTGCGTCTTTCCTGTGTCAGCGAGGAGCGTGTTGTCAAGGAATCCAGCCGGGAAATCTTTTATACGGCTTCATCCGATACGGTGGCGTTGGCCGGCGCGGAGGCTCGTTAGGCGGCATGCGGAAGCCTACGAGCGCGCGTGTCTCCATGTCGTGGCGGAAAGACGCGGATATTTTGTACTTTTACATTTCCGGAGGCTTGCCGGATTGGTGGGGCGGTGCCTGTGCCGGGATGCCAAGAAGCACTTGAAAACCCAAATAGAGTCGATATTATGCTGATAATCGGTATTGCCGGAGGTTCCGGTTCGGGAAAGACCACGGTGGTCAACAAAATCGCAGCCAATTGCGGCAGCAGTTCGGTCACGATTATTCCGCAAGATGCCTATTACAAAGACAGAGGTTCTTTGCCTGAAGAGGAAAAACGGGCCATCAACTTCGACCATCCGTCCTCGATCGAGTTTCCTCTTCTGGTCAAGCATTTGGATATGCTCAGGAGGGGGAAGTCAATAGAGATGCCGGTATATTCCTATATCACCTGTGCTCGTTCCAAAGAAACCGTGACGGTTCGTCCTACCGAAGTGGTGATTGTGGAGGGCATATTGATCCTGTCTAACCCGCAACTTCGCAAAAGGTTGGATATTAAGGTTTTTGTGGATGCCGACAGCGATGATCGCCTAATGCGGATTATCCGGCGGGACATCCACGAAAGGAACCGGACATACGAGCAGGCTTTGAGCCATTACGCGGATTGGGTCAAACCGATGCATGAGCAGTTTATAGAACCTACCAAACGTTATGCCGACATAATCGTGCCTCAAGGAGGAGAGAATGAGAAGGCGATAGGCATCATCAGCTCCCATTTGCATCGGTATATGCAGAGGGTTAGGGAGGAAAATTCAAGCAAGAAGAAAGCGAACGCATAAAAGCAAATTCCTATGACAACAGAATCCAAACCCAAGAAAAGGCCCGCTTCCAAGGCATCGGCCAGCAAGAAGGAGGCGGAAACGACTAATTCCCGACAGGAAAAAGCGGTCAAGGCACTTCGTGTGGCCAAAGACCGTGTGGAAAAGGCCGCCATGGATGCCAAGAAGAAGGTCAATGCGGTGAAGGAACAGATTGACACAGAGGAAAACCGCACCAAGGTTAAAGCGGCGGTTCGGCTTTCCCGGATGAAAGCAGGTAAGGCTAAGGACAAGGCGGAAAGCCTGCTTGAAAAGGCCAAGGCTAAGGCGGAAGAAGTGGCTGAGCAGATGGAAATGGCGGCTGTGGGGCATCCTAAGGCTGAGTTAGTATTGAAACAGGCCAGAAAAGCCAAGGCTAAAGTGGATGCGGCCAGCGAAAGGCTGAAAACAGTCAGGGAAACCGTATCGGAACAAGGGAAAAAGGCTCGCAAAGTCACCACAGAAGCCATCGGCAAGACGAAGGCAAAGATGGAAGAGGCAGTGAAGGCGGCCCGGAAATTCAAGGATACGGTAGATACTCCGGCTAACCGGGCGAAAGTCAAAGATGCGGCCTGTTCTATTGGGAACAGCTTGAAAGAAGCTGTTGGCGACATGATTAAAGAAAGATCCGAATCGAAGGGGGCAAGCAAGTCTAAGCCAAAAGCAACCAAACCGGCAAAGGATAAAGTTGCCAAGGCGACGGCAAAACCCGTAGCTGCCAAGACAGGACCCAAGGAGACAAAGGCTTCTGCATCTGAAGCAAAGCCCAGGAAAACAGCAGCGAAGGCCGCTGCCAAGGCGGGTACCGCTAAAAGCGCTAAAGGAGGGCGTGCTGACGAAGATGCGACCGAGCTGACGGCCAAGGAGCTGGGGATTCCGTCCGAGGAATACGGGCAGATTTGCCGGCTTCTTGGCCGTACACCGAATTTTGTAGAATTGCGCCTTTATGCTTGGATGTGGCGCGAAGATGTTTCCTATAAGAATTCGATCACTTGGCTTAGGACTTTGCCGTTGGAAGATGGCTGCTTGCCCTCTGGCACTGGAAATGCTCAGGTGGATTTGCATGACAGGCAGGCATGTGTTTTGGCGGTTGATGCCGGTCCATCCGAAGAAGCTGTGGCTGACAGGTTGTCTTGGTTGAATGGCTCTGCCATGGCACGAGGAGGGCGGCCTGCGGTTGTCGCGGCTTATAGGATGAGCGGGATGGAATCCGGACAGGGTCTCAAAGAATTCACTGCCAGCGAAGATGTCTTTTCTTCGGAAGGCAAGGATGTGGTCGTATCGGATTTGATGTCGGTGAACTTCTTGCCTAAGGACTTGCAGGTTCCAAAAGAATCGGCAGGTAAGGGGGATTTGTTTTATTTGGTAGAAGCAGAGAAAAATATCACTCCGGGCCATTTATGGCAAGCAATAAGTGCTTTGCTTGCGGACAAGGCTGTCCTGGCATTGGTTCATGTAGGCCGTTCGGGCTTGGCAGGCGCCTTTTCTCGATTGTGCGGGATGACAGGCATGGGAGTTCGGATAGAATTCCCTCACGATCCTGTGCTGCTGAAAGCTGGAAAAAGCGAAGGCCTTTTGTTGTCGCAGAGGCCGAATAGTTACCTTCTTGTGGTCCGCAAAGGCGGGGAAGGGCGTTTGTTCAATCACTTGCCGATGACAAAGTGGGCGGTGGCTGAGGTCATGGAGGGAGATCGTATGCAATGTTTTGAACAAGGGCATCTTTTGGTCGATATTCCCGTGTCAAGCCTGATGGCGGGCAAAGGTGCTCCGGTTTATGATCGCAGGTACAAAGAAGCCAAGAATTTTGCACAATGCAGGCGTTTTGACATACATACGGTGAAAGATATCGATTTGGAGGAGGCTGTCAGCGTGGCACATTTCTTGTCCGCCCGTCTGAAGTTTCCAGACTGTTTGTCCGTAGAGGCCCGTCTTGGAGAGAACGTCCAAGGGAAGGATGTGGTGGTGACGATGGCGGGCAATGCGGCTTATGTGTTTGCCAATCCTTTGGTTGGTGCACAAATAGCTGTGGCGGAAGCGGCTCGCAATTTGGTTTGCTCCGGCGCGCAGCCTTTGGGCATGGCACCGTGTTTCAATTTCGGGAATCCGCAGAATCCGGAAGCATATTGGCAGTTTGTCAATGCGGTCAAGGGCGTTGGGGCTGCTTTTGAAAAGTTGCGGGTACCGATGACAGGTACCGATGCAAGATTCTCTGAAACAAAGGTGGAAGATGCCGGGACAGGTATCTCTAATCCGGCAGTAGTGGTGGGCATGGTCGGTCTGCGGGAAGGCCGTGGCCGGGTAGGAAGAGGATTTACCCGAAAAGGGCATGCCATTTACTTGTTGGGCAAAAGCATGGAGGATATCAACAGTTCCCGTTATCTTGCGGCATACCGCAAGCAGGCTTATTCCCCGGCTCCTTATTTCGATTTAGAGGAAGAATACAAATTGCAGCGTGTGATAATGGATGCCATGGATTCCCATTTGCTGGAATCGATATGCCCGGTATCGGAAGGAGGTCTGTTCATGGCGCTGCTTGAAAGTGCCAAGGAAGGGAATCTGGGCTTCGACATCATGGTAGACGATACTTTCCGTTTGGATTCCTATCTTTTTGGCGAAAGCCAAAGCCGGGTCGTGGTATCGGTTGACGAGGCGGTGGATGTGGAATTCAAGGACCTGATGATGGAAACTGGGACACCGATGGTTTGCCTGGGTGAAGTGACCGGAGGGAAGATTCTTGTGGATGATTACGATTTTGGAAAAATAGAAGATTACAAGCATTGAAAGCAAAAGGAATAAAGACCTGGCCGAAGCCGGGCATGAACAAGCTGTCTTTTGGATGCCTGGGTGCCGTCTTGTTGCTGATAGCCTCGAGCTGCTCCACCAAGAGGAATACTTTCCTGAGCAGGAATTTCCATAACTTGACCTCTTACTACAATGTTTATTGGAACGGGCAGGAAACCTTGCTCGATGCGGATTACCTCTTGCAAGCTCAGTCTGTGGACAATTATTTCAATGTGATTCCGGTATTCAAATACGGGAATCCGGAAGATACGGCCTTGGTTGCCGAACAGACCAAGCGGATGATTGAGAAAGCGTTGATTACCATCAAGAAGCACTCTATTTCAATTCGAGGCAAAGAGTACGTCAAGACAATAGACAATGCTTATATCCTGCTTGGGAAGGGATTCTTTTACCAACAGGATTATTCCAAGGCCCGTTCAGTGTTCAGCTTCGTGCTTTCCGAATACCCCAAGAATCCGGAAAGGTTCGAGGCTATGCTTTGGATTGCTCGGACGTACATGCGGGAGGAAGACTATGGAATGGCATCTTCCTTTCTCAGCCAAGTGGATGCCCAGCCCCAATCGGCTTTGATGAAGGAAACCTACCGGGATTTGCCTTTGGTGCAGGCTCAATTTTATATTCAGCAGGAAAAATACAAGGAGGCGATTCCTTATTTGCAGCAAGGCTTGCAGCGAGCCAAGAAGGCGGACGTGAAGTCGCGTGTCATCTTCATCATGGGGCAGATAGCCCAGAACGATGGCAACAAGGCACAGGCTGTCAACTATTATCGGGAATGTTTGAAGCTTAATCCGCCTTTGGATTTGGTTTTCAATGCTCGTTTGAATATCGTGTTGTGTTCGGAAGGCAATTCCATAGCCATGCATGATGTCTTGAAGGACTTGCAGAAAATGCTGAAAGACCCCAAGAATGCGGCTTATTTTGGACGTATCTATTATGTGATGGGAGAAATGGCTTTCCGTCAAGGCCGGGAAGAAGATGCTGTACGCTACATGGACCAATCTATTGCGGCCAGCCAAGGCGACCCGGCCCGGACTTTGTTGGCGGCCAAGCGTTTGTCTGCGTACTTTTATGAAAAGAAGGAATACATCCGGTCCCAGCAGTATTACGCGGCGGCAGCTGAAGTGGTAGAAGTAGAGGATCCGGAGTATTATACTATTGTGAGCCGGGCTGAGAATCTGGCGGATTTGACGGAATATTACACGCAGCTTGTCGAGGCGGATACCTTGCGGATTGTGGGGCGTATGGATGAGAAAGGCCAGAAGAAGTATGCCGAACGCAAAGCCAAGGAGTACCAGAAAGCCCAAGAAGCCGCCCGTCGGGCTCGCGAGGAATCGGGTGGAGCGGATATGTCCACGCCGGGGCGGTCTAATTGGTATTTTTACAATACCCAGACTAAGAACGCAGGCTTGGCAGAATTTAACCGGTTATGGGGACGCAGGACTTTGGAGGACTTGTGGTTCCTTTCAGCCAAACCTGCAGCGGCTATGTTGCGTCCGCCAAGCCTGCAGGGAGAAGAGGAGGAAGTAGTCGAGGCGCCCAAGATTATCACACAGGCTGACCCTGAATATTACTTGCAGAATCTTCCGACCACCGACAGTGCCTTTGCCCGTTTGGATTCGATTATAGAGCCCGCCCTTTACCATGTTGGCATGGTATATTCGGATCAGTTGAGCGAAACCGATGAAGGGAAGAAGTACCTGACCCGTTTGATTGCAGAGTTTCCCGAATCGGATTACCTGCCTTCAGCTTGTGAGACGCTTTGTAAAATCTACCGCCAGGAAGGAGATATGGGCAATTATCAGCAGTATGCCAATATTCTGGCAACCCGTTACGCAGGTACGATTCAAGACCAGAGGGTGAACAATCCTGATTATTACAAAGAACTGGAAGCCAATTCAAAAACGGTGGAAGGTCTTTACACGCAGGCATATAACTGCTTCCTTCGTAATGATTTCCAAGGCGTTCTGGCTATCGTTGAGCAAGTAGAGGAAGCGTTTCCTGTCAATACTTTCCAGGAGCAGTTGTCGTTTTTGAAGACCATGTCCACGGCACATGTGAAGGGTTATAACGAGATGATTCCGATGGCAGATAATTTCCTGAAGTCTTATCCGGAAAGCGAATTGAAATCGAGGATGCAGTCGGCATACGACCGGGCGCAGGCGGATTTGAAGCAGAATATCCTTTTCCCTGACTCCGATCCCGTGCTGCCCGAAGACATGCCTATGGCAGAAGCTTCGGCATCGGATAGGACAGAGACCTCGGAGGAAAGAGCCGGGGCAGGAAGCCAAAGTACCGGGGACGGCGGAGAACCTGCATCGGAACAGGGACAGTCCGTAGCGGAATCGCAGATGCCGGTTGCGCAAGACACAATGCCTCCCGAACCGGTCCATGTGGATTATATCCAGCCTAAGAGTTCCGAGAAGCATTATATCATAGCCGTCTGCGACCCATCGGAACGGGAAGCCGAAGTGATGGTGCTCCGCATGGAGGAATTCAATAGCCGGCATTATGGGCAGATGGGATTGAAGATGGAAGTGGTGCAGGCCAAGGATAAATACATGGTAATTGTCTCTTCGTTCCCGGTTCTGCGGGGGGCTTCTGGGTATTTGAACATGGTCAAGGACGATGATTATGTATTCGGGACGCTGAATTTCAAGATTCTGTTTCTGGCCAATGAGGCCAATATGGAATTGCTGAAAGAATATGGGGATTACGAAGGGTATGAGGCCTATTACAAGGAGACATACGGCATTTCGGAATAGTTCGCCTGCATTCGTATTCCGTCAAGCTGGTGCAGCGTGGCTTGATAGCCCGGAGGTGTATTGGATAGGCATGGGGTAAATAGGTATATAAAAGAGGGAAATGGAAGAGAAGAAACTGTTTTTGTTAGATGCGATGGCGTTGATTTACAGGGCTTATTTTGCTCTGAATAAAAACCCGCGCATTACTTCCAAGGGCGTGAACACTTCGGCATTCCTCGGTTTTGCCAATGCTTTGCTCGAATTGTTGAAGAAAGAGAAGCCGACGCATCTTGGCGTGGCTTTCGATACGATAGCACCTACCGCCAGACATTTGGAATTTACAGATTATAAGGCTAATAGGGAGAAAATGCCGGAAGATATCTCGGTGGCTATCCCGTATATCAAACGTCTGCTGCAGGCATTGAACATCCCGATCCTGTATGCGGACGGCTACGAGGCCGACGATGTGATCGGAACCTTGAGCAAGAAAGCGGAAAAAGAAGGTTTCAAAGTCTATATGGTGACTCCGGACAAGGATTTCGGACAGTTGGTGGATGAAAATGTGTTGATTTATAAGCCTTCCCGTTCGGGGAATGGAGTGGAAATCATGGGGCCGGCAGAAGTGTGCGCCAAGTTCGGCATAGAGGATCCCAGGCAGGTGATAGACATGTTAGGACTGTGGGGCGATGCTTCGGACAATATCCCGGGAGTGCCCGGCGTGGGGGAAGTGACGGCTCGCAAACTGTTGGCCAGGTTCGGTTCGGTGGAGAATCTGCTGGAGCATGTGGATGAGGTGGAGAACGAGAAACTGCGCGAGAAAATCCGGCAGAACGCTGCCCAGGCTATGGAATCGAAGATGCTGGCCACAATCATCTTGGATGTTCCGGTGGCCTTTGACGACTCGGCTTTGCGTTTGTCCGCCCCGGATATCAAGGCTGTTTCCGATTTGCTGGATGAATTGGAAATGCGTTCGTTTGCTGCCCGTTTGTTGTCTTATTACAGGGTGGACGCTCCGGTAAGCCAGCAAGAGGAAGCCAAGCCTGCGGTAAAACCGGGCAGAAAGAAAACGGAAGTGCAGGATACGACTTTGGATATGTTTTCCGAGGAGGCGATGATAGAGGAGAAGCCTTTCGTCTGTCCGGATTTGAATGGGGTGGAATATTGGAAGGACGAAGCCGGGTTGAAGGCCGGGCTGGAAAGCCTTTCCCGTTTGCTGGAAGACGGGAATGGATTGGAGAATGGTCCGCATACGGCGGCCGGTTTTTACTTGATGCCGGTTTCGGCGGCTTCGGTACGGCATTCGGCCATCGCATGCATGGCGTTTTGCGTCTTGGAAAATACGGCAGGTCTTGATTCTATTGTGAATTCGGGGGCTGCGTCTGCCGGGGACAGTCTTATGTCTTTCGGTAAGATTCGTTTCCAGGCTTATTATATCCCGTCCTGTTTTGCGGACTCAAGACCGGAGACGGCTTCGGATGTTCGTTTGGATGAAGCACAGAGGTTTGCTTTGACTTCTAATGAGAAGGCTTTGCTGGCAGCGTTTTTCAGGAAGCATGCCGCGAGCCGGGACTTGGTCTGCCATGATTTGAAGAACCAGTTGCATCTGCTGGCGAACCAAGGAATCGAATTGGAATTGCAGGCATTCGACATCATGTTGGCGCATTACCTGATGGATCCGGAGGGGAGCCACGATTTGATGCGCCTGACCCGTAATTACCTGCCTTTTTCCTATCAGGATGCGCCTAAGCCGGAACTTTTATCTGCTTTGACGGCATCTTCTGCAGGTTTATTGGAAACGGAGGTTCTCTGGACCGACCCGGAGAATCCGCTGCGGAGCGAGGCCGTCCGGTATTCGTTGCAGAATGCCAAGGTGGCCTGTCTGTTGCAGGTATGTTTCAATCCTGCGTTGAAGCAGGTAGGGGCGGAAGACTTGTTCTGGAATGTGGAGATTCCCTTATCGCGAGTGTTGTGTCGGATGGAGCGTGAAGGGGTCAAAATCGATACGGGACGCTTGAAACAATACGGGGATGCTCTTCAGGCGCAGATTGGCCAGGTGGAAGAGGAAATCTACACGCTGGCCGGGGAGAAATTCAATATCGCATCGCCCAAGCAGTTGGGGGAAGTGCTGTTTGAGAAATTGCAGATTACCGACAAGCCCAAGCATACGCGGACCAAGCAGTTCAGCACAGCCGAGGATGTGTTGCAGAAGCTTACCCACAAGCATCCGATAGTGGAAAAAGTGCTTTTTTACCGCAGTCTGACCAAATTGAAATCCACCTATGTGGATGCGTTGCCTCTGCTGATAGACCCTTGGTCGGGCAAGATACATACTACCTACAACCAGGCAGTGACGGCTACCGGGCGTCTGAGTTCGCAGAACCCGAATTTGCAGAATATCCCGGTTCGCTCCGATCTGGGCAGGGAAATCCGCAAATGTTTTGTTCCGGAGCATGAAGGCGAGAGCTTGCTATCGGCCGATTATTCGCAGATAGAGCTGCGGATCATCGCCCAGCTGAGCGGGGACAAGACCATGTTGCAGGATTTCAGCAAGCATAAGGACGTGCATACGGCTACGGCGGCCAATGTCTTTGGCGTGAAGCCGGAGGATGTGACTGCTGCCATGCGCCGTCAAGCCAAGACGGTCAATTTCGGCATCATTTACGGCATCTCGGCATTCGGCCTGGCCGAAAGGCTCCGGATCCCGCGCAAGGAAGCGGCTGGACTGATTGAGCGGTATTACCAGAATTACAGCCAGCTGAAATCCTATATGGACAAGGTGGTGGCTGATGCCAAGGCGAAGGGCTATGTCGAGACCTTGCTGCATCGGCGCCGGTATCTGAAGGATATCAATTCCGGCAATGCTGTGGTCAGGGCGTATGCCGAGCGCAATGCAGTGAACGCGCCGGTGCAAGGTTCTAGCGCGGACATGATCAAGCTGGCCATGATTGCCATCGACCGGCGGATCCGGCAGGAGAAGATGGCTTCGCGGATGATTCTGCAAGTCCATGACGAACTGGTCTTCAATGTGCCGGCTTCGGAAGTGGAAAGCTTGTCGGCTTTGGTGGAGAAGGCAATGAAAGAGGCTTTGCCGATGCAAGTGCCGATCGAGGTGGAGGTGTGTGCGGCTTCTAATTGGCTCGATGCCCATTAGCGGCGTGTCAGAATGGGCGATCTGCGGCGTTGTCTTCGGGACTCGGACTCGGTCACGTACTGGAGTACGCTCCCTCGTCCTTACCCTTGGCGGCCTTGCATCTCTCCCGTTCTGACACGCCGCTCCGGCGCGCAAAGCAGGATGCACCTCGGCAAAGCCGAACAAGAATCGGGTTTGGTTTTGCGCTCGCTTTGCACTGTCTTAGCGGGCGGTGTTGCCTTCGGGACTCGGACTCGGTCACGTACTGGAGTACGCTCCCTCGTCCTTACCCTTGGCGGCCTTGCATCTCTCCCGTTCTGACACGCCGCTCCGGCGCGCAAAGCAGGATGCACCTCGGCAAAGCCGAACAAGAATCGGGTTTGGTTTTGCGCTCGCTTTGCACTGTCTTAGCGGGCGGTGTTGCCTTCGGGACTCGGACTCGGTCACGTACTGGAGTACGCTCCCTCGTCCTTACCCTTGGCGGCCTTGCATCTCTCCCGTTCTGACACGCCGCTCCGGCGCGCAAAGCAGGATGCACCTCGGCAAAGCCGAACAAGAATCGGGTTTGGTTTTGCGCTCGCTTTGCACTGTCTTAGCGGGCGGTGTTGCCTTCGGGACTCGGACTCGGTCACGTACTGGAGTACGCTCCCTCGTCCTTACCCTTGGCGGCCTTGCATCTCTCCCGTTCTGACACGCCGCTCCGGCGCGCAAGGACGGGAGGGAGAACCGATTGAACCCAAATCGGTCATTAGACTTTGGGGAGATTGCCCGCTTGTGTCATGCAGCATGCTTCTCGCCTAGCCGAAGGCGTAGCGGGCTACGTCGAGGCGTAGCGAGAAACAGGATGCGGACAGAAGCGGGCAAGATGCCCGAAAGCCTCATTTTCCCAATCAAAAACAGACACGGCGTGTCTAATGACCGATTTGGGTTGAAGGATTGATGTGTCGGTGTTGTGGTTTTTGATTGCCGCCCCAGTGCGCATGGCGGGTCGGGGAATTCGGTTGCTTGCCGGATTGTGGGATGCGCCATTTGTAAGATACAATGCAAGCTGATTGCGGGCCGGACGAAGTTCGGCCTTTGCCGAGGCGGAGCGTTTATTTCAAGCGAAACTTAAAACAAGAACGATGAGTTTCTTTTCGTATATGAGGACAGCCGATTTCTGGAAACAGATAGGCTTGATTATCGTGGCCGGTGTTTTGGTTGTAACGATAGTGATGTGGTCGCTCAAACTGTTCACCCGCCATGGGGAAGAAATAAAAGTAACCGATATCCGGGGCATGAAGATGGATCAGCTGGCTCCTTATACCGAGGAGTTCGGCTTCCAGTTCGTGGTCCGGGATTCGGTTTACAGTCCGGAAATCGAGGCCGGGACCATCATCTCCCAGTCTCCGCTGCCTGGGTCGGTGGTGAAGCGGGATCGCACCTTTTATTTGGTGGTGGCCGCTGCCTTGCCGCCTTCGGTACAGATGCCCAACTTAGTGGACCTTTCGATTCGCCAGGCGGCTTCGCTGCTAGAGACCTACGGGCTACAGGTCGGACAGCAGATTCCGGTACCTTCGATTGCCCACGGGGCGGTTATCCGTCAGTTGTACCAAGGCGAGGAGATAGATCCGGGCACGCTGATCCGCCGGGGTGAGTTGATTGATTTGGAAGTGGGCGATGGCGGCGGAGAACAGCCTGTAATCCAAGACAGCACCTTGGTGGATTCGTTGGCTATGGATTCCGAATATATGGAAGAACCGATGTTGATAGAAGAAAGCGCGGAACCGGATTGGGCGGTTGAAGAGCGTTGATTTGCAAAAAAGCTTGCCTTTCAGCGTTTTTCCGATGGAATTGAGATAGAGCAAGATTGAAAAAGGGATTCAGAATTCGGTCAGAGCTGGATTCTGGCGGGTTCCTGAAAGCAGAAACAAGAATGAAGAAAACAGAAAATAGATTGTCGGAAAACGAAGAAACACAGGACGGTATTAGGCTGGAGGCCGGAAAGGGAGACGGATTTCCCTTGGCTTCGGGATTAGGGGAAGAAAGGCTTGCGGGCGATGCCGATATCCTTGAAGAGGAAGTGGAAGACGAGCCGGAAGACGATGAGGAGGCTCAAGGGCTGTACGAGCATTTCAGCATCAAGGCCGACCCGGGGCAAACCCCGTTGCGTCTGGACAAGTTCTTGGTGGATCGTTTGCAGAAAACGGCCCGGAACCGGATCCAGAACGCAGCCAAGGCGGGAAATATCCTGGTCAACGGAAAGGCGGAGAAGTCCAATTACAAGGTGAAGCCGGGCGATGTGGTGAGCTTGGTGCTGCCCAATCCGCCCCAGCATGTGGAACTGGCGCCGGAAAACATCCCGATCAAGGTGGTCTATGAAGACGAGGACGTCTTGGTGGTGGACAAAGCCCCCGGCATGGTGGTGCATCCGGGCTTCGGCAACTTCACTGGCACTTTGGTCAACGCCTTGATGTGCCATCTGAAGGGCGAGAAGCCCTATCTGGTGCATAGGATCGACAAGGATACCTCTGGTTTGCTGTTAGTGGCCAAGACTGAGGAAGCCCAGACCTATCTGGCGCGGCAGTTCTTCGATCATAGCACCGAGCGTTGCTACCGGGCCTTGGTCTGGGGCAATTTCAGCGAGGATGAAGGCACCATCGAGGGTAATATCGCCAGGAGCGTGCAGGACCGCAAGGTGATGGCGGTCTATCCGGAAGGGGACAAGGGAAAACATGCGGTGACGCATTACAAGGTGCGGGAACGTTTCGGCTATGTGACTTTGGTGGACTGTGTCCTGGAAACCGGCCGGACGCATCAGATCCGTTGCCACATGAAGTATATCAAGCATCCTTTGTTCAACGATGCCACCTACGGGGGCGACCGGATTCTGAAAGGGACCACTTTTACCAAGTACAGGCAGTTTGTGGAGAACTGTTTCGCGCTGCTGCCTCGTCAGGCCTTGCATGCGGCAACCTTGGGCTTCGACCATCCCCGCACGCATAAGCGGATGCATTTCGAAAGCCCGATGCCGGCTGACATGGATGCCGTCCTGGAAAAATGGCGGACGTACAGCAAGAGCCGGGAATTCGTGGAAGAAGACCCGGAACTGACCCCCAAGGAACTACGGGAAAAGGAAAAATTGATGAACTTGAAGAAGTGAAGGAAAAATAAAATCACTATCTTTAACTGTCGTTGATGCCCCTTCTGAGGGTGTATCAAAATAGGGATTTGAAATAAATCACAGGCGGTGTGTCAGAGTGAGTAAGATGCAAGGCTTTTTTAATATTTTATAAGAATGACGGATAAATACATAGAAGATCAAGGTGGCCATCGGGTGCATTACACGGTCGATTGTTTGAATCGAGGACCGTTGAAGCCGGTGGTCCTGCTGCACGGGTTCACGGAAAACGTGTTTGTCTGGGATTCGCTTTCGCGTTATCTTTGCGGAAAAGGCTATTGCGTCATTTGCGTGGATCTGGCCGGGCACGGCAGGACCGACAGCGTCGGCAGCACGCATAGCATGGGTTTGCAGGCATTGATAGTCAGAAGCGTGTTCGAGGCCGAGGGGCTTAAGAAAGCGGTGGTCATCGGTCATTCGATGGGCGGTTACGTGGCTTGCGAGTTCGCTGCCCGTTACCCGGAACTGCTTTCGGGCTTGGGTCTGTTCCATTCCTCGGCTCAGGCCGACACGGAGGATGCCAGGCAGAACCGGCAGCGCATGGTGGATCTGATTGAAGCCGGGAAGACCTATTTCATCGGGGAATCCACGCCGGATTTGTTCGCGCCCGGGATGGCCGCGCACTATCCGGAAGCTGTGGACGCTTTGGTGGCTTCGGCCAAAAGCATGGATCCGATGGCGGTGGCGGCCGCCCAACGGGGCATGATGGAGCGTCAGAACCGCTTGGAAATTTACGGTTTGCCGATTCCGTTCATGTTCATCGTAGGCAAGTTGGACAGCCGGGCGAACCTGCCGCAGATGCTGGCTCAGGCTTCGATGCCGCAACGTTCGCATCTGCTGCTTTTGCCGGTAGGGCATATGGGAATGTTCGAAGCGCCCAAGGCTACGGAAAGTTTCGTGGCCGGTTATTTGGACGGGGTGGATTGGGAATAAGGAAGATGCCTGTCTGCTTGGTGGTCTTGTTATGCTTGTTGTCGATGTCGTGGATTGGAAATAAGGAAGATGCTTGTCCGCGCCGAGGTGGCAGGGGACTGGGTTTGAAAGGAGGGCTGAGGTGCGTTATTCCTGATGGGGTCGATAAACCCAAATCGGTCATTAGACACGCCGGGTCCGTTTCTGATTAGGAAAATGAGGCATTCGGGCATCTTGCCCGCTTCTGTCCGCATCCTGTTTCTCGCTACGCCTCGACGTAGCCCGCTACGCCTTCGGCTAGGCGAGAAGCATGCTGCCTGACACAAGCGGGCAATCTCCCCAAAGTCTAATGACCGATTTGGGATAAAGGATTGAAATCTTCCGCGCAAGAGGGGAAAACGATGGGAAACCGCCTTGCCAAAACGGGATTGTTAAGAAATAAACGGAGTAGAAAATACTAAAAATTAAAGACATGGGCTTGGATCACAAACTTTTTCATGGCAAGACTTTGGCCATTTTGTCGGGTGGCGGCGATACGCCGGCGATTAATTCCAGTATTGAGAGCGTCCGGAACCGGGCTTCGATTCTCGGTTACAAGGTGTATGGTATCCGTCAGGGTTGGAAAGGCTTGCTGGGCGATGGCCAGGTGGTGGATCTGACTTGCCAGCCGTACAACGGGCTTTACGGGGGAACCGCATTAGGTTCGAGCCGTACCAATCCGTTCTCATCCAAGGAGGGGGAGAACCGGGTGGAGCAGATTCTGCGCAATCTGGAACGCTACAAGATTGATGTTTTGGTAACTATCGGAGGCGATGATACCAACGGAGCGGCCAAGAAGCTGTACGAGACGGAAGGGATTCCGGTGATAGGATTCCCTAAGACCATCGACAACGATTTGAGGACGCGCACGATGCATCATTACAACGGCCAGGATATCGAAGCTGTGATTTGTCCTGGATTCCCCTCGGCGGCTCGGACGGTGACTCGTCTGACCAATATGCTGCGTACCACCACCGAGTCGCATAAGCGGGTGATGGTGATGGAGGTGATGGGACGCGATGCAGGTTGGCTGACGGCCACGGCTATGCACGGCGGCGCGGATATGGTCTTGATTCCGGAATGCCCGATGACGGCCGAACGCAAGGAGTTCTTCTTTGAAAGAGTGAAGGAACTGTATATGCGCAACCGCAAGCGTTGCTTGGTGATTGCCGTTTCGGAAGGAACCCGCTGGTATGACGATGAAACCGGCAAGGTGGACGTGGTTTATGCCAGTTCGGAAAAGGACGAATACGGTCATGCCCGTTTCGGGGGCGTGAGCGGGGTGATCGCCAACGAGATTTCCCGTCGTCTCGGTCTGGATGCCCGTTCGCAGATCAGTGGCTACTATGCTCGTGCCGGGGAATGCCGCGAATATGACCGCCGCCTTACATCCACTTTGGCTGACAAGGTAGTGGACTTGCTGCTCCGTCAGGCTTACGGGCAGATGCCGGTGCTGAACAGAGTGGTCCATTACAACGAGCTGGAAGAATTCAACACATCTTCGATTGATATGGGTTCCATTGGAAATATTCCGTTGCCGGATGTGTACTACGACAAGAACACGTTCAGCGTGACCGATGCCTACCGGGATTTCCTGGGCCATGTGATGGAACCGATGAAGATGATGCAGTTTGATTATGATTTCCCGGTGGTTCTTCCTGAGAATAAGTAGAATCTGATTGCAAAAAAGAAGGGCTGCAAGGCGGAGGTTCGGGAACGGGCTTTCCGTTTTGCAGCCTTTTGATAAAATAAACCCAAATCGGTCATTAGACTTTGGGGAGATTGCCCGCTTGTGTCATGCAGCATGCTTCTCGCCTAGCCGAAGGCGTAGCGGGCTACGTCGAGGCGTAGCGAGAAGCAGGATGCGGACAGAGGCGGGCAAGATGCCCGAAAGCCTCACTTTCCCAATCAAAAACGGACTCGGCGTGTCTAATGACCGATTTGGGATAAACGGCAAGCCGGGTGCAGATTCGGACGAAATCGGATTTGGCTTTCAGAAAGCAGGTTGTGCCTTGCACGGCTTTCGCCGAGCTGAGACATTCCTTTTGAATGGATTTTAAAATATTGAATATGAAAAAGAATTGGATGGCAGCGGTATGGCTGTTGGGAACATGGATGGCAGGATGCCTGATGGGTTCGGTATCGGCTTCTCCGGCAAGAGAAGTTGAAATGGTGCCGGAATCATCGGTGTCGGAACAAAACCAGGAAACGGAGTACCGTTTGGAAAATTATTTGCAGGCCGGGCCTCTGTCTTTCAGGCTGCCGGCATTCCATCAGGAGAAGGATATCAATGGCAAGGCTTTCGACATGGCGGCCTTGTTCGCTTATCCGGCTTTTGAAAAGGAAATGGATCCCTTTTTCCGGGTCAAGGCCGGAGATGTATTGGATTGGAGAGGCTTGGATTACGAATGGAAAGAAGTGGGCGCGGACGGGGAATTGGCTTATGGCGTGAGCGATTCCAATTGGAATGCCTGGGTGCTGACTTCATTCGCCTTGCGCACGCCGCTTTATAACAAGGCTTCGTTGGAACTGGCCTTCGCGCCGGCTTTCGAGCTGTATATGGACGGCAAGAAGGTGATGAGCCAGATGCAGGCGCAGGATACGAACCGGCCTTCTTCGCATAAAGCGGTGCTGAAGCTGGAGCCGGGCTATCATCAGTTCGTTCTCAAGGCTTTGTACACTTCGAAGACCGTGGATTCCAAATTGGAGGTGACGTTCAAGACATCGGCGGACTTGGCTTTGGGGTCGGAAGTGCAGGAATACTACGACTTGCATCATTATCTGGATGGAGCCGTTGTGGCTGCGCCTCAGCTCTCGGCCAGCGGGAAATACTTCAAACTGGCTTTTACCCAGTCCAATCCGGAAGCGGGAAAGTATGAGACTGTTTACCGGATTTACCGGACTTCGGACGTGAAGGCGGGGGCGTACCCTGAGCCGGTCTGCGAGCTGAGCGGGATTTCGGGCTTGGCTTTCGCCGGCAGGGTGGACAAATACGCTTATATGAAGCGTGAGGGGTCGACGGTCCGGATTTATGCCGGGGAACTCGGCCTGCCGGCTTCTTTGATTTACGAGACCAAGGAAAGCCTTTCGGGTTTTGCCTGGGATCCGCAAGGCCGTTATATGATTCTGAGCGTGACCACGCAAGGCAAGCTGCCGGAAAACGGTTTGAAGAATATCATCGACCCGATGGATCAATGGCCTTATTACAGGATGCGGACCACTTTGAGCATGTTGGATCTGGCTTCGGGGACACGGGTTCCGTTGACTTACGGTTATTTGTCCACCGATTTGATGGATATTTCGTTGGACGGGCGTTACCTCTTGTTCACGACCCTGGAAGTGGCCGATACGATGCGGCAGTACACGTACCAGCGGATTTACCGGATGGATCTGGAAAACTTTGAAACCGAGGAATTGTATGGTTCGCATTTCCAGCATTCGGCTTCGTTCAGCCCGGATGGTAGCCGCTTGCTGGTGATGGGTTCGGAGCGTATCTTTACCGACCCGATGCAGCCGGGCGTTTCTGTGCCTTGCCAGGAGGAAGACTGCTTCATTCCGAACGATTATGATGTGAATGCGTTCATTTACGATATCGCTACGGGGGAGGCCGAGCTGATTTCGGACGATTTTGCGCCCTCTTTCCAGCGGGCTGTCTGGGAATCGACCGGGCAGTACATCTATTTGTATGCCGATGACCGGGATGAGGTGAATCTGTTCTCTTACCGGGTTTCGGATAGGACTTTTGCCCGGATTCCGGCGCAGGTGCAGGTGGTGAGTGGCATGGATGTCTGCGATAACGGGCTGTTGTATGTGGGCAGCAGCATCGACAAGCCTTCGCGGGCTTATCTGGTCAAGGGAAGCGCGGCCAAGAACGAGTTCGCTTCGTCCAAAGGCGTGAAGAATACTTTCTGCGTGGCTTACCCGCAGCAGGCGGAGATGGAACAGGTGGCGCAAGGGGCGAATCGGGATTGGTCTTACCTGAACGCTTTCGGGGACACCATCGAGGCTACGTATTACTTGCCACCCGATTTCGATGCCACGAAGAAGTATCCTTGCATTGTCTATTATTACGCGGGAACCACGCCTACGCCCAAGGCAATCGCGGTGCGTTACCCCAAGACGGTCTGGGCTTCGGAAGGCTATGTGGTCTTGGTGTTGCAGCCTTCGGGTGCTATCGGCTACGGACGGGAGTTCGCGGCCAAGCATGTGAACGACTGGGGCAAGATTGTGGCTGATGAAATCGTAATGGGGGTAAAGCAGTTCTGCCAGGAACATCCTTTCGTGGACGCTTCCCGTCTGGGTTGCATCGGGGCTTCCTACGGGGGCTTCACCACGCAGCTCCTGCAGACCCGGACTGACATCTTCGCGGCGGCTATTTCCCATGCGGGCATCAGTTCCATTTCTTCCTACTGGGGCGAGGGCTATTGGGGCTATCTGTACGGTTCCACGGCCAATGCGTTCTCTTTCCCGTGGAACCGGAAGGATATCTTTGTGGACCAGAGTCCTTTGTTCAATGCGGACAAGATCCATACGCCTTTGCTGCTGTTGCACGGGACGGCGGACGTGAATGTGCCTATCGGGGAAAGCTATCAGATGTTCAAGGCGTTGCGTCTGTTGGGCCGTCCGGTGGCGATGGTGACGGTGGCCGGTGAAGACCATGGTATTGTGGATTACGCCAAGCGGGTGGATTGGGAGAAGACGATATTGGCGTGGTTCGAGAAGTATTTGAAGGGGAATCCGGTCTGGTGGTCTGATTTGTATTGACTTTTCTTCTTTTCTTTTGAAAAGCCAAAAGAAAAGAAGGAAAGTTCTCAAAAGAAAGAGGGTGTATCAAAATAGGGATTTGAAATAAATCTCAGGCGGTGTGTCAGAGTGAGTAAGATGCAAGGCTCTGAGAGCGAGAACGAAGGAGCGTACTGAAGTACGTGACGGAGTTCGAGACTCGATAGCAACGAAGCAGATTGCTCATTATGACACACCGCCTTCGGCGAAGCCAAGAAAAGAAAAGGGCTTAGAACCAAGCGTTTGCCGATTGAGGAAAGTGTTTTTTTTTCGTGGGTGGGATGATGGGTTTGTTGAGAAAACAGTTTGAAAGACAGAATAAAAATGAAGATATATACGAAAGGCGGAGACAAAGGGGCAACATCGTTGATGGGAGGCAGGAGAGTACCCAAGAGCAGCCCGCAGGTGGAAATCTATGGGCAGATTGACGAGTTGAATGCATGGATGGGCTTGTTGGCAGCGGAAGCCGGCATCCCTGATGTTTGCCGATTCTTGACGGATATCCAGCGGGATTTGTTCAAAATAGGCGGTTTTTATTCTTTTGATTTTTCGGAGGGCAAGCCGTATCCCTATCCTTTTATGGAGGAAGTTTCGGTGGAACGCTTGGAAAAGGAAATCGACCGGATGCAGGCCGGGTTGCCGGAACTGAGAGCTTTTATACTGCCCGGAGGATGTCCCTTGGCGGCTCGGACGCATGTGGCAAGGACGGTCTGCCGTCGGGTGGAACGCTGCATGGATGGCTTCGAGGGCATCCCCGAACTTGCACGCCCTCAAGAAAGTTTGGCTAAAGCCTACATCAACCGCCTTTCCGATTATCTGTTTGTGTTAGCCCGCTTTTTCCAGCTTCAATCCGGCAGGTCCGATATTTTGTTATAAGAGGGAATGGAATCCGGTCGTGGCGATTTCATGATATAACGAAAAGACCCTGATAGAACTTCTATCAGGGTCTTTTCATATAGGAGAGGATTTGTGCCAAGCTTTTAGAGATTTGGCATATTTCTCCTCTCGGGATGAATGCAAGGCTATCGGACTACGACTCGTTTTACCGTGCTGGCTTTTCCGTTGCTTACCCGGACAAAGTAAACGCCTTTCTGCGTCAGGTTCATCTCGTTCAAACCGGCCTTCAAATCAAGCGACTCCATCAAAGTCCCGTTGGCAGAGAATACATCCGCATGGGCATCGCGATTCAGTTCAAGGTAGAACAGTCCGGAAGTCGGGTTGGGGTAGAGGCGGACATTTATTGCATCTAATGCTTCATTGGCCAAGGTGACTTGGAAATTCTCGCCTCGGGTCCAGAGCAGGCTGCCGTCTTCGCAGAGGGAGGCTACCGCCCAGCCATATTCAACATTCGGCGTGATATCCACGAATTCGTAAGTCTTTTCTTCCACGGTGTCCATAAGGAGGGTGTCGCTGGCATCGGCATTCATCAAAGCCACTACGAAAGAAGCCGCAGAACCTTCCCAGTTTACAACCACGGTAGGATTGCAGCCAGGATTGATTACTTGCAAGTTGCTCGGTGCTTCGCAAGCCGGGGCTTCGGCGAAGTAAACCCGTACATCATCCAGGAAGAAGCGGGCCTTGTTGGCCTTGATAGCGTTGAAACTGATAGTGGTATTTTCCGTGCCATTTTCAAAGAAGAACACGTATTTGCGGAGGTTGGCTTGGCTGTTGCCTTGGTTGTCCAGACCGCTTACCGTGATAGTGTCTCCATTGACAATGAGATTGATAGCTGTCGTGTCGTTGTTCCATGCCTTGGCTCGGAACGAGATGGCAAAAGCTCCATTGTTTCCGCTCAAATCCAGAGACGGCAAGGCAAGAACTCCGGCAGCGCTGCTGCTTCCCATCTTGGCCGTGCCCACCGATTGGTAAACCCGCGAACCGGTCCACCCCGGCATCAAGGTGTAGATGTCCAAATCGGACGCGATATCCTCGCCATCGGCAGGATTGCTTTCATTGCTCAAGTCTCCGGCCGTGAAGGCATCGAAGGGTTCGTAAAGTACCGTATCCCCTTGGGGAACCCAGGCTTCGCGGATGGTATAGGTGGCACTGGCTACGGCACTGCTGTCTTCGCCTGCAACGGCTATGGCGCGGATGGTGCTGCTGGCTTTGAGGATGAAAGCTTGCGTGTAAGGTTCGAAACCGGCTTCATCTATCGCATAGAAGATATCGGCATCGTCCCGGCTGCAAGCAATGCTTACTTCCACGGAATCGGTGTAAGGTACCGAAGGATCGGGGCTGAAGGTCGGAGCCGGGATATAGCTGGCAGGGAACAGGAAGTCGGCCAGGCTACGGGCGCTCAATTGGACGTTGTTGCCGAATTGGGTTACGATGCCGATGATGGAAATCGTGTCGGCCGGGATGGCTTGTCCGATATAGTCGGCATTACGATAGTCTGCACGGAAGGTCAAAGAAGACTCGCCTTGGGTCAAGGTATAGTTTCCACCTCCTGTGAACGAGGTTTCCTCGGTGGAGAAGACGACATCTTTCACACAAACCAAAGCGCTTTGGTATTCAAGGATATTGTTGTTGATTTCTTCCACGCTTACCGTATCAACGAACAGCGTGTGGTTGCTGTCGGAAGCTGTCATAGTCCGGGTAGGCATGAATTCCAAGAGGTTGTTGTAAACTTCCAAGGTACCGGTCAGGTTTTCAATCACATCTCCCACTTCCAAGTCGGCATAGCCGTAATTTTCAGCCCGGAAAGCCAAGATGGAAGCCCCGTTTTCCATGTTTTCGTCTTGGAGCCAAACACGACTGTTGTAATCATCCTTGTGGGTCACGACCACTTTGCCGCGCAGGCTGAAGACTTCTTCTGCATCAATGTTGCCGTAGTAGTCGTAAAGGGCGGCGAGGTTGTCCACCTGGGTGTTTTCTATGGCGCGGGCGTAGACCTTGATGGTTTCACTCAGTTCTCCGGAGGTCAGGGTCAAAGTTACGGAATCCACGCTCAAAGCTCCGTTGTAGCTAATGTTGAAGTCGGCTCCGTTGACACGCATGACCGAATCGGCATCCAAGGTAGCAGGTTCCACGCTGAAATTGCCTTCCGGGCAAGCGATGTTCACGTCTTCGGTCAGGAAAAGCCCCTTCACATTGACACGTTGGGTCGTGGTTTGACCGGTGAGGCTTGCTATTTCAACATTTGCGGGAACCGTCAGGGACGCTTCTTCCACAGTGTAGAAAACCCGGATATCATCGAGGAAGAAACGGGCATCGCTTTGCCGGATTCCTTCGAAACGGATGGTGGTGTTTTCTTGGCCGGGGCCGAAGCTCAGCACGAAAGGTTTCATGTTCGCTTCGGTGTAAGAACCGGAATTGTCGAGATCGGAAACGGTCGTGGTGTCTCCGTTCACAATCACATTGAGATTTGTGGCATCATTACGCCAGGCCATGGCCTTGAACGCAACGGCGAAGGGCCTTTCCGAATCCAGATTCAAGGCAGGGGTGCAAAGGCCTCCTTGGCTGCTGCTGCTGCCGAGTTTGGCGCTTCCTCCAGCTTGGTATACAACGGCACCGGTCCAACCCGGTATCAGGGTATATTCGTCCAGTTGGCTTTCAATCCTAGTGCTGCTCGGATTTTCGAGGGTGCCGGCCGTGAAGCCGTCGAAAGGTTCGTACAGGACTGTATCGCCTTGGGGCGTCCAAGATTCACGGATGGTATAGGTGGCGCTGGCTACGGTACTGCTGTCTTCGCCTACGACTGCTATGGCACGGATGATACAGCTGTTCTTGATGACGAAAGCTTGATTATAAGCTTCAAAGCCGGCTTCGTCGATGGCGTAGAAGATTTCGGCATCAGTCTGGCTGCAAGCAATGCTTACTTCCACCGAGTCGGTATAGGTTACCGAGGGGTCGGGGCTGAAAGTCGGAGCCGGAATGATAATGGTTCCCGGGGTGTTGAAGTCGGCCAGGCTGCGGGCTGTGATTTTTACATTGTTGTAACTGTATCCGATAATTCCGGTAATATGGAGTTCGCCTTCAGGAATGGCCTCACCGATATAGTCCGCGCCGAAAAAATTGGTGTAAAAGTCGATGGCGTTGGAGCCATCGCTCAGATTGTAATCTTCTCCGGTTTCGAATGTCCCGGAAGCAGAGAAGCTGACGTTCTTGATGCAGACAAGGGCGCTCTGGTGGTCAGGAACATTCTGCAAGTCGGCAATGGTCACGGTATCCGCGTAAAGTGCATGGCCGGTTTCGATTACGTTGAGATTTTCGGTGGGCAGGAATTCCAGCAAATCGTAATAGTTCAACATGGTCCCTGTCAATCCGCTGATGACATCGCCTACATGGATGTTATCGTAGCCGACACTCTCGCATTGGTAGAGAAGCATGGAACCGCCATCGGTTTGATTGGCATCCTGTACCCAGATGCGGCTGTTGTAACTGTCCTTATGGGTTACGACCACATTGCCGCTGAGGGTGTAGGTTTGGTCTTCATTCACGTTTGCATAATCTTCGTAGAGGGCGGCTAAGTTGGCAACTTCCTTGATGGCGACACCGTTCAGTGTGGCGGTAACCGGGTTTGTCAAATCATCGCTGCTCAACGTCAAGGTGGCGGTATGGACACCGGCTTCGGTCGGAGTGTAAGTGATGGTCAGGGTTTTGCCGCCTTCGGCCATGATGTCGGCTGCGGTCAAGGTTTCGGCATCGGCACGGAAATAAGCGGCATTGTCTCCGCTAAGGGCAACGGTAATATTTTGTGTCAGATTCGCTCCTGTGATGGTAATGGTTTCGGTAGCAGATTCATTGGCTGTTGTGTTGAATGAGAGGGATTCCGGTGCGATAGATATCGTGGGACTACTTGGATTAAGTGCAGGAGTGATAGAAATGTTTCCGAAACCCATATTTCCGTCCCCTTTTGTATATGTCCAACGGAAATATCGTATATCAGTTGATAAATCATCAATAGTTTCTTGGACTTCTTTTTGGTATTCTGTGATGTTGTCTTTGGAATAAGTCTTTAATGTTGTCCAGCTCGTTCCATTGGTAGAACTTTCCAATAAGAAAGAAGAACCTTCAAAATTATTTTTTCCAGAATTGGCTTTGTAATAGAAACTTAAAGTCTGAGGAGCGGATGTAAAAGCGACAACGACATAATCTCCCGTTCCATCGAATTTTAATCGTGTATTTGGGCCTCCATTGGCACTATAATCCGAACCTAATCCATCATGTACAATCCCATTGGCTGCATTGATGTCATTCCTTACACCATTAAATTCAAAAGGAAGATTGGCCGGAGTTATATCTTCCGGGGAGAATTGTGCATGCACCTGGGTGGTGTTCATGCTGAGTGTCAACAGTCCGGCAAACAAGCCCATGGCCAATTTGCCGAAAATCGATGTCTTTTTCATTTTGGTTTGGTTTTATTTTATAAAATTAAGAATCAAGAAGATATTTTTCATCGGGAGTCTGTTCTCGGCTGCGAAATTACATATTTTCCCGGCTGCGAGGATATTGATTTGTTAAATTATTATGAACCCCTTTGTAGCATATTCAGAGGCCGTTTTTTTCTAGAAAGGAAACGCTTCAGAAGCTGTTTGAAATTTCTTGCAATCCTGAAAAGAATGGATTTTCAGGGAGCGGTTTTCAGGATTTTGTTTGCCCATCGGGGCTATTTGGGATCTTGCTGGCGTTTTTACGTCAGATAAGCTTGGCTATCCTCCTTTGAAAAACGCGGCGCCATCCCTCGAAATCCCCTCCCGATGGCCTAAACAAACAAATAACTTTAAGCCAAATCGGTCATTAGGCTTCGGGCAGATTGCTCGCTTATGTCATGCAGCATGCTTCTCGCCTAGCCGAAGGCGTAGCGGGCTACGTCGAGGCGTAGCGAGGAACAGGATGCGGACAGAAGCGGGCAATCTGCCCGAAAGTCTCGTTTCCCCAATCAGAAACGGACTCGGCGTGTCTAATGACCGATTTGGGTTTAAACAGCTTCTTAAAGTTTTTTTATGGTATCCGCATCCAAGCCGGTAATCTGGGCAATGAGTTCGGTGTCCATGCCCTGTTCTTTCATGTTCCGGGCAATATTCAGGGTCGCTTTGGTTTTTCCGGCTTCCAGGCCTTCTTTAACCCCCTCTTTCCGTCCTTCTCTTCTACCTTCTCTTCTGCCTTTTTTCGTGGCCGTGGAAATGACACTGTACCAGTCGCGGAAGTTTTTCAAGCTTTCCTCGTAGTCGTAGAGTTCCTTGGGGGAGAATCTGGCGATTTCGGCCGTCTCGAAAAGCCGGGTGAACACCCGTTCTTGCAAAGCAATGGGGCGGTCGAGCAAGGAGGCCAGGTTGCGCAGGACGAAGAGCCATTTGTCGAACAAGGTTTTCAATTCGTCCTCCCGCTTGTTGAACTTGGGCATTTCCAAGTAAATGAATGTCAACTTGTCGTAGAAGACTTTACCTGAACCGGTATCCACCAGTTTCACGTCGTGGCGGTATCGCCCGGGTTCGCTCTCATCGAAGCAAAAGTTGAGGATACCAATCGTGTAAACGGCTTTCAGTTCGTAATCCCATTGTCCGCGTTTGGCTTGTTCGCGGATGGGAAAAGTGGTGTAATACAGGCTTCTGTCCTTGAAGAATTCCTGTTCGCCTTTCTGCATTTCTACCAAGAACCGCTCACCCTTTTTGTTTTGGCAGTACACATCGAAGACGGCTTTGCGGTCCATTTCCTGGCAACCGAGCTGTTCCACATTGAGATAGGTCACGTCCTTGATTTCTTCCTTGCCCTCCAAGAGCGCATTCAGAAAGCTGATTAACAAATCTTTGTTTATCGCAGAGCCGAACAGCTTCTTGAAGCCGAAGTCGGTGTAAGGGTTGATGTAGCGATCGCGGATGCCTTCGGTTCCCATGGTTTCGTAAAAATATTGGTTGATATGGGCAAACATACATATAAATTCCGGCTTTTACATCGGTTCGATGCAAAAAAGATCCCGGACGATCCGTCGGGTAGGTGGAATCCCGGAACACGGAATGGTCGTTTCTCAGGCTTCGGCCACCTCTTCGATTCGAATCTGTTCTCCGATATAGACAAGCATTCCCTGGCAAGAAGCATACCCCATGTTCTTCAAGGCGTCCATGTAGCCGCGGATCTGTTTTGGGTATTGCGGCAGGGCTTCACCGGTCTTGAAATCCAATACTACAGCACATTTGCCTTGGAATACGACCCGGTCCGGAACGTAGGTAAGGGTCGGCGAGATGGCGATCGGCATCTCGGTCTTGGCCTGGCATCCTTCGGCAAAACAAGGAGCAAGGCGTGGATGGGTCAACAATTGCTGCAGGGCCGAACGGGCTTCGGATTCCCGTTCCCGGAAAACCGGGTATTCGTTAAGGGTAGTACGCAAGGTCTGTTCCAGGCGGGTTTGGGTATAGACCAGGATACGGGACAGGGTTTTGTGGATGAAATTGCCCCATTCCTGTTCTTCGGACAGGAGGGAAGGCGGCAGGACCGTGGCTTGGGCTTGGATCCGCCAATCCGTGCTGGTGAACCGGCCCAGCCTGCTTTCAACCGGAATTTCTGCCGTGTATTCCGGGGCTTTGCCGGTTTTCCCTTCTTCGGTCTTGGGTTGCATTCCGCCGGTCTCTTCTTTCGTGCCTGCCACCATTCCGCCGCTCTCGGCATCGCCCGTGAATCCGGTTCCGGAGCCTCCTTGGAGACTATCCTCCGTATCTTCTTGGATTGCGATTTCCTCTTGCGACTGTGTCGAAATAAAATTTTCATGACACTTTCGGCGGTTTGTCAGAATGGGTGAGGTGCGAGGCACTGAGAACGAGAACGAAGGATCGTGCTTAGGTATGTGGCTGAGTTCGAGACTCGAAAGCAACGCAGCAGATTGCCCGTTATGACAAACCGCCAAGAGTTCGCCCCCGTCTTCCTCCAGCTCGATGTATTGCGGATAGGTTTCGGCAAAGCGGGCGATGGCATCGGTGGGTTTGAACGTATTGGACTTCTTTTCCGGTACGGCATCCAAAAGGTAGAGCTTTTGGCACGGCCGGGTCGTGGCTACGTAGAGAGCGTTCAGATCATCGATTTCAATCATCTGTTTCTCTGTTTGCATGTCTTTTTCGGCCGGGGATCCGTTCAGGGCATTCACGTAGCGTACCAAGGCGGTAGGGAGACCGATGCTCTCGGGCATATAGCCGGTCGGAAGCCAGTGCAGTTCGGAAGTATGCAGTCGGCTGTTGCTGATAAAAGGCATGATGACCACGGGAAATTCCAGCCCTTTGGATTTGTGGATGCTCATGATGCGGACCGTCTGTCCATCGGACGGCGGGCAGACCGTTGTGTCAGATCCGCCTTCAGTCCACCAGTCGGTCAGATCCGACAGCCGTCCGAAGCGGTGTTCCTGCATTTGGTCAAGGAACGCCAGCAGGAACTGGTCTGCCGATTCCTGCATTTTCCAGAAGCGGAGTACGGCTTCCACCGTGTCGTAAACATCGGCCTGTTGCCAGCCAATCTGCTGCAAGGCCTTGAATCTTTGCCGGGTATCGGACGATGCCCATTCCTTGAAGATATCGGCTTTTGTGCCCGGCCAAAGCCCCAGTTGCTTGGCCAGATGGTAAGCTTCGGCTTTGTAGTATTCTTCTTGACGATCAATGTAACGCAAAGAAGCGATGAGCAGGCGGAGCCCGTCGTGCGAACCTAAGGTCAGCGAGTCGGGAGTGGAAACGGGGATGCCATGCGATACCAAGTAGTCGGCCACGAGGCGGCAATGGGCATTGTGCTGGCAGAGGATAGCCACCTTTCCGGGCTGGTGCTTTCGGACGATTTCCAAAGTGTGGCGGAGATACCAGTCTTGCAGGTATTCGCCTTTCATCTTCTTGGCTAAATAGATGCGTACAGCAGTGAAATCCGGTTCGGGCAAGCGTTCCGTGTAGTTCTTATGGTATTGTTCATGGGCTTTGAATACCCGTTGGGCCAGGTTCTCGGGCAAAGCCGGGCCTTGGGCATCGTTTTGGGTGCCGGCATTGCCGGGCGTTTTTGTGTTTTCGCTTTCGCCGAAGTCCGGGCAGAACGGGTATCGGTTTTTGATGAAGCCGTAAAAAAGGTTGTTGAAAGCGATGATGCCGGCTTCGGAACGCCAGTTGCTTTGCAGGTCGCGGACTTCAACCTCCAGTCCGCCTTTGTGTTCGCAGAGGTTCACGAACTGGGCTAAGTTGGCGTTTCGGAAACGATAGATGGACTGTTTTGGGTCGCCTACTATCAGGCATTCATGGCCTTGGGCCAGGTTGTTTTCCACTAAAGGCCGGAGGTTCTTCCATTGCAGCGTGGAGGTGTCCTGGAATTCATCGATGCAGATGTGGTGGTACCGGATGCCGCAGCGTTCGTAGATGAAGTCGTTGTTTTCTTCCGCCAAGGCTTTGTCGATGCGTTGGTTGAATTCCGAAAGAGGGATGTCCCCGGTGGTTTCTTTGATGTCTTCCAGGATTTCGTTGGCGCGTTCGAGCAGGGCCAGCGAATAGATGGTATTGTTCAGGACTTCTTTGAGCAGGGAGTAATGGCTGAAATCCAATTGTGTAAGGGCATCGAAGCATTGTTGCAGGGCTTCGGCATCGTTTTGGCGGTCTTTGGCTTTGAGGATGCCTTTCGTCACGCATTTGAGGATGCTGGACGAAGGGGAGGCGATGGCCTGGGGCGGGATACTGCCGGGTGCGGATTCGGGATTGAACCAAGCATAAAGACCTTTGCTTTTCTCATGGAAGTCTTCGGCGGTCAGTCCGGCAAGGCTGACGATTTTCTTTCCTTGGTTCAGGATTTCTTCCACTTGGTATTCAATCTGCTGGCAATAGCCTTGAATCTTTCCGATGATGTTCCTGAAATCTTCGGCATGGATACTTTTCAGGCTCTCCAAGGCTTCAAAGCTGCCTTCATCAAACAGAAGCTGGACGGTGTTCTGGATTATTTCGTTGAGCTGTAGGCTTTTTTCTTCTTCGTCCCGTTTTTGGAGAAACTGGTTGAGGATTTCGGTCTGGTTCTCTTTGCCGGGGCGGCCGCATTCATCCAAAAGGCGTTCGGTTATCTCTTGGCTAAGCCGGGTCAGTTCAATGGTCGGGGTGTAGTTCTGCGGAAGGCCGAGTTCGAAGGCGAAAGGCCGGATGAGGTTCTGCACGAAGCTGTCGATGGTCTTGACCGAGAAGTCCTGGTATTGGTGCAGGATTTGGCGGAGTTTCATCCGGGCCTGTGCTTGCAGTCCTGCCTTGACGGCATCGGCTTGCTCTGGCTCTTGCTGGTATTGTCGCCTCTGATGGCGGCTGAGCAGTTTTTCCCAGTCGGGATACCCTCCCTCTGCTATTTGGGCAAGGGTCTCAAGTATCTTGCGCTTCATGTCGGCCGTGGCGGCGTTGGTGAAGGTGATAGCCAGAATTCGGGAAACCGAGGTGCCAGGTTTGAGCAGATGGCGCATGTATTCCTGTGTCAGGGTGTAGGTCTTGCCGCTTCCAGCGGAAGCTTTATAGATGAGCAGCCGGTTGTCGGCTTTGGTATGGTCTGAGTTGAAGTCGTGCATGTCTCGGGTCGTTTTGTCGGTTGTCTTGAGTGCTTTCCCTGTCGTTCCGCTACGCTGTCGTAGAGAATGGCACCGGATTGTCCTTTGGGCGTTCTTGGCAGTATTCCAAGGGCTTCTGTGGGGTTATTCGGAATATGGGTTCTCTATAATGGTATTGAATCGACAGAATTCCTTGTAATGGCAATATTCGCAATTGTCCGGGTTTTCTGTGCGGCAGAAATCCGTCGCAGGGTCAAGCATGTTTTGTAGCGTTTCTTCCAGGAACTGCCGGGTATGTTCCATGATTTCGTTCCTCGGGATTTCTTCAATCTGGCATCCCCCCAAGGAGGCCATCCTGCCTTGGTTCTTCAAACTGCAGATGCAGGCTTGGAGCGGCCTTTTTTCCTCGGGATGCATGGATGTATATAAATAAAGGTACATCAGCAGCTGGAAGGCCTGGGCGTAGTCTTTGTCCTTGAGCTGGTCCCAATCGTCCAAGCAAAGGTTCTTGGTCTTGCCGGTCTTGTAGTCCACGATCCGGATGTACGTCTTGTCCGAACCGGCCGGGCGGTAGGTGTCCACCCTGTCGGCATAGCCTATCAGGTTCACGGGGCTTCCTGCAAGGTTTTCCCGTTGGTGCATGAATTCCTCGCATCGTAATATGCAAAGTTCCCCGTTTTGGATTTCCTCTTCTAAGGCAGCGGCATAGCGTTGCATCCAGATTTTGAGTTCCTCGAAAGCCAGATAGTTTGCGCCGTGGTCGTACTGCCCTCCGGAAAATTCCTTTTCGAGGGCCTGTTGGAGCAGGCTTTCGCTGTGTCGGCGCAGTATGTCCGCGTCTTCCTGTTGCAACAGCCGTCCTCGTTTGTCGAGTTTGTCCGGGCCGTTTCCCGTGAAAAAGTTTTCCATCGCCCGGTGGAATACTTTGCCTTTGAGGCTGTGGTCCAATTGATCGCTCACTTCGGGCGGTTCGCCCAAGCGGAGCAGGTATTGGAAATAGAATCGGAGGGGGCATTGCAAGAAAGCGGACATGGCGCTGAACGAGATTCCGCTCCGGTCGTTGCCTTTGTCCAGAATTCTTCTTACGGCTTGCAGCAGGGGGGCACTCTTCGGAACACGCAGGCTGCGAGGCTGGTACTGGGGGTGAAGGAGGCAGAAGCCGGTCTCCGTTGCGAGTGGTTTTGCTTGCCGTGCCACCGTTTCATTCGCTTGTGCCGGAAGTCTCCCTTGGACATTTCCTTCTTCGGATGGCATTGGGGAGTCGGCCGGGTTCCCTTGGAAGAGGTTGTCCGGCAGTTCGTGTTCCAACTGCAATAGGAACCGGCTTTTTTCTGTTTTCCCGGGCTGGGAACCGAGATAGAGCAGGGTGGCTTGACGGCAGTTTTGCAGCAGGCTGTAGAAATGGTGCGCCTGCATCGCGGTTTGCTCGGTTTCGGTAGGGATATGGTAGTGTTTCTTGAGATTGTACAGTAGGAAGCTTTCTTGGGAAGGCGTGCTGGGCAGGAAGCCTTCGTTCATCGACAGCAGGATGACGTAGTCGAAGTCCATGCCCCGGGTCTCTAACATGCCCATGATATTGAGTGGCGCATCCGGATTTCCGGTGTAATTGAGGCTGATACCCGATAGCAGATCTTGGAGCAGGTGGAGGCTGGACAGCGGGCCGAGTTCTTCTTCCGGAAGGAGTCGCAGGGCTTTCGTTTGTTCTTGAGCTTCGTTGATAAGGGTTTTCAGGAAGCTGGTTTCGAATGGATTGAGCCTCTGCTTGGGGTCGGTGGTCTGGAACAGGTCGGTTTGCTGGGCATGGTTGTTGTTCTGGTCTATTTCTATGAGTGTCTGGGCGATGCCAATGAAGAAGGAAAGGGAGTCCAAGGGTGAACCTATCGCCACTGATGGGGTACTCTGGCTGTCTTCTTCCGCTCTTCCTTGGACGGCATCTTGGGGGGGCTGGGGATTTTGACCGAAAATGAACCGGCAAATCTGGTCGGTCATCGGATTCCGGCTTGGGAAAAGGCTTCGGAATTCCGTTTGGGAAAAGTAAAGCTGGTGACCGGAAATCAGCCAGTTGGCTATATCCTCAGCGGTGCAGTCCTCGGCATCCGGTTTCGGATGGTCTCCGTTCAGGGATTGGCTCTTGCGCAGGTCTTTGCCTGTTGGGTTGTCCTTGAGAGCGCTTAAGCGTCGGAAGAGGGGGTTGCGAAGCAGGCTCATGATAAAGCCTGCTTGGAGGTTCCGGTTTTGATTCTGGTAGATGAATTCTTTGGCTTGCAGCAGGGTGCTGAAAAGCGAGCCGGAAAAAGTGCCCGACAAAGGGCTGGCGATGCTGACATTGTAATCCGTCCCTTCGGGCAGGGAGTTCATCAGGGGGGCGAACAGGCTTTCGTCGTTGAGGACGATGAGCGTGCGTGGCAGCTCTGTCCGGGGAAGGCTTTGGAGTATTTGCGCCACGGTCTTGGCTTGCCCGGTGTTCTGGGGGCATTCGATGATCCGGAGGCGGATGTTTTTGAGGTTGTCGGCTATGTCCTCGTCCTGGAGATGATGGTTCAGGTCGGGGTCTTTGCGGTATTCGCGCAGGAAATGTCCGGCTTCCTGTACCGGATCGTCCATGTAGTAACGGTCGGCATTCCAGAGGATTTCGGCTTGGCCGGCTCGAATCAGGCTTTTGATTAGACTGTGTTCGGCGGCGGTCAGGGCATTGAGTCCGGCAAAGAGGTAGAAATCGTTTCGGGGCAGCCCGTCTTGGAGCAGCTGGAGAAGATTCTGGCATGCGATTCGTCCGGCCAGCCCGGTGTAGGCGCAGCCTTCTTCTATGAGCCTTTGGGTGAAATCCTGATAAATGCGGCCTAATTTCTGGTAGAAGGCCAAGTAATGGCTTTGCAGGGAGCCATTCTTTGAACTGCCGAGGTCCAAGTGCCAGCTGCCGATACGTTTGTCTTCGGCTATGTAAGAGAGGATTTCCTGAGCGGGGGCGAGCTGGTTGTCTATCTGGTTGAAATCCGAGACCAGCATCCGGCCCCAGTCGGAGAACTGGTCGAAGTTTCGGGCGGGTTCTCTGTCTTGCTGGTAGATATGGCGGTAGCTTTGGTAGAGCCGCACTTGCAGTTCGATGGGTTGGGCTTTGCGTAGTCCTGTCCATTGGAAGACGATTTGGTCCATGCTCTCGAACTTGGGAAGCCAGAGAGGGAGCTTGTTCTCGGTCTGGGCTTGCCGGATCAGTTTCTGGCGGATGGTCCGTTGCAACCGGAGGGTGGGAAGAACCACATGGAGGTTGGTATCTTTGAGGTCGTATTGCTGTATGTGCTGGCAAACATAGTCGGTAAAGGAGATAGTTCTAGGCATGGTCTGTGCTTTTTTGTTCGAATCCAATTTGGAGGAGTACGGTATGGCAGGATTGGGTTTGCCAGGAATCCGGCTTATGGCCCCGGGCTTTTGGAGGCTTTTAGTTTCGGTTTGGGGTACGCAGGCCGCCATAGCTGTTTGGGGGAAGCGTGGCGGGTGCAGTGGCTGACGATGTCCTCGCTTTGGCAGCTTTCTTTTTGTTTTTCTTGGTTTTCTTGTCCAATGCGGGCGTCATGCGTGGGGCTATCGTGCTGAGGCGTTTCTGTTCGATGAGCCGGACAACACTCTCAATATCCCAGTCTTCGCCTTCAGGGTCGTAGCCTGCTTTGAGGTCGTAACCCCAGAACACGGCCATGGTCTGGTAGGCGAAGGCTCTGGCTCCGCCCCGGAACTCCTTGAGTAGGAAATAGGCGGTGGTGTCGGTCTGCCGGGCCAGCAGCTTGATGAGGATCGCGCCTTGGCTTTTGGTCATGTTCTTGAGGTCTTCCAGGAAGTCGTCCCGGATTTGCTGCTCTTGTTCCTTGAGGTATTTCCGGGATTCCCTTTTACGGCCTGCGGCGTGCAAGGAGTCCCGGATGGCATTGTATTGCTCCATTCTTTCCTTGGCCAGAACGGCATAAGGGTAGGTGCGCCTTACATTATAGACCAGACGGAGATATTCGTTACGTTCTTCGGCCGTGAGCGGTCTGCGGTGTACCTCCACTTGCTCCAGCACTTGCACCGGCAGCAGTTCCCCTTGGTTTTCAGCTACGGGCAGCGTATCGGGATGTGCTGGCATCGCCTCGGTTTCCGGCAGAATTCTTTCTCGTCGTATGGCTACTGCTTCTGTCTCTATGCTTCCGTTCGTCTTCGCTTCCACGGTCATCCCGCTTCCCAATGCCATGCTGAACCCCAGCAAAACAAATGGAATCACGTAGATAAGTTTCCATTTGCTGCCGCTTCCAATCCTCCTATGTCTCCGAGTCATGCGCATAAGTCCGTTTTGAACACTCCAACCAGCGAAAATACGAAATAGGCGGCAATAAAACCATTTTTCAAAAAGGCAAGTCCGGGCCGTAGTATTCTATCGGTTCTCCCAAAACTCGGATGTCCTTATCCTGGTAAATTTTTGCTTGTCTGTTGATGCGGTCGAGCCAGTCTTTCCGTGAAGCGGTTTTATTGATTTCTGTCCTTCTATTTCGACTTATGCTTAAAAATTTATCCTCCAGATCGATACCGAGGAATCGCCGATCTAGCAGATTGGCTGCAATTCCGGTAGTGCTGCTGCCGGTAAAAGGATCCAAGATCCAGGCATGGGGCCGTGTCGATGCTTGGATGATTCGTGCCAGCACGCTGAGAGGTTTTTGCGTGGGATGTTTACCGAATGTTTTTTCCCAGGGCGCGATGGCAGGTAGCGTCCATACATCCCGCATCTGGGTTCCTCCGTTGATTTCCTTCATCAGCTCGTAGTTGAAGAAATGCGCGGTTTTCTTTTCCTTTCTCGCCCATAGGATGTATTCTGCCGCATAGGTGAAGTAACGGCAGGATAGGTTGGGAGGCGGATTGGTTTTGACCCAAGTGATGCAGTTCAGAATCTTGAAGCCCAATTCTGTCAGGCATCGGGCTACGGAGAATATATTATGATAGGTTCCGCTTATCCAGATAGTTCCTTCCGGTTTCAGTTTTTGACGGCATGCTGAAATCCAGGCCTTGTCAAATAAATAGTCTTCTTCAAAACCTTTCGATTTGTCCCAGCTCCCTTTGTTGACGGATACGACCTTCCCGCTTTGGATGCTGATGCCGCCATTGGATAAGTGATACGGGGGGTCGGCAAAAATCATGTCGAACTGGAAATCAAAGGAGTTCAGCAAGTCGATGCAATCTCCTTGCAAGAGAGTAAAGTCTTTGTTGTCTGAGCGAAAAAAAGGTGTAATCATCGGGTTCGGGTATGGCTTGCGGTGGATACGATTTCAAAAATGTTCTTATGATTCTTTAGCTTGTGCAGCAAATCTTTGAACATATAGGCATCAGATCGGTTCGTCTTCTCTTGAATCATTAGCAATTTGGCTAATAAAAGGAGGAATTTGACACTGTATTCTCCTTTTTTCGCCAGTTTTGGGTAATTGGCGGCTTCTTTGTTTACTTGGTCCATCAAATTGTTTTCGTTCAGTATGCGTTGTCTGTCTGCCATGGAATGCAAGCCTTCTGTTTTATCCCATAGTTGCAGGAGGCTTTCTAAAAAAAGGTCGGTCTCTTTAGGTTCGGTGTAGTGTTTTATCAAGATATCTACAGCCCAATGGATGTGTTTCGGTGTTCTCAACTTGCTCCATTTCCCCTTTTCAAGCTGGCGATATTTGATGAGGATGTCGTATGCTGAAAGGCTTCCTTGATAAATGCCAAGTATATATGTGCCGTTAACAGGTATCGTTGTCAATAATTTCTTGTCTTGGGAATGCATGGAAGGTAGTGGTTCTTTCATGGCAGTTGTGTTTTTACTTCTTGGATGAATTCATATAGTGAAGTCAAGTTATACACGTGCGGGATGAGGCGGAAAGCTTCTTCCAATTTGCTTTTGGCCGAAAACCATCCTTGTCCGTCTGTAATCCAGACAAATTGATAGTCTGGGTATTGATTTATTTTCGGAGCAATTTCGGAATAGGATCTTGCCACTTCATTAAGTTTCGAGCCACCCCCGTTGTAATAATTGGCTTCTATTAGATATATCGCTCGATCTGTCTGAATAACGAAGTCGAAACGTTTGAGATCAGTGCCAAGGCTTTGTATTTCTTTGAATTCGGTACTATAAACTTCTTGCCGGAATGGGACTCCGGCATCTCTGAATTTTCGGGCGATCGCTTCGGCCATTATATTGCCGCCTCGATTCTTGCGAGCATTGGAGTCCAGGCCAACTTCCACACCGAATACGTAATCGACTAAGTTCGTGATTTGTTTGGTGCGGAACACGTTTTCCAATCCGGTTTCGTGCATGAATTCGCAGATGCTGGTTTCGTTTTTGAAGTAGTTCTCCATTAACTTCGGCTTGAACTCGTTATCCAGTACTTTCTTTTTTTCTTTGGAACGTACGGCTACAAGAATGTCGAGTACATCGAAGGCTTTTGGGTTCTCTTCGTAAATGTCGTGTATGGCGGTGCGCAAGTCTTCTTTGCCTAACAGATAGTTTAATTGATTGAGTTTTATAGCTATTTTTCTGACGTTGGCAGAGACTTTTCCAAAATCTGTCAGGCTTCTCAGCGTGGTATTGGTTTCGCTGAGCTGGGACATGAAAAGTTCAAAATCTTTCATGGTTTATACGTTTTCAACGTTTGAGATGAGCAGTTCGGAAATGGCACCTCTTTTCGCTGCATTGGAGTTTATCATTCGGTTGGCGGAAACTCGTTGAATCGAGAATGTTTCATACAACGAATCAAAGAAAGTGTCTTTAGGGTTGATGTTCTTGGGATCGGAATTGCTTTCTATGAACAAAGCCCCTTTTCGAGCAATCTTTTGGCAGAAAGTTCCTAACCGGATTTGTTCGGTATCATCGAAGCCTTGACGGGTGTAGGATGTGAATGCCGAGGTGGTACTGAGGGGTTTGTATGGGGGATCCAAGTAGAATATCGAGTTCCGGCTTGCATATCGGCTTGTTTGCTCAAAGTCCCCGCATAAGATTTCCACTTTTTGAAGAAGTCGGGAACATGCCCGGAGGTTGCTTTCATCGGCAATCTTTGGATTGGCATATTTTCCATGGGGTACATTGAAATACCCTTTGGCATTGACCCTGTACAAACCATTGAAGCAGGTTCGGTTCAAGAAAATGAACAAAGCCGCCAATCGGGTAGGGGCAACATCTTTTTTGTTGAAAGCCTGCCTTTTTTCTAGAAAATACAAAGAGCGTTCCGTGGGTGCCAGTGAGATGTATTCTTGTTGGAATTTCAAAAGTTCCTGGATGAGGTTCTCGACATCATTCTGGATCGCCAGATAGGTGGAAATCAGTTCTTGGTTGATATCGTTGATAATAGCGCGTTTGATGTTCGGATATGTTTGCAGGATCCAAAAGAGCACTGCACCGCCGCCAACAAATGGTTCTACATAGGTTATGTTTTTTCTCGATGCCAGATCTTGCGGCAAAACTTTCTGCACTTTATTCAATAATTGGCTTTTCCCTCCGGCCCATTTGACAAAAGGTTTGGCAATGGCAGTATTGATTGACGACTTGCGGGCTTGTTCCTTAGGGGGTAGGTGTACTGGTGCAGGTTTCGCATTTGCTTGGATAGGACAGGTGTTTTGGGTATGCTTGCTTTTTTGCAGATGGCTTGATTTCTGGATCGGAGCTATATGTGTTGAAGTTCCCATATTCTGTATCAGTATTATCTTTGTGTTGGTTTTGTGAGGATTCCAACCTGTCAGTCGTCCTCGCTATGCCGTGTAGTACTTTCTTGTTGCAGCAAAGGTACGCAAATACTTATATGGTAAGTAATGCTTTTTGTGTAAGTAGTTGGTTACGAATAAAACAGCGCTTTTTATGATGGCCTTTGAGCGAAAAGGGAAAATCTTCTTTATCCGTCCGGCGGTTCCTGCGGATATTCCGCGGGTCATGGAAATTTACGCGGAAGCGAGGGAGTTCATGCAGCGGAACGGCAATCCCGGCCAGTGGATAGACGGCTATCCGCAAGAGGAAGTGGTGCTTCGGGACTTGGCCGACGGGCATTTGTTCGTTGGGATAGGTTCTGATGAGGTTGGCGAAGCCTATCGCCACCAAGGCGAGGCTCGTTTCGGACGCCCTGCCGAGGGAATCCTTGGGGCAGGAGACCTCGTTTCCGGCCATCCCGCTTCTTCCCAGCCCCGACCGGCCATCCCTCAAGCATCCGTCTTGGCAAGTTCGTCCTCTGCTCCCGCCTCGAATCCCGTGCAGCCGATTCTGGGCGTGTTCTGCCATCGTCCTGGGGCGGAACCCAATTATGCCCGGATTGAGGACGGCACCTGGCCCGATGACAAGCCTTATTATGTCTTGCATCGGATTGCCTCCGCCCCCGGCGTTCACGGCTTTGCCGCCTTTGCCATGGACTGGTGCTTGCAACGGCATCCTGTCCTCCGGGTCGATACCCATCAGGACAACCGCCCCATGCTGCACCTTCTCTCCAAGATCGGCTTCGTTCGCTGCGGCATCATCCATGTGGAAAACGGCACCCCGCGTATCGCATTTCAGAAGGAAGTTTGTAAAATGTAGATATTCAAAAATTTGTAGTTGTTTTTGAAGAATTATTAGCTAAATCTCATACTTTTATTAGACAGGCCTTCTAAAATGTTCCAAGATAGGAAAGCCGGTATGGCAGGAGCGTCAATGCGCATAAAAAAACGGCGGACTCCAAACGGAATCCGCCGTCTCCCAATCGGCTTTTCTTATAATGTAATCACAAGACATTGAACCCTATCTGACAAAGATTTGCACCTTGCTAGATTAAACATCAAACCGGATTACTTGTTATACAGCACATACTTCCCCTCGAATACGTCCAACTTCACCGGCTTGTCCTTGCTCACCGAGCCCGACAGAATCATCTTCGACAGCTCGTTGATGACATGCTGCTGGATGAAACGGCGGATAGGACGGGCGCCGTATTGCGGATTGTAGGCTTGACGGGCAATGTCCTTATAGACTTCCTCGCTCACTTCCAGCCTGAAACCATTGCGTTCCATCAGTTTTTCCACATACTGCATTTGCAACTTGACCACATCCAGGATCTGGTCGCGGCTCAGCGGCCTGAACACGATAAGCTCGTCCACCCGGTTCAGGAACTCCGGACGCATCCGCATCCTCAGCTCGTTCAGCACCTCTTCCTTGCTCTTTTCGTAAGCCTGTTCCTCTTCGCCCGGTTTCATCTCCTCGAAAGCCTGCTGGATGTACTGTGCACCGAGGTTCGAGGTCATGATGATAATCGTGTTCTTGAAGTCGGCCACGCGCCCCTTGTTGTCTGTCAGACGTCCGTCGTCCAACACCTGCAACAAGATATTGAACACATCCGGATGCGCCTTTTCGATTTCATCCAGCAGGATTACCGAGTACGGACGGCGGCGCACCGCTTCGGTCAGCTGGCCGCTTTCCTCGTATCCCACATATCCCGGAGGCGCCCCCACCAGACGCGAAACCGTATGCTTTTCCTGATATTCCGACATATCGATACGGATCATCGCCTTCTCGTCGTTGAACAGGTAATCAGCCAAAGCCTTCGCCAGTTCCGTCTTGCCGACCCCGGTAGTCCCTAGGAAGATGAACGAGCCGATAGGCCGGTTCTCGTCGCTCAAGCCCGCACGACTCCGGCGGATCGCATCCGAGATGGCTTGGATGGCTTCATCCTGCCCGACCACCCGTTTGTGCAGTTCCTCTTCGATATGCAGCAGCTTTTCACGTTCGCTCTGCAACATACGGCTCAGCGGAATCCCCGTCCAGCGCGAAACCACGTCGGCGATTTCCTCGCTTCCCACTTCCTCCTTGATCATCGCCCCGTCTTTCTGTTCCTCTTTCAGCCGGGCTTTGAGTTCTTCCACCTTCTTTTCAGCTTCCTTGATTCGCCCGTAGCGCAATTCGGCCACCTTCTCGTAATTGCCAAGGCGTTCAGCCTGCTGGGCTTCGAACTTGTATTGCTCGATTGCGTTCTTTTCCGCCTGGATGCCTTCCACGGTTTCCTTTTCGGTCTTCCATTTGGCCATCATGCTGTCGCGCTCGGCCGACAAGTTGGCGATTTTTTCCTTGAGTTCGGCTAACTTGGCATCGTCCTTTTCCCGCTTGATGGCTTCGCGTTCGATTTCCAATTGACGGATCTGGCGTTCCACCTCGTCCAGCTTTTCAGGAACCGAATCGATTTCCATGCGGACCTTGGCCGCTGCTTCGTCCACCAAGTCAATCGCCTTGTCGGGCAGGTAACGGTCGGTGATGTAGCGGTGCGAGAGTTCCACCGCCGCAATCAAGGCTTCGTCCTTGATACGCACATGGTGATGGGTTTCGTAACGTTCCTTCAAGCCACGCAAAATCGAGATGCTGTCTTCCACGCTCGGTTCGTCCACATAGACCGTCTGGAAACGACGCGCCAACGCTTTGTCCTTCTCGAAATACTTCTGGTATTCGCCCAAGGTCGTGGCCCCGATAGCCCTCAGTTCGCCACGCGCCAAGGCAGGTTTCAGGATATTGGCCGCATCCATCGCCCCTTCTCCGCCACCGGCACCCACCAAGGTATGGATTTCGTCGATGAAAAGGATGATTTCCCCTTCGGCTTGGACCACTTCTTTCACCACGCTCTTCAGACGTTCCTCGAATTCCCCTTTGTACTTGGCACCGGCAACCAAGGCGCCCATGTCCAACGAGAAAATCTGTTTGGTTTTCAGTCCTTCCGGAACATCCCCGCTGACTATCCTTTGCGCCAATCCTTCTGCGATTGCGGTCTTCCCGACCCCGGGTTCCCCGATTAACAGAGGATTGTTCTTGGTACGCCGGCTCAGAATCTGCAATACCCGCCGGATTTCCTCGTCACGCCCGATAACCGGATCGAGCTTGCCGTTGCGCGCCATGTCGTTCAGGTTCTTGGCATATTTGTTCAGAGCCTGGTAGGTTTCCTCGGCATTCTGGTCCTTGACCGATGTACCTTTGCGCAATTCTTTTACCGCCATCTTCAAGGCCGATTCCGTCACCCCGCATTCTTTCATGATTCGTCCGGCATCCGCGTTCTGTTGCACCAAGCCGAGCAGCATGGTCTCCAAGGTGACGTATTCATCGCCCAATGATTTCAGCAAACCTTGCGCTTTCAGCAAGGCCTGTTCGGCATTCGCCGTCAGGTAAGGACTTCCGTTCCCGCTCACTTTCGGCAGGCTTTCGATTCTTGCATCCACCTTTCGGCTGATTTCGTTGGGATCCGCTTCCACTTTCTTGAACAAGAAAGGAAGCACATGTTCGTCAGCCATCAGCAAGCCTTTCAGCAAGTGGACATCATCCACCGCTTGGGTCTGATGGGCGGAAGCCACCTCGATGGCTTTCTGGATGGCTTCCTGTGCTTTGATTGTGAAATTATTGAATGTCATAGTCTTAATTTTCCTTTCCGGGTCTTTTCTTTCTCGGCCGATGCCGATTCGGTTCCAATCGTTTCCCTTGGCTCCGCTTGCTTTGGCTTTGAACCTTTCCGGAAGATACCTATCGGATTCTGCGTTGCTTGCATTCGTTTTTGCCTTGCGTTGCCGCCCTTTCCGGCATCTTCCGCTTAAAAGACCCGGAACTCCTTTCATCAAAATCTTTGCCAATTCCGTCAAGAGCCTCTTAGTTGTCTTCCCGTACCCCAAATCCTGCAATTTTGTCTTGAAATCCTGTAATTTTGTCTTGAAATTCAGTTTGTTGAACGGAAAGGTCTGAGACTTCCCCGATTGGAGGGAACATTTAAAAGGCGGTCTGATTTATTATTTTTTTGATGAACCAATCGCCACAGATTGCCGCCCGCCCGTCCGGCTTGCCCTGTCAAATTGACCTGCTTGCTGCCGCTTACCCCAGCCCGTCCCGCGCTGCCTCGTTTGTATTTGCTCGTCTTGTCTCGTCCTCTTGGCCTGCCTTCTGCTGCCTTCAGGTTCCGTCCCGCGCTGCCTCGTTTGTATTTGCTCGTCTTGTCTCGTCCTCTTGGC
>CALUHO010000027.1 GCA_944320465.1 uncultured Bacteroidales bacterium | reverse complement strand
GGTATCGTCTTCCTCTCGCTGTGCGCCGTGATAACGGTATGGAGCGTGTGGAGTTCCTACCGCTTCGCGGAGCGGCAACGGGAAAAGATTTACGTGCTGGACAACGGCAAGTCGCTGATGCTGGCTCTCTCGCAGGACTTGTCGCAGAACCGTCCGGCGGAGGCAAGGGAACACGTGCGCCGCTTCCACGAGCTGTTCTTCACGCTCTCGCCCGAAAAGAGCGCGATAGAGCATAACGTGAAACGCGCCCTGCTATTAGCGGACAAAAGCGTGTACAACTACTATTCGGACTTTGCCGAGAAAGGGTACTACAACCGCATCATTGCCGGGAACATCAACCAAGTGCTGAAGGTGGACAGCGTGGTATGCGACTTCAACGGTTATCCCTACCGTGCCGTGACCTACGCCACGCAGAAAATCATCCGGCAGAGCAACGTTACCGAGCGCAGCCTCGTGACGACGTGCCGCCTCTTGAACTCGTCCCGTTCGGACGATAATCCCAACGGTTTCACCATCGAGGGATTCACCATTATCGAGAACAAGGATTTACAAACCATTAAAAGGTAACGGATATGAAGAGAATCAGGAAATCATTTTGGCGTGCGTACTGGAAGCTCCACGACAAAAAGAAAATGCTGGTGGCAAGACTCAAAGGCTATCTGGACGGTTTGCCTCCGAAGACACGCAAACGCATCGTGCTGACGATGCTCGCTGCCTTCGCGCTGCTTGCCCTCTACACCTTCGGCAAAGCCGTTTATGACATCGGCAGGAATGACGGCAACCGGATAGTAACAGACCATGCCGGACAGGTGGAACTGTCCGTAAAACCGGAAAACAATCATAATGTAATACCTTATTTATATGGAACAGACGAAGAATGAACCTAAAAACGAGAACAAGGCGGTTCCCGACAACGGGAAACCGAAAAAGGAGCGCAAGCCGCTGAGCGAAGCCCAAAGGCTGAAACGTCAGAAAATGATAGTGCTGCCCGCTATGGTGCTGGTATTTATCGGGGCTATGTGGCTGATATTCGCCCCGGCTTCCGACAAGGAGCAGCAACCGGGAACGGGTGGTTACAATATCGAAATGCCCGACGCTGACAAGGCGAACCGTCAGATCATCGGCGACAAGGCGAAAGCCTACGAGCAGGGGGCGATGGAGGAACGGCAAGAGAACCGCAGCCGCGCCATGCAGGAACTGGGCGATATGTTCGACCGAGAGGTGGCGGAAACGGACGGCGGCAGGGACTTCGACCTTGCCAATCCCGGAAATGCGGAAGATGCAACAGCAACATCATCCGCTCCGAAAACCATCCAATCATCCGCAGCCGCCTACCGCGACCTCAATGCCACGCTCGGCAACTTCTATGAGCAGCCGAAGAACGACAATGAGGAAATGGACGAACTGTTGGAGCGCATCGCCTCGCTGGAATCGGAATTGGAAAGCGAGAAGGGCAAGGCGTCCGCTATGGATGACCAAGTGGCACTCATGGAGAAGTCTTACGAGCTGGCGGCGAAGTACATGGGCGGTCAGAACGGTACACAGCCACCTGTCGGACAGGGGGCAGAGCCTTACTCCGTGCAGAAAGCCGGAAAACACACGGCAGCACCCGTCAGGCAGGCGGCGCATCAGGTGGTGTCCTCGCTCTCACAGCCGATGAGCAACGCCGAGTTTGTCGACTCCTTCTCGCAAGAGCGTAACCGCAGTTTCAATACGGCGGTGGGGGTCACGACTGTATCGGACAAGAACACCATATCGGCGTGCGTCTATGGGGCGCAGAGTGTGACTGACGGGCAGGCGGTAAGATTACGGCTGCTGGAGCCGATGGCAGTGGCGGACAAAATCATACCCCGCAATGCAGTGGTAGTAGGCACGACAAAGATTCAGGGCGAACGGCTTGATATTGAAATTACTTCGCTGGAATATGCGGGTACGATTATCCCGGTAGAACTGGCGGTGTATGACACGGACGGGCAGCCCGGTATCTTCATTCCGAACTCTATGGAAATGAATGCCGTCAGGGAGGTTGCCGCCAACATGGGCGGCTCGCTGGGCAGCAGCATCAATATCTCCACCAACGCAGGGGCGCAACTCGCCTCCGATTTGGGCAAGGGTCTGATACAAGGCACGAGCCAGTATATCGCCAAGAAGATGCGTACCGTCAAGGTGCATCTGAAAGCCGGATACAAGGTCATGCTTTATCAGGACAGAGATTGAAAACAATAACAATCAACGACTAACAGAAACAACAACCAAATTTTATTTACCACTAAAATCCAAAGTAGAATGAAAAAAGTAATCATCATGTTTGCCCTCGCTATGGGCATCGTAACTGCCAACGCGCAGGAGAACGTAACCGTTGGAGAGAACAACGGAAGTGAACAACCGACCTTGACAAAGGAGGTCTATCCGCAGAAGGAGGCGGACGGCGACCTGTATCACGGGCTGACAAAGAAGCTGACCTTTGACCGCATGGTCCCTCCGCACGGCTTGGAAGTGACCTACGACAAGACCGTCCACGTCATTTTTCCCTCGGAGGTTCGTTACGTCGATTTAGGTTCGCCCGACCTGATTGCGGGCAAAGCCGATGGAGCGGAGAACGTCATCCGCGTGAAGGCTACCGTGAGGAACTTCCCGAACGAAACCAATATGTCCGTGATAACGGAGGATGGGAGTTTCTATACCTTCAACGTGAAATATGCCGCTGAACCGCTGCTGCTCAACGTGGAGATGTGCGACTTCATCCATGACGGCGAGAAGGTGAACCGCCCGAACAACGCGCAGGAAATCTACCTGAAGGAACTGGGCAGCGAAAGTCCGATGCTGGTGCGCCTTATCATGAAGTCCATCCACAAGCAGAACAAGCGCGAGGTGAAGCACATCGGCTGCAAGCAATTCGGCATCCAGTATCTGCTGAAAGGTATCTACACGCATAATGGTTTGCTCTATTTCCACACGGAGATAAAGAACCAGAGCAACGTGCCTTTCGATGTGGACTACATCACATGGAAAATCGTGGACAAGAAGGTGGCGAAGCGTACCGCCGTGCAGGAGCAGATCATCCTGCCGCTCCGTGCGCAGAATTACGCCACACTCGTGCCGGGCAAGAAGAGTGAACGCACGGTATTCACGATGGCGAAATTCACCATCCCCGACGACAAGTGCCTCGTGGTGGAACTCAACGAGAAGAACGGAGGTCGTCACCAGTCTTTCGTGATTGAGAACGAGGACTTGGTACGTGCCAATACCATCAACGAACTTCAAGTGCGCTGACCATGAGAAAGTACATCGCAATAATCATCGCGTCGCTTGCCCTGTTCACGGGGCAGGCGCACGCCCAGCGATGCCTGCCGAAGATGCAGGGCATCGAGGTCAGGGCGAACATGGCGGACCGCTTCAATCCCGGCGGCAACGACGGCGGGTACAGTTTCGGGGCGGCTCTCTCCACCTACACGAAAAAGGGGAACAAATGGGTGTTCGGCGGCGAATATCTGTTGAAGAACAACCCTTACAAGGACGGAAAGATACCCGTGGCGCAGTTCACGGCGGAGGGCGGATACTACTTCAAGATACTTTCCGATGCCCGTAAAATCGTGTTCGTCTATGCAGGTGCTTCGGCTCTTGCCGGATATGAATCGGTGAACTGGGGCGAAAAGGTGCTGCATGACGGCTCCACGCTCCATGACCGGGACGCCTTCATCTACGGCGGTGCGCTGACGCTCGATGTGGAGTTTTACGTGGCTGACCGTATCGCCCTGCTCGCCAACCTCCGGGAGCGTTGCCTGTGGGGTGGCGACACGAGGAAGTTTCATACGCAGTTCGGGGTCGGCATCAAGTTCATCATCAACTGACACGGACATGGAACGGACGGAAATAGACATCATCAGACAAATGCCCATTGCGGTTTTTCTCGCACGGCTGGGGCATGAGCCTGTCAGAAGGAGCGGTAACGAGCTGTGGTATATCGCCCCGTACAGGGGCGAGCGCACGCCCTCTTTCCGTGTGAACGTGGCGAAACAGCTCTGGTACGACTTCGGTCTGGGCAAAGGTGGCGACATCTTCACGCTTGCCGGGGAGTTTCTCGGAAGTGGCGACTTCATGGAACAAGTGAAGTTTATAGCGGAAACCTCTAATATGCAGATTGCAGAGTTTGACAAACCGACCTACATTCCGAAGCAGTCAGAACCTGCCTTTGAGGGAGTGGAAGCCGTCCCTCTGCTTCGTTCTCCACTGACAGACTATCTGGCGGAACGGGGCATTCCTTACGTTGTCGCATCACGCTACTGCTGCCGACTGAATTACGGTGTGCGTGGCAAACGATATTTTGCAGTCGGTTTTCCGAACGTGGCAGGCGGATATGAAATCCGCAGCCGTTTCTTCAAAGGATGCGTGCCTCCGAAAGATGTGTCGCTGGTCAAGGTGGAAGGCTCTCCGGCTGACGTGTGCAGCGTTTTTGAAGGCTTCATGGACTTTCTTTCTGCTGCCACGCTCGAATTGGAAAAGGGAGACTGCCTCGTATTGAACTCTGTTGCCAACGTGGAAAAGGCAATGAGGTATCTGGACGGCTACGGGTGCATAGACTGTTATCTCGACCATGACGCAGCCGGACAGCGCACGTTGAAAACGCTGAAAGGACATTATGGAGAACGTGTCTATGACCGTTCCGCTCTCTATGACGGTTGCAAGGACTTGAATGAGTATCTGCAACTGACAACCAAAAAAGAACAATAACTTAAAAATCAAATGACAATGAACATACTGAACAACAAAAACAAGAGAATATCAATCTTCAAGACGTTGGCACTCTGCCTATTCGCTGCCGTGTCGCTCACGCTCGTGTCGTGTGACGATGACATGGATATCCAGCAATCCTATCCCTTCACGGTGGAAATCATGCCCGTGCCTAACAAGGTGACGAAGGGACAGACGGTTGAAATCCGCTGTGAGTTGAAAAAGACGGGCGATTACGCCAACACCCTCTATACCATCCGGTATTTCCAGTTCGAGGGAGAAGGCACGTTGAAAATGGACAACGGCATCACGTTCCTGCCAAACGACCGCTACCTGCTCGAAAACGAGAAGTTCCGGCTGTACTACACAGCGGAGGGCGAGGAAGCGCACAACTTCATTGTAGTGGTAGAGGACAATTTCGGCAATTCATATGAGCTGGAGTTTGATTTCAACAACCGAAACGTTAAGGAGGACGGGGTTATCTCTGTTGTCCCCATCGGAAACTTCAAGCCCCTTACACGATGATGCGTGTATTCATAGCTATCCTTTGTTCGCTTCTGGCGGTCTGTTCCGTGTCCGCACGGGACAGCCGCCATGAGGGAACGGACGGACAGGCGGCTATCTATCGGTTGCTGCCATTTGAGAGGGCGGTGCGATGCACGAAGTATTTTGAAGGCTGGCACTCGGAAAAACATTACCCGTATGTGGGATATGGGCATAAGTTGTTACCGGGTGAAAGGTATTCTGCACGCACCATGACGAAGCGGCAGGCGGACGCGCTTCTGCGGAAAGACCTACGGAAGTTCTGCGCAATGTTCCGGCAGTTCGGGAAAGATAGTCTGCTCCTTGCCACGCTCGCCTACAATGTCGGTCCGTACCGTCTGTTGGGAAGCGGGAAGATACCCAAAAGCACGCTGATCCGAAAGCTGGAGGCAGGAGATAGGAACATCTATCGGGAGTATATCGCTTTCTGCAACTACAAGGGAAAACGCCATGCCATGCTACTCAAACGGAGGAAGGCGGAGTTTGCGCTACTGTATATCCCGTAATAGATTTCAATGGCATTTAAGTTCTGGTTATTCTAAGAACTTAAATGCCATTGTTTCAAATAAAACAATTACCTTTGTCATTAGTAATTTAGAGATAAAATGAAAGATATTCAATATTTCTTATCGGAAGAAGAAAAGTATTTAGCATCCTCACAAGCTGAGCCGGAATTAGTTTGGAATGAGGAACTTGAAGAATTTGGCTTTTCATATGACCCTTTGAGTTTCTTGGGTAAAAAACCTTTTCAGAGTTTTCAGCACAACAACATTGACAAGGAAAATCGCTATGGACTAACCGATGTGGAAAAAATGATATTAACCTGTTTTCTTGGTAATATATCGTATGCATTTAGAGATGACAATTATTATGGAGAAGTGCCTGATATTGTTCACGAAATGCAAATTATACTAAACAGTATAATAAACAAAGCACCTAAGTTTAACGGAAATATATTATATCGTTTTACTAAAACTGGAGATAAAACAAATTTTGAAGTAGGTGATATATACCAACCTTCCCATAGCCTTACGACAACAACCGAAGATTGGAAACAAAACAGAAGTGATGTTTACGTTATAAAAACTCTTCCTGAAAATGAAACGCAAGCACATTGTCTATACATGATTTATAATCATGGTCAGGAAACGCAAGTCAATTTTTTGAGAGGAACTTCATTTGAAATAACCGATATAGAGCCAATAGAAGGTAGTGAATACAAACGAATTTATATGTCAGAAATTAGGCAATAACATCGTAGATTAGAACAGAGGTTTCTTTGCTACTTTCTTTGTCCGCCATCATGCTCACTGAAAGAAAGTAGGCGGCTTTCGCCGCCCACCTCTCAAAAACGGGTGTAAAGCCCCGTCACCATCGTGAACATTTCCTCCAGCATATCGCAATATATCCCCTCGTGCGTTTCGATGTCCTTCGTCTTGCACTCGAATGTCTTTTTGCTGAACGTCCTGCGGTAGAAACGCATATTGTAGAGGTCTGCTCCTCCGTCATAGATGATGTCAAGTCGGTTGGCACTCGTCTTGTTCCTCGCAAGGCTCATGCGTAAACCGTTACCCATGTCTATGAAGTCTTTGCTTCCCGTCATGGCGGCAAAGCGTCTGCCACCTATCTGCTCCATAATTGTCTTTGCTATCATATTCGTTGTTTTTAAGTGTTATGGTGTGGCGGTGCGGACACCGCCACACCGTTCAAAATTCTGTTTTCTCAGCTATGGGTGTGCATCTTTCCAGCCACTTTCTCAGACACTCCATGTTGTACTCGCTCGTTATGACTGCCGTATGGCTGTCAATGGCGGTGAAACGGCTGCTTTCATAGCTGTCTATCCACCCCTTCAGGGTATCAACTCCCCACGCTTCCGCATCGTCAAAGATGCCGTCCAATGCCTTGATAGGCTCGCTGAATCTGACGATCAGTGTTTGGTAGCCTGCCACGTTCATCGCTTGCCCTCCTTTCCTTCCTTTGCCGTCAGCCACTTGTCCCGTGCGGTTCGGCACTCGTCCAACGTGGGTTTGACACAAGAGAACAACTCTCCGTCCGTGTGGCGGTAATCGTATTGCACAAGTGTTCGCCTGCGTCTGCCAATACCCATTTGAAATTTCTCGTATTTCTCCGTACCTGCTTCCGTGCAGGTACTTACTCCGTTGATTGTCATTCGTGTACTCATAATCGTTGTTTTTTAGATGGTTAGAAATGTACTGACAACACTCTGTTCTGCATCACCATATCGGGATTGCTTGTGTAGCGTTGGTGCAGGTAGAAATGGTGTGAGCCGAAGCCGTAAAGAAAGAACTTGTCAAGTTCGTGCTTCTCGGAAAAGTCTTTTACGCTTGCTCTTAACTGCTCCTCACTCTGACAAAGAGTGAGGAGGTTTATAAATTCAAGGAACATCGAGGGGATTTTATCGTCCCACAAACAAATCATACTTTCAATTCTTACTTCCATGCTGTTATGTATTATAAGTTGATATTATGCTGCGTTCATACGCTGACGGATAAGTCCGGCATTGTCCTCCACAAGTCGGATGATGCGGTCGTGGTACTCGGTATTGGAATTGCATACCCCTCTGCTCTGTACCACTTTCAGCGTTTTCAAACTGACTTCTATCGTTTCAATCCGTTTGCCTTCAATGGTGGCGGATAGGATGAGAGAGTTTGCCTTGTTGTGATAACCGCCCACGCAATGGTGCATCAGCCGTCCTTCCTCAATCATTTCCTCCACGCTTTCAATGACTTTGACAAGAATAAGGTTGTCGGAAAATACAAGCCCGAAGAACATTCCTTTGTCTTTCAGATAGTTCTTCTCGTCCTCAATCGCCTTTTGCCGTTGCTGTTCCGTCCGCTCACGCTCCCTTTGCAGGTTGCGCTTTGCCACCAACTTGTCGTGTTCCGCTTTGAGGTCGGCAGGGCAGACGTATTTCGGGCTGTTCGTGTCCTTGCCAAAATGACGCAGGAGGTCTATGGTGTCGCACCATACGGAGCCGTCTGAAATGGTGTAACCATTGCGGATGCAAATCTTGACGGATGCCCAATATTGCTCCATGTCAAAGGAACTGCGAATATAGTGGCTCAACATGGCGTATTGCCCTGCCTTCAAGAGTGTTTCGGCTTGGCTGTCGGAAAGGATAGCCGTGAAAAGGTCATACGGCAGTGTGTTGTGATAGTCCCCGTTGAAACCGTTGCGTTTCAGTTCGGGGATGAAACGCTGTCGGGGATAGGTACACACAGGTGCTATATCGTATGCGTGAAGTCCGTTGTTCTTGCGCACCTCCATGTCGCTGTATTCCGCCCATTGGTCGTAATACAACATTGACATACCACGAAGTCGGGCAACGGTGGTGGTTGTGCCTTTGGGCGAAATCCACCTCTGCACCACTTCATAAATGGAATACTCGGCTGCTTGCCCTGCCTTGTATCGGGACTTGACGAAGAAGAAGCGTATCACTTGATACTGCTTGCTGGTGGTGACAATGGAGAAGTATTCATTCTCGCTGAAAACGCTCTTTCGGGTGCGCAACGCTTCCAACTGCATACCGCAATGGGGGCAGATACATCCGCAAAGGGTGTCTGCAAGGTCGTGGTCGCTCTTCCACGAATGTCCGCACTCGGTACAGATGTTCGTGCCGTCCGCTCTCTTGATTGCGTAGTGCTTGAAGCAATGACGGAAAGCGTATGCCTTTTGCGTGGCGGTCAATCTCGGTAGTCGCTTGCTCAGATGTGCGACTTCCTGCTGTATGTGTGTTCTCGGTTTCATAAGCCTAAATCAAATAATGAGGGTTGTTGTATTTCTTGGATGGTCGCTTTGGTGGCGGTTCTCGGCTTGTTGCGGTTCTGCAACTTGCGGAGTTCCTCGTCTTGGTATTGTCGGATAGCGTTCTGACGTGCTTCCGCCTTTTCCTCTGCGGTGAGTTCCACCACATGGTTCACGGCTACTTGGCATTGGATAGGCTTGCCCACCTCTATCTCGTTCTCGTCATAGTAATGTACGGCTTGTCCGTATATCTCCCCGTCCGTGAAGCCGTTGCAACCGCTTTTCTGCACATAGTTCAGAATGTAGGTCACGCAATCGTCTATGTTCTTGGCAGGGTTACGGTATTTCTTGGCAAAGAGCGCATCTTCCGCTGCACGTTGCTCCAAATACATCTGTATCGTTCTCTTGAAATGGTCTGTCGTTTTCATATCGTTATCGGTAAGATTAAAGGGTGAATAACCAAAGGATGAAGCCGAAGAAGGCGATTGCGGAAAGGATAGCCACGATTATGCCTATCGCCACTCGGAACACTCCGTTTACTATCTCTCTGACGATGCCCCAAAGGATGCCGAACACCCAAAGGGCGGTGCGCATGATTAGGGCGCATATCGCAAGCCCTATGTATTGCGCCACTTGTCTGAAGTCTGCCGTTGCTGTCATATCCTCGCTATTTTTCAAGTTCTACAATGTTGTCTATCCTGCCGTATAGGTATCTGCGAAGTCCGGTCTTGTCCGTTGCCTTGTATTCCGTCCAACGTCCGTATTGGCACACGAGAAACGTGCGGAGTACATCGGAGAAGTCAAACCTCCAGCCTTGCAGGGGGACTGCGCTCTTGAAATAGGTGTTGCTATTCACCTTTTCGGTGAGCCAATCTTTTTCCTCTCGGTTCATCTGTCCTCCGTTGTTCAGTTTTTCACGAAGGATGTAAACCTTACTGCCTTTCAGTGCTTCCAATGTCGGCACTTCCCAAGCCACGAATTTTGTTGCCATTGTTGTTCCCATATCTGTTCTGTTTTTGATTTTTATTTTTTATGCGGATTCAAGAGCTGAGGGAGTTGAGTTTCAAACTATCTTATCTGCCTCTCGTTTATCCGACATTTTTTTTATGCGTCTTTCTGTCGCATCGGTCGTTTTCGTTTCGGGTGCTTAAAAAGGTAGGGATTAGGGAATGCAAGGTTTTTCGGGAAAAATACTACCCGCAGGGCTGGAGATTTTTCCCGAAAACAGGAGGCTTGACCTTGCTTTCCCGTCAAATCCCGGAGTTACCTTTGCGCCCAGAACGGAAATGACTGCCTGATGCGGCTTACTGAAAGGCGCGAAAATGGAGGTAAACGGAAGTAGAGACAGATTATACAGGAAACTTCAAAAGAGAAATCCGTGAAAAAAGGAAGTCCCCAACAAAAAAAAGACATAGCCGGTAGCGTGAAACCGGGCAAACCACCTGCAAGGAAGTATGGTTTTATCTGTCCGGCCGGACGTGTCGGGGCGGGCAGATAAAATCATTCTTCCCGGTTTGCCTGCTGTGGGTGACGGCTTGTTCCATTTATGGGCAAGCGGTCATACACGGCTTTCCGCTTCCGGCTCAAAGGAACAGCGAAAAAGAAAAATTATCTGAAAAGCCGTAAAAACACCTCTTTGGCATAAGCACAAAAGAAATGGGCTTTGCCTCATCAGTCTAAACTGTTGCTTAGGCGTGAGGCAAAGCCCTTTTCTCCGCTTATGCAGTAGTCGGCACACGTTCGTTCAAAATCCTTTTGGGCGATGGTGTGCCGACGAATAAAGCCGCTTTTACGGAAAAATTTGTATGAGATAGAAAAAATCAGGGAGATTCATATCAAAATCTCCCGTTTTATTGTTACTTTTGCATATGAAGAGTTCTTTGAAGGTTACGCAACGCGCAGAGGAATAATGCAGCAGATAACTAACTAAATCGTAACCTATTACTATCATGAGCATCTAACCTACGCTCATTTCCAATAAATTACACTCTTTTCGTAACTTCAAAAAACAAAGATACGTCAAATTTCTCTTTCATGTCTGTCTGGATTTGCAGATATCGGGAAATTTGGCGAATATTGCAGCCGGGTTAGCGTTGGATGAAATAGAAAATGGATTTCAGTGCATTGTGTTGCGTGCCTTTTTGTCTCTATTATTCGCTTGCGAATGGCTTCTTTCGTAATTAGTTGGTTATAAAATACAATAAAGATTAAGGACAATGAAGTTGATTGGTCGGGATTTAGTATTGCTGTTGGTTATTGTGGTTTTGTTTTTACCTTTTTTTCTTTCTCCTTCCTTGTATGAGGCTTACCATGAATGCAATATCAAGCATGCTATATTGGTGGGCGGGCTCAAATTCGCTATTTTGTCCACGATAGGTGAAGTGATTGCTTTGAGGATTCGGACTGGAGGGTATGGATTGAAAGGATTCGGGGTTTTCCCTCGGATGGTGGTTTGGTTCTTTCTTGGTGCATGGATTGTGATGGCAATGCGGATTTTCGGAACAGGGGCGCCATTGCTGGCCGATTATATCTTTAATGCGGACGGTGCGATTGCTGGAGCCATGAGCCAACCTCTCAGCTGGAACAAGTTCCTCGGGGCTTTTTTTATCTCGCTTTTGCAGAATACGGCTTTTGCACCGGTGTTCATGACCTTGCATAAAATTACGGATACGCATATCATGCAATGTGGCGGCGGTTTGAGGGCTTTTTGTACGCCAATTAAGGTAGGGGAAATCATGGCCGGGATGAATTGGCGGGTACAGTGGAATTTTGTATTCAAGAAAACCATACCTTTCTTCTGGGTTCCCGCGCATACTGTCACTTTCATGTTACCAGGAGAATACCAGGTTTTGTTCGCGGCGTTTTTGGGGGTGGTGCTGGGGATTATCCTGGCTTTTGCCGCTAATAAGTAAAACCGATTTTCAGGGCAATCTACGACCTTGGAAAATTCGTCGGAGGCGGTCAGGCAGTGCAAGCCGAATGCAGAGGCAAAGCTTGCTTTGGCTATGCTGAGGCGCAGCCTGCTCTCGCTGCGGGGCAGCAACAAAGTACGCTCCTGCCTCTTTTTCATTTTCCGCTTTTCATCTCATCCCAGAAAGTCGGTTTTGCTCGGGTCAGGGGTGGCTGCTTTATGATTTACGGCCTTGCTTTTTCTTCCAATAAAGACGGATGCATTGCTGCGGGGAAAAAGTTTAAACAAGGTTATGTTTTAATTATTTGTAAATGAATGTTTTAATAATTTTATGTAAAATTTTTCAAAATTTTTTCTCAAAAAGTTTTGCAAATGTCAAAAACGGGTGTATCTTTGCACCCTCGTTCGCCGGGAACGACGAGCGAAAACAAAAGGAAATGTACCGCTGGCCCGTTCGTCTAGTTGGCCTAGGACGCAAGGTTTTCATCCTTGAAATCAGGGGTTCGAATCCCCTACGGGCTACTAAAAAAATTGAACTTTAGAAATGGCAAACCACAAATCAGCTAAGAAGCGTATCCGTTCTTCGGCTAGAAAATACGAACACAACCGTTACTACGCTAAAACCATGCGTAACGCGCTTCGCGACTTCCGTGCTATTACAAGCAAAGAAGAAGCTGCCAGCAAGATGAGCGCGATGGTTTCAATGATTGACAAATTGGCCAAGCGTCATATTATACACAGAAACAAGGCCAGCAACTTGAAATCTGAAGTAATGCTTCAGGTGAACAAATTGCAAGCCTAGTTTTAGGTGTTGACATGTGGGCCGTAAGGTCCGTGTGAATAAAATAAGCATCCTCTTGTCAGGGATGCTTTTTTTGTATTTAGGCGATTTCTATGGAATACAAATTTCAGGCATGGTTTGCAGGAATCGCTTTTAGTCGATTCTTTGGATGAATACATTTGGAAGAACATTGCGCCTGATCAGTTTCGGCGAATCCCATGGACCGGCCATAGGCGGGGTTTTGGATGGCTTTCCGGCCGGGCTTGATTTGGATTTGCAGCAAGTCCAGCAAGCCTTGGATTATAGGAATCCTTCTCAAGCCGCGATTGGAAGCGGTCGCCGGGAGACCGACCAGGTGGAATTCCTTTCCGGAATTTGGCAAGGGAAAAGCCTCGGAACACCGATAGCCTTCCTTATCCGCAACCGGGATGCCCGTTTGGAGGACTATGCCGTGTTGGAACATGCTTTCCGTCCGGGGCATGCCGATGATACTTGGTTGGCCAAATATGGTATTCGGGATTATAGGGGAGGAGGCAGGGCTTCGGCGAGGGAAACAGTTGCACGGGTTGTGGGAGGGGCATTGGCCCGGCAATTGCTGTTTCCTATGGGAATCCGGATTTATGCCTATGCATGCCAAATTGGTTCTGTAAGATTGGAAAAGAGCTTTGCTCAGATAGATGCCGACCATGTTTATTCTTATCAAAGCCGGTGTCCGGATCCGGATACCGATGAGGCTATGTTGAGCCATATGCAGGAGGTTCGTTTGTCAGGCGACTCCATAGGAGGTGTGGTGGAATGCCGGGTTGCTGGAATGCCTAAAGGCTTGGGAGAACCGGTCTATGACAAGTTGACAGCCCGTTTGGCAATGGCTATGCTGGGTATTAACGCGGCTCGTGCGTTTGAAGTAGGGCAAGGTTTTGCGGCAGCAGGCATGCGTGGCAGTGAACATGATGATACATGGTTGCCTGATGGCACAACTGCAAATAATATGAGCGGTGGAATCCGAGGCGGAATTTCAACCGGAGAAGATGTGCTTTTTCGGGTAGCGTTCAAACCGATCCCTACGATATCCCGTTCTCAGATGTATTTGACAGATGATGGGCGGTTGCAGGAAGCAAGTATGGCGGGTCGCCACGATGTATGTTGCGTGCCTCGTGCTGTTTCGATAGTGGAATCTATGACTGCATTGGTTCTGGCCGATATGTACCTGTTGAACCGGTGTAGCAGGGTATAGTCTTCTTCGGAATGTGGTATTTGACAGGCAATGCAACAGTGTGGAAAGTTTGGATTTTGCCAGAGTGTGCCTGTTTTTGTAAAAGACTGTCATGCTGTTGATGGCATGGTGGCAAGAAAATGATGTGCTTATGCGTTTTGTTCATCCTCAATATTTGTTTTTTCTGTTGGCAATATTGGTACCGCTTATTGTCCATTTGTTCAAATTGAGGAGATACAAGCGGGAATATTTTTCCAATGTGCGTCTGCTTAGGCAAATACAGCAAGAGCAAAGGAAACGTGCCAAGTTGAGAGAGTATTTTGTGTTGGCTTGCCGAATACTGACCATCGTTTGTATTGTTTTAGCTTTTGCACAGCCTTATGTACCCCAGGATGAATCTGAGCATGGGAATGAATATAAGGCGGTGTTTTCCATTTATTTGGACAATTCATTCTCTATGCAAGCACCGGCCGAGGATTTTTCCAGGGTAAATCAGGCTAAGACTTATGCCTGTTCCCTTCTTGAGTCTATGCATTCTGATGCTTCAGTACAATTGTTGACCAATGATTTTTCGGGTTGGCAGCAACAGTTTTATCAACCGGCTGAGCTTATCAGGAAAATAGCAGGTATCGGACTTAGTCCCTTTTCTCCTGGCTTTGAAGAAATAGAGGCCCGTCAGCATGCCTTGTTTGATGCGGCTTCCATTCCGAGTTCTTCTTGTTTTTTTTATTATATTTCTGATTTTCAGAAAAGTACATGGGATTTTCCTTTGCAGAAGAGGAAAGATAGTTTGGTGTCGCAGGTTTTTATTCCTATTGAGGGCCGTTACCAATCCAATGTGAGTTTGGATTCTATAGCATTGGAGAGTCCGGTCTTGCAGCCGGGCAGAGAAATAGGTTTGCGGGTCTTTCTATCGAACCATTCGGATAAGGAACAGATTCAGATGCCTTTGCGTTTGTTTGTAGACGGTAGGCAAATAGGAGCATATCCCATTGATTTCAAGCCGGAGGAGCGTGTCGAGACTAAGATTCCGTTTCGGTTGGAGGCTCCTGGGTTCCATACTGCTTATGTGGAAGTGGCGGATTATCCTGTGGAATTCGATAATCGATTATTTTTTAGTTTAAATCTGGAAGAAAGACTGATTGTGCTGCATTTGTGGGCCGGGACTGCTTCGTCTTCAATAGCCAAGGTGTTTCAGGAGGATTCCTCATTTTTGTACCAATCTTTCGATATAGCGCAATTGGATTATGGTTGCTTGGAGAAAGCCCGTTTAGTAATAGTGGAAGGTTTGGAATCGATGCCGACGGCCTTGGAGTCGGCTTTGGAATCATTTGTGCGTAAAGGAGGAAACTTGCTTCTAATCCCCGCAGCCCCATCTGGTTTGGCTTTGGCAGATGAGCCTGGCAATGCCGTTGGACGGACAAGTGCGGCAGAAGGAGTTTCGAAATCTTTTTTATCTGATATGCTCGGTGACGGACTACATCCGTTCCATAGCATAGAGGATCGTTTGCGCTGGATAAATCGGGATCATCCGCTTTTTTCATTGGCTTTAGCAAATGCAGGGCAAGGCGAGGAAAATGAGATACGGATGAATGAAGCTTTTCCCTATGTGAAAGCGGCATACGGGTTGCCTTTTTCCCCCAAGGGTGCTTATGTAAGCTTGATGAGTTTTGATTTGCCTCAGGCAGGGAATGGGGACAGCAGGAAAAGGCAGGATTTTTTGAGGGCTTATCCGGTAGGCAATGGGTGGTTATATTTGCTTGCTGCACCTTTGTCTTTGGATTACAGCGATTTTGCGAATCATTATACATTTGTGGTGTCTTTGCTCAATATGGCTTTGTTGCAAGGAGGAGAGATGCCTTTGTATTATACGATAGCGAACCGGAATACCTTTTATTTGCCTTCGGCCTTGTTTAAAGAACCGGACTTATTGTATCACATTTATTCTTTGAACGGGACTGTTGATTTCATGCCTGAAATCCGTCGTCGGGGGATTGAGGCAGTTTTATTGTTTCAGGACGAGGTCCGTCAGGCTGGGAATTATGGTTTGGCCGGAGAACCTGCGGGTTCAAGCAAGGTTCCGCAAGAATACGATTGCCTCTGGCCGCTTTCGTTCAACTACAGCCGGGCCGAATCGAGCAAGGACTGCTGGTCGGCCGAAGAATTGCAAAGCTGGATAGAACGTTACGGTGATGCCCGGACCTATCTTTTGCGGCCGGACAAGGCGGATATGGGGGAAAGCCTGGCGAGGATAGAACGTGGCAAGGAGTTGTGGAAAGTTTTCCTTATCTTCGCGTTGGTTTTCGCATTGGCCGAGACAATAGCCTTGCGGAAGACTTCATTGCATTGATTGCCTGATAGGAAATGGAAATAAGAGACGAAAATGAAGCCGGACGTGTCATTCCGATTCCGGGCTTGTTCAAGAATTGGTATCTGGATTATGCTTCCTATGTGATTCTGGCCCGCGCCGTGCCGGAACTTTCGGACGGCCTGAAGCCGGTGCAGCGGCGGATCCTGCATTCCATGAAGGAACTGGAAGACGGTCGCTATAACAAGGTAGCCAATATCGTGGGCAATACGATGAAGTACCATCCCCACGGAGATGCTTCGATCGGCGATGCCTTGGTGCAGCTCGGTCAGAAAGACCTGCTGGTTGACTGCCAAGGGAACTGGGGCAATATCCTGACCGGAGACCCAGCGGCAGCCCCTCGTTACATCGAAGCCCGGCTGTCGGCCTTTGCGCTGGAGGTCGTTTTCAACCCCAAGATCACGGCCTGGAAGCCATCTTATGATGGGAGGAACCAGGAGCCGGTATCTTTGCCTGTCAAGTTCCCGCTGCTGCTGTCGCAGGGGGTGGAAGGGATTGCGGTCGGTCTGGCATGCAAGATTCTGCCGCATAATTTCAATGAACTGATCGATGCTTCGGTCAAAGTGCTCAAGGGCGAGGATTTCGAGCTTTATCCCGATTTCCCGACAGGGGGCAGCATCGACGTGGCCAATTACAACGATGGTTTGCGTGGCGGCAAAGTCCGTGTCAGGGCCAGAATCCAGCAATTGGACAAGAAGACCCTTGAGATAGTGGAGATCCCTTACGGGACCACGACGGCATCGGTCATTGAAAGCATCTTGAAAGCCAGCGAGAAAGGGAAGATAAAGATTAGGAAAGTAGAGGATAACACCGCGGAGAAGGCCGATATCCTGGTCTATTTGCAGCCCGGTGTATCGCCCGATACCACATTGGATGCCTTGTACGCTTTTACCGATTGCGAGGTGTCCATTTCCCCCAATGCCTGCGTGATCGATGCCCAGAAGCCCAAGTTCTTGGGTGTTACGGAAATGCTTAGGATTTCCACCCGGAATACGATGAATCTGCTGCATGCGGAACTGGATGTGCGGATGGGCGAGCTGCAAGAGGAATGGTATTGGACTTCGTTGGAGAAGATTTTTTTCGAGGAACGGATTTACCGTTTGATGGAAAAGGATACCCGGCGTTGGGAAGAGCAGATCAAGGCGATGGAAGAGGCTTTCAAGCCTTTCGAGGAACGTCTTGGGCGGAAAGTGAGCAAGGAGGACGTGCTGAAGCTGGTCGAAAAGCCGGTCCGCAAGATTTCCAAGTTCGATATCAAGAAAGCCGACGAGAAGATACAGGCGGTGGAGAAGGAAATGGAAGCGGTTCGCTGCAATCTGGAACATTTGGTGGATTATACGATTGCCTATTTCCAGAATATCAAGAAGAAATACGGGGCAGGGAGGGAACGCAGGACTGAAATCCGCAATTTCGAGAACATCCAGGCCAATATGGTGGCGGCAACCAACGAGAAACTCTACGTGAACCGTGCCGAAGGCTTTGTGGGGACAGGATTGAAGAAAGACGAATATGTCTGCGAGTGTTCGGATATAGACGATATTATCGTGTTCCGCCGCAATGGTATGTTCAAGGTGGTCAAGGTGGGCGAGAAGGTCTTTGTGGGCGAGGATGTCATCTATGCGGGCGTGTTCAAGCGCAACGACGAGCGTACCATTTACAATATGGTCTATAGCGACGGCAAGGACGGCATCGCCTATGTGAAGCGTTTTGCCGTGGGGGGAGTTACTCGGGACAAGGAGTACGACCTCACCAAGGGCACGCCAGGTTCGCAAGTGCTTTATTTCACGGCGAATCCCAACGGGGAAGCCGAGGTGGTCCGCGTTCATCTGCGTTTCAAGCCCAAATTGAAAAAGCTTTATTTCGATTTCGATTTCAAGACCTTGGCTGTCAAAGGCCGTTCCAGCATGGGCAACATTCTCTCGCGCAATGCGGTCAAGCGCATAGAGCTGAAGGATGCCGGCGTTTCCACCTTGGGCGCGAGGAAAATCTGGTACGACGACACCATCAAGCGGCTCAATGTGGACGGGAGGGGCCAGTATCTGGGCGAGTTCAAGGGCGACGATAAGATTCTGACCTTGATGGATGCCGGGGCTTACAAGTTGGTTTCCTACGATTTGGGAACGCATTTCGAGGAAGATATGTTCCGCCTGGCCAAGCATTACCCGGAACGGATCTTGACGGCGGTCTATCGGGACAAGAATACCAAGCTATGGTATATCAAGCGTTTCCAGATAGAGGAGAGCGAGAAACGGCAGTCTTTCATTGAGGAGGAAAACGGCGAGCTGATGAATCTGAACATGGATTTCTATCCTCGTTTGCGCATTGTTTTCGATTCCAAGGCCAACAAGAAGGAGTACGAGGACCAGGAAGTGGACGTGACGGGTTTTATCGGGGTCAAAGGGTTCAAAGCCAAAGGGAAGCGGCTTTCCAACTACTATGTCAAACGAGTGGAATTTGTCGACCCGGAGCAGCCCGACCCGGATTACGAGGCTTTGCAGCACGACAAGGAGGTGGAGGAGAAGATTGCCAAGGGCGAAGAACCGGACGTGCTTCCAGAGAACGAGGATGCCGACCCGAACGAGCAGCTGAGCTTGTTTTAGAAGCTGTTTAAAATTTCTTGCAATCCTGAAAAGGTTGAATTTTCAGGGAGGGTTCCAGGATTTTGTTTGCCCTCGGGGGCTATTTCGGGTCTGGCTTGCGTTTTTCACGTCAGATAGCTTGGCTATCCTTCTTTGAAAAACGCCGCGCCATCCCTCGAAATCCCCTCCCGATGGCCTAAACAAATAAATTTAAACAGCTTCTTGATAAAGGGACTTTGCATTTGGGCACTTTATATTACTTTTGTAGAATAATCGGAAGTCGGCCTTCCTGATGGCTCGGATGCTGGCTTCCTTTTTGCTTGAGTCCGGTTTGTTACCGGAGCTGTGTAATTTTGCTATGCGCTTCCGCAGAGGAAGCAAATGTATCCCTCTGTGTGTTGGCCTTCATGCTTGTAGAAGACGAAATGGGCTAGATGAATATGGTTTTGTGTAAATATTTGATATTGTTAAAAATAGAGGATTGAAATGGAAAACCGGAGAGAATTCCCAGCAGAAATGGAAAAACATACGTTGTCGGTGGTGATGCCTGCTTATAATGAGGGGAAAACCATTGAGCAGGTGGTGCGCAGAGTGGCAGAAGCATTGGAGAATTCGGGTATTGATTATCAAATGATTATTGTTGACGATGGTTCGAAAGACGATACTTTGGAAATTGCTCGTACGGCAATTGAAGCTTTTGTAAAGTCTGATGGGAAGGTTGTTCCGATGCCGAAGAATTCCGGCAAAGGAGCGGCAATCAGGATGGGATTGCAATATGTCACAGGCGATTATGTTGTCATTCAAGATGCGGATTTGGAATATGATCCAGAAGATATTGTTCTTATGTTCAAATATCTGTTGCAGGAGAATCTGGATGTTTTGTATGGTTCCCGTTTCATGAAAAAGGAAAACAAGCACTCCTATCAGCGGTTTTATTGGGGAGGGCGTTTGGTTACGTTGGTGACCAATTTGTTGTTTTTCCAGAGATTGACAGATGAACCTACCTGTTATAAGATGTTGAAGACGGATTTGATTAATTCGTTGGATTTGAAGTGCGAGGGATTTGAGTTTTGTCCGGAGGTGACGGCGAAAGTAGCCAAGAGAGGGTACAAAATCAAGGAAATACCTATCCGGTATTATCCACGCAGCATAGAGGAAGGGAAGAAAATTAAATGGATGGACGGGGTTGAAGCAATTTGGACCTTGTTGCGGTATCGTTTTAAAAATTAAATCCTGATTATATGAAATGGTTCGTACAAGAGGATGAAAGCCGTTGGGGCCGTATTTTAGGCAAAAAGTGGGCCACTTATGCCTTGTTGGCAATATTAACTGTCTGCTATTGGGTGACCTACAGCCAAATATATGATACGAAACTGGACTTGAACGGCGATAATATCTATTATTATTCGTTGGGCAAGGCTTTGTCAGACGGAAAAGGTTTTACGGATATCATGTGGTTTGAGGAGCGGCCTCATTCCCATTTTCCTCCAGGGTATCCTCTTTTTGTGGCAGGATTGATGAAAATAGTTCCAGATAGCGTGCAGGCAGTGAAGATTGCTAATGGCGTTTTGTTGTATGCGGCTATCTTGTTGCTGTTTTTCCTTTTGAAGAAAATGTCCGGGGATGTGCCGATAGCTTTTCTGTCATGCTTGTTCACATCGGTACATCCGGAAATTCTCCGGTATGCAACTATCATGATGAGCGAGATATTATTTTTATTCTGTACCGTATCCGCGCTTTATTTGGCAATATCCATGAAGGTTGAAAAAATCTTCACTAAGGCAGGAATCCGGGATACAGTATTCTTTGTGTTGCTGGTAGTCCTGATGAATTATATCTATTTTGTGAGGACCATGGGAATGTCTTTCATTCTGGCGTTGATTGTTTATGCGGGCATATTGTTGGTACAGAAGATAGTTTCTTATTTAAAGAAAAAATCGGTTTCGCTCAAAGATTTGTGCCGTTACGGGATATTTTTTTCCGTTTTGGCTATATCCTTTCTGGTAACTCGCCATTGTTGGAATGTCAGAAATGAGAATATAGGGAAAGTTCAAAGCGATTATATAGCGGATTTCAAGAAGAAACCGGGGGGGCAGGTCATGTCCACGTGGTCGGATTGGGCGGAGCGGATAGGAAACAATTACAATGCTTATTTGAATGATTATTTCCCGACGGCTGTTTTTGCCAAGGATTATCGGACGGGCGAACAGGGAGGGACTTTCAGAGGATATGCATTAGCTTTTTGCTTTGTGTTGGGGTTGTTGGGTTTGCGAAAAGGCGGATTACTGATGTTCCTTTATTTAGGTGCTACGGTAGCGGTTTTGTTGGTATGGCCAGAACAATATAGTGGTCTTCGTTATTTCATTGCGTTGATTCCGCTGTTGATTTTTCTGTTTTATCATGGTATCAGAACAGGCTTGGTTTGGATATTGAGTCGCTTGAAGATAAAATGGCCGGCGAGCATTGTTTCTACGGGAATCGTTGCCTTGGCTTTGTTATTTGCCATGCCTGCCTATGCCAAGGCTTTGGAACGTCCTAAAATGATGGCCAAAGACAAAGAATGGACCGTAGGCACGGCGGGTAACGCGTTTGTGGAATTTGTTTCGGCAATGCAATGGTGTGGTGCTAATTTGCCGGATTCGGCTAGGGTGATTTGCCGGAAGCCTGAGTTGTATTTCATGTATTCCGGTAATAGGAAAGGAGGAAATTTTCCTCAGTATGGCGAGCCGGAAGTGGTTTATCAATCGTTGGTTGGCAATAAAGCCACTCATGTCATTATCGATCACTGGTTCCGCCATGCCTATGTGACTCTTTTCCCTTTGATTCAGACCTATTATCCAGAGAAATTCAGATTGATTCAAATTTTCAAGAATCAGATGTTTCCATCAGATCCTCCTACATTGTTATATGAATTTCATCCAGAATGGGGTGAAGAGGTGGATTCTGCGGGAAATCCTGTGGAAAAATAAGACGTGAATATTAAAATTTTTGTGAGATGAAAAACAGTGAGGTAATCAACTTGGTACCTGGCATCGACTGGGTCGGCATCCTTGACTTCGGCATCGTGACATTCGATGTGGTCATGGAAACAAAATATGGTACTACGTATAACTCGTATGTAGTAAGAGGGACGGAAAAGACCGCCTTGATTGAGACAGCCAAGGCCACGTTCTTTGACGAGTACATCGAGAAAGTGAAATCGGTGGTGGATCCGGCGCAAATCGACTATATTGTGCTGGACCATACCGAGCCCGACCACTCCGGCTCTTTGGCCAGACTGCTCACGCTTTGTCCCAAGGCTAAGGTCATTGCCAGCGCGGCGGCTTTGAAGTATCTGAAAGATATCACCAACGAAGAATTTCCTTGCCAGGCGGTGCGCGAAGGCGACAGTTTGGATCTGGGAGGCAAGACTTTGCAGTTCATCGGGGCCAGCAACCTGCATTGGCCGGACAGCATTTATACCTATGTGCCGGAAGACAAGGTTCTGTTTACCTGCGATTCTTTCGGTGCGCATTTCGCCAGCCCGAGCAAGAAAATCTTCGATGACGAGGTGGGCGATTACCGCGATGCGTTCGACTATTATTTCGCGGCGATCCTGCGGCCTTTCAGCCGTTTCTTCCTGCGGGCGATCGAGAAGGTGGAAGCTATGGAAATCAAGATGATTTGCCCGGGACACGGTCCTGTCTTACGTTCGCATTGGAAGGAATGCGTGGCACATTCCAAGGCCATGTGCGAGGAATTTGTCAAGTTGCCGCAGAAGGACATGGTTTTGGTGGCTTATGTATCGGCTTACGGTTACACCAAGGCTTTGGCGGAAAAGATTGCCGAAGGCATCCGGAGCGAAGGCCTGCAAGTGGATTTGTGCGATGTGGAAAAACTGGGAGTGGGCGAAATCGGGGCGCATGCCGAAAAGGCTTCGGGTCTCATCTTCGGTTCGCCGACTATCAACCAGAACGCTTTGCCTCCGTTGTACAACTGCTTTGCCGCCCTTTCGCCTTTGCGCGACCGGGGCAAGCTGGCCGGCGGCTTCGGTTCCTACGGCTGGAGCGGCGAGGCCAAGGAAGTAATCGAGGCCAATATCAAGGCTTCCAAGCTTGATTTCGTGGGCGATACCTACTTTGTCAAGTTCAAGCCGAGTGAGGCGGAGTTGCAGGGGGCGTTTGAGTACGGAGTTCGCTTTGCCTCCAAACTAAAGTGAACGGATTTCTGGCGGCAGCTGCGTTTGCAGGCGCTGTCATCAGATAGATTCGTTTAACCCAAATCGGTCATCAGACACGCCGTGTCCGTTTCTGATTGGGAGAATTAGACTTTGGGGAGATTGCCCGCTTCTGTCCGCAACCTGTTTCTCGCTACGCCTCGACGTACCCGCTACGCCTTCGGCTAGGCGAGAAGCATGCTGCATGACACAGGCGGGCAATCACCCCGAAGTCTAATGACCGATTTGGGTTCAAGGGAAAAATGGTTGGACAGCTGGTCGAGAAAAATCTTGGCCAGCTGTTTCTTTTATGCTTCGAGGAGCAATCGCAAACGGTTCACGATATTCACCTCGCTGACCCCGGAATCGAAGTCGAGGGAGAGTATATTGATGCCCGGATACTTCTGTTTAATCTTGTTTTCCAGACCTTTGGAGATGATGTGGTTGGCAATGCAGCCGAAAGGCTGGAGCGAGATGACCGCCTTCACGCCCTGCTTGGCATAAGCCACGATTTCGGCCGGTAGCAGCCAGCCTTCGCCGAACTGCACCACCAGAGGCAGGATTTCCTTCACGTCCGCTGCCAGCTCGAACACATCCTCGGTGGGACGGAAATACGGGAAGCGGCTCATCACCTTGTCGAAATCCCGGATTCGTCCTTTGACCAACGAATAGCCGAAATCCAGTAAAGGCTTGGGAACGGAAATCTTGTCCGTCTCGTTTTCCCGTTTGGTCTGCGTATTGACAAAACTCTGGATGAAGAACGAGAGCAGGGTGGGCGGCAGAACCTCGAAATTCCGTTCAATCAGCCAGTCAACGGTGAACTTGTTGGCGAAAGGATGGTATTTGAGGTAGATTTCCCCTACGATGCCCACCTTGTCCCGTTCCATCCTTTCCTTGGGCAGCATCGCGCTGAAAGCCGACACCGCCTTTTCCATTAGTTTCAGCATCCCTTTGGAGTCCCTTTTCAAAATCAAAGCCTTGGCCTCCTGCAAGAAAGAGTCTCGCAAAGCCTTGACTTCCGGTCTGCGCTCCGTTTCCACCCGGACCACCGTGGCATGGTAGAGCTTGGAGAGATTGTCCCCGAAGAGAATCGCGCTCATGGCGATAGGCAGCGATTTGAGCCAATTGATCTTGAAGCCCGGCTGGTCGTTGTTCAGTCCCGAACCGAAGCTTACCGAAATGACGGGCACTCCCGCAAAGCCGGCATCGACCAAGGCCTTCTTGAGAATCGGGTAATAATTGGAAGCCCGGCACTGCCCCCCGGTCTGGGTGATGCCTACCGCGCATTCTTCCGGATTGTACTTGCCCGATTTCAAAGCCTTTATGACATCGCCCACAATCAGCGTGGCCGGGTAGCAGACTTCGTTGTTGGCGTATTTCAAGCCCGTTTCGGCCGACTCCTGGTCGCTGAGAGGCAGCACTTCCAGTTCGTAGCCGTTGATTCTGAACAGTTCCGGCAGGAAAGGAGACAGGTATTCGGTAAAGAACGGGGCGAGGATTTTCCGCCGCTTGTCCTCCTTCTCAAAGACTTTGGTCGAGACAAAAGGTGCGGTCTCCGGGTTCAGCACATGCTTGTAGCGCAGGCTTTCGATCAGGCTCCGGATACGAAGCTTCATCGAACCCACATTGTTGATATCGTCAATCTTGACCACCGTGGCCGACTTCTTGTGACGGTGCAGCATGTTGGCCACTTCGTCCAGAAGGAAAGCGTCCGGCCCGCAGCCAAAGGAAGTCATCTGCGCGTAATGCACGTCCTCGTCCTGCATCCCGACCCATTTGGCCGCCTTGATGATCTTGTTGATGTAATTCCATTGGGAGAGGATGTATGTGTCCTGCATCTGCAAGTCCTCCTTCTCGTCCACGATTTCCTCGTTGATGACCGTGGCCCCCAAGTCGGAAGCTATCTCGCTGAGCTTGTGCTGGACAAGGGCGTCGGTATGGTATGGACGGCCCGCCAGCAGGATTACGATGCGTTTTTCTTTCCGGGCTTTCTCAAGCAGTTCCCTGTTTTTGGCCAGCATGTCCTCGTGGAAACGGGCCATGGCCGCGAACGCCTTTTCCACCGCCTTTTCCACTTGTTTCTTTTCCGGCATCGCCCCTCTGCAACGCCCTTCCTCCTTGGCGAAGCCCATCAATCGCTCGATGTATTTCTGGCAGTTGCGGACGGTGAGCTTGTAGTCTTTGAGCGTGAATACCGGGTTGTCGAAGGGTATGTCGGAATAATTGAATCCGTTCCTTATCAGTGTATTGTAGCTTGAAACGATAGGGCAGTTGTATGAGTTGGCTTCCGAACCGTCGTTTTTGGTCTCGTAGACCACGTATGGAAAGAAAATCCGGTCTATTCCCTTGCTGCAGAGGTTATGGATATGCGAATGCACCAATTTGGCCGGAAAGCAGATATTGTCGCTCATTACTTCCCGGAGGTGTCGCTCGTAGGACTGGTAGGTGGATACATCGCTCAGGACCAGCTCTATGTTGAACTCCGCGAACAGGACCGACCAGAAAGGGAAGTCGGCATAGATGTTCAGCACCCTCGGCACGCCCAAGCGCAAGATGGGCTGTGCCAGCGTTGTTTGCTCGAATACCCGCTGGCGGCGGTAGGTGTAGATGTTGTCGCCTTTGGCTTCCTGCGGCCTGAAACTGAATACCTTTTCGCATTTGTTTCCGGCAAAGTAACGTTTCCCGTTGGCAAACTTGTAGATGTCTATCAAGCAGTTGTTTTCGCAGCCTTTGCAAATCGTCTGCGAAAGTTCGTATTCGATTTTGCGTTCGATGTCGATAGGGTGGGCATCGAAATCCTTGTCTTTCAGGTGTTCCAAAGTGTGCAGGGCGCAGCCGTAAGCTCCCATCAGCTCCGGGCGGCTGTTGCGGGATACCTCGTGGCCCACCATGTTTTCCAATGCCTTGACCACCGCGTCGTTGCGCATGGTTCCCCCTTGCACCACGATATGTTCGCCAATCTGGGCATCCCTGATTTTGAGTACCTTGTAGAAGCAGTTCTTGACCACCGAGTAAGCCAAGCCGGCGGCGATGTCAGCTACGTCCGCCCCTTCGCGCAAGGCTTGCTTGATCTTGGAGTTCATGAAGACCGTGCAGCGGGTTCCCAAGTCGCAGGGCGCTTGGGCCAAGACGGCTTTTTGGGCGAACTCGGAGGCGGTGAAGCCCAAGGAGTTGGCAAATGTCTCGATGAACGAGCCGCAGCCCGACGAGCAGGCTTCGTTCAGCTCGATCCGGTTCAGGACCCCGTCTTCGATGAACATGGCTTTCATGTCCTGGCCTCCGATATCGAGGATGAAATCCACTTCCGGGCATATCTTCTTGGCGGCTGTGTAATGCGCTAGCGTTTCCACCATCGACAAGTCCAGGCCGAAAGCCGCCTTGATCAGCTCTTCCCCGTAGCCGGTGGAGCAGCCCGAAACAATCGGCAGGTCTACGCCGGCCGCTTTCTGGGCTTCGGAGAACTTTTTCAATCCGTTCTGCACCGCGCCAATCGGGTCGCCCATGTTCTTGGAATAATCCGAGAACACGATCCGGCCTTCTTGGTTCACCAACACCACCTTGGTCGTCGTGCTGCCGGAATCGATGCCTAATACCAGACGGTCTCCGGCTTTGAGCGGGGCACTCAGGTCTCCGGTTCGGGCTTTCCTTTGCCGCCATGCCGCCAATTCCGTTTCGTCCTTGAACAGGGAGGGCAGGGCGAAAGCGTCCGCTTTTTCCAAATCGGGCGTATGCAGCACTAAGTCGGTCAGTTCCTGCGGGGTGTAAGCGCGGCTTTTGAGCGGGTCTATCGACAAGGCGCAGCCGGTGGCGGTCAGCATATTGGCGTTCTCCGCTTGGAAAATATATTCTTCTTTGAGGTTCAAGTAGTCTCTGAAAGCCTGCCGGAGCGAGGCGATAAAGGCCAAAGGTCCTCCGCAGAACAGGATTTTGGGCTTGATTTCATGCCCTCGCGAAAGCGAGGCCACCACTTGGACGGCAATCGCATGGAAAATGGAAGCGCAGATATCGGCTCGGCTCACGTTTTTGGCCACTAAGTTCTGGACATCGGTCTTGGAAAACACCCCGCAGCGCGAGGCGATAGGGTGGATATGCCGGGCCTTGGCGGCGGCTTGGTCCATTTCTTCTATGCTCATGCCGAGAATGGCCGCCATCTGGTCGATGAACGCCCCTGTTCCTCCGGCGCAGTTGCCGTTCATGCGCATGTCGGGCAGGGCATTCTCGTTGATGAAGATGATTTTGGCATCCTCGCCCCCAATGTCGATAATGGTCTTGAGATCTTTGCAGTAGTTTTTCGCGTAGAAATTCAAGGCGATGACTTCCTGTATGAAATTGAAGCCGTAACGTTCGCATACGCCCATGCCGGCCGAACCGGTCATTTTGAGCCAGCATTCCTGACCGGGGAACTGTTTCTCCAATTCTTCCCAGAACGAGAGCAAGGTATTCTTGATGTCGGCGTTGTGGCGTTTGTACTGGGAAAGCAGCACCTTCCCTTTTTCGTCTATTGCTACGAGCTTAGCGGTCGTGGAGCCTATGTCGATTCCTATCCTGTTCATCTATTGTGTTTTGGTGCTTCGATGCCGCTCGGCATCGTTCGTCCCGGCAAAAGCACGTACGAACAAATTGACAAAGATAGCGAAAGTCGAGAGCAGAAGCAAAGCTTGCTTTGATTATGCCGAGACCAAGCAAAGCCCCGTTTGAGCCGAATACCGTCTCGAACTTGTTCGAGGACGGTTGAGGCGTAGGGGCTTCGGCGAAGCCAATCTTCGGCGTCAGCCAACGATAGCGAAAGTCGAGAGCAGAAGCAAACGAGTTTGAACGGTTTGTTTTCCATCAAGGCGAAATGTCCACAAAAATGTGGTATTTGTAAGGGTGATATCTTTGTCTCGGAAACGGGAAACGCCCCATTACCGCCGAAACAGTTCTGCGAATCGAGGCTGCGACGGGTATTTCCGCCAATATCTGGATAGGCCTGCAGGCGGACTACAACATGCAGATTGCGCGGCAAAACAAATCCTTTTTGCCTGTCCTTGCCCGAATCAGACAGGCCGCTGCCATGAACCGTGTCGCTTCACTTCTTCGGATAAAGCACGATGCGTCGCGCCATCAGGCTCATGCACAGGCCTCGCAGGCTGAGGAAGAGCAGCATCGCCAGCCACATCGAATGGTTGTGCAGGCTGCCCCGGGACAGGAAGTAAGCCCCGAAGAAGCCGAGCGCCGCTACCGCCATCGTCAGCAGCATCGGCTTGGTGGCCAAGCTGCCCGCATAGACCCCGTCCCAAAGGAAAGCCGGGAAACCTGATAAGACCACGCCCAAAATCCAGAAATAATAATCTCCGGAAAGTTCCAAAATCCGGGCATCCTGCGTGAAGATACGGAAAATGCCATTGAAAGCCAGGGCATAGACAAGGCAGAAAGCCGAAGCGATGCCTATTCCCCAGAGGAACACTGCCTTGACCGTGGCTCGCTTGCGTTCCCATTCCCCGCTGCCGGTGAAACGTCCGCTGAGCGCCTCCGCCGCATGGGCGAACCCGTCCATCGCGTAGGAGTAGAAGATGAAGAACTGGTAAAGCAAGGTGTTCAGCACCAGATACTCGCTGCCGAAATGCGTGGATTGCGCCGTGAAGAAGCTGAACACGAAAATGATGATAAGCGTCCGCAGGAAAATATCCGAATTGATGTTCAGGAAACGCTTGAATGCTGAAAGCTGGAAAATTTTCCGGAACGTGAAGCCGGGATGCATGAGGCGGTGCGTTTGCCGAGCGGCTTTTTCCTGCAAGCCCTTTGCGTTTTTTCCCGGGCCGCTTCCCGGTTCGCCGCCGGAAAATCCGACCATGCCCTTGGCGATTGTCGCTTCCATAGCGGTAAGCTCCGATGTTCCCGATGTCCCGGTATCCATCAGATTGGCCCTTTCTCTCCGCAAATGCCCGAGCGCAAAGCCGGTATTCAGCAGCAATCCCGTGTATTGCGCCACTACCGTCCCCATAGCAGCCCCTTTGAAGCCGAAATCGAAGACAAAGATAAAGAGATAGTTGGCTAAGATATTGGTCAAGTTGATGCTGATCGCCACCCACATCGGCGTGCGCGAGTCCTGCCGGCCGATGAACCAGCCCGCGAAGGCAAAGGCTGAAATCGTGGCCGGGGCTTCCCAGATCCGGATTCGGAAATATTCCGAAACGGCCTCCGTCAAGGCCGGGTCGGGTTGCGCCCAAAGCAAGGCCAGACGCAAGATGATTCCCTGCAAGACGAGCAGGAACAAAGCCCCGCCCAAGGCCAGAATCAAGGAGCGGAACAGCGTCAGCACCGTCTCCTCCTGCTTTCCTGCCCCGAACGCCTGGGCCGTGAAGCCGCAAGTCCCCATCCTCAGGAATCCCAAGCTCCAGTACATGAAGTTGAAAATCATCGCCCCCAACGAAATCGCCCCCATTGATTCCAAACTGTTCAGACGCCCGACCATCGCCAAGTCGATAGCCCCTAACAACGGGACCGTCACGTTGCTGATCAGGTTCGGAATAGCCAAGTGCAGGATGGCGCGGTGCGTGTTTGGATTTCGGGACAAGGACATCGGGGAAATAAGGTTATACGGTTTGGAATCAGCTAAAAAGAAATGCCGGGCAGATTATTGGCGAATCGGCCCGGCTTCAATGTTGTTGAAGACACCCGTGCTTAGAAGCTGTTTAAAATTTCTTGCAATCCTGAAAAGAATGGATTTTCAAGGGGCTGTTTCAGGATTTTGTTTGCCCATCGGGGGTTATTCCGGGCCTGGCTTGCGTTTTTCACGTCAGATAGCTTGGCTATCCTCCTTTGAAAAACGCCGCGCCATCCCCTGGAATCCCCTCCCGATGGCCTGAACAAACAAATTTAAACATCTTCTTATTGCCGGTTCAGGAAGTCCGTCACGTTCTTTTCGATGCGCTCGCTCAGCTTGGACGTATCCGCTTTCTGGAACTTCAGGCCCGTGATATGCTCGTAGAGCTCGATGTAACGCTCGGAAACCTGCTGCACGAACGCGTCGGTCATTTCAGGCACTTTCTGGCCTGCCTGGCCTTGGAAGCCGTTGCTGATCAGCCATTCGCGGACAAACTCCTTGGAAAGCTGGCGTTGCGGTTCGCCCTTGGCCTGGCGTTCCTCGTAGCCTTCGGCATAGAAATAGCGTGAAGAATCGGGCGTATGAATCTCATCGATCAAGGTAATCTGCCCCTCATGCTTGCCGAATTCATATTTGGTATCCACCAAGATAAGCCCCTTTTCCCGAGCCATCTGCTGCCCTCGGGCAAACAAAGCCAGCGCGTATCTTTCCAATTGTCCGTAGTCCTCGCGGCTTACCAAGCCCAGTTTCAGGATACGTTCCTTGGAAATGTCCTCGTCGTGCCCCACGTCCGCCTTGGTCGTCGGCGTGATGATCGGATGCGGCAGCGGGTCGCTTTCACGCAGGCCGTCCGGCAGCTTTTCGCCGCAGAGCTCGCGCTTGCCCGCCTTGTATTCCCTCCAAGCATGGCCCGAAAGGTAGCCGCGCACCACCATCTCCACCTTGAACGGCTCGCAGAACTTGCCCACCGTCACCATCGGGTCGGGCGAAGCAATCTTCCAGTTCGGCAGGATGTCGGCCGTGGCATCCAGGAAATAAGAAGCTATCTGGTTCAGAACCTGACCCTTGAAAGGAATCCCCTTAGGCAAGACCACATCGAAGGCCGAGATACGGTCCGACACGACCATTGCCAGGTATTTATTGTCAATGTTGTAAACGTCGCGGACTTTGCCCACATACAGGCTCTTCTGTCCGGGAAAATGAAAATCGGTCTTGACTAAAGCTTGATCCATGGTATTTTTTGTTTAAGCGTTCTTTCTTTTTATTTTTTTCGAACCCATCGGCCCGCCCGCAGGCCCGCCCTGGAAAGCGCACCGCAGCCGCTGCTGGAAACCGCTTGCAACTCCATCCGGGCTTCCGGCACTCTGTCCGGCCTGTTCCCCGCATAAGCTTCAAGCCAGCTTTCCGGCTTCACCCAGCCGCTTCAACCCAAATCGGTCATTAGACACGCTGTCCGTTTCTGATTGGGGAAATGAGGCTTTCGGGCATCTTGCCCGCTTCTGTCCGCATCCTGTTTCTCGCCACGCCTCGAGATAGCCCGCTACGCCTTCGGCTAGACGGGAAGCATGCTGCATGACACAAGCGGGCAATCTCCCCAAAGTCTGATGACCGATTTGGGTTCAAGCCTCAGCGCAAGAAGCCAGAGGAGTCGAGGTGCGACCATGTCAACGGCAGTGCAAGCTATGCGTAGAACCACGCGAAGTCCGCGCTATGCCGAGGGTATTGTTTGTATGCAACGAGCCGGTTTGTTTTCTGTCTTACTCCAGGAAACGGTTTTCCTTCAGTAAAGCCACCAGTCCCGCCGAAATCGCCTCGTTGTCCTTCTTGGTGTACCTCCGCTGCGTGAACACCTGCGCCAGATTGGGCAGCTGGTTCTCTTCCAGCAGTCTCTTGGTCAGTTCGCTATGGTCGGTATCGTAATACAGCTGTCGGATATCCTCGTCGCTCTCCTTGCGGTAAGTCTCGTAATGCACCACCGCCTTGAGCGGCAGACGGTCGCTCAGTGCCGGTTCTTCGGCCGGGTAGCCCATCGTGATGGTCGTGATGGGGATCACCCCCTTGGGCATTTCCAATACCTGGGCGATTTCCCGTGCCATGTACAGCGTGGTGCCCAAGAAGCAGAGACCCAAGCCTTCGGCTTCCGCCGCCACGGCTATGTTCTGGGCAAAGAGCATCGAATCGATGCAACCGCAGACAAACCAGAGGAAATTGTCGTAGGAGCGTTCCGCCCCGTTGATTTCGCACCAATGCTGGAAACGGGCCACATCGGCGGCCACCGTCAGCACTACCGGTGCCTGCTTGATCATCGGCTGGTTGAAATGCAGAGGGGAGAGCTTGGCTTTCATTTCCGCGCTCTGCGTTACCACTACGCTGTAAACTTGCATGTTGCCTGTGTTCGAGGCGCGGGTTCCCGCTTCCAAGACACGTTCCAGTACATCTTGGGGGATACCCTTTGCCTGGTATTTCCGGATGCTCCGGTGATGGAAGATGGTTTCTAAGGTGGGACTCATTTTTTAGTGTATGATTTTCAAAATTTCTTGCAGGCTGCCGTTCGGCTTTGACCTTTGTCCGCCAGCCAAGGCGGTGCTTGGTGGAACGTGCAAGAGAGGTGTTGCAAATTTACAAAGTTAGCCATAAAAGCCGAAACCGGAAAACCGAGACCGCATAACCTGCGCATTGTCCGCCCGCCCGTCATTCCCGTTGGTAAAATGCGGTGTCTTATCCTGTTTATTTTCTGGCTCTTATTGATGATATGACAAAATTGCCATATTTTGACAGCACTTTTTATTAAACCCAAATCGGTCATTAGACACGCCGAGTCCGTTTCTGATTGGGAAAACGAGGCTTTCGGGCATCTTGCCCGCTTCTGTCCGCATCCTGTTTCTCGCTACGCCTCGACGTAGCCCGCTACGCCTTCGGCTAGGCGAGAAGCATGCTGCATGACATAAGCGAGCAATCTGCCCGAAGCCTAATGACCGATTTGGGTTAAAACAGGAAAATTGACAGCATTTTTTTGAAAAATTCTATTGTTTTTGACTCAATAATTTGATAAACAGGGTTGTGGATGAAGATGTTCCTCGTTTCGCCCTCTTTCTGGCTGTGGCGGCCGGAAAGCTATATGCTCTTTTGTACATTGTGGCCCAAGCGTACCATTCAGGTCGATTACAGCAAGCTTGCCGAGGTGTTTACCGAGTGGAACCCAAGCCTTGCAGATAAGCCTCTATTTGTCCCACGCTGGCATCCTTGAGCAGCACCTTCTTGTCCTTGTCCAGCAAGTAAAGGGTAGGGATGGCCTTGAGGTCGTACAGGTTCTGGTTCAAGATGGTCTGTTCCGCGTCATAGGCATCTATCCAGCCTGGAATATTGGTAACGGGAATCGAAGAAGGATCCGGTATCCCGTCGGGATACAGCGAGAGAATCCGGAGTCTGCCTTGCTCGGCCAGCTGTCCTATGCTCGGTGCTGTCAGGAGGCCGGCCCGGGAGGCGGCACAGCTCTCGCAGCCAGGGTTATTGAAATACAGAATCAGGAAATCGGCCATCGTCTTGTAGAGCGAAGATGTTTGTTGTCCGTTCCGGTTGAAGCGGAAGTCTGCGGCCGCCTCGCCGGGCCGGTTCCGGGCCACCAAAGCCAGCAAGCGTTGAGGACGAGTCTTTTCGATTTCAGGAATCGAAGGCATGTCCACCACAGTTTGCAACGCGATAAGGAAATGCTCTTCGTTGCGGACCGGGGAGTTCGGATCGTACCAGTATTTCTCGGCTAATTGGTAAAAGTAACGGAATGCGGCCATATTGCTGCCCGATAGTTTGAAGAGTCGGGCGATGGCAATCGTGACTGTGGAAGGAGGGCAGGCAGGAAGGAGGACCACGAAATCGGCAAACGCCTGCTCGCTAATCTGGGGATTGAAGACCAAGGCTGAATCCGAGAAGTCGAATTCCTCCCAATAATGTTCCATCAGGTACGTCTGCCGTTCTTCGGGGCGGGTCAGCGAAGAGGGTATTTCAGGATAACTGAAACCGTAGCTTTCGGTTCGAGCGGCATCAGTCCCCCCGCTTTTGCCCGTCTTGCATTGCACCAAAAGCAGAAAAGATGCAGCCGCTACTAACAGCAAGCCGCATCTTTTATAGAAAATGTTTCCCATATATAGTACTATAGCGGCACGATGATTTCTCCCGGCCGAGCCTTGTACTGGCTTTTCTTGTTCCCTTTCGGCACAAGCCGGAGGTTGAAGGTATAGTTGCTGTTGCGCCATACGTTGTAGGAACGATCCGGCGTGCCAGGTTCGTCATTGCCTAACAAGACCGTTGCTTCGCGATTTTGTCCGTTGATGGTCGTGCTGATGCGGAGACGGCAGGCATCAGCTTCTGTCAAGGCCGCGAATGCCGCCACGTAATAGTAGCAGCGGGTGTATTCTGTTGATGAAACCTGCATCGGTTCTTCCCGGAAAGTCCCCCTCGGAATGTCCAGTCCTTCGTAATCGCTTACCCGGGGCGGGAATACGAATGTCTGCATCGGGATATTTTCCAGTTGCAGCTTGATTTCTTGCGGCTGCTGGTAGTTCCAAGAATGCTCGTCGGAAACGATGATGCCGATATTGAAATTGGAGATGAGACGGCCCAATGTGACGGAAAGTGTTTCCCCGCTTTGTATGTTTCCTTGGTAATAACCTGACATATAGCTGGTTGTCAGATGGCCTTCGCCCAAATCCGTCTTGGAGAGTTCTTTCATGTTTTCATAGGGGACTTCTGTTTGGAAATCCTGGAAGTTGTACAGGTAACGGCAATTGCGGCGGATGCTGTCGCATTCTTCTTTCGGCATATTGGCAATCAGGCAGATGGTAGTCGAACCGGTCCTTAAAGCCAAATCCAGTGTCACGCTCAATTCTCCAGGTGAAGTGCCTCCCTGCGTGTAGTCGTGGTAAAAAAGGTTTTCATCATAGGAACCCGTTTCATCCCGATAAATTTCATTACGGAGGTTCCCTTCGCCATCGTATTGGAATACGGCCAAGGATTTGATGGGGTTTAGATTTTCCGGGTCCATCTGGCTTCCTGCTTTGGAGCCGGGCTGCAAGGTCTGCTCGTCGGGGCTGGCCACGCTGATTCGCAAGGGAACCTTGATTAATTTCCCTTCCTCCTTTTCATCGGGACGGCTGCATCCGATGGTAAGCATTGCAGCTATTGCCATGAAGACAGGGATGATATGTTTTAGTCTGAAATGCATGTTTGTTTTTTTTAGATTTCCACATCGGTATTCCATTGCACGTTCTGCCAGGAGAAGACGGTGATGCCATCTTCGATGGATACCCGGCCGATGTAATGGTAGGAACGTCCGGCCAGGAAAACCTTGTTATTGAGGTAGAGGCTGTAATGGGTGGGGATACCGTTAATTTGGATATTGAAAGAGACGACGATGCTATTGGAACGGGCATCGGTGGGCAGCAGTGTTGTTTCGGCCATCAGGCTTCCTTCCGGCAAGACGAAAGACGTGCCTCCATCGTTGATGGTTGTGTCTTTCTGCACATAGGAGCATTCTTTTACCGAGACACTGGATCTCTTATGTCCTGGATAAGCTACAATCGTGTCGCCCATCGCTGACCAGTTGTGTCCGCTATAGCTGTCTACGATGTCTTGGCAACCGGTTATCTCTATGCCTGAAGGGAGCAGCCCTAATTGGTGGATGCCTTCGGCAGGGCAGACGGTGAATTGAACCTTGGCTGTTTGGTAGGCCAAGGGATTGAGTTCTATGACTTCGATATCCCCCGCACCGCCCACGAGGTTATGGACTAACGGCCTGGTCCTATTGTAGCGTTCATCGTTGGCGAGCAAAGTCTGCCCGTTGTCTACAAGATACCCGAAGTTGTCCTTGTCATCCCATGCCTTGGCGGGAGATACAGCCCTGAAACGGTACGAGGTTCCTGGTTTCAGATAAAGGGACGGCTGGATGCTTCCTGGGATGGCGTTCCCTTCTCCGTCCACTTGACAGGGGTAGACAGATCTTGTGCCATCTGCATCGTTCATGACCACGTAAGGTTTGGCTGTGTCGCAAGGCTGCCAAGCATTGCCGACGTATTCTTCGTAAATGAGCCAAAGGGTGGAACCTTCCGGCAGGGGAAGTGCCACTTTGTTGTCATAGAGGTTGCTGGCTTTGGCTTGGTTTGCCAATGCCGGTATGTCGGGATAGGCTTTGGGCAGACGGAATACCACCTTGCACATGCCTTCAGGGATTTGTTCCTCGTTCTTAGGAAGTTCAGGACGGCAGGCGCAAAAAAAGACAGCCGTTGCCATTGCCACCCATCCCATGCTTGCATAAAATCGTCTTTTGTTCATGGCCTGTTTATTTTAATATTCCGTATCCCGGACGCAACGCACCTGCATGCCGAAGCCTTTTTGCGAACCACCGGCACTGATTTGCATGGTGTTTGTTTCTGTTCCAACCGTTTTTATCCAGCATCCATTGCAAAAGCGGTTATTGATTTCGTCATAGGCTGCGTAGTTTACTTCGCCTCCTACGTTGACCAATATTCCTAAATAGGCCAACCATGTAGGAGATACTAAGCCGGCAATAGGCAGGTAGAGAATCTCTACAGGATGGCTCCAATCGAACTTCCTGACATTGTCATAGGACAAGACGTCACTGGCGGTGGCAGGGAAACGTTCTATGACAATGACACACCGCGGGTCTTGTTTTAATTCTTCTGCCGTACCGACAAATTGGATGCTCCAACGTAAACGGTAAGCATCGTTGTCCCCTTGATTCTTTATACAGTAGATTTTCCCGAAATTGTATGTATACCGTGAACCATTGGGTGTCCTCTTGCCATTTTCGCAAGTGTACCTTGTCCTGTCTCCATGTTCGTCATCAAAAGAAATTACGTAAGTCGATTTCTTTCCTGCACGAGGATCGTTTTCTTCCGTCCTTTGCAAATAAGGGAATCCTCCAGTATAAGCTTGTCTGCCTTCTTGGCCGGATTCATATACGGGAAGGGCACCTGCACTTATTGGCACTAAGATATTATGCAGATTGGAAGCTGCATAAACATTTTCAAAATCAGGTTCTCGCGTATTATTGACGGTTGTCCAGTCTCCATCGTTGTTAGGGTTGCCTGTGTTGTGGAATTGCCTTAATGCGATATTCCCTGAAATGGCTGAGAACGGCATGATGCTTTTCCATTCTTCTCCGTTTGGCAGACGCCAGCCTGCCGGGCAAGGGTGGTTTTCTTTTGATATCCAATGGGATGTCGCATTGGGAATACTTTCGGTGTTTGAATAAAACCCTAATAATTTTTCATTTGGAGGTATGGTTTGCCCCCACCAGTCTGTTGTCGATTGGTTATCGGGAACAACTCCGATTTGCCAAATAATATCATCTTCCTTGTTGGCAAAGTTCCCTCCATTTGAACCTGTGACTTCCCATCTTATATTGTTTGGGGTGACGTCTCCTAATGCAGGACCCCAGCTGTCGATATTTACGACCGGATATACAGGACGATTATTGCCTGCAGCCAAAGCTGTAGACAGGGGGGTGTTTAAATTCACAGTGCGATTGTAAGAATTATAATCGTTCGGGAAGTATGGTATGTTCCTTCCGAACTGGTAGAAATAACCTACGCTTTCATCCCATGCATCGGACGATTCCAAAGGGTGGGCATTGGTGGCACCCAAGTTGCGGTCGCTCCAAAGGACACCATTGAAATTCACCGGGACACCCATGTCCACTTCGGCCAAGTCTTCTTCGATCCATTCAAAGTAGGAGGGAACAATGGTCAGCACGCGTACCTCGTCGGTAGTGACATTGATACGGACGGTATAGATGACATTGGATCTGACTTGGAGGTTTTGGATATCACTGCCAATTACTGTCACCAAGTTGCAAGTCGTAAGGCCGTTGTTGCCGATAGTGGGTTTATTGGTCATGATTTCCAATCGGAGAGGCGTGTCATTGTTCTGTGCCGGGTCGTAAGGGAATATCAAGCTTTGGCATAAGGAATCTCCTCCTTCTGACGGAATGGGCCTGTTGCCTCCTGTGTTCTCGTACAGGAGGATGTCGGTTCTGTCGCCCGCTTCAAAGCTATAGTTCCCGGTAGCTACATCCAGGTTCCCGGTCTTATGGCTGCCAATCAATTTGACGTATTCTATGCTGGCATCGTTCAATTCATCGGCATCCTGGCGGACTACTTCCAGACGGAGCATCGCCAAGCTGTGCTTGAATGGCAGCTGTAGGGTGTATTCCGAGTTGTTGGCATTGCAGCCTTTCAGTTCGGCACGGCGCAAATCCGGGAGATGGTAAAAAATCCCGTTGTTTCCTTCGGACTCGGTGGCGGTCAAACGGTATCGGGGGGGATTGCCGGAATTTTCCGGGGCGTATTCCACGGCATCAGCATCCGGGGTCTCCGGGGTATAGATAGGATCGGATGTGCCGAGTGTGAGTCCGTAGAAGTCAAAAGACCGTCCATTGTACGACTCGGTCTCGGCAATCCGGATATAGCCGTTGATTTCTTCTCCCATTTCATGCAGGATGGGATTAGCCCAGTCCTGGGTGGCGCTGTTGATGACGAAGATGGCGTATTTGGTATTGTCTTGGAATGCTTTGGCCGCAGGTTCGGTATCCCCGTCCATCTGGATATTGGCGGCATTCAACTGGAAACCTCGATCCTCGCCTCCGTTGCCAGGCTCTTGCCGACATGCAATCCCGGTAAGGATCATGCATGCGAGAATGAATAATATGTTGTATACCCGTGTCATGGTTCTTATTCTTCATTGATGATTTGGACATCTACCACTACATGGTCTTCCCACTCTTCTTCTGCGGCTTCGAGCCGGAAGGAATTCAGCATGAAGGTGATGGTGATTTCGTAGCTATGTCCGGCTTTCAGGTTTTCTATGGTTTGCCCGTTCCCGCCTTCCTTGATGTCGATAGGGATAATCCATTCGACCTCTTCTTCGATGTAGCTTCCTTCTTCAAAGTTGCCGTCTGAACGGTCCGCAATAAGCTTCAGGTAGAATATTCCGGGGTGGCTTTCCTGTACCGTTTTGTGCGTGGCTATGTAAAGGGTATCCAACACCAAGGTTTCATCAATAAGGATGCTGTTTGTTTCGGTGCGTGTGCGCAACCTTTCTTCCCCGAAATAATCGTAATCGGAGTTGCATCCCACTAAATGGTAGTTGTCGCCCTGCCATTGCAAAGATTGCGGCGCGTACGTGTCGGGCAGTTCTATCCGTGCATTGCGGAACATCAGAAGTCCTTCCGTCCCCTTGTCGCGTTCCAGTTTGAAGATGATGCGTGTGCTGGCATGTTCAAAGAGAAGATGAGTCTGTTGCCCATCGAAAGGTTGCTCCTCGCTACCGGTATAAGTTCCCGAACAGCTCAATATGTCGCTTTTCCCTCCTTTGTATTTATCTGTAAGAGGAACTGTCCGGTAATCCCCTGAAAGGACATCCTGTCCCGATCCGTTTTCTGGCAGCAGTTCCTGAGGGGAATAGCCGGTTACATGGAGTTTTTCGTATGTGTTGGGATATGGCACGCCTGTATTATACGGCAGGTTGGTGGAACTCTGATAGGAATTGATAGGATTCCCTGGCAGGCATACGCAGTAGGGTATGGCCGGGACGGAATCCAAGCCATGGTAATCGCTCTCTCTCCAGAAAACAAGGCGAGCTTTTACATCATCCCCGCTTTTGGCACGAAGATTCACCGACATGGTGGAACCCGTCTTGTCATCCGTGTTTATCTCTGTATTACATGCGCTGAACCACAACACGGCAGGCAGTATCAGCCATAGTAAAAGTCTTTTCTTTTTCATGGCATCGACCTTTTTAAGAAGCTTCTCCTCTTCCCGAATCGCCTTCTGTCCATCCATCCACAGTCATGGTGTAGACTCGGATAAAGGAAGGGTGGTTGACGGTTCCTAAGCCGGAAATTCTGTTCAACCGTAATATATAATAGTGGTTGCGGTATACGTTGCTTTCAGTGAAGCGGACAGGAGCCTCGCTGGCATGCGTCCCGTTGCCATCGATAAAGGTGTAATAGTAGCTCCACCCATGATTGAAGGGTTTGAAATCTTCAGCTGTCGCGTAACTGCCATCTGAAGCCGGGTGACTTTCATTGAACGTGTTCATCAAAGTCATCATGGCTCCATAGCTGTAATAATCGTTTCCCGAGTTGCTGTTGAGGAAAAAAGTCTCGCTGGCGTATCGGCCATCTTCAGTCGGAAACTCCGGGTCGGATGCCAGCACGTTGTTTTGTTCCAACGAAAAGGTAAGGAATTTCCGAGCATCGGCTTCGGTGGGAAATTCTATCAGTATCAAACCGGCTTCGGAAGCAGCTGTGCTATTGAGGACCTTGCCGAGCCAAGTGTATTCAATAGTATTCCCTTGGTCACTGTAATCAGCTATATCCGTCTGGTTGGCCACTACGTACTTGGGCGTGAATTTGGCAACCATCATCAGATGGGTCGTGAAAGCTCTCGGAATAATGGCCTCCTCGTTTTCCGTAAAAGGTCTGCCAGCTATGCTGTTTGCATCGTAGTCTAACGTGTTTTCAAAGCAATAGGCCCCGCGGGTATAGGTATTCGCGCTTCCCGGCCGGCCGGGAATGCGGCTTTCATTATAGGCTTCGGCCGTGAGCAGGTTGGGATGCCTGGCATTGCGGAATCGTTCGATAGAGTAGTAAACGAAATTCTCGTTCACATAGCCTTCCCTCGCTTCTTTGTATTCTTTGCCTTCGTACTTGACGCATTCGCTGACCTTGTAATTGGGGTCGATTGTCTTGTTCTCTTCATCAACCTGAGGGCGGAAGTAGAACTTCTTGTTGGTAGCATTGGCTATGTATTTCAAGTCTTTGAGACGAATCCATCCCCGAACCCTGCCGTCCGATTCAATCAAATCGCCATCCAATGGAATGTAGTCCGTCCCGTTTTCGGAAACCACCTCGCTAGTCAGGTGTACTTTGGCTACAACCCGGGTCAAATCCGTCTTGATTCTTACCTGAATCCGGCCTGTGTCTGGCTTGACCACTTCAAATACTTCGCTTTCGTTAGCATTTGCATCTTTACCTATGCCGAACATGACTAAATTGACTAGACCAGTATTGTCATCGATAGTTTCCCCTTGAAAGTCGTAACGCGCTGCATCGTAAACCACCTTGCTGTAATTGTCCAGCTGAGCGCCCGTGGAACCGCTGGATGTATAAGCTTCATTGGGGCCTTTTGCCTTGAGATGGTTGCGTTGCATCTCGTTCAAGTTCGCGGCTACGTAAACATGGTACCGACCTTCGTTTAAGTCGGCTGCTTGCATGTAACGTTTTTCGTTCTGGTTGATGACAGTGCCTGTATGTCCTTCTATCGTGACATTGAACACGCTGTCGTATGTCTCGGTGCCGTTCTCGTCCAGAGGGACAAAGAAGAGATCCAGCAGGTCGATTTGATTCTCGGCCAAGGTTCCGGGATCGGTATAGTCCTTATTAGGAAGTTCTATGGACAAATCGGCATTGACGTTTCGGGGCGCCATTTTGCCTTGTTGCGAATCATCGCTCAAAAGGCTCCTTTCGCAGCCGGCAAGCCCTGCGATGAGGACAGCTATCAGCCCAAGGAAAGCAACCTGATGTAAAATGTGCCGCAACATGGTGTTTTTGATTTTGTGTCGTGTTTTTGATACAAAGGATTGTATTTGCTACAGTTCGTGATCCACAAGCACGATTTTCCATGGACCTATTTGCAAGGTTGTAATCATGCCCGTGTTGGGATCCATGAAAAAAACGATGTTGAATGAAGTGTTCCTGTCCAGCCATTCCTGATCGGACATGTTGCTGTAGTATGTGCTTTTGAACATTTTGAGATAAGCAATCAAGTCTATGTCCAAAATGTTCCCTTTGGATTCGTTGGCAAAAATCTGCAGACGGGCTTCCTGATCTGCCATCAGTCGCAAGGTGTTGATTTCAGCCTTGAGGACATCGAGACCGTCCTGCGACATGGAACTTTTGACGAATTCGGTGTAGGTGACGGGGAAATCTTCCAGCATGTCATTGTTGAAGGCCATCTTGCCGTTCTGGGCTGTGATGCTGAAATGGTAGTCTTCGGGATTCAGTGCATTGCCGTCGTCAGTCTGGATGATGAACACTAATTGCTTGGTGTTGTTCATCAGGTGAACGGTGGCCTGCGAATGGTCGGTAGAATCGATATTGATGGAGGAAACTCCTTGGAGGAGCTTGTCTAGGCCTTGGGCTTGTTGCAGCTGGCCGTTTTCTTGGCGGCGTAGCCGGACAGTGAGGTCTTTCATCGCGGAAACGCCCGCTGTCAAAGCAGGTGTTTCGTAGAGATCCTCGGTATTGCCTCCCCAAGCTATCAAATGGTAGGAGCCTGCCGGCATTGAGACGGGCATGCCATACATGCCATTGGACAGTTCGATGGCAGAACCCGAATAGGTGGTCACAAAAAGGCTGTCCTGGTCAAAGACGTAGAGGTTCATCGGCATCGGCGATGCAGGGAAAGCATCGGCAAAGCTCATGTTGTAGTCGTAGACGAAGCCTACGTTATGCTGGCACGGATCCAGATTCTCATAAACCGCGCTGCAGGAACTTCCTATTCCTACCAAGACCAGTGCGAGTAGTTTTCCATACGAGCGTTTCATCGGTTTAATTTAGTTGCTTTCTAAAATCAAGTTCTTTATCCCGCCGGCATGCTTGCCGCGGGGGACGTTTAATGTTTTCCGGTGTGTCGGATGTCCGGCACACCGGAAAATAGGGAAGACTACAGGTTGAAGTCGTTGATGACAACATTCCACGGGTTGATTAAGATTTCAACCTGGATGTTAGCATCTTCCGGGTCAACCGGCTCGTCTGTGCTTTCCGGTACTACGGAACCTAAGCCGCTGATGTCGTTGACACCTACTTGATACCAAGTATTGCGGACTACGCCATATTGCATGGCATAAGGAGCGGTAGCAGCAGAGCCATTACCTGTATGGCCGATGGTGGCCAAGTAATAGCTGTGTCCTTCGTAATACACATCAATGTGGTACGTGTCGCGCAAAGTCACGCATTTTGTGAGGAACTCATAGCCATTTTCGTCGCTTCCTTCCAACAAGTCAGTTACAGCTTGTAAGGCGTTTTGGTCGCCGTATTTGGTATAGTAATTGATCATGTCGGTCTTGTTGGCGAAGAGGAGACGTCCGAAGCGGTAAAAAGTGCCGTTGACACTTGGTGTACCGGTAAGGGTGACACCAGTGGCCGTTGTACACCAAACACTGTTATCAGGTTCATGCTTGGCTTGGAAGAAGATACCCGTGTAGAACTTTTCTGCCTTGCCTTCTTTGTCGGTATTTTCCAAGCAATAGAAGTAAGGATACTCTGGGTTTTGCCCCGTAATCAGGTCTTGCTTATCGTCAAATGTTGTTCCTGCGTACAAGTCGGTAACATCCGTTTGATCAAAGTTGGGGTCTTTTACATACTCGCCATCTTTACGGCCGAATGCATAGGATGTCATGTTGCGGTTGGCTATGTTCATGGCCGTCAGCGTAGTCGGGACATTCCCTATTGCTACGCCGGTCGTGGCATTCGTGACTTCAAATGTAAACGAACGATTGGTCTTTGCCGTGTTGTACGAGATTTTTGCCGCAGTACGGTCTACATTCAAAGAGATAGGCAGGGGATTGTTTTCAGTATTGACGGTTTTTTTCAAGATCACGTTGGCTCTAGCGTTTTCCATGGAGGTCGTCATCATGAAGTTGTTATCTTTGGCGATACCGTCAGTGATGGTACCTCTGTCGCCTGCCGAAACCAGGTCGGTTTCCGGTGTGGCCGGATTAAATGACGAAGGCTTGTTGACACACGCGTAAACCGTATACTCGCCTTCTTCAACCTCAAATACCGGGGTGGTGTAGACGATTTCCTGGTCGGAAGTCACACCTCCGGAAGTTAAGTTGTTTACGTTGAAAGTTGTGTCGTATTGAACGGTGCCTTCCACATTCGAGAAAATGATGGTGACATTTTGCACCGTCTGTTCTTCTGTCGTACCAATATTGGTTCCGCCATCCGAAGTCGAGGTGCTGGCTTTGGCTTGATTTTGCGTATTTGCCATCACCAAAGAGAATTGGGCATAGGCCGGGTTTTTGATGTCATTCTTGTTGTTGTCATCGTTCCCGTTTTCATTGTTGCAGGATGCTAACCCTAAGAGCAGCAAAGAACCTGCTAAAATCTTGTAGATTTTCATTTGTTTGTTGATTTTTGTGTTAATATTCTTCAAAATTTTGCTTTCTTGTTTTGTCGGCTCAGAAGCCTCTCCGTTCTATTTCTGCCAGATTGTGGGCTGAAACAGGATCTCCGCTTTCTGCCGCTTGTTGCCAAAGCTGGAGTGCATCTTCCACATGGCCTTCCTTCCAAGCGATATAAGCCCTCAAAGGCAGCGTGAAATCCTCGTAATTGGTGTTGAGCAGGTATGTCCGGGCCTTTTTGATATCTCCTTCAAACAAGGCGACCCTCGCTGCATTGGCATTGGCAATGGCATGGGTAGGGTAGGTATCGGCTGCTAGCATGATAATCTGACGGTAGGCAGCGGTATCATCCGCATAGAATGTCTTGGCCACGTTGTAAAATTCGTAAGTATTCAGTTCCTTGGGATTGGAAGAGACCAGATTTTTGGCTTCGTTTATTTCCCGTTCCAAGCTTACGTAGGAAATGGAAAACGTGTTTTTTCTCAAGAGGGGATAGAATTGTTCAAAAATCAGGCGGTACGGATGGCCGTGGCCTACCTGTTTGATGAGCTGTTCCCTCCGATCGTAATCCGGTTCCTCCTCGATGATGCGGAGGATTTCTTCTTTGTACGGGAGTCCGCTGTTCTGGATTAGCAAGGTCAAATCGTCCCAGTTCTCTTCTCCGGGGAAAACAACCAGCATTGAATCCGGCACTTGATAGGTCCGTGCAATATAGTCTTTCAAAGAATTCGCTCTTTTTTCGGCCAGTTGCACATTATACGTGTAGCGGGCTTCCGGCGAAGCGAAACCTTTGATTTCCATATTCAGGATTTTGTAATCGGGATTCCCTTTTACCCTGAGCAGGACACTGTCGATTTTCCGTAGTTCGCTCTGGTTGGAACCTAACGAAAGCTTGAGGGCGGATTTGTTCACTTCGAAACTCAGATAGGCATCGACCGACCCGTAGCGGGGACTGAATTCTTTAGGACATTCTATTTCTGCAGGCAATAGAATCTCTGGCTGGTAGAGAAGTTGTGGCATCTGGGTGGAATCGCTTTGGGCAAGTCCGCAATCGGCGCAGCCTGTGACTTTTTGCCGGATTTGAAGGCTGGCAGTATCCATCCAAGGTTCAAAAGGTACAGCCGAGCTGAAATAGACTTCCACGCCTTTTGCTTTCTTTCCGACGAGGATGGTGTCGGCATTGACGGGGAGGTTGTTTTCCCGGAGGTCTTTCAGATTACGGGTACGACCGTAGGTATGGATGGCCGACAACTCTTTCTGATGGAGGCTGTCCCTTGATACGAGTACTGGTACCAAAGCGCGTTTGTGTTGGGGGCGCATTTTCTTATCACCCGTATAGAGAAGGAACTTTACTTGAACTTTGCCGTTCTTTATCCGGAAAAGGCTGTCGGAAAAGATGTATTTTTCGGCAATCAAGGTATCGGCTCCTGTCAGCGAATCGGTCTTGAGCGAACTGATTAGTACGGTATCGCTGATATGGCGGATAGCATATTCGTAGCGGGATCTCTCCTCCTTGCGCTGTTTCCGTTTGTTTTTACTGTCTTTAGTGTCCGTTGGGAAAAGGCTGTCTTGCGGCATATCTTCGTTATGCACGGTGTCGGCATAGATTGCCTTGCCGGAAACGAAGGCCGCTTCGGAGGCGATGGCCGTATCCTGAACCTGTATTATTTGTTGGGCGTGGGAGAATACTCCGGCAAACGCCAGAATAACCGATGCGAATATTTGTTTATTCCTCTTTTTCATGGCGTCTTTACTTGTTAAATACGTAAATCAGGCTGATGGCTGCCTTGGTCGGACCAAAGTAGTGTTTTTCCCCTTCTCCAATTTGCGTCCCGCAGTTGGCGCATGGGTATTTCCTGTATTCTGAATAGATATATCCAATACCTATGGAGGCTTCGATGCTCCAATGCCTGCTTAGAAGCCATTGGTATCCGTAGGCGATGCCAACACCGACCCCCCAGCCTTCAAAACGGTTGGCCTTGGTTTCAGGAAAAGCGTTGAAAAGAAGCTTGGTTCCGCCGATATTGTATTGGCCGCTTATGGCATGGAGACCCAGGAAATGTCCGTTGAATTTGTCGCAAAACCAATACCGGGCTTCCGGTTGGGCGAACCAATGCCTCCATTTCCGCAAATGCGACATGTCCCAGAAGTTGACATTCCCATTGATGTCAAGACTCCACTGTTTTGCCAGCCCGATTTCCACGCCAAGATTAACGGAGGCTGTAGCATCATATAGCAGATTGGTCTTGATGGCTGCTATTTGAGCATTGGCGCAGGTTAAAGTGGAAAAAAGCAAGAGAAGCAAAAACCATGCAATCCTTTTCATGTTTCTTAATATTATTAAGCTTTCGCGAAGCTGCCTGTATCGCGCATCGGGGGCAGATTAGGGGAATTGCGAGCGTATTTGCAGTTTTTCACCGTTTTTTGGTGCAGGTCTCTTAGCAAGA
>CALUHO010000026.1 GCA_944320465.1 uncultured Bacteroidales bacterium | reverse complement strand
CGGGCAAGATGCCCGAAAGCCTCATTTTCCTAACCGAAAACAGCCCCGGCGTGTCTAATGACCGATTTGGGTTTATCATAGGTAGCAGGCAAGCAGGCTCAGTGCCACGATGCCAAGCAGGATTAAATCCTTGCCGGTTTCGCTCTTCATGTTGAGCAAGAATTTGGAACAGAAGAAAGCGGATGGAATGAAAAGCGGGAAAACAGAGTTTGGATGGATTTTGGTTATGGCAGTGAACACGCAGAAATAAAAGAACAGGGCTGTCAAAGCCGATGCTCTGTGGCGTTCGGCCATATTCAAATCCTGCTTGTTTCTTCGTAATGAAAGCATGGACAGGAAAGAAAGGACCGTGCATCCTAAACCTAAGATTCCAGGCAGAAGTATATCCATAGAGAAACCGGGAAACCCGAAGATCATGGCTTGTTGCCAGATTTGGCCAAGCAGGTTCTCGCCCCAGAGGAAGTCGTAGATCGATACCAATATATAAGGAGTGCCCATGCCAAGGATCGCACTGCCCCATTCTCTCCCGCTTGTGGCCGAATAGGACAGCAGGATGATGAAAAAGCAGGGCAATGTGAACAATAGTTCCGGGCAGAAAACAGTGGCGGCGCTCCAGAATACAGCAGAATTGAAGATGGCCGGATAGGGTTTGTCATGCCCGTAGATGGATAAGCCGTAATAGAAAGAGAGGATGAAAAGAGGGTAAATCCATAAGAGATTGGAGTATCCTGTCCCCGTATGCGCGGTATTCAGGCATAAAAAAATCAAGGCGATCAAGCCGGGATTCCGGCTGAGCCTGTGTTTGGCGGCCACCCATCCTATCGATAAGGCCCAAGCGGTATGAAGCAGCCAGGCAAGCCAAATGGCGTTATGCAGAAAGTCTTTTGTCAAGAAAGTTTTTCCGAATAAAAGCAAGGAAACGGCGAATACCAGCAGATATTGGAAAACCAAATTGCGTTTGGCAATGCGGATGAGCATGATGCATTCAATTCAGTAGCCTGCGAAGATACGGAATTTTGTCTGAACACGCCGCATGGACTGTAATGAAATTTAAACAATTTTTCTCTATTTTTGCGGCGAAAAAGCCTTTGCAAGCAGGCATTGTGGCTTCTGTGGATTGAGGTGGAGTTTCTCCTCGTTGCGATTCAGGGGGCCGCATACGGGAAATATCATTTATTATGAAACATCTTGTTTTCACTTTGATTTTTTTATGCACGGTTTCCTTCTCTTTGGCCCAGCGTCAAGTGAGCGGCACGGTGCTCGACAAGCGCGACAGCAAGCCCGTTGCCGGGGCTTCGGTCTCAATAGGCCTGGTGCCACTGAAGACCGCGCAAGACGGGACATTCACGATTGACAATGCGCCTGCAAGAGGGAAAATCACCCTTTCGGTTTCTGCTCCGGGCTACCAGAGTATAGTGGTGACGGTCAAGGATTTTGAAAACGCCCTGTATTACTTGGACGTGAGCGCGGTAGAAGACGATTTCCCTGTGTTCGAACTGGACGGGGACGAGGAAATGGGCTATGGCGGCCAGACCGTTTCGGGCTTGGAAACCTCTTCCGAAGACGTGTTCGACCGCAATGCCGGTTACAACCTCAGTTTTTCCTATTTCCGTCCTCGCGGTTACGACAATCAGAACAGCAGCGTGTATATCAACGGCGCGTTGATGAACGATCCCGAAAACGGCCGGGCTTCCTGGTCGGAATGGGGCGGCTTGAACGATGCCACCCGGAACAACGAGACGGTCAGCGGCCTGAAGCCGAACAATTTCAGCTTTGGGAACGTGGGAGGCGCGGAGAATATCGACATGAGGGCTTCATCCATGCCCAAGCAGCACAAGTTCACCTATTCGCTCAGTAACCGGACTTATACCCACCGTCTGATGTACACATACGGTTCGGGCTTGACCGCCAAAGGCTGGGCTTTCTCGTTGAGCCTTTCCCGCCGCTGGGGCAACGGCTTGGTCTATAATGAAAATACCAATGTCCGTGTGCCGCGTTTTTCGGAAAACTACGATTCCAAAGGCGTACCCGACGGCCTGATGTACGACAGTTGGGGCTATTACGCTTCGGTATCGAAGAAATTCGGTTCCACCGGGCATTCGTTGAGCTTCGTGGCTTTCGGTTCGCCCACCAAGCGGGCCATGCAAGGCGGCTCCTACCAGGAAGTCTATGATTTGGTAGGGAGCAACTACTACAATGGCAACTGGGGATACCAGAACGGGGAAATCCGCTCTGCCCGTATCCGGGAAATGTTCCTGCCTACCTTCCAGCTGGTTTGGGATTACGAGAAGGAAGATACCAAGGTCAGCACCACGGCCAGCTACCAGTTCGGCCGCTACGGGACGACCGCGCTCAACTGGTACGATGCGCCCGACCCGCGTCCGGATTACTACCGCTACCTGCCTTCTTATTACGAGGATCCGGCTACGGCAGCTTTGGTGGCCGACCTCTGGCGCAACGACCCCAGCGTGAGCCAAGTGAACTGGGACGAATTGTACGAGGTCAACTATACGCAGAACGCTTTGGGCCGTCAGGCGAAATATATGATCGAAGACCGGCGCAACGATGTGAGCGACTTCGATTTGAGTTCGGTCTTGAACCAGAAGCTCAACGACAATATCCGTTTGAATGCCGGGGCAAGGATTCGCAACAGCGTCACTTATAACTTCAAGACCGTTTCCGACCTGCTCGGCGGCGAATACTGGCGAGACATAGACCAGTTCGCCGAACGCGACTTTTCCTCCAACGCGATCGAGATACAGAACGACTTGGACAATCCCGACCGCATAGTGCATGAAGGGGACAAGTTCGGCTACGACTACGATATGCACAAGGTCTATGGCGAGTTGTTCGCGATGGGCTTGTTCGAATACTCCCATTGGGACTTCTATGCAGGGGCTGAATTGTCCACCACGCATTTCTGGCGTTACGGTCACATGCGCAACGGCCGCGCCCCCGACAACTCCAAGGGCAAAGGAGACGTGCACAGTTTCTACAATTACGGTTTGAAAGCCGGGGCCACTTGGAAAATCAACGGACGGAACTATATCTATGCCAATGTCTTGTGGAAGACCCGCGCTCCTTTCATCCGCAACGCCTATATTTCGCCGCGTATCAAGGACGTGGTGGCCGACCTCAAGAACGAGAAGATTTTCTCCGCCGACCTCAATTACGTGCTCAAGACCCCGGTGGTACAAGGTCGTATCACCCTCTTCCATACGATGTTCTTTGACGGGATGGAGTCGTTCAGCTTCTATCATGACGACTACCGGACCTTTGTCAACTACACCTTGAACGGGGTGGACCAGGTGCATCAGGGGGTGGAATTGGGCTTGGATGTCAAGATCCTCCCGCAGTTGAGCGCTTCTTTGATCGGAACGGTGGGCAATTACCGTTACACCAGCCGTCCCGAGGCTACGATCTCGGCCGAGAACGGGGCCTTTGAAGACCGGACCAACACGATTTATTACGAGAATTACTATGTGACCGGGACTCCGCAGCTGGCAGGTTCGTTGGGACTCAATTATCAGGCTCCGTTCAATATCTATTTGAATGCGAACTTGAACTATGTGAACTGGAATTACTTGAGCATGAATCCCGAACGCCGTAGTACGGCAGCCATCGAGGGTGTGCCGGTGGAAAACGAGGCCTTGCTGAACGCCATTCTGGATGAGGAAAAGCTCAACGGTGGTTTCACCTTGGATGTGTCGGTGGGCAAGGTGTTCCGTTTCAATGGCTGGCAGTTGAACTTGAACGCTTCGGTGCAGAATGTGACCAACAACCGCAATATCCAGACGGGCGGTTACGAGCAACGTCGTTTCGACTATGCCGAACACGATGTGGACAAGTATCCTCCGCGTTACTTCTACGCCTACGGCACCACATTCTTCATCAATGTCAGTGTCCGTTTCTAATCTGAACGTTTTGCTGAATCAAAAGAGAAAGGAAAGAAGATGAAAAATATAAGGAATCTGTTTTGGATGCCGGGCATTCTATCTGTGCTGGCATTGGCATCGGTGGCCTGCACGGGCGAACGCGATACTCCGCTTCCGCCGGAAACCAGCCTGAGGGCCAATATAACCATCGAGGAGCTGATTGAGCGTTACAAGGATATGGATTATGCAGCTATCGATACAGCCTTGTGCATAGAAGGAGTCGTGACCGCTAATGATATTTCCGGCAATATTTACAAGAAGATTTTCTTGCAGGATTCAACCGGAGGAATCGATATCGAAATCGAGATGACCAACAACAACCAGAAATATGCCATGGGACAGCGTTTGGTAATTGATTTGAAAGGTTTGGCCTACGGGACATACCATGGCCAGCCGCAGATAGGAGCGCAGGGTGAGAACGTGACCGAACGGATATACGAACCTGAATGCGACGAGCATTTTCACAGAAAAGGGTATGCTACTGTTCTCAATATGCCGGAACCTATCGAAGCTACGATACTCAATGTAAATTTCACCGTAAAACGGGGTTTGTATCTGGGCAAGTTGATTAGGCTCGATTCCGTTTATTTTGTGGATTCCGGTCAAGTTTACGTGGACCAGGAAGCCGCTGCAGGAACAGGCAATGCCATGAACCGTATGATTCGGGACAAGAATGGCAACGAACTGGCTGTCCGTATCAGTTCCTATGCTTTGTTTGCGCCTGACACTATCCCTTACGGATATGGCTCCATTCAGGGGATTTTGAGCGTCTATGGAACGGCGGGCGATTTGCAAGCGGAAGATTTGCAGTTGTTTCCCCGGATGGAAGAGGATATCATGGGTTTTACTCCGCACCCTTTAGCAGCGGATACAGTGGGGAATGGAACGGATAATGAGTAAGTTTTAGGAGGATTCAAGCATGAGAACAAAGTTGGATAGAATAAAAGCGGTTCTGCTGGTAGGATTGGCAGGACTGCTGACTGTTTCCTGTGTCAAATACAGACACGACCCGGTTCCCGACAATTCCGGGGCGGAATGGTTTCCTGAAAATGCCCGGATTATGACAGTGGAAGAGATGAAAGGGCGTTTCCCTGGCAATTTCGATTCGGTTGGGCAGTTCATGGAAGTTGTTTCCGTGACGGATTCCCTTACCGGATTGGCTCGCATGGATACTGTCTATAAGGACATATACCTGCATGTGGTTGTAATTGGCAACGATATTTCCGGCAACCTGTACAAAAGCATGTATGTGCGCGATGTCAGCCAGCCTGGCATGGATGATGTGACAAGTTCGAACGTGGGGCATGCTCTGAACATCGCCGTGGACAAGACGGGCTTGTATAATTTCTACCCGGTAGGACAGGAACTCTATATCAAATGTTCCGGCCTCTATTTCGGACGTTACGAGAACCTGCCGCAGTTAGGCTACCGCTATGCCGATGACAACGGGATTGTGGATCTGGGGCGTATTCCCGATGTGGTCTTTACCCAGCATGTGACCAAGACGGGCTTGCCTCCCGTGGACAGTGCCGACCTTCCGCAACCGATAGAAATAACGGATGCCGCTCAATTGGACGATCCTTCTTTGTATAACCAGTTGGTGGTTTTGCGCGGTGTGCAGTTTGCCGGGGACGAAGTGGGCGAGGAATTTGCTCCGGCACCTCCGGTAGGGACGAACCCGACTTCGACTAACCGGTATTTTACGTTTGCGGATGAGTCTGCGGCTACCGAACTGGTACTGCGGACCAGCAGCGCTTGCCGCTTTTTCCGCGAGCAGGTGCCGGCAGGAACGGGCGATATGACCTGTATCTTTGCCATTTATGATGACACCAAGCAGTTCTATCTGCGTTCCTATACTGATTTGGATACGGCTAAGTTCCATGCTACCAGCGAGAAAGATTATCCTGTCTTCTATGCGTCGTTTGCCAACGGGATTTCCAAGTTCAGAATTGTGAACGTTCTGGGTGATGCCACTTGGACCCATGGCAGCTATGGCGGAGGCTGCGCGATGATTCAGGGGTCGCAGAACTACCGGCCTAACGAAGACTGGCTGATTTCCGATGTCATAGAAGTTCCGGCTGACCGTTTTGATATTGTGACTTTGGCTTTCAACCAGGCTTTGAGTTATAAGTTCGATTCTCCGTACGATTATTATACGGTAAGGGTTTCGGAAAACTACGATCCGAGCCTGCATTCCAATCCCAATGAGGCCGAGTGGACTACTTTGACGATTCCCAATCCTCATCCGGGAGACAACTTCACGTTTGAATCGAGCGGCAACATCGACATGCGGGCATACAAGGGCAAGACCATTCGTATCGCCTTTGTCTATAAAAGCGATGATTCGGCCATGGCCACTTGGGAAATAAACAGGATTCGTTTGCTTGGAAACAATTAGCGTCAGAATACATCGGATTCTAAAGGGATATTGGGGTTACGGGCAATTTCGACCCTTGCAGCAGGAAATCATAGAACATGTGCTGCAAGGGCGCGATGCCTTGGCCCTTCTTCCTACCGGGGGAGGCAAGTCGATTTGCTTCCAAGTGCCGGCTATGGCAATGAGGGGCGTTTGCTTGGTCATATCGCCCCTCATTGCATTGATGAAGGATCAGGTGGAGAATCTTCGTAAAAGGGGAATTGCAGCCGCTGCGATTTATAGCGGCATGTCCCGGCAGGAAACAGAGCTGGTATTGAACGGGGCGGTCCATGGCCGTTTCAAGTTTCTGTATGTCTCGCCGGAACGTTGCCGGAATGAAACTTTCCTGGCTCATTTGCAAAAGATGGATGTATGCCTGCTGGCCGTAGACGAGGCTCATTGCGTCTCGCAGTGGGGGTATGATTTCAGGCCTCCTTATTTGCAGATTGCCGAGTTGCGTCCCATGCTGCCCGGAGTGCCTCTGTTGGCCTTGACAGCTACAGCCACGCCTGATGTAGTGGATGATATACAGGAAAAGCTGCAAATTCGTCCTAAGAAGGTTTTCCGGAAAAGTTTCAAACGGGACAATCTGGTTTATTATGTGATTCAAGACGAGGACAAGATGGGGCGGTTGCTTCGCATCATCCACAAGGTAGGCGGTTGCGGCATCGTTTATGTCCGTAGCAGGCGGAAAGCCTTCGATGTGGCTCTTGAATTGCAGCAGATGGGAATTCCAGCCACATGCTACCATGCCGGTTTGGAACAAAAGGAGAGGATTGAAAGACAGAATTCATGGGTGGAGAACCGTGTCCAGGTGATGGTGGCGACCAATGCCTTCGGAATGGGGATCGACAAGCCGGATGTGCGTTTCGTGGTCCATTTGGATTTGCCTGATACATTGGAAGCTTATTTTCAGGAAGCCGGAAGGGCAGGAAGGGATGAAAAAAAAGCCTTTGCTTTGCTCTTGTTCCATGCTTCAGACCGTATCGAAGCTGAAGAAAATTTCAGGAAATCCTATCCGGGGATTCCTTTTGTGCAGAGGGTCTATGAGGCGGTTGGAAATTATTGCCAAGTGCCGGTTGGAAGCGGCGAAGGTTCGGTTTTCTCGTTCGATTTGCGTGATTTTTGCCATGCCTATGCTTTTCCTGTAGCAGAAACGGCTTCGGCTTTGGCTTTTTTGGAAAGAGCCGGATATTTCCGTTTTTCAGATTCGACCATGGAAACTTCAAGACTCAGGCTGATTGCTTCCTATGAAGACGTGTACCGTTGTCAAGTAGAAAAGCCTGAAACGGAAAAGATATTGCAGATTCTGTTGCGGCTATATGGAGGGCGGCTTTTTTCAGGTTATGCCGGGATTTCCGAAAAGGAGCTATCCCGGAAGATGGACGTGCCTGAATCGCAGGTCAAGCGTCTTTTATCGTTTTTGCATGCATGTTCCATTGTTGATTACCGCCCTGTTTCTCAAGGCGTATTGCTGACTTGGACCATGGAACGACTCAGAAGAGGGAACGGGATTCTCCCTGCTGCAGTTTATGATTCGAGGAAAGTCTCGGCGCGTCGGAAACTGGACGCTGTCATAGGCTACGCCATAGAAAACAGCCTGTGCCGGAGCCGGTATTTGTTGCAGTATTTCGGGGAAGAAGGGAGTCCGGATTGCGGATTCTGCGATATTTGCATTGCCCGCAAGCATCCCTTGTTGACATCGGCTGACAAGCTTCGCCTGATGCAGCAGGTCAAGCCTCTTTTGCAAGAGGAATCCTTGGATCTGCGAGGCTTGGTAACCCGGTTGCCGCAAGAACCTGCGTATTTGTTGAAACAATTCTGGGATGAATTGTTGGCAGAGGACTTGCTGGCATCGGACGATGGCCTGCTATTTCGTTGGCGTGGGGCAGGAGGCGGACTTTTCCAATCACCGACAGACAAGCGGTAAATGGATATCCCGCTCCAGAACAGTGTCGCTCAGTCTTATCACAGGCGGTGTTTGCCTGCGTTTGAACACATTCTTATAGAACAAGTCCAAGATTCTTTTGGCTGTTCGGGCATCTGTTCCTTCTTTTGCAATGTCTTCAACGCCCCATCCTTTTTCCAGAAACATGCGGAGCACTTGTTCAATCGTGTCGTAATCCGGCAAGGTATCGCTGTCTTTCTGGTTGGGCCGAAGCTCTGCCGAAGGTGCTTTGCGGATGCAGTTTTCAGGAATGATTTCTTTTTTCTTGTTGATATGGCGGGCAATGTCATAGACTTGGCTCTTGTATAAGTCTCCTAAGACGGAAAGGCCGCCGCAGAGATCCCCGTACAAGGTACCGTAACCGCAACAGCTTTCGCTTTTATTGGAAGTATTGAGCAACATGGCTCCTTTCTTGTTTGCGACCGCCATCAGCAAGTTTCCTCGGATGCGGGCTTGAAGATTTTCTTCAGCCAATCCGAACGGAGTATCTTGGAAAATGGGTGCCAGTTGTTTCAGGAATGCCCCATACAAAGGTTCAATCGGGATAATCTCGTAGGAAATGTGGAGGTTTTGAGCCAATTTGACAGCATCAGCCACAGAATGATCGCTTGAAAACCGGGAAGGCATCAGCAAGCCTGTCACGTTCTGGCATCCTAACGCGTCAACTGCGACAGGAAGGACTACGGATGAATCGATGCCCCCGGAGAGCCCTATGACAGCTTGGGTAATCCCGCAAGACTCGAAATATCCTTTTACACCCTCTACTAAAGCCTTGTAGAGAAGGGCTGTCATCTTTTCTTTGTTGACAGGGTAGATGGAGGGTGTCTGCTTTGGCTGCATGCTTCCGGTATCGAAAATACCGGATCGTGCTTCGAAATAAGGGAATTGGATGCATCTTTTGCCTTCTTTGTACCAGCAAGACGCACCGGTCAGGACATCCCCGTTCTGGAATCCGCTTTGCCCGACGTAGACGAGATTATCCAAGCTCGTGGCCAAATTTTCTATGAACCGGAATCTTTGGCATTCGCTGTCTGCTGAAAAGGGTCTGGCATCCAGCAAAATACATATATCGACCACTTCGGCCGTAGCAAGGAGTTCCTGCACGGGAAGGCTGGCGATGGAGGAGCAATAGGTGACTAGAATCCGCCCATTGTGGAGTTCCACAATCTGATCTTCCATGGGAACAGTATCGAATTGAGGTATGACATGCTGGATGCAACCGTCATAGGCAACGATGATGGAAGGGGAAAAGGAACCGTCCAAGGCAATCGGCGTATCGAAAATCAGAGCAGTTTCTGAATCCGTAGCCCTGACAAGGCTTTTTTGGATTTTTTCCAACCGTTCGGAAAAGTCGTTGAAATTCAGCAAATCTTCAGGTTCGAACCCGCATAAGGCCTCGGACGGGACAATGGCGACATCAACGTCTTCCTTGCTGGCTTTCTGGTAAAACGAAGCTACTTTTTTGTGATTTCCTTCTATATTGCCTGGTGAAAAACTCTCTTGCAAAATGGCGCATTTCATGATGTTCGGATTTGAGGTTAAAAGAGGTTAAAACATGATCCCCAGAACCAATCCTATCTGCTGGTTGTTAAAATCAGGCCCAGGACTGTTTTCTCCTGATTTGAGCGGACGTATGCAACCGTAGTGGTATTCGATGCCGACCAACAGGTTGAGCCGACGGCTCAGCTGGTAGTTGACACCCACCTGGCCCACGACAGACAGATTGGCTAATTTTCGGTTATCTTTGATTTTTATGCTGTTCGATACAAAGTCTCCCGTACTGGAAATAGGAGCTGTGATGCCAAGGTCCTTATACTTGTCTTTGTATGAGAAATCCACACCGAACCCCAAGTTGGCGCCTGCGGATAGGAAAACGGAAGCCCTGCTGTCCGCAAAATTCCTTGTCTGGATCTTGACGCGGACAGGAATCTCGACATAGGAGAAGGAGAACGACCGCTTGAAGTCTTGTTCCCCGTTGATGAGGGAAATCTTCCCTCCCCAAGTGTTATAAGCTACGCCGACTCCGACGTAAAAGCGTTTGAAAAGGCGCATGTCGAGCATGATGGTAGGCGTGGCGGAGAAGTTGGAACCGGTTCTTTCGTAGAGCCGGGTACCTCCCGATGTCTTATCTACCGAACTTAGCCAATTGAGCGTGGGAGTCACATAGATGCCTAGATGCAAGAACCCTTCGTCACGGGATGACCGGGAAGGGGTGTCTTGGGACTTTTTGGATGTCTTGCTTTGAGCCTGCGATGTTACCGGAATGACCGTCGCGGACGGGATATCATCTAAGCTGCTTTCTCCTGCAAGGATCCATGAAGGGCTGTCGATGAATTGGGAATTGCCGCTTTGCGCTAGCAGGCATGTTCCGAGCAAGAGTGGAATAATGAGTGAGATGGCACGGTTCATACTGGATTATTTTACGGGTTGTCTTTAATCCCTCAGGAACGGGCATGCACCCTTTCCGTATTTTTCTTACTTTTGAATGCTGGCAAGAACCCTTGCGGGGTATGCAATCGAGATATTTGGAAACGCAGCACTCCGGTTTATCCGGATAAACATGGCAAAGATAAGGGAATCCTTGTTCCAAAACTTTTATTTTGCAACAAGTATTCCACAAATGAAAGTGCAGAAATGGAAAAAATGAGAGATAAATTGTTTTTTTTCAGGAAAGAGTTTGCTTGTACCCGATTTTGCTCCTGCTTGGCGGCAGGCTTTATGGCGCTTTTCATCGGTTGCGGGTCAAGGGATTCTTCTTGTGCGCCTGTCCCGGTTCGTCGTTACGAGAATGCTTTGATGCGATTGGATACGGGGAACCTGAAGGCAGGCTTGGAACTTATGGCTCCGGAATTTCCTTTGTTTTTCGATGGGGCCGATCTGGAGGATAGCCTCAACATTTTGCAGATACGTCTTTTCATTAACGACCCGGTGGTGGATGAATTGCATGGAAGGATAAGGCAGACTTACGATAAAGAGGACAGTTCCCGTTTAAGCAAGGATTTTGGCTGTTTGTTCAGCCGGATACGCTGTTTGTCCCCTTCTTTCCGTATACCGGAAGTGTATACGTATATATCTTATTTGGATTACGCGCATAGAATCCTGTATCAGGATACGGTCTTGGTGATAGGCTTGGATCTCTATGCGGACGGGAACGAGGCATTGATGGACGAAGCGGGGATTCCTCGCTATCTGAGTTCCCGTTTGAATTCTCGGTACTTGATGCCGGACGCCGCCCGGGCAGTGGCCTTGTCGCTTATTGGCGACGCGGAAGGGGATGAACTACTGGCTTGGATTGTCAAAGAAGGCAAAACCATGTGGTTCATGCGTCAGGTTCTGCCAAAGGCTGAGCCGTCGGTCTTGCTGGGTTATAGCGATGCCGATTTTGCTTGGTGCGAGCGTAACGAACAGGCAATCTGGCAGTATATAGTGCAGCAGGACTTGCTGTTTGAAACCGACCCGTTTGAGTACCGGTATTTCATCAACGAAGGTCCTTTCAATCCTCTTTTGCCGGGAGCCCCGGCCCGTTTGGCTCGGTTCGTAGGCTGGAAGATGGTGGATGCTTATATGAAAAGAAGCGATGCGGATTGGACTGTTTTGCGGGAAGCCGATCCCATGACCGTCTTGGAAGAGTCTCGATACAAGCCCTGAAATGGCTATGGATTAATTGCAATCGGTTTATGGAAAATGAAAATGTCGATCCGGGCAGCTTGGGGCGTGTATTGCAAGCCAGCCAGGATACTTTGCGCCAATGGAAAGAACGGTATCGTTGTTCCCTGTCTGTTTTGTATGACGGGGACGAAGCCGGTTCTATTTTTTATTGGGCGGCAGAAGAGATTACGGGGATGCCGAAGGCGGTGATTTTGGCTGAAATGGATTACAAGGTGACTGAGAAGGAAAGGTCGGCTTTTGCGGCTGCTTTGCAAAAGTTACGGCAGGGGGAACCGGTACAGTATGTGTTTGGCAAAGCGTATTTTGCGGGTTTGGAACTGAATGTGGGACCGGGTGTCTTGATACCCCGGCCTGAAACGGAGGAACTTTTCCATTGGGCATCGGAAAGTTTGCGGAAGCTGGATGTGGCTGGAAAGCCATGCCGGATTATGGATTTGTGTACTGGAAGTGGCGCGTTGGCATTGGCGTTGGCCTCGGCTTTCCCGGATGCCGAAGTCTATGCTTGCGATCTTTCAACTGAAGCTTTATCCATAGCCGGCAAGAATGCGGTCCGCTTGAATCTTCCAGTTTGTTTCTTTTGTCATGACGTGCTGGAGGGGAAACTCCCGGCATCGGTAACAGAGGGAAAGGATTTTCAGTTGATGGTATCGAATCCGCCTTATGTTCTGCCTTCGGAAAGGCCTTTGATGCACCTCAATGTCATAGGCTATGAACCAAACATGGCTTTGTTTGTCAAGGAAACGGATCCATTGGCTTTTTACAGGGCTTTGGCAGTCATGGCGCGTTCCTGTTTGCAGCCTGGCGGCTTTTTCCTGGCCGAGATAAACGAAGCATTTCCTCAGGAAAACATCAGGTTGTTGGCCGAGGCTGGTTTTGTGGATGTGGAAGTCCGTAAGGATTTTCGCGGGAAATGCCGCATGATCAGAGGACGGCAGCCGTTTGAGGCGATTTAACCCAAATCGGTCATTAGACACGCCGGGGCTGTTTTCGGTTAGGAAAATGAGGCTTTCGGGCATCTTGCCCGCCTCTGTCCGCATCCTGATTCTCGCTACGCCTCGACGTAGCCCGCTACGCCTTCGGCTAGGCGAGAAGCATGCTGCATGACACAAGCGGGCAATCTCCCCAAAGTCTAATGACCGATTTGGGTTAAACCCAAATCGGTCGTCAGGTCGTCAGGTTTTTGGTTTAACAAAAACGAAACAAAAATGTAATACCCACGAAAGAAAAGCTAAATACTTTTGCGGCAACGAATAGGGTCCTTCTAAACAAACTGAACACAATAAATAAACATAGTCATGAAAAGAATTTTCAAAGTTGCCGCATGCCTGATGGCTTGTCTGTCCATGTTTGCGTTGATGTCTTGCGGGTCCAAAAAGGCTTCCGGGCTGGTTGGAGCCGGAGCGACATTCCCTCTGCCTTATTACAATATGGCTTTCGATGCCTACAAGAGTGCAACGGGAGTATCCGTCAATTACGGTGCCCAAGGCAGCGGGACTGGAATCCGTAGCCTGGCCGACCGTTTGGTTGATTTTGCGGGGAGCGATGCCTTTTTGAATGATGAGGAAATGAAAAGCATGCCCGCTGTGATTCATGTGCCTACCTGTCTTGGGGCTGCGGTATTGGCTTACAATCTGCCAGGTGTGAAAGACTTGCGTCTTACGCCCCAATTGTTGAGCGATATTTATCTTGGCAAGTTGACCATGTGGTCGGATCCGGCTATTGCTGCTGTCAATCCGGATGTGAAGCTGCCGGATATCCAGATTTTCCCTGTTTACCGATCAGACGGTAGCGGTACTACTTATGTATTCAGTCATTATCTTTCGCAAGTAAGCAGCGAATGGGCGCAGGCTGTGGGAGCCGGCAAAGCTTTGAAATGGCCGGTAGGAATGGCTGCCAAAGGAAATCCTGGCGTGGCTGGCAATATCAAGCAGACAGAAGGCGCGATTGGTTATATCGGTTCCGAATACGCTTTTTCGGCCAGGATCCCGATGGCATTGATGCAGAATGCCGCGGGCAATTTCGTGTACCCTAGCACGGAAAGTATTTCTGCCGCAGCCACAGGCGATATCCCTGCGGATACACGTGTGATGATTACGAATTCGGCGGCCCCTGAGGCTTACCCGATCAGCTGTCTGACTTGGATTCTGGCATATCAGGAACAATCGTATGACGGACGTACTATCGAGCAGGCTATGGCATTGCAGGATTTCCTGTATTGGATGATTGGCAAAGAAGCACAGGATATGACAGTCAAAGTGCATTATGCACCTTTATCGGCTGATATGGCATCTAAGGCCAAGGCGCAAATCAGGTCGATGACATTCAATGGCCAGCCGATTCAATAGACTGCCGCATGGAAACGGGCCATTTGGCTTTGCTGCGGGCGGATTTGCTTTGAGGGGTTCAAATAAGTGATAGTTTGTATTTTAGGTGGAATTTCCCGCTTGGCATCTTGTCCGTTCTAGCTTCCATAAGAGTCAATGAAGCGCGATTTTAGAGGATTAGATAGGAAAAAATGAAAGACAGGATATTCAGAGGGCTTTTGTACGGGGCTTGCGTCTTGGTTCTCCTGCTATGCGCGGCCATGGTTTATTCCTTGGTCTCCGGCTCCTGGCAGGCTTTTGGCAGGTTCGGCTTCTTCCGGTTTCTGTTTTCGGCGGAATGGAATCCGACCTTGGGCAAGGAGGAATACGGAGCTTGGGCTTTTGTGACAGGAACGTTGTACACTTCGTTTTTGGCTTTGGTGCTTTGCATTCCCTTTTCGTTGCCGGTGGCCCTTTTTACGGGTGAGTATTTCAAGAAGACCAAGATTGCTGCTGTTATCGGGAGCATTGTGGATTTGCTGGCGGGGATTCCTTCCATTGTGTACGGTCTATGGGGGTTTTATACCTTATGTCCGTTGATGAAGTCGTGGGGGCTTTCGGATCAAGGTTTTGGCGTCCTGACCTCTTCGATAGTCTTGGCCATCATGATTATCCCGTATGCTTCTTCGTTGAGTGCCGAATTTATCAGCATGGTGCCTAACGACTTGAAAGAGGGTGCGTATAGTCTTGGTGCAACCCGTTTGGAAGTGATAAGGACAGTGGTTTTCCCTGTAGCAGGTTCGGGTATTTTTGCCGGCTATGTGCTGGCATTGGGGCGTGCTTTGGGCGAAACAATGGCGGTGACGATGTTGATTGGGAATACGATTCAGATTCCCCGTTCCTTGGGGGACACGGGGAACACAATGGCCAGCGTGATCGCCAACCAGTTTGGCGAAGCGTCCGGCTTGAAGTTGAGTTCCTTGATTGCGATAGGTCTGTTATTGTTCATCATCACGGCAGTGATCAATTTCCTAGGGAAACTGGTTATGAAGCGTCATAGGGGGGTATAAGATGGAAACGAATACGAGAGTGAAGAAATCGCGTTGGATTAAGGACCGGGTCTTTTTCGGGGCGGTCTGCGTGTTGTCTGGATTTACAGCCATTCCTTTAGTGTTGATTATCTGGGAAGTGCTACGGAAAGGATATAGGCAGTTGAATTGGAGTTTCTTTACGGAAGAAGCACCGAACAGCTTGGAAGCCATGATGGCAGTCAATGCCGGGGATTTGATTCCCGGCGGGGTGGCCAACGGCTTGGTCGGCTCCTTGCTGATGGTCCTGATGGCTGTCGTCATTGCCGTGCCTATCGGGATTTTGGCCGGTATCCGCCTTTCGGAGCATCCGGAATCCAAGTTTTCAGGCATGGTTCGCTCCGTGGCGGAATTATTGCAAGGAACGCCTTCCATTGTCATCGGTCTGATTATTTATGGATGGGTAGTGAAGCCGCTTGGATCCTATTCCGGCTTTGCCGGGGGGATCGCGTTGGCGATGCTGATGCTGCCTTTGATCATTCGCTCCACGGAAGAAACATTGAAAATGCTGCCCGGCTCGCTCAAGGAGGCGGGATTGGCTTTAGGAGCATCTTATTCCACAGTGATACTTCGGGTTTTGCTGCCTTCGGCTTTTGGCGGCCTTTTCACGGGCATCTTGCTGGCCGTATCCCGCGTGCTTGGGGAAACGGCTCCTTTGATGCTGACCGCGCTTGGGGCTTCGGCCATTGAATGGAATGTTTTTGAACCCATGTCGGCGCTGCCTTTGCAAATATGGGAATTCTATAACGATCCGAATTTGGCTGGACTTATCTGGAGCACCTCCCTTTTTCTTTTGTTGCTGATTCTGACATTGAACCTTTTGGCCAAAAGAATTGCCCGCAAATGGAAAATATAGCCGAAGCTTCTTCTGGGGCGAGGCCTCTGCACGGAAGTCTGGTATCGGATACTATTGATAATTTTAACGATTATGGAAAACATGCAAGATACGAAACAAGATAGTCCAAAACATTGCATCTTGGAGTTCAAGGATGTGAGCATTTCCTATACGGAAGGGAAATGGGCCGTGAAAAACGTGAATGCCGCCATCAAGGAAAAAAGCATCACGGCTATCATGGGACCATCGGGTTGCGGAAAGAGCACATTGCTACGGTCGGTGAACCGCATGCACGAGCTTTATCCGGAAATAAAGACCACAGGGCAGATTTTGCTGGATGGCAAAGATGTATTGCAAATGAACGCAATGGAAGTAAGGAGGAAAGCTGGCATGGTGTTCCAGAGGCCTAACCCGTTCCCGACGATGAGCATTTACGAGAATGTCCTGGCCGGATACAAGCTCAACGGCATCAAGGTTTCCCGTTCGCAGAAGGATGAAATCGTACAGAAATCCTTGCAGGATGTGGGGCTGTGGGAGGAAGTGAAGGATAGTCTTATGAAAAGAGGGAGCTTCTTGTCCGGCGGACAGCAGCAGCGTCTTTGCATTGCTCGGGCCGTGGCCTTGCGGCCTCGTATCCTGTTGATGGACGAACCCACTTCGGCCCTCGACCCGATTGCTACCCGAAAGATTGAGGACATGTTGCTGGAACTTAAGAAAGAATTTACCATTTTGATTGTGACCCACAATATGTCGCAGGCTGCTCGTATTTCGGACGATTCGATGTTCATGTATCTGGGCGAGTTGGTGGAATTTTCCGATACCCAGACTATTTTTACCAACCCGCGGGATAAGCGGACGGAAGAATATCTTTCCGGTCAATTCGGATAATCATGTGCGATGTTTTTTTCAGCATGTTCGTGCATTGTCCGGACCGGGAAACCGATGCGGAAAAGGGAAAGAAAGTTTTTGGTTGAATGGAACTTTTGCGAGAGAAAGTTCAAAAAGGATAAATGACAGAAAGATGGAATTGATAAAATCGAAGATAGAACAAGCCATAGAGTTGATGAATGAAGATTTCAGGGTGTTTTCCACCTTGATTCTCAAACAGTTCGATTTGTTGGAAAAAATTTATAAGGCGCATGGCGAACTTCAGGATGAAAAGATGAACGAACTGGACATGAACGAGAAGGTTCTGGACGGCCTTGAGGTGAAGATGCGGGAGGAGATTGTTCGCAGCATCGTGTTGTACGGGCCGAGAGCCAGCGACTTGCGCAAAATCATGGCTTACCATGATATGTCATCCTATCTGGAGAGGATAGGGGATTTGACCAAGAATCTGGCCGAATACGCAATTCAGCTCAAGTCTGAAACTCCGGTTCTTGTGGAAATAAGGGGACGATTGTTCGAACTTTTGGCTGTCTCGGAAAAAATGGCCCAGAATGCTATCTTCGCATTCACTTGCGAAGATAATCTTCTGGCGCGGGATACGATAGCCAAAGATAGCGTGGCGGATTCGTTGTTGGCGGAAATCACCAGGCGGCTGATTGAAGTGCCGGTTGCCGATATAACGCAGGATGATTTACGGGATATCGTGTGCATGAGCGGAATGGCCTATAATATGGAAAGAATCGCCGACCATGCCACGAACATAGCTGAATCGGCGTTGTTCTTGATGGAGGGGCGGGATTGGAAACACCGGAATACGGCAGCCGAATAGCAGAGCAGGCGAAAGGCAATGTTGGCCGAACAGGCAATGGAATTTTAAATAGATGATAGAAATGGAAAAAGCCAAGATATTGATTGTGGACGACGAAGAGGATCTTTGCCGGATTCTGCAATTCAATTTGGAAAACGAAGGATATGCAGTGGATGTGGCATATTCGGGTGAAGAAGCTTTGGAAAAACTAGATGCTACATTCAGCTTGGTCCTGCTGGATGTGATGATGGGAGGCATCAATGGCTTTGAAACAGCCAATAAGATACACAAAGAGAAGAATCTCGATGTTCCTATCATTTTTTTGACGGCCAAGGATACCGAAAACGATTTGCTGACAGGATTCAGTCTGGGGGCTGATGATTATATCGCGAAGCCTTTCTCCATCAAGGAAGTCAATGCCAGGATAAAAGCTTTGTTGAACCGTACTCGCCATCTGGCAAGAGATGCGGGAAGGACAGAGCCTTCCAAAGTATGGGAAGACGAGAACCTGAAAGTGGATTATTCGCGCAAAGATGTTTTGGTGGACGGTTTGCCTGTCCAGCTGACACGGAGGGAATTTGAACTGTTCCGCCTTTTGTTCGAGAGTCCGGACAGGGTCTATTCCCGGGAAGAGATACTGAAAACGGTATGGCCGGAGGATGGTTGCGTGCTGGATCGGACGGTGGATGTGCATATTACCCGTTTGCGGAAGAAACTGCGTGAATACGGGGGCCGGATTATGAACCGTTCCGGTTACGGCTATTACTTTTCAACACTTTAGAATCCGATGGGGGGCAATGCCTATCGGAGAGAAAGGATGGGTGCCTGATTTGTTAAAATAGAGGAGACGGCCGGCGGATAGAATTGATTTCGTCTTGAGAGTGGCCGAAAATACAAACTCTTGGAAGAAATGCGAATGAGAATGAGTTACAGAGGCAAGCTGATTATAGTTTGCATGGCTTTGTTTGCGGTTTTTGGCTTCTTGCTGTCGTGGGTTCAATTGCAACGGGAAAAAGATCATGCAAAGGAACTGTACCGATTCCAGTTTGCCATCTTGTCCGATTTGACAGCTGGTTTCATGCAGCATTATCCTGTAGACAGCGTGGAAAAATTCGTTTCCCAGGCAGAGGCTTTGGATTTGATAATTCCCGAAGTGAAAATCTGTATTTTGAATCCGACAGGGGAATACAGGATCGGGGACTCTGCCCATGGCGTGATGTCCGATTACTTTGAGGAGCCTGAAGTCCAGAATGCTTTGATTAGCGGCATAGGATCTGGAATCAGGGTGCCGTTCGGATCGGACCAGCCCCATTTCTACTATGCCCGACAATATGAGGATTTCATGCTCTGGATGGACATGCCCTTTACTTATTCAAAGACATTGTTTACATCCAGCAATCTGTTTCCTTTGTTTTTGTTGCTTTTGTTTTTTGCTTCTCTGTGCGTGTTTTTGTTGCATTCGGATATTTTACGCAAGAACTTGGCCAGGATCAGCGATTTCTTGGATTCCGATGGATCGGCTCATTTGGATTACAATCATTTCAAGCTTCCGGATAACGAGACAGGGTTGCTATTGCGCAAAATAATCCGGAACTATCAGCAGTTGCAGCAAAGCCGGGATGAAATCAATGTTTTGCAGGAGAAACTGATTCGACATTTCCATTATGTGCAGGAAGGAATCTGCATCTTTTCGCCGCAAAGAGAGAAGATTTATGCCAACGCTCTTTTTGTTCAGTATATCAGTAATATCTTGGCGGAACCAACTTTTGACATGGGGAGGATTTTTTCGGCACCAGAATTCAAAGAGATGGTAGAATTCCTCAATGCCAACATGCCGGTGCAGCCGACAGATGCCAGGTTGCCCTCTTATTCTGCCATATTGGAAAAAAATGGACGGACGTACAAGGTGAGATTGCTGGTATTTAGCGACAATGGTTTCGAAGTGAGCTTGGATGATGTTACCCGTTTGGAACAGAACAAGGCACTCAAGCAGGAAATGACCAATAATATCGCCCATGAATTGAAGACACCTGTCAGCAGCATCCGGGGATATTTGGAAACTGTTCTGGAAAATGGCATGGACGATGAACAACGCAAGTTTTTCTTGGAACGAGCCTACAATCAGACCTTACGTTTGACGGATTTGATCCAGGATGTCTCTTTTTTGAACAAAATAGAGGAAGCCTCGGATTTGTTCAAGAAGGAACCTGTCGCGGTGCGTGATATCGTGGCCGAAGTGGCCGATGATTTGCATATAGATATGGAAAACCAGGCAGTGGTATTCGAGAACGCTTTGAATCCGGATGTCGTGGTAAACGGGAATAGGACTTTGCTGTATGCTTTGTTCCGGAATTTGGTGGAAAACTCCTTGCATTATGCTGGGAAGGGGGTCGTAATCCATATCGAGATGTATGATCAGGATGCGACTTTATACCATTTTGATTATTATGACACGGGATGCGGCGTAGACGATGTGCATCTGGCAAGGATTTTTGACCGTTTTTACCGGGTCAGCGAAGGCCGGACCCGAAAGGATGGTGGTTCAGGCTTGGGCTTGGCCATTGTCAAGAATGCAGTCCAGTTCCATGGAGGGATGATTACAGCCAGGAAGTATAAAGACCATGGACTTGAATTCATTTTTTCCTTGTCAAAATAGTTTTGTGGATTGCTGCCAGGCATATTCAGAAGCGGGCAAGATGCCGAAAGCCTCATTTCCCCAATCGGAAACAGGCCCGGCGAGATGTGGGGCAAACAGCTTTCCATTTTCCAAACTATTTGATTTGAATGGATTTATAGCTTTGCTTGCTTCCAGTCGAAGTCAAGGGAAGGCGAGGAAATGATGCAGGGCGATTGGTTGCGCCGGTTAATGACGACAGACTGGCGCTTTACGTTTTCAAGAATATAATATGTCATCTCCATCCGTGAATTCAAGGCTTTCGTTCCGGATATTGGGTGTGTTTTGTAAAAGTTTGGCTTCCAAGTAGATGTTGTCTTCTTCTATTTCTCGGGCAACACCCCATGCACGGGCTTTGAATACCATCATGCCGTTTTCGTAACCAATTAACCCAAATCGGTCATTAGACTTTGGGGAGATTGCCCGCTTGTGTCATGCAGCATGCTTCTCGCCTAGCCGAAGGCGTAGCGGGCTACGTCGAGGCGTAGCGAGAATCAGGATGCGGACAGAGGCGGGCAAGATGCCCGAAAGCCTCATTTTCCTAACCGAAAACAGCCCCGGCGTGTCTAATGACCGATTTGGGTTAAAATAATATGTGGATCGTATGCAGCGTGTATAATAAAATTAATAATAAGAAAATGTGTATGTCTTTCTTTTTTTTGACATATTTCGTGAAAAATCACGGCATTTTCACATTTTAATTATTCTTTTTCTTTTTCAGAGCGACATATTGCCCGACTTTTGTTCTATTGTTCATCTGAATGCCATTGTTTGAATGTTTGTCTTTTTTCCAGATACGGCAAGCATGTAAGGATGAAATCCTTTTTACGAGACTATATGATTAAAGAAGATACGGGAGTTCTCATGGATTGCAGGATTATTGAAAACGGGGAATCCTGTCTTGCATTGGATTCTGCAGCAAGGGAGGCGTTGTCGCTGTGCATGCATGATCTGCGGGAATACATGGAGCGGGACAGGCCGTATTTGAACCCCGATTTGTCTCTTTGGCAGGTTTCCAGAGTATTGAAGATTTCGACCAAGACATTGTCCCGCGCATGTAATCAGATAGAAGGGAAAAATTTCTCAGCTTTGATAAATGTATATCGTATCGAAAGCGCAAAAAAGCTGTTATTAGTGAAAAAGGAGCGGTATTTGACGGTGGATGCGATAGCGCTGCGCTGTGGTTTCAAATCCCGGTTTGCTTTCAATGCGGCTTTTAAGAAAAAGGAAGGGATGACCTCGACAAAATGGTTGCAGACAATGAAAGATCCTACGACCAAGGGTCTTTGATTTGCCATTTTTAGTTAAAAATCGCGTATTTTTTACTAAAATAATTGATAATCAATTAAAAACGATTTTGGCTTGGCATATTTTTGCTTTTCATTTCAAGGTACCTTATTGGTCGTTTCATGAATATTTAAAAGGCATGCAGGCATTTAAACGGTGTCCGAAAGGGCATATTTATAGAAGCACATTTGCGCATTGTCCCTATTGCGATGGTAGTATTTCAGGGTATGGGGCGGAAAGCCAGACAATGTTGGTCGATGTGGAAGGAAGCCGGGCAGGAAGTCAGGAAAAGACAGTTCTATTGGACAAGGTTGACGCACAGGTGTCTTCGGACTCTGTTACCCAAGAGTTCGGAAGGGAGAACCGGAAACTGGCAGGATGGCTGGTTTCTTATACCATGAATCCATTAGGAGTGGATTTCCGTTTGTACGAAGGTAAAAATTACATAGGGACCGATGCGAATTGTTCCGTATGCGTGCCGGACGAAAGCGTGAGCGGCATGCATGCGCTGATTCTTTTCAGAGCGGGAAAATTCAAGATAAGAGACAATCTTTCATCTAACGGGACTTTTGTGAATGATCGCGATATTGAAGACGAGATTTGTCCTTTGAAGGACGGGGATGAAATACAAGTGGGGAAGACACGGTTTTTCTTCAAGGCGGCTTTGCCACCGGATGGGTGCTTGACAGGAAATGACACCACTTTGTGAAATCTACCGGGAGAAAAGGATCTTAAGAAGCTGTTTAAATTTATTTGTTTAGGCCATCGGGAGGGGATTTGGAGGGATGGCGCCGCGTTTTTCAAAGGAGGATAGCCCAGCTATCTGACGTGAAAAACGCAAGCAAGACCCCAAATAGCCCCCGATGGGCAAACAAAATCCTGAAACCGCCCCCTCAAGATTCATTCTTTTCAGGATTGTAAAAAATTTTAAACAGCTTCTAAGACAGGTTTGATATAGGAAAGGACGGCTTATACTATTTACGGATGAAAGGATTTTACTCTATCTGCGACAAGGGGTCGGTTCGGGAAAAGAATGAGGATTATTGCAAAGCAGGCATGACACCGAACGGTTTCCTTTGCGTGTTATGCGATGGGATGGGTGGTCATGCGGGCGGAGAAACGGCTTCCCGCCTTGCTGCAGAGAGTATATGGAGTTTCTGGCAAGCGTCCGATTACGCGCAAGTGAGGGAGGCTATGGGGGAATGCCTTCAGTACGCCAACAATTGCGTACGGGAATCGGCTCGAAAGACACCGGAATTAGAAGGAATGGGAACCACGGTATGCGTGACCTTGCTGCGAGGCGACGAACTGTGGTACGCCCACGTGGGCGATAGCAGGATTTATATATATGAACCAGATTCCGGACTGCATTTGCTGACCAAGGATCATTCGATGGTGCAAGGTATGGTTGACCAAGGAATGTTGTCTGAAGAAGAAGCGCGTGTCCATCCGAACAGGAACCGGCTTGTCAGGGTTTTAGGTGGTCGAGAGGAGGTGGAACCGGATGTTTGCCAGGCACCGTTTCGCATGAGGGAAGGAATGCAGCTTTTGCTTTGTTCCGATGGATTGAGTTCTTATGTGCCTGAAGAGGCGGTGAGCCGATGCATGTCCGAGAATAAATCGGTCAGAGAAAAATGCGAGGAACTGGTCGCTTTGGCTGGCAAGGCTGGAGGTGAAGACAATGTGACAGTCCAGTTGCTGCTTTTTCATACGGCGGAAGCCGTATTGCAAGAGAGTGGTTTCGGTTCGGCAAAACCTTGGAAAAGAAAATTTTTCATCGCTCTTGCCGCATTATTGATAGTAATAATGACAGGCGTATTTTTTTGTCTTACATATTAAATATTGGATAAATGCAAATCATACAAATAGGTCGGGACACGAGCAACGATGTCATAATCCAGGATGCTTTCGTGGGCAGGAGGCATCTTGAACTCAAGATTGACGGGGACAAGATACAGGTAAAGGATCTGGATTCCAAGAATGGGACGTTTGTGAACGGGATGCGGATAAACGGAGAGGTCGCGCTGCATCCGGGAGATGTGCTGAAGATAGGCAAGACAGTCCTGCCGTGGCAGCAATATGTGTCAGCGTTGCCTGTGTCGAAAGACAAGAAAACAGGACGCGATATGAAAGCGTTCTGGACATGGGTGGGGATTATCGGGTCCATAGCATCGATAGGAGGGTTGGTGATATCATTGATGATGATGTAATGATATTGAGTCATGAATGAACATGTTGAATATAGGGGACTTTCATCCGGTACTTGCCTTTGCGGGGGCAAATACATAATAGAACGTGTTATCGGAGCCGGAGGATTCGGAATCACCTATTATGCCAAACATGCCACATTGCAGCAATATTATGCCATCAAGGAATTTTTCATCAATGGCTTCTGTATCCGGGAAAGTGCCACGAAAAGGGTTTTCGTTCAAGGGATAGAGGAGCAAGAATATGAAGGATACAAAAGGAAGTTTGTGGAAGAAGCGCAGGTATTGGCAGACTTGCATCATCCTAACATAGTCAATGTCATTGACATCTTTGATGAAAACGGCACTTCTTACATGGTGATGCCTTTTATCAAGGGAATCACTTTGCAGTCGTTGGTCGAAAAAAAAGGAAGATTACCTTACGACTTAGCCGTCAATTATATGGCGCAGGTTTGCGAAGCGGTTTCGTATATACACGGAAAACATATCCTGCATAGGGACATCACACCGGACAACATCATCATTACCGAAGGAGACCAGATTGCCTTGATAGATTTCGGATCCGCCAGGAAATTTGTACAAGACAAGACCCAGCGTCATACGGCTATCGTGAAAAAAGGGTATGCCCCATTGGAACAATATTCCTCGACATCCCGGAATGGAACCTATTCGGATATTTATTCGGTAGGGGCTGTGCTGTATTTTTTGCTGACGGCGCAAAAACCGATGGATGCGACAATCCGGACCATGGAGAACATGCCCGCACCTCGTTCATTGAATCCGGATATTCCGATGGAAGCGGAGCGCGCCATCATGAAGGCGATGTCGCTCAAGCCGGAGGAAAGGCAGCAAGATGCCGCCGCTTTCATGGCGGATTTGCTGGGCGGAATACCTGTGCAAGACCGTCCTTTCAAAGCTAAGACCGTGCGTAAGCCCTCTTTGGAGAAAGGTCGTAAAAAACTGTTTATGGTTTTGGGGACTGTGTCTCTCCTCATAGTGGCGGGACTCGGTACGTGGCAGGGGGCTGGGAGAATGAAAGCCGAAAAGGAGCTACTGCAAAAGGTTGAAACGGATGCTGGGAAATACGCGTGGTTGGTTCAACAGGCAAATAGGCTCAAAGAGACTCCGGATTCCCTTAGCAGGGCTTGCCGCTATTTGCAAGAGGCGGAACAACTGGAAAAAGCCTATGAAGCTACGGAGTATTCCGCGTCCTTCAATGCCGGGGCGGGAAATCTGATTGAAACATTGGAGAAGCAGGCCGATTCTTTGTTTATGCTATGGAGGAACCTGGCCATGGATTCGTACGGGAACTATCAGAATAATGGAGCCGAATACGAAAAGCGGTTTGCGTTGGAATATATCGGGAAAGCTCTTTGCTTGAAAGAGGACGCGTCATTAACGAATATAAAATCCTTATTGGAAAAATGAAACGGATTATTGTCTTTTTAGTCCTTTTTTTGTGTGCGGGTTTCCTTTTGGCACAACAGCAGCAGTACGAAATGCGGATGGCTGACGGAAAGGAATTGTTCAAGCAGAATCGTTTTGACGATGCCAAAGACCGTTTTGAAGCCGTAAAGCGTATGACTCAATATTTTGAATTGCCACCGGAAGTATTGGCGGAAGCTGATAGGTGGATAAGGAGGTGCAATGAAGAAGAGAGGAAGCGCAGGCAGCGTTTCAATGTGTCTTCGGACAGAGTTTCTTTCTCTTCTTTTGGCGGTTATGCGGAAATCAGCGTGAAAGCCGGTTCTCCGTGGAAAGTGGCGCAGATGCCGGACTGGTGCGAAGTGAAGGAAAAGAATGCTTCCTTGCTGCGTCTTTTCTGCCAGGAGAATGGCAACTCCGTCCCCAGAGTGGATACTCTTTTGCTGGAAATGGGGGAACGCCAGCATGTGGTACTTTTGAAACAGGAAGCAGGTGAATCTTTGACAGGCATGGTTGTTTTCAGGACGAATCCCAACAACGCAAAGATTGATTTTTGGGATGGATTCTTGCCGAAATATTCTTCCGAGGCCTATGTGTTGAAGGAAGGAAGTTACAAGGTCAGGGTCAGTAAAGAAGGGTATGTACCCGTGGACACGATGATTCAGGTACATCCTGCATTGACGGATACGTCCAAGGCCTTGATTTGCGATATTGAATTGAAGCCTGTTTTTGCCCAGCTGGCTTTGAATGTGGCAGCCCAATCCGGAAGCTATTTCCAGTTGGCCCCCATTCTGTATATTGGGAACCGGAAAGTGGATCTGACACCGATGTTCACCAATTCGATAGAACGTTCCTTTGACGACCAGGGGCCATTGTCCTATTTTACCTTGTACAAGGGAGATGTGGTACCTGTGCCTGCCGGGCGTTACGCATTGCTGTTGACTGCCGAGGGATTTGATGAATACAGGATGGACATAGAGGTGGAAGCAGGCGAGGTGCTGGATATCGATGCCGAGATGAAGTTGATTTCGGGCTTTCTTACCGTTATGGATGGGGGTGGTGCGGAAGATGCCCGGATCTTCATCGATGAAAGGATGGCCGGCAAGGTTCCTGCTTACCGTATCCAAGTAGGCGAAGGCCGGCATAGCGTTCGTCTGGAAAAAGACGGTTATATGTCAGACGAGCCTGAATACGAAGTGGATATTGTAAAAGGGAAAGAGCAACCGTTGTCAATTTCAATGAAAGAATACCTGTACGCTTTGATTGCCAGCGAGCCTGCTGGTGCTGAAATCCTAGTGGATGGGAAACGGAAGGGATTTACACCGCAGCGGATTTCGCTCACGGCGGGCGAACATCGGATTTCTTTGCGGAAAGTGGATTTCATGGAATATAAGAAAACTGTCCAGGTGGATCCGTCAGAGGGGCAAAGCTATGATATGGAAGCGATCCTGGAGGCTTCCCATCCTCTGCGGATTTCATCTGACGCAGCTGGTTTCGAGGTGATTGTTAAAAGGAAAAAGGATGTTTTGGTATCAGGGGTGCGATGCCCGGCCGATATAGAACTGCCATACGGCCGGTATACCGTGGAACTGCGGAGGGATAATGGCAAACTGGCCTACAAAGGCCTCATGCGCCATACGGCTAAAAGGTCCAACCATGAGTTTCTGAGCTATTCCCGTTACAATTTTTCTATTCTTGGAGGGGATTATTTCCTGACGCCGTTACCCTATGAGACATCGTTTGAGGAATCGACTGCTTCGGTCTATAAGCGCATGGCAGACGTTTATTTTGGCAAGGTCAAGATTCTTCCTGGCTTGTCTTCTACCATTCTGAAGTCTTCGTTTTTCTCCCGTACAAAAGCTTTCGATGCCGAGGTTCTTCCTGAAACAGAAGACTTCAAATCGTCGGTTTATCCCAATTTCATGTTTTCTGGCAGCTGTATTTTGTTGAACGGGGATTTCCGTATAGGAGGTTCTCTCCACAAAAACATAGATATTAATTTTCTGGGAAGTTATACTTGGTATCCGGACATGACCAAGTTCTTGCCGCTTTCCCATATGGACGGGCACGATATTTTCATAGGCATCGAATTGGGATCGCGCATTTCCATTTTCAATATGAACCTGAAAATGGGGGCTCAGATATTCAAAGGAGGATTCAATGTCTTGAGGGAAAAACAGAGCGGTTCAACGGTAAAGGATTTGTTTGCTTCCTTTTCGACCGAATATACGGGATTCGTCGTCTCGATAGGTTTTACTCTTGGCGCAAAGGATGCCAAGGGAAGCAATGTGCTGAGAGTTTTCCATTTGTAGGATTGGAAAATGTCCTGAAACACAATGGCAGTGTGTCATGACGGATAATCAAATCTGTAATGGCACACCGCCTTATGATATTGCAGTCTTCGGTTCGAGTTTATTTCGGGTTCACGTCAATCAGCTGCACCTTGAAAATCAGTGTTGAGCCGCCGGGAATCGGGCCATTGTCCTGATCGCCGTAAGCCAGTTCGGAGGGAATGTAAAAGACATATTCAGCACCTTCTTTCATTAGCTGCAAACCTTCTGTCCAGCCTGCAATCACTCCGTTGAGAGGAAAAGATATCGGTTCGCCTCGCTTGATGGAGGAATCGAAGACCGTGCCGTCGATCAGCGTCCCTTCGTAATGTACCAGCACCTTGTCGGTGGCTTTGGGGGATTTGCCTTTGCCTTCCTTGATTATTTTGTATTGCAACCCGCTTGCGGTTTGTTTGATTTCTTTGTCGTTTTGCAGGTTGTCCGCCAGGAACTGTTTCCCTTTTGCTTTATTTTCCATGCTTTTTTCTTGAGCTTTCCGTTTCAGGTCTTTTTGCCATTGCGCTACGATTTGCTGGAATTCTTCGTTGGAATATCCGCAATCTTTGCCTTCCAAAGCCGTTCTGACGCCTTGAAGAAAGCTTTCCACATCAAATTGATAAGGGTTCCCGAACAATTTGCTTGTTGTGGAAAACCCCAGCAGGTAGCTGACAGTGTCTTTTGCTTCCATGTTTGCTATTGTTTTGTTTTCTGTTTTTGTGTATTGGACGGAGTCTGTTCTGCCGTTGGCCGCATGGAGCGGCAGCAGAGAAGCAAAAGCCACCATGCAGCAGATTCCGGATTTAGCATTGTTTCTCATCGTATTGTCTGAATTTGTGTTTCAATTTGCTTCGTGCCGGTTTGCAGCTTTCAATCTTCTTCAAAACAGCTTTTCCGCAGCAGGTCTTCCACTTGAGGCTTGAAATAGGCCACCAGGCCGTCCATCGGGCTTTTCAGGATATGCCGGATTTCGATTCCGTTCTGGCGAGCGGTTTCTTTCAGGATGCTTTGAGCGTAGAAAGCCGTCGATCCAAGGATATTCAGTCCTTTGCTCAAAGCCGTAGCTCCGTAAGGCGACACCTGTTTTTGGAAAAATCTTCCGAATTCATCAGCCAGAACTTCGCGCACGTATTCGTTTTGGTAACGTCCCGAAGCGAAAGCGGCCATTTCGCCCAAAAAACGTCCGGTATCTTGCCCGTGATAAACGGTATCGATGATTTCATGCAGGGGAAGCGGGCAGAGAGGCGCGAATTCGGCTTGCAAAGCTTCAGGCATCCCGCCTCGCAGATAGTCTGCCAGAAAATGGGCGCCGATGCGGGCTCCGCTTCCTTCATCGCCTAAGACAAAACCTAAAGACGGTACTTTTTGTTCGATTCTCTCTCCATCGAACCAGCACGCGGCCGCTCCAGTGCCAAGGATGGCGACCATGCCGGGATGATTCCCGCAAAGGGCAATCGCTGCTCCTTGGAGGTCGCTTTCCACGTTGATATCGGCATGTCGGAAGAAGTCCTGCAGTTCTAAATATAATTCCAGCTTCTTTTCACTGAGTGCGCAGCCTGAACCGTAAAAGAACAGGTATTTGACTTTTGCGTTGTCAATGAAAGGATAGAGGTCTTTTTCCAGGCAGTCACGGATTTCTTCCTTGCTGCGCATGTAAGGGTTCAATCCTGCGGTGAGGACTCTTTTTTCTTCTCCGGCTTCGTTCAAGAAACACCATTCGGTCTTGGTCGAGCCGCTATCGGCAATACCTATCATATCTGGAGGTTAAATCTTCCTTTTGGAAGGGAAGAAAGAGCAAAGATAGTGAAAGTCGAGAGCAGAGCAAACGAGCTTGCTCGATTTGCTTTGCCGAGACGCATCCTATCTTCGGCGTCAGCCAACGATAGTGAAAGTCGAGAGCAGAGCAAACGAGCTTGTTGGCATTGCTCTCGACTTTCGCTATCTTTGAGTGCTTTGCATCGAAGATAGGATGCGGTTCGGCAATACCAACCAAACAAGTTTGTTGGCATTGCTCTCACCTTTCGCTATCTTTGAGTGCTTCGCATCGAAGATAGGATGCGGTTCGGCAATACCAACCAAACAAGTTTGTTGGCATTGCTCTCACCTTTCACTATCTTTGCCGGTTTGCCGGTCTGTCTGATTTGCCATAATTCGGCATCGCAGGCTTTGTGAAACAATGAAATAAAAAAAACATCGATATGAAAAAGAATTTCTTGACAGGCATGTTTGCCATTTTATCGTTCACGGGATTACTTCCTGTGCAAGGACAGGCCGTTTCCGATACGGTAATGGAAGCTGCGCCAGACCCGATGGCCGAAGAGCTGCCTATGGATCCGCAGGTCCGATACGGGAAACTGGAAAACGGGCTTACCTATTATATCCGGCAGAATGCCAAGCCCGAAAACCGGGTCATGCTTCAGCTGGCAGTCAATGCCGGATCCATCTGCGAGACGGAAGAACAGCGCGGTCTGGCTCATTTTACCGAACACATGTTGTTCAACGGCACCAAGAATTTCCCCAAAAACGAGTTGGTGGACTTCTTGCAGAAAACAGGGGTTCGTTTCGGCGGCGATATCAACGCATACACCTCCTTTGACGAGACAGTCTACATGCTTGAGATTCCAACCGACAAGGAAGGGATGCTGGAAAGTGGCTTCCAAGTCTTGGAAGACTGGGCGCATCAGGCCAGTATGGAAACTCAAGCCATTGAAGACGAGCGAGGTGTAATCATTGAAGAATGGCGCATGGGCTTGGGTGCCCAGGATCGCATGCGTAAAAAGATTTTTCCGGTCATCTTTGGTAATTCCCTTTATTCCGAACGCTTGCCGATTGGCACGATTGAGAATTTGAAAACCTTCAAGCCTGAATATATCCGGCAGTTCTATAAGGATTTTTATCGTCCTGACTTGCAGGCGGTAATCGTGGTGGGAAATGTCGATCCGGACTATGCCGAGCAGATGGTGAAAAAGCATTTCGGCAAGCTTCGCAATCCGGACAATGAAAAGGCTCGCGAATACGTGGAGATTCCGGATAATGCCGAACCGATTTTTACCGTGGCTACCGACAAGGAAGCTACTTCTTCTCTGATTGAAGTGTATATCAAGCACCCGAGCAAGGCCATGAAGACCGTGGGCGATTACCGCGAGCATTTGCTGAGCATTCTGGGGTCTTACATGTTCAATAGCCGTCTGAGCGAACTGACCCAGGATCCGGCTTGCCCGGCCGTGATGATCAATATGGGAGAAGGCAACTTGGTTCGCAAGACCGATATATTGGCTGTCAGCGCGATGACTAAACCCGGCCAAATCGGAGAAACCTTCCGGTTGATGTTGCAGGAAATAGCCCGCGTGGATCAGTACGGTTTTGTGAATACCGAATTGGACAGGGCCAAGCAATCGGTTCTTTCCATGTTGCAAAACCAGCTGAATGAAGCCCAGAACAGGCTTTCCCCCCAATTGGCATCGGCCTATGTGAACCATTTTCTGCATGGCGATGCCGAACCGGGCATAGAAATAGAAGCAGCCTTGGTACAGGCTTTGTTGCCGGGCATCAGCGTGGATGAAGTGAGCCGCTATATCCAGAATCAGATTACCGACGATAACATGCTGGTTATTGTCAATGCGCCGGACAAGGATGACGTGAGCGTGCCGGACGAAGCCGAATTGGCTTCAATTTATTCGGAATCCCGCAATGAGAAAGTGGACCCTTATGTGGACAGGGTGAGCATGGAACCTTTGTTGGAATTGGAACCGAAGCCGGCCGCGGGTGCCGAAATCGTGGCTGAAGACACGGTGATGGGAGTGACAAAGGTGCGATTGTCCAACGGCATTATGGTCACGCTGATGCCGACGGAGTTGCAGAATGATGAAATTTTGATGTCGGCCTATGCTCCGGGAGGGATTTCGACGGCGGATGATGCCGACTACATAAGCGCGATGTTTGCAGGCATGATCCAAGGAGAGTCCGGGCTAGGCAAATTCGACAAGACCGAATTGGACAAGCAGCTGACAGGCAAGACCGTGAGCTATTCGTTGGATATGGGCGACCTGACCGTTCAGGCAAGAGGCTCCAGCAGCGTGAAGGATTTTGAAACCATGCTGCAACTGAATTACTTGTCCATGACCCAGCCTCGCAAGGATGGTCGTGCTACGGAATCGTTCCTTTCAAAGATGAAAGCCCAGATGCGTTTCCTTGTCAACAATCCTATGATCTTCTTCATGGACACGCTGGCCAAGGTGTATTCAAACCATGACCCGCGCATGATTGTGATTCCGACAATGGCACAACTCAATTCGGTAGACAGCAACAAGGTTTATGATTTCTATTGCAGCCAAGTGGCTGATCCGGGAGCTTTCCGGTATTATATGGTGGGCAACTTCGATATTGATGACGAATTTCTTTCCATGCTTGAAACTTATATCGGCTCTCTTCCTTCCAAGGGCAGCGAACCGGCTTGGGTGGACCGTTCTGTTCCAATGAACAAGAAGACCGTCGATATCAAGGTGGAAAAAGGCTCGGACGAACAGGGCATGGCCGGCATCGTGTTCCGTTCCGCCATCAAGTGGGATAACATGAAGGAGCGTGAAGCCTTGACTTATTTCAAGGATATCATGGAAATAAAAATGCTTGAAACCATCCGTGAAAAAATGGGCGGCGTTTATTCTCCGATGATTGAAATGTCGATATCCCATTTTCCCAAGGCCGAGGTGGAATTTACCGTCATGTTCGGTTGCGACCCGAACCGGGCGGATTCCTTGGCAATGGCCGTATTCGCCGAAATGGAAAGCATCATGAAAGAAGGTCCGCTTGCAGGCGATGTGGCAAAAGTGCAGGAGCTGCATAAGCGGAATTTTGAAAATTCCATCCAGAAAAACAATTTCTGGCTGAGTGTGCTGCAGGACGTGGACTGGGATGGCACGCCATTGAGTTTGTATACCACTGAATCGCAGGAAAAATTGGCTGAAAGCATGACCCCGGACTTGATTCGCAAAGTGGTCAGGAAGTATTTTGGCAAGATGGTGTATACGAAAGTGGTGCTGGGGCCTGATCCTGCCGAAATGGAATAGGAATGCAGATTCTTCCCGTTCCATCTACGGGCAGTAATTTGAGGGTGACCCAAAAGTCGGCTTTCCAAAAGAGAATCCACGCTGGAATGTGTCCTATCGAGGATTCTTTGTCGGAAAATCATCTTTTGGGCCACCCTCTTTTTTAGAAGCTGTTTAAATTTATTTGTTTAGGCCATCGGGAGGGGATTTCGAGGAATGGCGCCGCGTTTTTCAAAGGAGGATAGCCAAGCTATCTGACGTGAAAAACGCAAGCCAGACCCGAAATAGCCCCCGATGGGCAAACAAAATCCTGAACCCGGTTCCTGAAAATCCAGCCTTTTCAGGATTGTAAAAAATTTTAAACAGCTTCTTATTTTCAGGAAATCTTCTGCGCAAAGGGAAACGAGTTATCCACTTTGCGGAATCTTTCGCATTAAGGACTTTTAGAGGACGGATATCGGGAATTTGTGGATAAGAAATACCCTTTGGCCTGTTTTTCTTTTTGGAATTTTGCAGGCAATCCGATATATTTGCCTGCTTGTTTACGAATGTATCACGGAAGCCGGGCTGGAATCTGTCCTTTGGATGATCCTTGCAACGGTTTTGTAATACTTAGGAATGTACGCATATTTAGAGGGTAGAATCACAGAGCAGAATCCGGCCAGTGTGACGGTAGATTGCGGAGGCGTGGGCTACGAGGTGAATATCTCGCTTCACACATATACGAAAATCAAAGACAAAGAAACGGTCAGGTTATGGATATACCAGGCTGTGCGCGAAGATGCGTTGACTCTTTTCGGTTTTGCAGACAAGAAAGAGAAAGAGCTGTTCTTGTTGCTGATATCAGTATCCGGCGTTGGAGCAAACATGGCACGGGTCATCCTATCTACCCTTAGTCCTGAAACCACGGTCAAAGCGATTCTGGACGGGGATGCAAAGCGGATACAGTCGGTCAAGGGAATCGGCCTGAAAACCGCCCAACGGCTGATTGTCGATTTGCGGGATAAAGTAGGGAAGACTGGCCTTGCAGCCGAATCGGCATCATTCCTGCCGGAGTTGTCGGAAGAGCGTCAAGAAGCGGTAGCCGCTTTGGTCACACTGGGCTTTGCCAAGACGGCTGTTGAAAAGGCAGTGGATGCTTTGCAGGCCAAGAATCCAGATTTGAACACGGAAGATATAATCAAACAAGCATTGCGGATGCTATAGGATGTCAAGGGTGCGACGATGCAATCCGTTGCATTCTGGGTTGGAGTGTTAGGACGGACAAGCCGGAATTGCCGAGAGAATCGATAAGGTAGTCTTCGTTACGTGACCGAGGCCGACCTTGAAAGCAGTGAGGCTGAATGTAACCGGTTGCTGCGCCCCAATATACTAATTTGAAATTGCAGACATGTTAAAATATTGGTTTTATGGCATCCTGATAGCATTGGGCATCATGGTCCTTTCATCGGGATTGACGCAATCGTATGCCCGCTCCATGGCGTACCGGCCCTTATCTCCCTTGCTGCCCGCATGGGCGGAGATGCCCGGTGTGGCGAGGATGATGTACGATGCCTACTACGGACCGGCATCGGCTATCCCTGAAAGTACCTATCCGGCTGCGGCCGCGCCTGAAGCTTCGTTTTCTTCTTCTCAAGATGATTCCTTGCACTATTCCATACCTCAGGCAGGGCCAGGAGAAGATCTGCCTGAAGGCAAGAGCCTCTATTTTCAGGATCGGATTCAGGAGAATGTGGTTTTCGACCCGGCTACCGGAGAGTATGTCCTGATCCGCAAAATCGGCGATATCGAATTGTCGCGCCGTAGCATGAGCCTTGCCGAGTACATGGAGTACGACATGGACAAGTCGGTAAAAGATTATTGGAAAACGAAGGCAGCTTATACGCCCACAGCGGCATCCGGATTGGAAGGCTTGATTCCCGGATTGGATATCAATACCAATTTTTTGAACCGGCTTAGCGAATTAATCAAGATAGACTTGAATGGAACCTTGGGCTTGGAATTCGCTTTGGTCGGAACCCGGCGGGACGACCCCTCTTTGGACATACGTCACCGCAAGACGTTTTCGTTCGATTTCGCGCCCGATATCAATTTGAACCTGAACGCATCGATTGCCGAGAAGGTCAAGTTCAATGTAAGCTATAACACAGAAGCCATGTTCCAGTTCGATAACAAATTCAAGCTGGAATACGAAGGGGACGAGGACGAGATCATCAAGAGCATAAGTGCCGGTAACGTGGATTTCCCGCTGAATACCACCTTGATTAACGGGGTGCAGGAACTTTTCGGTATCAAGGCCAAACTTCAATTTGGCAAGACATACGTTACCGGTGTATTTTCAGAACAGCGCTCCGAAAGCACCAGCATCCAAGTGCAGGGCGGGGCGCAGAGCACTGAGTTCGATATAAAGGCGGACGACTACGAAGAGAACCGGCACTTCTTCCTTGCGCAGTATTTCCGGGATCATTACCATGAAGCTCTGGCTCAGCTGCCTTTAGTCAACAGCCGCATCACGATTACCAAAATCGAAGTCTGGGTCACCAATGTGGGGTCGCCGGTGGAAAACAACCGTAACATTGTGGCCTTTACCGACTTGGCTGAAGCTGACCCGATGGATGCAAGCTTGCGGAGGCCGGTAATGTCGCAGTATCCGGATCAAGACAGGTCGAATTCCTTGCTTAGCCGGTTTTCTAAAAGTGCCATGCGCAACTTGAATACGGTGAGCCAGTATCTTTCAAACAATGGCTATACCAATGGCAGGGAATTCGAAAAGGTGGAAAGCGCACGGCGGCTGGATCCAAGCGAGTATACCTTGAATCCACAGTTAGGTTTCATCTCCTTGAACCAAGGTCTTAATACGGATCAGGTCTTGGCAGTTGCTTATCAGTACCAGATTGTGGGCGACAATACCGTGTACCAAGTCGGGGAACTTTCCGACCAAGGTATCAACGACCCGGATGTCTTGGTGGTTAAATTGCTGAAATCATCAGTGTTGAATACCAATTCCCCGCTTTGGGACTTGATGATGAAGAACGTCTACTCCCTCAACACCTACCAGCTCAGTTCGGAGGATTTCCGCTTCAATATCATGTATTCTGGCAACGACCGGGGTGTTCCGGCCGGTTATTTCCCCACGGCCAGCGGGATGCCTTTGATCCAGTTGTTCGGTCTGGACCGTTTGGACCAGCGCCAGAACGAGAATCCGGATGGTATGTTCGACTATATTGACGGGGCGGCTACCGGGGCCGGTTACGTGCAAGGAAACCAAGGCTTGGTGTTTCTTCCTTGGCCCGAACCTTTCGGTAGCGACTTGCCCAAGATGTTCGCTTTGGCAGGTTTGGACAGTAATTTGGCGCAGGAATACCGTTATGATGAATTGTACCGTTTGACCAAGACAGAAGCCCAGCAATATACGGAAAAGAACAAGTATTCATTCGTAGGAAGCTACAAGTCGTCCGGCGGGAGCGAAATCAATCTGGGGGTATACAATCTGCCCGAAGGTTCTGTCAAAGTCATGGCCGGCAACACGCCTTTGGTGGAAAACGAAGACTATACCGTCAATTATTCGGCAGGTATTGTCCAGATTATCAATCAAGGGGTCCTGAATTCGGGCGTGCCTATCAACATCCAGACAGAAAACATGTCCAACAGCTTGCTTACCAAGCGGATGATGGGGTTGAGGGTGGAACACTTCTTTGATCAGGATTTCTATGTGGGGGCTACATTGATGAACTTGCACCAAAGTTCTTTGACCCAGAAGGTGAATTACGGGGAAGAACCGATTTCCAATACCATTTACGGCTTTGACGCTTCCTATGACAGGGAAAGCCGCTGGTTGACCAAAGCCGTGGATTTCATTCTGCCATTCGAAGATAGCAAGACCCCGTCGCGAATTTCCTTGTACGGGGAATTCGCGCATTTCCTGCCAGGGCATTCACGGGCTATCGGCCGGGAAGGGATCACGTATATTGATGATTTTGAAGGAAGCAAGAGTACTATCAATCTGAAAGAGCCTTATGCGTGGTATTTGGCCAGCACGCCGCAGAAGCAGAACGACCTGTTCCCCGAATCGGCCGACCAGTATGCCAGCGGCTTGGAAACCGGTATGAACCGGGCCAAATTAGCTTGGTATTCCGTGGATCCTATCTTTTACAGCAGCGGCCGGCCTTCCAATATCAATGATGAAGATTTGTCTTACCATTATACCCGGCGGGTCATGGTCAATGAAGTGTTCCCGAACCGCCAGTTGTCTTCCACGGAAGCGCAAGCCTTGACAGTCCTCAATCTGGCTTTTTATCCCTCCGAACGCGGTCCTTACAACTTTGACGCACGAGGTACGGCAGTCTCGAAGGGGGTCAATCCGGATGGTAGCTTGCGGAATCCGGAAGAACGCTGGGGCGGTATCATGCGCAAGATGAACAATACGGATTTCGAAGCCGCCAATGTGGAATACATCGAGTTCTGGATGATGGATCCTTTCATCGGGACGGACGGCCGGAATGGAAATCCCCGGCATTCCGGAGGGGATCTTTATTTCAATCTCGGTGACATTTCGGAAGATGTATTGCGTGATGGACGAAAGTCTTACGAGCATGGGATGCCGACTACGGCAGCGGCTACCGAAGCTGGAGAAGGGGTTGAAGAGACTCAATGGGGACGGGTGCCGACCGTGCAAGCCATTGTGAACAGCTTCGATAACGACCCGGCTACCCGAAGATACCAAGATATCGGTCTGGACGGTCTTTCCTCGGAATACGAACGGGAATTCTTTGCCAATTTCCTACAGGAAATGTCCGGTCTGGTCAATGCGGAGGCTTATCAGCGGATTTACAACGACCCCTCTTCGGACGATTACATGTATTTCCGCCGGGGCGTATGGGACACGGTAGAGCATTCCTCAACCAAGATTGCCGATAGGTACAAGTCCTACAACAACATGGAAGGAAACTCTCCTTCCACGGAAGACAATCCGGAATCCTATCCCACCCAGCAGACCAATTATCCCAATACTGAGGACATAGGGGAGGACAATACCTTGAGCGAAGCCGAGAACTATTACCAGTACCAGGTGCATCTGGCTCCCGGTGAGATGAACGTGGGGACAAACTATATCACCGATATGTACGAGGCACCCGTGAAGCTGGCTGACGGGACGACAGACCGGGTGAAATGGTACCAGTTCAAGATTCCGGTCAAAGAGCCGGACCGTGTGGTGGGGCAGATGCAGAACCTGCAATCGGTCCGTTACGTGCGTGCATTCCTGAAAGGTTTCAAGGAGCCTGTCATTCTGCGTTTCGCTTCCTTGGATCTGGTTCGTTCGGATTGGCGCAAATACGAGAATACCTTGCAGGCCGACGGCTCTACCGTGCCGGGCAGTTCGGCTACCATCTTCGAGGTCTCCACGGTCAGCTTGGAAGAAAACGGAGCGCGTCAGCCAATCAATTACGTCCTGCCTCCGGGCATCGAACGGGTCATCGACCCGGCCCAGCAAGGGAATGTGCAACTGAACGAGCAGTCCTTGAGCTTGAAAGTAGAGAATCTTAAGGATGGCGATGCCAAAGGGATTTACAAGAACACCTCCTTCGACATGCGGCAGTTCAAGAAGGTGGAAATGTTCGTCCACATGGAGAAGGTGAACGAGATGGATATTGTCCAGGACGGGGATGTCCACCTGATTATCCGTTTAGGCTCCGACTACAATGACAATTATTACGAATACGAGATTCCGTTGAGCTATACCGAATGGGGGCAGAACACGCGGAATGCCGTCTGGCCGGATGCCAACAAGGTGGAAATCGATCTGGCCGAATTGGTGAATGTCAAAGAAGAACGCAATGCCGCTGTAAGCAGCGGGACGATTTCATACCGGGACGTGTATACCAAAGTGATAGGTAAGGCCACCTATTCAGTCCGAGGAACACCGTCCATCAGCACGGTGGATGCTTTGATGATCGGTTTGCGGAACCCAGAAGATGACGGCAGGGACAAATCGGTAGAAGTCTGGGTCAATGAATTCAGCTTGAACGAGTTCAAGAAAGAAGGCGGGGTGGCGGCCACCGCCCGGGCGCAAGCCACTTTAGGCGATTTGGGAAGCATTTCGGTAGCCGGGTCGTTCACGCAGGCTAATTTCGGGCAGATTGAACAGAAACTGACCGAGTTGTCGCAAGACAACGTAGGTTCTTTCGACCTTGCCGTCGATTTGGAACTGGGGCGTTTCGTGCCGGAGAAAGTGGGCTTGAAAGTGCCGGTGCATTACGACCTTTCCACCACGGTCAGCAATCCTAAGTACAATCCATTGGATCCGGATGTCCTGACCAAGAACGCCTTGGAGACTTATCAGACCGAAGAAGAGAAGAAAGAGTTCAAGAAGTCGGTTCAGGATTACACCATACGGCAGAATGTCAATTTCATGAATGTCCGCAAGGAAAGGACCAATTCCGAAAAGACACCCCAGTTCTGGGATATAGAGAACTTCAATGTTTCCTATGCTTATTCTACCGTGGAACATAGGGACGCGGACATGGAATACGATAACCAAGTGATCCATCGAGGCGGGTTCGGTTATGATTACTCCACCTCGGCCAAGTATTTCGAACCGCTGGCCCAGACCAAAATGGCCGAAAGCCCTTGGGCAGCCATTTTGACTGATTTCAATGTCAATTATATTCCCAACATGTTCTCTTTCAATATGGAATTGGAAAGGGAATACGCGGAGAGCAAAATGCGGAACAAGAATCCTGAATGGGATATCATCATGCCGGAAACGGTCTACAAGCGTTTTGACTGGAGCCGGAACTATGCCTTCCGCTATGACATCACCAAGTCGTTGAGTTTGGACTATACGGCCAACGCCAACAGCTATCTGAACGAACCTTACGGGCGCATCAATACCCGGAACAAACGGGATTCGGTATGGCGCAGCTTCTGGGGCGGGGGTGAAATGAACAATTACGACCAGAGTTTGCGGTTTACCTATACTTTGCCTATCAACAAGATCCCGGCATTGGACTGGATTGAAGGAAGCGCGGCTTACGAGGCTTTGTACCGTTGGGAAGGCGGGGCTGTGGCCACTCGTGACCGTTTAGGCAATACTATCAGCAACTCGATGAACCTCTCAGCCAACGGTTCGGCCAACCTGGTCAATTTGTACAACAAGATTCCGTTCTTGAAGAAAATCAACGACGGGAACCAGCGGAGGAGGAACACCCGGAGCAACTCGGTAATGGTCCGTTCGGCCCAGCAGCGACAGGGGGAAGAAGAGGAGAAGAAAGAGAATACGGCGTTTGAGACCATTTATAAAGGTTTTATCCGATTTTTAATGATGGTCCGGGATGCCAACATCAGTTGGAGCCGCAATGCCGGGACAACCTTGCCCGGTTTCATGCCGCAACCGGATTTGTTCGGGGTCAATTTCAGTCATAATGCGCCAGGGGCAGGATTCGCGTTGTTTGGTTCCCAAGCCGATATCCGTCAAAAAGCGGCCCTGAACGGCTGGTTGTCGAAAGACAGCCTGTTGACACAGCCTTATTACAACCAGTTTTCGGAAAGCGTGGAAGCTCAGGTTTCGCTGGAACCTTTCCGTGATTTCAGGGTGACGGTCAATTTTGGCTATAACCGTACGGAAAACAATTCCTCGTATTATACGTACAATAGCGGCTTGGGCGAATTTACCGAGACCAATCCTAGCCTGATGGGGAGCTACAACGTGACCAACGTGATGATTGGAACGGCATTCCGCAAGCTGGACGATGATTATTGGGATGAGACCTTCCAGGATTTTCTGGATAGCCGTTTGATTATTGCCGAGCGATTGGCTGAACAGAAGCAGCAGAATACGCCAGGTTATGATGCCTCAGTGCGAGTATGGGATACTGCTTCCAACAGCATGTATCCGCAAGGTTTCAAGTCTAACAACCAAGATGTAATGATACCGGCTTTGATAGCTGCTTATACCGGACGGGATCCCTCCAAGGTTTCTCTTTCAGCATTGGACAAGTTCCCGATGCCGAACTGGTCGGTAACCTATTCGGGACTGACCCGTATCAAAGGCATGCGCAAAGTGTTCAAGAATTTCTCGATTTCCCATGCCTACAGTTCTTCATACACCGTTGGGTCGTATACGAACAACCTTTTGTATGTGGATGCTCTTGATTACATGCAGAACATGGATGAGAACGAGAATTTCCGTTCCCAATATATCATGGAGGGCATTGTCCTCAGTGAACAGTTCTCCCCATTGATCAAGCTTAGCATGACTTTTGTCAACGATCTTTCATTCAACTTTGAATACCGCCAGAGTCGTCAGATAGGCTTGAGCTTTGTCAACAACCAGCTTACCGAGATGCGGACCAAGGAATGGGTAATCGGGGCAGGATACCGGATCAAGAATGTAGGTTTCAAGGTCAATTCGGGTGGGGCGAGCAAACGCAGGGTCAGCAGCGATATCGTTTTACGAGCCGATTTGAGCATTCGCGACAACCTCCGCCTTCTCAGGCGTATCGACCAAGGAATCAATACGCCATCAGAAGGGGCGGTGATAACCTCGATCAACATCTATGCCGAATATGAAATCACCCGCCAGATTACGGCAAGAGTGTTCTACGACATGACCTTGAACAAGCCTTACATCGCGAACCAGTTCTACAATACCAACGGGCGAGGCGGGGTCAGTCTTACCTACAAGTTCACCGAATAACCTTGACGGCGTGTCAGAACGGGTTGCCATCGGGTCTTGGCCTTGGTCAAGTGCAAGAGTACGTTTCCATCAGCCTCGGCCTTGGCGGCCGCACCAGTCCCGTTCTGACACGCCGTCTGAATAATCTTCAAGAAAGCATAATGTTTCCTGTCCTTAAGTCTTTCCGCTGTATGTTGGTTATGCTTGCCATGGGGAGCTTTTCGATTCCGATTTCCGCCCAAAGCCCCTTGGACAGCGTGCAGCATTTACATCCGGTGGAAGTGCGGGCAAAGAGACAGATTGACCGGGTGGAGAATCTTCTGACTTCGGTGCAAACCTTGCAGGCGGCCGACTTGCAGAAGTTCCATCCTCAGCAGGCGGCTGAAGCCTTGAAGCAGTTTGCCGGAGTCAATGTCAAGGACTACGGTGGGGTGGGAGGAATGAAGACCGTTTCGGTCCGCTCGTTGGGCGCCGCGCATACAGCCGTCTCTTACGACGGGATATTGCTTTCCGATGCCCAGAACGGGCAGATAGACCTGAGCAAGGTCTATTTGGATCAAGTCAAGCGGATGAGCCTGTACAATGGCCAAAGCCCGTCCATTTTCCAGCCGGCGAGGAATTTCGCTTCAGCGGCGCTTTTGGAGCTGGAAACGTATTCCTTGCCTGATTTCGACAGCCTCAGCCCGTTTCAGGCCGGGTTCTCGTTCGGTTCGTTCAGCCTGTTTTCGCCCTCTTTCGCTTTCCGGAAGAAACTGAATGCTCGTTTGGGCATCAGTGCTGCCTTGCGATACGACTACGTCTATGGGAATTATCCTTTCGAAGTCGATTTGGGCGGCAGCAAGGAAAGTCTCAAACGGGAAAATTCGGATGTGCGGTCGGGCAATGCGGAGTTCAACCTGAATTTCCTGCCATCCGGCAAGCACCGCCTCGACTTCAAAATGGCCTATTACGGCAGCGAGCGGGGTCTGCCGGGCGCGGTGATTTATTATTACAAGCCTTCAGCCCAGCGTTTGGAGGATCAGGCTTTCTTTGGTGTCCTGAAGCATACTTGGCAGATTTCCCCTTCGGTAATCCAGCGCAATGCGGTCAAATACAATTTTTCCTACAACCGGTTCCAAGACCCGGAGAGCCTGGCATCCTTGCCGGTGGACGACCGCTACTGGCAGCAGGAAGCCTATTTGAGTTCCGTGACCCAATACCTGACGCCTGTCAAGGGTCTGAGCCTGAGCGGGGCGTTGGATGCGGCTTTCGGTTTTCTGCGTTCCAACGAGGATGGTTTTGCTACCCCTTGGCGCACTTCGCTCTGGTTCAATGTGGCGGCAAAGTACACCCATAAGTACGTGGAAGCGATGGCCAACGGCTTGGCATCGGCCTTTTTCGACAGGGTCCGGACAGGGCCGCAGCCCGAGGATAAGTTCCGGATAAGCCCGTTCGTTTCGATAGCCGTCTTCCCGCTGGGGAACCGTTCGCTCTCGCTCCGGGTTTACTACAAGGACATTTTCCGCATGCCCACGTTCAACGACCTGTACTATAGCCGGGTGGGGAACACCGGGCTGCGGCCCGAGCAGGCTTCTCAGATTGATGCCGGCATTACTTACGTGCTGCCCGGACAAGACCGGATTTGGCATTTGGAAATTTCGGGCGACTTCTACCGGAACTGGGTCAAGGACAAGATTGTGGCCTATCCGACCACTAATCTTTTCATCTGGAGCATGATGAATGTGGACAAGGTGGAGATTACCGGTCTGGATGCGGTGCTGCGTCTTGGAAGCCGTTTGGGCAGGAGCGGGCTTGCCTCGCGTTTCGGCTGGGACATGCAGGCATCCTATACTTTCCAGTACGCTTTGGACAAGACCGACCTGGACGGCCCTACTTACAATCATCAGATTGCCTATACGCCGGTGCATTCCGGTTCGGCCCAGCTCAGCCTTGCGATGCCTTATGTCACGCTTTCCTACCGGGTGGTTTTCAGCGGGGAACGCTATGCTTTGAATCAGAATATCCCGGAGAATCTGTTGGATGCCTATGCAGAACACAGCCTGGGATTGGATGTGCGTTTCCAGGCTTGGAAAACCGGATGGGAAATCGGTCTGGATTGGCTTAATTTCACCAACGAACGTTATGACATCGTGAAGAACTACCCGATGCCGGGTTCGAACTACCGGGTGCATCTGAAATGCCGGTTCTAAGTTTGCCGCAGCGCAAGACCATGCGTGGGGTTTCTGTCTATGATTGCACCGGTCTGTCCGTCTGTCATGGCCCTATCAAGGCGATTTGAATTCAACAACCTGTCCATGATATGGTTGTATATCCCCAAGAGCAGGAACCTTTTTCCTTCGTTTGCATTCCTTCGTTTGCATTCAACCCAAATCGGTCATTAGACTTTGGGGAGATTGCCCGAAAGCCTCATTTTCCCAATCAGAAACAGGCACGGCGTGTCTAATGACCGATTTGGGTTCAAGCAAGTTGTTGCCTGTGCGCTTTACTTTCGTTACATTTGCCAGTTTTACCGCAGTCAAACCATTCTTCAGGATGGTTGCTTTTAAAGAGTTTACAATGCGAACCCGTCTTGTCGCCCTCTTGGGCGTTTTGCTATCCTTGTTTTGCAGCTGCAAACCACCCGAACCGGCCAATGGCGATGACCCGGAGGGAGATGCCCGTTCCACCACAAGTCGTCTGTATGTGCTTTGTGAAGGCTTGTACGGCATGAACAATTCCACGCTCTACAGCCGGGAGATGCAGACCGGCGAAAGCAAGCGGGATGTTTTCCGGGAGAAGAATGCCCGGGGTTTGGGCGATACCGGCAATGATATGGGAATCTACGGCTGCAAGCTTTACATCGTCATGAACGGTTCCAACCTGATAGAAGTGGTGGATGCCAGAACATCCCTTTCCCTCAAGCAGATTCCGTTGGTGGATGCGCAGGGGATAGGCCGCCAGCCCCGTTACATCGCGTTTTCGGCCGGCAAAGCCTATGTCTGCAATTTCGATAACACGGTTTGCCGGATCGATACCGCCACTTTGGAAGTGGAAGCGGTGACGGAAGTGGGACGGGATCCGGATGGAATCTGTGTCAGTGGCGATTACTTGTTTGTCAGCAATTCGGGCGGCTTGGATTTCCCGGATTGCGACAACACGGTTTCGGTGGTGGACTTGGCTTCGTTCACGGAAATCAAGAAGATAGAAGTGGGGAGGAACCCCTATACCATAGAAGCCGATGCGCAAGGTTTTGTCTATGTCTGCACGAGAGGGGATTATGAAGGCTTCAATCAGAAATCGGTGCAAGACGGCTTTTCAGCGCGAGGCGATTTTAAGGAAAAAGGCTTGGCCGGAGGTGCCGGGTCTGGTTCGGAAAAAGCCAAAAGAACCGCGAAGGAAAGCAAGAGCGAAGGCTACAATTTTTACCGCATCGACCCCGAAAGCTTCAGCGTGGATCATGTCTTCGATATTCCGGTGTTAAGTTTCTGCATAGCTGGGGACACGGCTTATCTGTATCATTACGACTATAATACTTCGCAATCCTGGATTCGGGTGATGGATTTGCGGACGCAGACTCTGCTGCCGGGAGAGTTTATCACAGACGGGACCAAGGTTCAGACGCCTTACGCCATTGCCTATGATCCGAACATGGACCGGATTTATATCGGCGATGCCTATAATTACATGATTTCCGGCAGCGTGTATTGCTTTTCCCGGGAAGGTCGCCAGCAGTTCGCCCTGCACAACGTAGGCCTAAATCCTTCTTCGTTCGCTTTCTTGACCGTGAAAGACACCTTGCCTCTGCCATGATTCTTTGCAAAGGGGATGGACTCCTCTGATTCCCGGCTGCCGTCCGGCTTTCAATCCTTGCCAGGCCAAGCCTTGCAACTGCCTATGGTCCTTGCGTAGGAACATCAAGACTTCGATGCTGTCCGCGATTTTTCTATCAAATCCTTTTCCTGCTGCAAATCCCCGTAGTCCATCTGCGGGGAAGGGATGTTGCAGAGCCGGATGCTGTCGGCCTTGGTACAGGTGTAATCGTAGATTTTCCTTTCGTCCTCATCCAATTGGTCGAAATCCTTCATGAATCCTTGCATTTTCTGAAACGAGTCCCGGCCGGTAGAGGAAGACTGCCGGACAAAAAGGATGCGCCGGGCTATCGGGTTGTGATTGTAATCCAAGCATAAATATAGCCCGCGCAGGAACGGCGGCCGGTCGTGCATCGGGATTTTGAGGCATATATAGAAAAGCGAAAGCTGCGGGTCTTGAAATTCATTGAAACTTTGTATTTCGTCTGTTATTGCTTGAAAAATAAACCCAAATCGGTCATTAGACTTTGGGGAGATTGCCCGCTTGTGTCATGCAGCATGCTTCTCGCCTAGCCGAAGGCGTAGCGGGCTACGTCGAGGCGTAGCGAGAAACAGGATGCGGACAGAAGCGGGCAAGATGCCCGAAAGCCTCATTTTCCCAATCAAAAACAGACACGGCGTGTCTAATGACCGATTTGGGATAAATGCGTGCAAGGCGTGCCGGGCTTCGGTTTCGTCATTGTCCGCCGCAGCCTTTTGGAGCAGTGCAAAGGCGTGGCTCGTTCCTTGTCGCTGGATCTCTACGACCAATGGGACACGATGGAAAAAGGTCACGGAAAATGGCGTTTCACATCGCCAACCCATGTAGTAAGGGCTTTCATGCAGGCATTGAGAGAAAATTGGACGAGGAGGGCGGAATCGAAGCCCGGCATCGGCGGTACCAAAAGAACCACGACACGCTGGTAACCGGAATGTGGGCCTTGGGATTCGAGACGCTTCTTCCCGATGCCTTGCAATCGCCTATCATCACTTCTTTCCGCTATCCTTCCCGGGATTTCGATTTCCATGATTTCTATCAGAAGCTCAAACTGAAAGGCTTTGTAATTTATCCGGGCAAAATCTCCCAAGCCGACACTTTCCGTATCGGGAACATCGGGGATGTGCATCCGGAGGATTTTGTCCGCTGACGGAAGCAATCCGGGAAATCCGGAAATAGAATCTCCCTGCAGGGCAAACGTTACACCTCTCAGGAAGACTGCGGTGAAGAAAATCCAAATACCGAATAGGGCAACGACTGGAATCGGAAGCAAGTCGCAAATCAACTACAGGGATGATTCCATCGGCAGGGAAATGTAATACAGCCGCCGGGATTTGTCGGGCAGGGTGCTGCTGCGGATCCAAGGATTGTAAAGCTTGAGCATCTGGTAGCTGACACCCTGCTGGCGGGCGAAGCCGAAAAGGTCGTGTATCGTGGTGTCTACTGGGATTCTGCGCTCTTCCAAGGGTGGATAGAGATCCTGCGGGCGGACGCTTAGCCCGTATTTCTCCGGTTCGCTCAGGACAAGCTTCTCGGCCAGAATCCGGTACATGTAGCGGGAAGTCTCTTCGGGCAGATGCAGCTGGTAGTAGTCGTTGGTTCCTTGGGTACGGAGGTGGTAATCCATGTTCGACTGCCCGGTGTTGTAGGCGGCCGCTGCCAGCGTCCAGCTGCCGAAACGTTCGTAGAGCATCTTCAGGTACTCGCAGGCTGCCCGGGTGGCCTTTTCCAGATTGTACCTTTCGTCTATATAGGTATTGACTTCCAAGCCGTGATCGCGGGCCGTGCCGGTCATCAGCTGCCAGAAACCGGCGGCTTTGGCCGGGGATACCACATTCATCATGCCACTCTCTATCACGCAGAGATACTTGAAGTCGTCAGGGATGCCTTCTTCTTTGAGAATAGCTTCGATTTTAGGGAAATAGCGATTGGCGCGTTTGAGCAGCAGCAGTTGGTTCGATTGCCAGAATATATTGACCATCAGTTCCCGATCGAGCCGTTCACGGCAAAGGTAGAAGTCCAACGGTACCCGTTCCCCGGCAAAGGAAAGGCTGTCGGGCAGGGGAGGCGGCATAATCTGGTATCCGTCCAGAAATTTCTGGTGGTAAACCGGGTCGGTGCTGCCCAAGGGGGGATTTTCGGGTTCTTGCGTGGATGCCGGAAGCAGGTTCGGCACCATAAGGACGGCGGCCAGCAGGAAAAAGCCAAGGATATAGGTATGTCGGGTATTGAATTTCATTCCGCAAATCGTTTTAAGCCCCATCGGTCACTTCGGGTTTAACTCAAATTGGTCGTTAGACTTTGGGGAGATGGTTCGCTTATGCCCGAAGCTCGCCATTCCCGGAGTGGAAACGGCCTCGACACGTCTAATGCCGATTGGGTTTAAGGCGGGCGAATTTACAAAAAAAAGGAAACGGAACGCTTCCTGACTTCGTCACTCAAAAAGCATTGATTTTTTTAATATGTTGATAAATAATATTTTGTAATTTTGTGTCACCC
>CALUHO010000025.1 GCA_944320465.1 uncultured Bacteroidales bacterium | reverse complement strand
GGGCAAGATGCCCGAAAGCCTCATTTTCCTAACCGAAAACAGCCCCGGCGTGTCTAATGACCGATTTGGGTTAAACCGACACTCATGTACCAAGCCCCGGGGCCGGCTCCCACCATGGCTATCCGGCAACCTTCACTCAACCCCGATCGGTTTTCAGAAACTCAAGAATCCCGATCCCGTCCCATGGCAGCCGGACAGGCAACAGCAAACAACATCCTGCAAGCTAAGCCTATTTTGACGCACCCTCTCTCCTGCGATATCCGGAATCATGCAGATTCCGCCACCCGTAACACATCCAAGGCCGATTTCATAAGGCCAGCACAAAATCAGGGTTTTTCCAAGCGATGTGCAAGCTCCGACCCACCAAAAACACACTGAAACACAAGAAACGTATTACCTACAGAACACTTATGAAATAAAAAAACAAATTATTGTCAATTTATTACGACAAATAACACACGAATAAGGATAGCCAAGAAACGTATCCGAAAAAACATCAGGAAAAATCCAACGGAAGCTGCGGAAAACCGAGCCACAGACCGGCGCGGGAGTACACTATAGTACATCACCACGCCGGCAAGGCTCGCAGCAAAGCGAAGGCAGTGCAAACTGAACGCGAAGACAAGCAAACAGATTGTCTTTGCCGAGGTGCATCCTGCCTCCGCTGACAAACAGCTTCCGCTGAAAACGCTTTTTTAGAACATCGGCTTCAAGTCAGGCGATATAATCAGAGTCGCCTCCGTGGCCGCCTGCACGTCTTCCGGTTTGAATTCCGGATTGATTTCCACTAACTCGATGCCCTTTGGCGTCACCTTCATAACGCCCATTTCAGTCACAATCAGATTAACGCGACCCTTGGCAGTCAATGGCAGCGTGCATTTCTTCAGAATCTTCGGCTTGCCCTTGGCGGTGTGTTCCATAGCCAGGATGACCAATTTGGCACCGGTCAGCAAGTCCATCGCGCCGCCCATCCCCGGAGTCAGCTTGCCGGGAATCATCCAGTTGGCCAAGTCGCCTTCTTCATCCACCTGCATGGCGCCTAAAACGGTAGCATCCACATGTCCGCCACGTATAATGGCAAAAGAAGTAGCACTGTCGAAAGTGCAAGCGCCTACCGCCGGGGAGGTGAAACCACCCCCTGCATTGATGTATTCGGGATCCTCCTTGCCCGGTTCGGGAGTCGGCCCCATGCCCAGCATCCCGTTTTCCGATTGCAAGATCACATTCACACCCGGAGCCAGATAGTTCGGCACCATCGTAGGCAGCCCGATTCCCAAGTTGACCACATCCCCGTCCTTGAGTTCCTTGGCCACACGCTTGGCAATGATTTCACGCATTTGATTCTTATCCATATCGCAACAGTTTTTAGTATTCCAAATTATTTTCCCATCCGGCGGGCCAGTTCCTGCGCCAGGTAGGAAGCCACATCGTCAGCATAAGTATTCATGCCGAAACCGGCATCGAAGCCCAGCTCCTTGGCCAGCTCGTAAGTGATACGGGGGCCGCCGCAGCAGACAATCAGCTTGTCGCGCAAACCCTCAGCCTCCAGCATCTCGATCATTTCCGTCAGGTTCTGGATATGGATATCCTTCTGGGTCACCGTCTGCGATACCAGGATAGCATCGGCCTTATGCTCCAGCGCGTGGGCGATCAACTCTTCGTTCAGCACTTGGCTGCCGTAGTTATAGGCCTCGATCATCTCATAGCGTTCCAGCCCGTAATGGCCGGCAAAGCCCTTCATGTTCATGATCGCGTCGATGCCCACTGTGTGCGCATCGGTACCGGTGCTGGCTCCCACCACCACGATTTTCCGCCCGATATGCTCGCGGATGAAATTATCGGTTTCTTCCATCGACATCACCGTCGATTCCACCTTGGGGACATGGATAGCCGTGTAATCCACCGTATGCGTGCATGAACCGTAAGCATTAAAGAAGGTGAAGCCCGGCGTAAGTTCGTGGAAATACACGATTTGAGGATTTTCAAAACCCATCTTGCGCAACAGCTGCTTGGCAGCCTCCACCGCCTCCTCGCCGCAAGGCACCGGCAAAGTGAAGCTCAGCTGGGTCTTGCCGTCGTTCATCGTATCGCCGTAAGGCTTTATCTTCTTGGGGTCGTATGTCTTGTCTATTTCTTCGTGCGAAGTAGAATATAATCCGCCGCTCATCTTATTCTCCTTTCTTCATTATGTCGATAAATGGATTCTCGTAATTGTCCCGCTTTTCGGCCACACCCTGCAAACCTTTCCCGCCGTTCTTGGGACGCTTGATATCGGCAAAAATGCCCTTCTCAAGTGCCGAGAACAAACCTTCCTTCTCCATTTGCTGCAAGAGCGCGGTCGCCTTATCCAGCACTTCGGCAGCCCTCCGGCGGACGATTCCGCCTTCCTTGAATTCCATTTCATCCCCTATGCTCTTCATGTTGTTGAAGATATAGCGGGCGTTTTCAATCGAGAGGTAGCGGTCGCTCATGAAAGGCGTATGAATCGCCTCGGTGGGCATACCCAGCAGTTGCAGTCCCTGATGTGTCCAGATACCAATCATATTGAACAGGGCATCTTGCAGATGTCCTCTGAAAATATTCCCGGTCATGAACTTGGTAGGCGGCATGTATTTCAAGGGCGCATTCGGGAAAATCTCCCGCAGCATCTGCGCCTGAGCCAGTTCCATCAAGAAACCGTTTTCCAGTTTCGGATCCATTTCAAAGGCATGGCCCAGGCCCATCTGTTCTTCGGGAAGCCCAGCCAGCAAGGCCAGCTGCTCGTTGATGAAGTCCGAAGCCAGCACGGTATGCGCCTCGGCCACGGCATCGGCGGTAGTCAGATAGTTGTCTTCGCCCGTATTGATGATGACTCCGGCAAAACCGTTGATGACCCGGGAAAAATACTGGTCGATCAACGTCCGCTGCATATTGATATCCCGGAACAGAATGCCGTAGAGCGCATCGTTGAGCATCACATCGAGTCCTTCCAAGGCTCCCATGACCGCGATTTCCGGCATGCAAAGGCCGGAGCAATAATTGCAGAGACGGATGTAACGGCCTACTTCCTCGCCTACTTCGTCCAAGGCCTTGCGCATGATGCGGAAATTCTCCTGGGTGGCCATCGTGCCTCCGAACCCTTCCGTAGTCGCCCCGTAAGGCACATAATCCAGCAGACTCTGGCCCGTGGTGCGGATGACGGCGATGATGTCGGCCCCTTGGCGGGCAGCCGCCTGCGCCTGGGTAACATCCTCGTAGATGTTTCCGGTAGCCACAATCACGTACAAATAAGGCTTAGGACCCTCCCCGATGGTCTTCAGATAATGTTCCCGCCGGGCACGGCGTTCCCGGATCCGCTGGATGGAAGCATCCGCATAAGGTTTCAAGGCCGCATGGCGTTTGTCGGCCGGAGCTACCGGAAGCTGGGCCAGATCCAATTTGCCGGCCCCGATTTCCTCGGCGACCTGCTGTGGTGTCATGCCTGTATGCACCACGGCATTCCCCATCACGAACATAATCCCTTCCCCCAAAAGGCCTGCATCCTTGATCGCGTCCACGACCACGTTAGGATACGGCACTTCATCTTTCACGCCATCTATGCCCAGCAAGCGGGCGATGGTCCTTTCCGTGGCCACGGTCGTGTAGCCGTCCACAAAAGCCTGCACCTGGCGGGCAATGTTCGCGGCAGCCGTCCGAGCCTGTTCCACCTTGTCGAAATCAAGGCCGAGTTTGCTTTTCTGGTTCATATCGAAAGTTTTTTCTTAGCCGAATCAGAGGCTGTTTAAAGTTTCTTGCCTTCCTGGGAAAAGGCCTATGCAGGGCCTTCTGTTTTTGCCCGCCCCTCGGGAATGTTCCTGCCCTTTCGCGAAGCCAAAGCCCCGATTGAGTCGAGAGCCATGCCAAGCCGTTCCCCTGCTTGAGCATGGCCGAGACGGAGGGGCTTCGGTGCAACCAACGCCCCGATTGAGTCGAGAGCCATGCCAAACCCTCCATGCCACTGCATTCAAAAACTTGCAAAGTTAATCATAAGAATCCATAATTCAACAAAGTTATCCACAGTCCCCGGAAAAAAACAAAAGCACTGGCGGCCTACTCTTTCCCTGAATCCCTGCATTCGGCATCGTAATACGCCCGAGCTTTCCCCAGCACTTCCGGATCGAAACCCAGCAAAGAAGCTATCCGCAATGCCTCCATCGGAGGCATTTCACCCGGTTTTTCCTCCACCAAGGAATAATCCATGCACGACTGAATCCGGCCAATATCGAATCTTTCCGCCTCCGCTGGCAAAACCATGCCCGAAGCCTCCGCATTTTCTCCCGCTTTCCGGGCCGAACCAACCGGATTTAATCGAGCCAAGGCCCAATCCTCCCTGAATCCTCTCACCCTCAAATGCCGCACATGGTTCGGGATAGGCCCGTAATGCGTGCTCACCATCGCGCAGCAAGGCAATTCCTGCAAGGCATCCAACACCGCGCAGACCATAGCTTTCCCCTCCGAAGGATTCGTTGTCCGTGCCAGCTCGTCCACCAACAACAACATCCTCTCTCCCCTCCTCAAACGCTCCAGGACACCGTTGAGACGCTGCATCTCCGCACCGAAAGACGACAATCCCCGCTTCTCGTCCTGCCCGTCATGTACCAGTATCTCCACAGAATCGAACAATGGCATGACCGCCTTGGCCGCCGGCACCAAGAACCCCGTCTGCAACAAGCACTGAGACAAAGCCAGACTCTTGAGCAAGACCGTCTTCCCACTCATGTTAGCCCCTGTCAGCAAGCACGGCCCGGAAGCCAAAGCCACATCTACTGCTTGGTAACGGTTCTTTTCCGCTTCCAGCAATGCCTTGACCATAGGATGAAACAAACCCTCGTAAGCCAAGACCATATCCGCCAGCCCCTCCGCCGCCTTCCGAGACACGTTCCAATCCTTCTTCCGGAGTGATTCCGGACCAAGGATATCCGGCAAAACCAAATCGAATTTCCATGCCAGACCCGCTTTGGCTACCAATAAATCCCAATAAGCCACCGCATCCAAGGCTTCCTTCAGGACAGGGACAAAAGGACGGAGACGGATCGAGAGCATTTCCCGCACATGCTGTTCCAATTCCTGGCATTCCGATTGCAAACGCGCTATCGCCGCATCCAAGGACTTCAAGCCGTTGTTTGCCGATTCCAAGTTTTCCCCGCTATGCAAAGCGGCCTCCTGATTTGTCCTATCCGGCCACCGGCCGCCCGCAGACTGGCTTTCCCCGTCCCTTCCCAGCATGTCCCCGCTGCCAGCCAACGTCTCCCGCCCGTCCTGCAACTGGGATAACGAAGCCTCCCGGTCCAACGCCAGCAAAGCCTTGCGTGCTTCGGCCAGACGGGAATCATACTCATCGTATACATGGAAGACCGGCAACTTCTCGCCCCGGGGATCCAAGACAGCCACCACTTCCGACAAATCCGGGAGAAGGCAAGGAGGGTCGGCAAAGCTGCAAGCCTGCACCACCTCGGACAGATACCGGCATGACTCACCCGCCAACAAAGCGAAACGTTTGATTTCAAAAAGCTGCACATCGTCAACCGTGGACTCCAAAAGCAGATTGAATGAAGAACGTATATCCCAGATCTGGGAAATTTTCATTTTGAACTTGTCCAACGGAACCGTGGAGCGGGAAGCCAGATACCTCTTCAGACATTCGACCCTTCCCAGTTCCACAAACAGGCCCTCTTCTTGTCCCGGACCATGCCAAACCAGCCCCGACAAAGCATCACGCCCCACGGCCGACTGCAAATCCAGCTGTTTCAACATGTAATCGAAACCGCTTATCTTTCTCCTTAAATCATTTGCTTGCATACGGGCAAAGATAAGACATGTTTCCTGTTCCTGCCGCTTCTGGCATCTACCTTTTCAGGACATGGCCGCGATATTTGCAGAAAAAACGTACCTTTGCAAGAACCAACCTATTGAAAAACCCATTTTTATGCCCAAGCCCACCGGAAACCTGAACGCAAAAGAAATGCTTTGTTACATCGTTTCGGTGATGCTGACATTCTTTTTCTCCTCCGGCTTATGCCTTGGCAATCCCCGCCATAACGAAGCCGACAGTTTTGCCGTCTACGACCGGGCCCTGTCTTTCCAAAGCAGGATTTCTTTGGATAGCCAAATCGCAATCTCAAAGCAAGCAGAGAATTACGCTATCCGAAAAGAAAATGTTTACAAACGTTATTTCTACGCGGTCAGAAGAGGTTTCCTGTATTTTTCGCTCGATAGCAACAAGTACTGCGAACAAATCAACCAGAAAGTAATCCCGGACTTGGAAAGAATCATGGACGAACATCCCAGCCCGCAATGGAAAAGCCTTTTGGTTGAAAGCTATTCCAATTTGGCCCTGAGCCTGGTATATGGCGAAAAGACCGATTCGGCCTTGCGTATCTACCAGCACCTCTACTCCCGTTTCGAACAAGACAGCAATGCCTCCTTGCGGGCGAAATGCCTCAACGGCATCGGAGCCACTTTCGCCTACCGCTCTTATATCGACATAGCTCTCAAATACTTCAAACATGCGCTGCAAGAATACGAAGCCGCCCATGACCAGAGAGGAATCTATCTGGCTTGCAGCAACATAGGGACAGCATACCTGGACAAGCAGATGTACAAGGAAGCCTTGCCGTACTGCACCCGGAGCTACCAGATCGTGGAAGCGGAGAACTACCAAGGCACGGAAGCCATCACCAGCCGCCTGGCCATGGGATACATCTATGCAGGCTTAGGCCAGTACAACATAGCAAACCAGTACTTTTCCGAAGCCTTGGAGCGAACCCGCCAAGGAAATTACCACCACCTTGAAGGGTTCGTCACAATGGCCTATGCCAAAAGCCTGCTGCAAGAAGGGAAACACGCCCAGTGCCTCAGACTGGCATCGGAACAGCTGAAAAGACTGGACGGAGAAAAGAAATTCTCCCTCCAGGCCGACCTGCTCAAGCTGCTGAGCCAATGCCACGAGGAAATGGGAAATGAAAAAGAAGCCTTGGGATGTTTGCGCCAGGCCATGACAATGGTGGACTCGTCCTTTGCGGCAGAACAAAGCCAGTCCTTGCTCCAGCTGGAACTTGAATACAATAACTACCGCCATGAACAAGAGCATCTGGCAAACCAGAACGACTTGGTCCTGACAAGGCTGAAAGCCCAGAACCGGATGTTGTGGATCTTCGGCCTCTCGGGCATATCCGCCATCCTGGCACTCTTGATCATCTTCCTTATCCGGCATTTTTCCAAAGTCCAGAAGCAATCCGAACAAATCAAGGCCGATTCGGAAAAGAAACTGCAAAAGGCCGGAGAAACCATTGAGCAGAAAAACAAGGAGCTTGCCACGAACACGCTCCGTTTCTTGCGGCTGAACCATCTGCAGAACGCCATACTCGAGAACCTGAAGACGCTGAAGACAGCGTTCACCCTGCGGGGCAAGGAAAAATCCATCGTCTGCGAAATCGAAAACCTCGCCAAACAGATCGCATCGGAAAAAGAATGGAAAGACTTCGAGTTCTACTTTGAACAAGTAGACAAAGGGTTCTTGGCCAAACTATCCAAGGTATGCCCTGATCTCACCTCTAACGAGAAGCATCTCTGCGTCCTGTTCAATTTAGGACTCAGCAACCGGGATGTCGCCAATCTGACGGGGCGCACGCTCCAGTCGATCGGCATGGCTAAATTCAGGCTGAAAAACAAGCTCAAGCTGGAAAACTCGGAAGACATCGTGGCTTTCCTGCAATCGCTGGACTATCCGATGCCCCAGTCTCCTATCCCGAATGACAGCAAGATGGCTGAAGCGGCTTCCCCAAGAGAGAGGATTGGAATGGATGAGTAGCAGAAAACCGATTCCCGCTCAGTACTTGCTGACGCGCAACGTTTCCGTTCCCGCTCCGGTCTCCACTTTCAGCACATACAGGCCAGCCGGCAAAGCCGAAAGATCAACTTCCACTGAAAAAGCCCCGTCCAAGGCAAGTTCCCGCAATCTCTGCCCTGACATGGAGTAGACCTCCACGACTTGCAAAGCGACAGCGGATTCAAGATGAATCGTATTCCTGAACGGGTTAGGGTATGCAGCGACTTGGCCCGCAAAACCATCGCTCTCCACATGCGTTTCAGGAGTCCCTGAAAAAATCGCCTCGATCTCGGCATCGTACTCTACCAGATACGACAAAGACGTATCCCGGCCGAGGACATTCCTGTCTTCCACCCAACGCACAAACTCGCAGCCTGGCACCGCGGTGGCCGTCAGCAATATTTCCTCTCCCGCTGGGTAATAACCCGACCCGGAGACCGTGCCGCAACCTTCCGGGGACACACTCACGGCCACCTCGTACAAATCAGGCACATACACATCCACCGCAGCCCTGTTCGTCGTATCCTCCCTTCCACCGTACAAAGCCCGGACCGAATAATTGCAAAGTCCTTCATCCATGACCGTATCCACAAACGAGCTATCCTGAGTTTCAGCAATCAGCACATCGTCACGGAACAACTGGTAGACATCCGCAGGCGCATCGAGGGCCGGAGCCTGCCAGCTGAGAGAAACGGCAATCCCATCGCGCACAGCCGTGAAATTGCGCGGGGCGAGGAAACCTCCCTGAAGCAGATCCACAGCCGCCGAAGCATCGATGGCCCCTGAACCCGGACGGATATGTTTCCCGCTCGAAGCATCCAGAGCCTGCGCCGACGACATCAGGACCTCGCGCATAGAATAAGAATCCAAAGTTGAATCGACGGAAAGCAGCAAGCCGCAAAGGCCGGCCACGACCGGCGTGGCCATCGAAGTCCCGTACATGCCATCGTAAAACTCCCCGTTCACCACGGTGATGCCACTCATACGGTACGACTGGGACCGGCAGAAAGTCGTGCTCAGGATACAGTTGGAAGTCTCGTTCCCGTTCACTACCACAAAACCTCCCGGTGCGGCCACATCGACCCAATCCCCGCTATTGGAGAAGGAAGATATCCCTAAATCGGAATTGACCGAAGCCACGGATATGACCCCGGGGAGATCGGCCGGGTAGAAGGGGACATCAGCCCGGTTGTCGTTCCCGGCAGCCGCTACAATGACAATACCTTGATCGATGCAAGACTGAATCACTTCGCGTTCCGTCTCTGCCACGGAATATCCTCCCCAGGAAAGACTGATGACATCCGCCCCGTGCTCGGCAGCCCAAGTCACTCCGGCGAAACCGTTCCTGACCGACAAGCCTGAAGCATCCGTGCTGGGGCAGGAAACACCCATCAGGCTCACACCCGACCCGATGGAAGCAATACCGACCCCGTTCCCGCGCACTGCTCCGACCGCTCCGGCGCAATGCGTGCCATGCGACCAATTGTACACATTGCATGAATTCAGGCTTTCACACTCTTGATCCTGATCCACACTGACAGGAGGCGCAGAATTGCCTGCCGTGGCCGACATCACGTTATACTGGTTCCCGGCCGCTATTCCCAGATCCGGGTGATCGCCCCAGACAGCATTATCCACGATGGCCACGGTCACATTGGATTGAGCCGTAGCTTTTCCCCATGCTTCCTGAGCATTGATCAAATCCAAATGCCAGCTCAGGTCAACTCCGTTGACCGTCCCGTAAAACGGATCCGTCCCGGACGCTCCATCTCCGGCAGAATCCGTCTTGCCGCCCGGCAAAACGCCTGCTTGGATGTAATAAGCAGGGACAGGCTCCACCATTTCCACTTCCGGCCTGGATTCGAGCCAATCCAGCAATTCTTCTGTCCGGTCCAGACTGTCGAACTCTATCCGGAATGTACGGCCAAGGCGTTCATTATTCCCGGTCCGCATCGACGCAAAACGGGAATGAAGACCATACGCAGGCATCGCCGCCTGCAAGAAAGACACTGCATCCGCCCGCACGTAAGCCTCGCCTTTGGCCAAGACGGGTGCCGATGAAGGTTTCAGCCGGACATAAAAAGCACCAGATTCATACTCCTGTGGATCTTGAGCATACAGACCTCCAGCCCACGCAACACAAACAAGAAACCCGGCGGCTGCCGACAAAATATTTCTCATGACATATTCTTTTTAGGGGATTCATGAACCAGGCCGAGGCGGTTTTTCCGCCGGGCGAGAGAAATCTTCCCGGCATGGAACGCGGACCTGATTCATAGGACCCGGCTTTAATGATTCTCATAATCAAGACGAGGCGACTTCCTTGCCAGACGGACGGAATCCCGCCCCGGAAGAAGCAAAGCCTGCCACCCGGCAGGAATGCTCCTCCGCCCCGTCGTCAGGACGGTCTTATTTCTTCACCATTTTGGACACAAAGATACCAGCTTTCGAGGAAACCCTCACAAAATACAAACCGGCATCCAAGCCTTGCAAGTTGAATTCTTCCCGGTTCTGTCCTGCCACCAAGGAAATCCGTCGAGAAAAAACGATTTTCCCGCCCATATCGATCAGCTGAACATCCGCCACATCCGCTTGCGGCGCTTCGAACACAAGCAGTACATGATCCGAAGCGGGATTGGGCATCAAACGCAGGCGAGGCGGCAAAGAAACGCTCTCCTCGTTGGAAGATTCCACGACACCTCTTTCCAGATACTTTGCCTGGATGACCTGACGAGTCACCCTGTTCTGCAGGAAAATCACAGCAGCCATGTTATCGACACTGGAGAAAATCCGAGGACCGGCATCCGGGGTAATGGTATACTCGAACTCCTTCGTCACGGTCGTTCCCAACGGAACAGGCTCGATCAATGTTCCTGACACGGCAGGCAGCATCTTGCGGGCGCAGTAATAGAAATCCTGTTCTCCGTTGTACATGGGCGTCAGATGATGGATGGAATCTTCCAGCAAGACGACCTGCAAGGTATATTCATCGATATCCGGCAAGCAGGACGTGATTTCTGTCGAAATCCGGAAAGTGGAATCCTCCACTTCCAGATAGCCCCTCAAACGCAGGCTCACCGCCTCTTGCTCGAACTTGGCCATCGAGTCGACCCAGCGGGCGTGCAGGATGGAATCGGCAACCAGACCATAGGAATGGCCGTTCAAGTAAAACGAGGGAGCCGACCTCACGCCATAGAAATCGCCCCGGGCGCGGGTATCGTCGTTCACCACCGGGTCGCCCGCCGTAGGAATGTCCACCTGGTATTTGACCATGACGAAATTGCTGGAATTATCCTCGATGTTTGCCTGGTGTTCAAGCATGAATGGATGCAAGGACTCATTCCGGGGAGCGCAATTCGGACACATGCCCGAAGAAAAAAGCTCCAAGAAGAAAGGCTGGCGCGGCAAGCTGGCATGTTCGGCCGTGAACACATAGGTAAAAGCGGAGGGGCAGGAATTCCCCGAACCATTGATGTTTTCCACCCAGACCCTGAAAATCCGGTTTCCGTCCCCGCTTACGGATGCCTCCACCGAAAAGGCCGCCGTTGCGGAAGCGGCGATGGAAACGTCCTGCAGGTTTGTCCGGACAGTGTCACCGCCTTCCAAAACATAGCACAAATCGTAAGAAACAATCGGTTCGGAACCCGTGTTGAGAATCTCCCCTTCCAAAGCGACATTCATCGAAGAGGAAGTCAGGACTTGGACGGCAGGCATCCGCAACGCGGCCACCACGGCACCGGCAGAAGCCTGGTCGTACACGCTCACATCATCCATGCACAGAATGTACTTGTCCACGGAATTCTGGACAAAAGCCAGATGGACACGCTGTCCCGCATAAGCGGAAAGGTCTATCGTGTACCAGGCCCAGGAAGCACGGGCCTGCCGGGTCACTTGCAGGCTTTCGGTAAAATCTTCCTTGTCCGTCCCCGTGGTGGACAACAATACTTCGAACCCGTCCCGGTTGTCGGCATCCAAGGCCCTGGCACGGAACGAAAGACGGGGTTGGACCGCCGAAGACAAATCTACGGCCGGGCTGACCATCCAACGGTCGGCTTCGGCCCCGGCTTCCTCGAAAAAGGAAAGGCTGACTGCCACCATCGAGCCATCCTCGTCACGCCAGATGTTCCAAGCCTCGTCCAGATACGTCAAATCCGGGTTCTGAATCGGCTCGTTCCCATCGTTGTACAAAGTCCACTCAGCATCAAGGCTGCCGGTGGACATGACATCCAGATCCATTGTCTGGAAGTCTTCATGAAAAAGGACTTGCGCTTGCCCGCTTCCCACCAGAAAGACCAGGAAGGGCAATACAAAAGCTATTTTTCTCATATATTTCATTTTAAAAATTTTCCAAACTCGCACTTTCCTAAGCTGCCGTTCTGGCCCGCCCCCAGAAGACGGATTCCCGAACGCCTATAAGGACAAACAGGACACCTGGCAGGAAAGGCATCCCCAAACCTGCACTATACGCAAATCTCCGGTCAGTCACTGGCAAACCAGCTTGAAAGAAGTAGGCGGAGTCCCTTGGACTTTCACACTCACGATGTACAGTCCCGAGGGACAAGAAGACAAATCAATCTTGCCGGAACGGCCATCAAGCATGCAACGTCCATCCATCGAAAAAACCGAGACCTGTTCCACGGGTACGGAAGATTCTACCCTGTAACAGTCCGAACATGGGCCATCCTTCCGCAATTGTACTTTAGGTATCGACTCATCCTCCACACCTGCATCCTGGCTTACCTTGATGACAGCCGTTGCCACTGTATCCTTTTCATACAAGGTTCCCGTGTAAGGGCTGCGATAAAACACACTCACACGGGCATCATACGTCCCTTCCAAAGGAAATTCAACCTGCACTTCCTTGCCGTAGGCAATGAAAGGATCGCCGCCGAAGAAATGCCATTCGCAACTATCGGCTTCCGACAACAAAGTCACCGTTGTTGCCCGGCCGGGACGCACCGGATTGGGTGATATGGAGATACGAGGCGACACATCCAAGACCCGGACCGCCTCCTCCTGCCGGAAAACGCGGGTCTCCCCACCGGAAACCACACGCAAACTTACAGGGAAAACACCAGCTTGAGGGTAATGCACAAGCGGATTCATCTCCTGGGAAGTGGCAGGGACTCCTCCCTCGAATTCCCAAGCGTACGATTCCACATCCCCCATCGTGTTGTCGTAATAACGTACCGATTCCCCAGTCAGGATTTCCGGCGACCAATTATGGAAAGAAGGATCCTGGTAACCGCCCGCCGTATACTCTCCCGTTCCCAAATCGAGCCGCAAAGCCTGCAAGACCGTATTGTCACGGACGGGAAACACACGGCCATCGGCCACGGTATCGTAGGCCAGAATCGTGGCATCCTGGAGAAATGCCACCACATAGGCATTCTTGACAAGCAACCGGGATTCCTGGTAAGGGATGGAAAACGAATAGGTGCATACCGTATCCCCTGACACCAAAGCCAAAGGAAGCCCGTTCCCGTCCGGGAGCATGAATGCCGTGGCATGGTTGACTTCCGTTTGGTCGTACCACCGGAAAGGAAGGCGATCCTGCAGGAAAGCGACATGAAGGCGCAAGTCTCGCTCTTTGTCCGCCGCCAGACGGCTCGCCTTTATCCGGACCTGGAAACTGTCGCTCATCTGTTCCCGCAAAGGAAAATGAGCCAGCTCCATTTCCAGGTCATACACGGTCTTCTGCTGCATTGCCTTCTCCAAGCTGTCGCGCAAGGCCCGGATATTCCCTACTTCCCGGCCGTTCACGAACAAGGCAGGTACCGTCCGGATCGTATCATAATAGCACATCCGGTAATAGACATCCATATTATACAGGAAAGAGACATCGGGCCGGGTTTCCGCCGTCTGGTAGCCGGCCACGGCCAACCGGTCGAAATCAGAGGCAAGGACAGCAATGCTATCGGCCACCCGGGGGCAGTTGGAACACCATGTCCCGCCGAAATCTTCCAGCAGCACATGATGGTATGCGATGCTGTCCGCAGAAAACGCCTGTCCCCTGAAAACAGGCAAACAGGAAAGGACTCCGCAAAGGAGCAATTCGAACTTTTTTTTGGTTAAAGCCTTCATATTCTTGATTTCTCGATATAAGCAACAAAATACCGGACAATCCTGCCGCCCATGGCGGATGCATGCCTATGCAAAGGGATTGGCATCGCAAGGACTTCCAAAGCAAAGATAGAGGGCATTTCCCATGCCAGATCCATTGACAGGGAAAACATTTGGTTTCCTATATGCCGAAGTACAGCAACAAATGTTTTCAAAAGATTCCAAACACATGAAACAAAACGATTTGAGTACAGGAACAATTACGGTATTCCCACCTAGCCAAGCCCCTTCTCTGGGAAAAGGAAACACCGGTCCGGACATCCAGCCATCAACCCCCCGGCCCCCGCATGGATGGAAGTGCCGAACAGGGGCTTGGCTGCCGCCTGTCCGGTTTCACGGGTCCTTCACTCCATCCCGCCCTCCTGCCGGCAGCCTTGCCCCCCGCTTTACCGCGGCCCAGCCTGCTACGCCTTCGGTGAAGACGGCAGTCATTCTGCACCCTCCCCCTGCAGCCTCTTCCGCCACAAGGAAAAACGTATCGCGGACAACCAATAATCATACTATATACCAACACAATAAACAGACATGTTAAAATATGTTTCAAAGGCGTTACGATATATTACGCTAAAAAATTTTGCCCTGTCTTTTCTGGTGGCAATTTTTGCAAAAACCTGAAATGCCGCGGCATCTTGCCTGAATGCCGCAAACCTTGCCGACACGAAGCGACGCAAGATAAAAGCATTGACAGGAGACAGGAAATGAAAACAATCAAAAAACAACCATCATGAAAAAAGCATTATGCATCATCGCAGCCGTCATGACAACGGCATTCATGGGAATGATGGCACATGCCCAAGCCCCGTTGGATGCGTATGAAGCGAGAGCGTTTTCCGATGCCACGCCCCACGCTTTCAGCGGCAGTGCCCAGACTATCGGTATCCAGGAAGGCTCAGACCTCCACAACCTCTGGTTATCGCCCGATGACACCCTCCGTCTGTCCACGCCAAGCTACGGCCAGACACCGGCAGTCCAGACAGGCCTTCCCATCGGCTTCGACTTCCCGTTCGGGACGGAAATCATGACCCATTTCGGCATCACCGGCGACGGATTCATCTTCTTCAGCGACAGCGAAGACATCTATCCTGCCGTGGACGTGAACAACATGCTCTACACCACCATGACGGACTACCTCTATTTCCGCTTCCAGTACCTGAGCTCGGAATCCTGGGGGTACCAATACTTCACGGTCTGCGACATCCAGGCCGGTCAGGATTGCTCCGTGCAATATGAAAGCACGGACGACACGCTTTTTGTCCAGTTCAACAACGTGGTTGTCATCGATTCGAGCGAAAAGACCGACAAACTGGTAGCCAGCTGGCAATACGCCTTTGCCAATAACGGCAACGTGTCCTTGTGCTTCCTCGACATGCAGCCGTCTTCCGCCTCCAACTATGCGTACGATTTCGGATTGGTAGCCAACAATAACAGCTATGTTTTCCTCACGGCGGAAGGCCAGGAAACAAGCACCTCCACCATCACGCACAACAGTTTCAATGAAACCACCTATCCCGAAGCCAATTCGGGCTACACCTTCAGCCTGCCGGCCCCCTGCGCCGAGGTAGCGGATGGAACTGTTTCCAAATGGGATATCGAGACGACCGACACGGAACTGTCCATCGGCTACAACTTTGCTTTCAAAGGTTCCGAGAACCTGCTTTTGATTCTCTCTACCGAAGAAACGCTCATCGGTGAGAACTTGCCCGTAGACGGCATCACTTATGAAGAAGGCGACCAAATCGGCAGCTCTGCCGGAGTGGCCACGGGCCGCATCGACAGCTACGGGTCGGCCTTGTTCTCGCCTTCGGGCTTTGACGGGCTGGAATCGGCCACCACCTATTATCTCCACGCTTTCTTCTACAATGCAGCCTGCTCGGGAGGCCCGCTGTACAACCAGGATCATTACGCCACCCAAGCCGTCAGCACCCTGCTGTCCGCACCCGGAAGCATCTCTGTGGAATCGATGACCGCCAACAGCCTCACCTTGGCCATCGAAAACGACCCGAAAGCCGAAGGATACCTGTTGGCGTGGAGCGAGGAAACGCTGCCAGCCTACGATTTCAGCTTGGATGGCGAAGCCGGCTACACGGACGGCCAGACCGTGACCATCAACGAAAGCACCCTGCATATCGTCAAAGCCAACACCACGGACCAGACCGTGACCGTGGACGGCTTGGAACCCGGTTCGGTCTACTATTTCTATGCCTGGGCTTTAAGAGCTGATGGCGAAAACGTAGCCTATTCGGGCGACTATGCCAGTCTTTCCGCTTTCACGCCAGCTGTCTTGCCGGCCACGTTCAGTTTCGAGAATGCGGAAACAGGTTCCCAAGCCCCCGGCTGGAACACGACAAACCCGAACCTGCCTTTCACCGTCTTCTCGTCGGGCATGTATGGCGATGGACCGAAATACCTTGGGGTAACCTTGGTCGACTACATGGGCATGGAAGATCAGGTTTCCTTGCAAGCTGATGCCATTTCGCCGGCCATGATGCCACTGGACTACGACAGCGCGGTCGCCTACTTCGACATCCGGATTTTCAGTCTGGATTCATGGTCGGGAGAAATCACGCCGTATGCCATGGCAGAAAGCGATTCCATGGTGTTCCAGTATGCCATCGGAGATGATGAAGCCCGGGTTTGGCGTACCATCGGCAAGATAGACCACGAAACCGAGCTGAATCCTGACGATTACACGACCTTCACTACGGCTTCCTTCCCGGTTGCAGGCGATGAAAACGTATACGTGCGCGCCATTGCCTACCACGTCTTCTCCATGATGGACATGACAGCACCCACTTTCGGCATCAACCAGCTGGTCGTGGAACCCGTCCTGCCTTGCCGCAAGCCGGCCGACTTGGCCGTAGTGGAAGATGATTTGGCCTACAATGAAGCCAGTCTTTCATGGAGCGATCCCAACCGGCCTTTTGCCGATTTCTTCATCCAGACCTTGGCGGAAGGCGATTCCGCATGGGTATCCTACCCGCTGGTTTCGGAAGAAGGATACACGCTGTCCGGCCTGACGGCCAATACCACCTACACGGCAAGGATTCAGGCCGTCTGCGGTGCGGGCGACTCTTCCTTGGTTTCCGAAATCGAGTTCACCACCTTGCAGAGCATTCCTTTCGAAGAACCGCTTTCCACTGTGGAAACCATGCCGGAAGGATTCCTGTCGCAGAGCGGGATCCTGGCCGATACGGGATCCTCCCGCTTGAGCGATGCGATGGGATACGGATGGCAAGCCACTACTGACGAGAACCACGATCCGGCTCTCGGCATATACGGAACCGCCATGTCCGACAACCACTGGCTGATCTTGCCCACGCTCAGTGCCGGGAACCAGACCGGGACGGCAGAACTCTCGTTCGGACTCAAAGGATTCTATCTCCGCGACGGATGGGAACTCTACGATTCCACAGCGTTCGGCCAGACCGATTCCGTGCTTGTCCTGGCTTCGCCCTCCGATGGCTTCAACCGCAGCCATGTCATCGGCTCCGTTCCCTGCTCCGAACTGACGGACAGCGTGCAACGCTTTGCTTTCGATTTCGAAGTAAACGAGTTCAACCACTTGGCCTTGCTCTTCAAGAGCGATGAAACGCTCATGACCGACAACGCCATCTTCCTGGACAGCATCTCCGTCATCTGGCTCGACCTGGCATGCCCGGCTCCGACCAACCTGCGTTCGACAGGCCGCACCGAGACCAGCATCAACCTGAGCTGGCAAGGAGAAGCGACGGAATTCGCCGTGGTCTATACGAACCGCAACGCGGAAGAATCCCATTACGACACGCTCTACACGGAAGGCAATACATGCAGCCTGACCGACTTGGAACCGGCCTCCTCCTATGCCATCCACGTATTCGGGTTCTGCGGTGCCGACCGGACATTCCCGACGGAATCGTCGAACACGATTTACATCAACACCCAGACCCCTTGCTATGCGCCCACCGATCTGGAAGTGCTTGACGTGACCTGGCAGAGCGTGCGCCTTGCAGTGAACTCTCAGACCACGAACAAGGAAATGAACATCTGGGCACAGGACACCAACCGTTATCCTACCGTCAACTACAGCATAGCCTACACGAAGGATACCACCACGTTCACCAGCCTGTACGAAGTGCTCAACATCCCCTATTATGCCAGGACCCGTGCCATCTGCGCCCCCGGCGACACCAGCGAATGGTCGAACACGGTAGAATTCACCACGCCTCCTGTCCCGGTCTGCGGAACACCGAGCAACCTGGCAGCCGAAGTGGATTATGACAACCTGACAGCCGAATTGACCTGGACTCCGGGAGAGAACAACCAATTTGCCTACGTGTTCTACCGGGAAGCTTCGACCAGCCAGTTCGACACGACGATGGCCCAGGAACCGGACCACTTCACGCTCCGCAACCTGCGTGCGAATACCTCCTACGTATGGAGATTGATGGGATACTGCGACAACATGCTTTACAGCGAGGATGTGGAAAGCACGTTCTCGACGACGCCTTCAGCCAACGAATCCGTGCTGGGCTTCGGCAGAGCTTTGAAAGTACGCGCATACCAAGGACAAATCATTGTGGAAAATCCCTCGCACTTGTTCATCAAGGCACTCCAGCTCTATACGCCGGAAGGGAAAGCCATGGGATACTACGATGTGAATTCCACCGAGAATGTCTTTGTCCGGACTGCTGCCAAATCCCAAATACTCCTCGTCAAAGTATTCGGTGAAAACGGGAACCAGGCCACATTCAAAGTCCTGGTTTGGTAGAATAAAACACAACAAGCCCGAGGAGGCGGCCTGGAAAGGAGCTCTTTGCCAGAAAAGACCCGGCAAGAGGCTTTGGCCCGACAAAGGGGAAACGGAGCCGCCTCTTCCTGAATAACGAATAAAAAATGAAAAACATGAAAAAAATCATCACCACAATCATCCTGGGGGCATCCCTCATGCCGGGATGCTTTGCCCAAGAGGCTCCCGCCAACACAGTCATCCAAGGGGAAAGAGGCGAAGCCAGACTGCTGAATGCAGCCCAAGGCATCACCGATGTACGCCTTTCCCGGAATGATAGATACGTTGTCCACTCCTTTGTCGACGCATCTGCGTCCGTGGCCATGGTCTATGACATTGCCAACGATACCTGGACCACGTTCGAAGGCGTTGCCATGGCCGAGTATGTGGACTCGAACAACTATGTGACCAGCTCGTACATCGTCCGCGACGGCCAAAGAATCAACCCGGCCCAAAGCGGTTTTGAATATGCTTCGGCCGGATTGGACACCATATTCGGCTTCGTGGAAAGAGAAGATGCGACCGGATGGTACCGTAGCTATATCTACGATGGCCAAGGCGAGTTCATCGAGGCGCTGCCCATGCACTGGAACGACCCGGAAGTAACGGGTTCAGGCTACGGTGCGATGGCACTTGGCTTGTCCAACGACGGGAGCATTGTCGCAGGCCGTTCGTCGGCACCTTTCGCCCACACGAACTTCTCCCCGGTATTCTGGGACCTGGCCAATGACACTTCGTTCTTCGTAGGGACCACGGACAATGCGGACGGCAGCCTCTACAACACCAACAACGATGGAAGCATCATCTGCGGGGACAATGGAGACGAGGCCGTCGTGATCCTTTACGACAAGGCAGCACAAAGCATGGAAGTAAGGCGGATCCAGCCATCCTTGGGAAATACCGTTTGCTTTGCCTTTTCCATTTCTGAAAACGGATGGGTGCTGGGAGCCGACCAATCCAGCTCTGCGGACATTTTTTCCCGTGAGCCTTTCCTCTACAACATAAACAGCGGCCAACGCCTCTCCCTGAACGATTACCTGACGGAACTGTACGGCTTGGATGTCGAATCCACGGCTCCCTTGTTCAGCGCAGGCTCCATCTCGGACGACGGGCGTATCATTGCCGGTTACTCCTACCAGAATTCCTCCTGGATTCCCTATGTCATCTTGCTGGATGAAAACCAAATCCATGCAAAGGCCCGTTACCTCCAGGCGGTGCAGGATCGCGAATCCACCAACGTGAACCTCAGCTGGACCACCCCTGTCCAAGGCCAATACACCTTGCAAGGTTTCAATATCTACAGGGACAGCGTGCAGGTGAACCCCGAACTCATCGATGCCAGTGCCACGTCGTACATCGACAACAACGTGGAAGAAGGCATCCATAGCTACACTATCGAAGCGGTATACACAGACGGTGAAACCTCGGCAGAAAGCGATGCTGTCAATATCCTGGTCGTAGCGGTCGGCGGATGCGTCCCCGTCCAGGAAATCAACGCCGACATCGTTTACAACCGCACCGTGAACCTGACATGGGGCCTGCCATCGGCCATCATGAGCAGCCAGCCGGGTGCCAAGTCCGCCAGGACTGAGCGCGGGACCGAATCCCTCTTCTCCCATGCGTCCCAGGTTTCCAAGGCTCCTGCAACGAAAGCCTACCAATCCGACACGCTGGACTATGCCGGTATGTTCAACACCAACGGCATCTACGCCAGTGCCGCCGTCCAGATCGGGAATTACATGTACGTGGGCCAATTCTTGTCGGACGTGATCCAAGTCTTCGATGCCACAAGCGGCGTGCTGCTCCAAGAAGTCACCGTGGACGGGCTGCCCGGCATGTGGGACATGGAATACCATGACGGCTACTTCTATTGCATCAATAACAACAATACCGTCTATGTCATTTCCCGCAACGGGGATTTCGACCTGGAAATGGCCAACAGCTTCACGACACCGATTTCCAACATTTCCCATGTCGCCTACGTTGAAAACGGGAACGGGGACCAGGACTTGCTGATGATAGGAAGCACTTCCAGCATCGCCTTCTACGATCCTGTGACCACCGACCCTGTCCAGCTTGACAAGACTTTCGATATCGACGGACTTATCATCTGCGGCAGTGCTTACCATGACGGGCGTGTCTACCTGGCCGACCAGAACGGAACGCATTCTTGCAGCGTGGTCGTACTCGACTGGAATACCGGGGAACGGATTTCGACCAACGATGTAGCCGACTATCCTGCCGTTGACGAGATTGCCGCCATCAGCGATGGCTATACCATCCTGGCCTCCGGCATCACGGTAGACACCTTGGAAGACGGCACCGCCTTGCTGCGGTTTATCATGCAGCCTTTGGTAGCGTTCAACCAGGTAGTCAGCATCGAAGCAGCCAGTGCCTCCGACCTGGTAGGTTACAATGTTTACCGCGATGGGGAACTGATTACCTCCTCGCCGCTCCAGAAACGCCGCTTCTCGGATATCGTCTATGAAGCAGGAACTTACACCTACACCGTCGAAGTAGTAAAAGAAGGATGTTCGGCGAACTCTTCCAACTACGGCATCTCCGCCGAAGCGACCATCTACCCCATCGGGGAATGCGATGGGCCGACTTCCGTGGAAGCCTATGAATCGAACGAACAGGTTTGCTTGAGCTGGGACTTGACTCCCGGCGATGGTTTCGTGGGCTTCAACATCTACCGCGACAACGAACTGCTGTCGGAACACTTGGTCGATCTCAAGTACATCGATCCGGACGTGGAAGCCGGCCAGCAGTACAACTACCGCGTGGAAGCCTTCTATGACAATTCCTGCGTGGCTTCCGATTCGGTCCAGATTGAAGTCACTTTCGAAGGTACCGCCGAGGCTCCTTCCTTGGTCAACGTGGAAGGGGAAGCCAATGCAGATGGCACTTACAACACGACCACCACATGGGATCTGCCGTATTTTGAAGAACCGATGGCTTTGGGCTATTGCAACCAGCCTCTGGGAAGCATCAGCCTCCAAGGCACCAGCACCCTCTACGGTATGATCGGCTGGGATACCAGCAGCATGGACTTGTTCCAGGATCTTTATCTGGTAGGCTTCGAATTCATCATCGGCGATGAAGTGAACAGTCTCAACGGCGTGGTAGTCATCGACAATGCCATTGTCCACAGCGAGCCTTTCACCGGCCGCCTGCGCGTAGGCGAATGGCAGCAAATGTATTTCAACCAGACTTTCCCGATGCAGCAGGCACAGGAAATCTGCGTGGGCTACGCGGTTTCCTTCGACCAGGCCGCTGTCCAGTACGGTGCCCTCGTATACGACATGGGACCGGGCAAAGCGTGGTATTCCGACATTGTTTCGCCTGACGGTACCAGCTGGTACTCCTTGGCCGAAGTCGCCTCCCAAGGCGGCATGACACTGGATGCGAACCTTTGCATCAACGCCTTGGTTGTCCGCAAACGCGACTTGGAAAATGCCGCCAAGACCTCTGACCCGCTCGGTTACATCCGGAAAGTGGCCGCCAGCGCCAGCAACATCCTGCTGAGCAAGCCGGCCTCGATGGAAAACGCCCCCAAGACCACCAGCGAATCGTTCACGCTGCAAGGCTTCAATGTTTACCGTAACGATACCAAACTGAACGACACGCTGCTGACTTCGTTCGAATACATGGACAGCAACGTAGCCTTGGGCGAATACGACTATGTCGTGAGCGCGGTTTACGCACAAGGGCAGGAAGTGATGTCCGACCCGTATTACATCGACTTGCACGATGTGGCCAATGAAGCATCCTCAATGGATGCCGGCATCCGCACGTACCCGAACCCGGTCTTTGACCAATTGAATATCCGGGGCGAATACGAATCGCTGAACATCATTGATTTGTCTGGCCGCATGGTAATGTCCGACCTGAAAAACATGTCAACGGTTCCAACGGGAGACTTGGAGCCAGGGGTCTACTTCCTGCAATTCCGCCTGGCAGGCAACCAGACATACATCATCAAGATCGTCAAACGATAATCTTCTTTGAAAAGATGAAATCTTCGGGGCGTTCCGTCCCGATGGTTTCATCTCTAAAGGTTGGTTTTTTTGGTTGGGAGGGGTGCCTCGTTCGGAGGCCCCCTCTTTTTTATCCCAAATCGGTCATTAGACTTTGGGTTTATATATAGCTTTGCAGCTGTTTTCAACCCGAACAGCCATTAGAATCCGGGGAAATTCTGCACAATGAAAAAGAGTCTGATTGCCTTGTCCTTAGGAACGCTGGGACTGGGCATTGCCGAATTCGTGATGATGGGCATCCTGCCCGATGTGGCCAAAGCCTTGCAAATCGATATCGCTACGGCGGGGCATTTCATCTCGGCCTATGCCTTGGGGGTCTGCCTCGGGGCTCCTATCCTGCTTTTCGCCCGCAAGATGCCGCCCAAACGCATTCTGGAAGGGCTGGTCTGCCTAATGTTCGCGGGCAATCTCTGCGCCTTCCTTTCCCCAGGATATTACAGCCTGCTTTTCAGCCGTCTTCTGTCCGGATTGCCGCATGGTGCGTATTTCGGGGTCGCTTCCATCGTGGCTTCCAAATTGGCATCGCAAGGGAAAAGCGCGGAAGCGGTTTCCATCATGATTGCCGGCATGACCATTGCCAATCTCTTCGGCGTCCCCTTAGGCACCTCGCTCAGCCATAATCTTTCGTGGCGGCTGCCGTTCCTTTTGGTTTCGGGCTGGAGTCTTATCGTGTTCTATGGCATCTGGAAATGGGTTCCTGCGATTGAGGGCGTGGAGGATACCGGTTTCAAAGGGCAGTTCCGATTCCTGAAAAGGCCCGAACCATGGCTGATTCTCGGAGCAACCGCCTTAGGCAACGGGGGCGCGTTCTGCTGGTACAGCTACATCAGCCCGCTGCTGACCCAAGTGAGCGGTTTCCGCCCGGTATCGCTTTCTTTCCTGATGATTCTGGCAGGTTTCGGCATGGTGGCAGGCAATCTTGCCAGCGGACGGCTTTCGGACCGCTTCGGAGCTGCCAAAATGGGAACGATGTTCCAAGCCTTGATCGGCGTAGTGTCGCTCTGCCTGTTTTTCTTTTCACCTTACGCGCTGCCGGCGGTACTGCTGATGTGCTTTGGCACAGCCGGGCTGTTCGCGGTCTCGGCTCCGGAACAATTGCTCATCATCAGAGTAGCCAAAGGAGGCGAGATGTTAGGCGCGGCTTCGGTGCAGATGGCTTTCAACCTTGGCAACGCTATCGGGGCTTACGCAGGCGGCTTGGTGGTGAATGCTGATTTGCGGTACCCCGCCTTGATGGCACTTCCGTTCTGCCTTGTCGGCTTCAGCTGTTTTCTGCTCTTCTACAAGAAATATTCCAGAAACTACGAATAAGGAATCCCGTTAGCATTTTCTCCCCTACAGCCAATTCATTGCCTGCAAGAACAATCCATCCGAAGCTTATTCACCCGCTTTCCGGCTGCACTGACATCAGAATGAATCCTGCCTGCCTCAAACTCAAGCCAAGATATCATAGACTTCACGGCCCAGAGCATCAGACATCCGTCCCCGAAGCTCGGAAGAATCTAGGACATAGCCGTCAGGCGATACCGGATTGACGCAGATGCCCAAGACCACCGGCTGCTGCAAGACCCATAAACGGGATCCGCCACGGAGAAACGCCGAATAAGGCTGGGCAGAAATAAAAAGCTTTGTGAAATCACTGACAATCAAATCCGGCCGGACAGCCTGGGCAGAAAGGAACTTCAAGAAAGAATCGTTCAACATGCCAGAAACATACAAGAACGAACCAGGGGCATAGAAGGGCTTGAACTTGTCCAGATGCGCGTCCAATCGAAGCAAGGAGGGAATCCCCAAGTCCCGTATTCCGCCTTCGGGCGTGATACCGTAAACCCCGGCATTGAGCATGGCCAGTTTCTCGGCCAAGCCAGCCTTGGAACTCTGGGACAAAAGAGGCAGATTCATCAAAGTGTACTGCAGACGTGTCTTCGATACCAATTCGTTCATATTCTTGGACAATGCAGCACCCGTGCAAAGCACCATGGCTTCGGAAACAAAAGGCGAGGCCAAGCTCATCCGGGACAAAGCCCCGTCGATGATAGCTGTCGCGGCACCCTCCTGATGCGCCAGGCTTATATACCGCTTGAGCCCCTGCGTGTAAGCATAGCCGGAAAGCATCAGTTTGCCGGGGGTCAGGACTTTTGCAGTAACCAAACGGCCGCAAGCGGTGGTTTCCCGGCTTATATCAAGAATCTCTGCTGAAAGACGGCGACGGAGATAATGCTGCTCGGATGTCTGCACAATCATTCCTGGATAGAAATCCAGCTCAGGCTTGGCATTCTTGAAAAGGGCATCGGTGCTTTCCCCGTCCACGCCGATGGAAGTGACCGCCAGCTGCGAAGCCCTGTCTTGCCGGCGGTAATGCTGCAGCAAAGCCCGCAGGCATACGGTCTTGCCTACGTTCTTGGCCATCCCTACTACGGAAAGACTAGCATACTGGGTTATATCATCAAAAAAATCCGGTATCACAACCGCAAAGATAGTGCAAGCCGAATACAGAGACAAAGCTCCGCATAAGTCGAGAGCCATGGCAAGCCTATTCCCTGCTTAAATCTCAATCGGTCATTAGACCTTGGGAAGATTGTCCGCTTGTGTCATGCAGCATGCTTTTCGCCTGACCGGGGCAATCGGGCTACGTCAAGGCGTAACCTGATATGCAATACTCCAAATATTCCGTATCTTCGTAGGCTCGATTTGACATAGATGGCATATTTCAACCATCTATTCACCAAGCTCTTAAACAACAAAACAGCATGGCGAAGACATCGATGGACCCCCGTCTGTTGGAAACGGAAAGCATCCCCAAACTGCTCTGGCAATACGCGCTTCCAGCGGTAATCACCACCTTGAGCACTTCGGTGTACAATCTGATTGACCGTATCTTCATCGGACACGGTGCAGGCGCGATGGCCATTTCGGGCTTGGCATTGAGCTTGCCCATCATGACCTTTCTGCAAGCGTTCGGCACATTGGTAGGCGTGGGTGCCTCTACCCGGATCTCAATCGTGCTGGGCATGAAGGATCGCGAATGGGCGGAACGCATCTTGGGCAATGCGCTCTTCCTGACGGTCATCATGTGGGCATTGCTGACTGTCCTCTGTCTGGCATTCCTCGAGCCCTTGCTGAAAATCTTCGGCGGCAGCGAAAACACCATCCCTTACGCAGCCGACTACCTGCGCATCATCATCCCGGGAAATATCTTCGCCAACCTGTCGTACAGCTTCTGCAACATCATCCGGGCTTCGGGCAGTCCCATCCGCTCCATGACCATCATGATCAGCGGGATGGTCCTCAATGCCATCCTGGCCCCGATTTTCATCTTCTGGTTCGACTGGGGAATCCAAGGAGCAGCCATCGCCACCGTCATTGCCATGTTCGTGACCGCTGTCCAGACCATGCACTTCTTCCTCAAGAAGGACGCTTTCATCCGCTTTACCCGACCCAATCTCAAACCGGCCAAGAAAATCGTCAACAATATCCTGTCCATCGGGATGTCTCCGTTCCTGATCAATCTGGCCGGAAGCGCGGTAGCCATCATCCTCAACGGTCGGTTGGCTGCCAAGGGCGGCGATTTGGCGGTGGGTGCCTACGGCATCGTCAACAGCTACGGCATCCTCTTTGTCATGTTCGTCATCGGGCTTTGCCAAGGAATGCAGCCTATTGCCGGATATAATTACGGGGCTCGGAAACCGGAACGGGTGCGCAAGGTATTCTCCTTGTCCATCAAGGTGGGCACGGCCATCACCACTTTGGGATTCCTGCTCATGGAGATTTTCCCGCGAACCGCGGCCAACGTGTTCACTACCGACGAACAATTGATTGAAATAACCCGTGTAGGGCTGCATTACGTCTTCCTGTTGTTCCCCTTTGTGGGATTCCAAATCGTCACCACCAACTTTTTCCAGTCCATCGGCAAGGTGCAGCTTTCCATCTTCCTGAGCTTGACGCGGCAGGTTCTGTTCCTGATTCCCTCCCTCTTCATCTTTTCAGCCTTGTTCGACCTCGATGGGGTCTGGATGGCCACACCGGTTGCCGACTTCCTGTCCATCGTAGTGACTTTCATCATCCTGCGGATGCAACTGAAAAAGCTGAAATAAGACCAACTATCCTGTTCAAAAGCAGGCATTATGAGAAAGCTCGTGCCTTCCAAACCTCTACATCAAGCATTGGTTCAAGCCATAGGAGCATGCTTTCTGATTTTCTGCCTGCAAACGCCCCTCACGGCTCAAACCCAAGATAAAGCCTATTGCGATTCCTTGCTAATCCAAGGAGTAGAAAGCGTATTGGAAAAAAAGAACTACTCCGACGGCCTGCTTTACCTAGAAGAAGCCCGCAGTCTTGCCGCACAGAACCAGTGGCACAAACAGGAATTCTTGGCCTTGAACAACTTAGGCATCCTGTATTATTCCATTTTCGATTACGGAGAGGCTTTAAATTACTACTTGGAGGCCTACACCTTGTCATTAAAACATCTTGAGAACAGCGAGACGATGATTGTCCTTAACAATATCGCCGTGCTTTATTCCCGCGAAGAGAATTTCGAGAAAGCCGAAGATTATTTCTCGCAAGCTTACCGAATCGCCCAACGGGAAGAGGACTGGTTCAAGGTAGGCAGTTATAGTATCAATCTTGGAATTATCTGCGCGAAGAACAGGGAATTGGACAAAGCAGAATCGTACATAGAAGAAGCCTTGGAACTCCTGTCCCGATATTCGGATACTACCCGCCTGCTCGAAGCCCGCTCAGCCCAGATGGAAATATACCTGCAAAAAGGTTTAGACAAACCCATACGGCAAGAAGGACAGGAACTCATGCCGCAATTGCTTCAAAAAGGCATGACGGCCAATTATATCGATGTGGCTCTCTGTATTGCCGAATCCTATCTCCGCACCCGGGAATTCGAGCTGGCCAGACGCTATGCCCAGAAAGCCCTGAACTCCAAGCCCGATTTGAATGTCCGATCGAACATCTACCGGCTGATGTCTGAAATCAATTACAGAACAGGTCATTATAACGAAGCTTTGCTATACAAGGATTCAATCCTTCTCCTTCATGATTCCTTGAACATCATTAAAAACGGCCGCTTGTTCGAAAGCAGCAAACTCAAATTTGAACTACAGCACTACCAATATGAATTAGACCTGAAGGAAGCCCAAGTCGCCAACGGCCGCAAACTACTGTTCCTCCTGCTGTCAGCCTCCGTCTTGGTTGTCGCCTTCCTGCTTTGGTGGCTGCACATGCGTTCCACAAAACTGAAACAAGAGAAGGAAATAGAGAGCAACAAACGCCGCATTGGCGAATTGGAGCTGGAAAAGCTGCAACATGAAGTAGAATTGCGCAATAGGCAACTTGCCGCCAAAGCCTTGTCCATCTCAAGCCGGGACCAGCTTTTGGAAGAATTGCTCTCTTCAATGACAAAATATCCCGGACTGGCCGAAGAACCGGGGTTCACCTCGCTGCTCCAAAACCTGAAAAAGCAACTGAGTTCAGAAAAGGAATGGAACGAATTCGTCACCCTGTTTGAAGATGTCAACCATGGATTCTTAAGCAAACTCAAGCAAAGGCATCCCGATTTGAATGCCAACGACATCCGTTACCTGTCTTATGTGTACATGAGCCTGAGTACAAAGGAAATCGCTTCCATTTTCAATATCACCGTTGAGACTTGTCGCAAAAGAAAAGAAAGAATTGTCAAGAAAATGCAACTTGTAGAAGGAACGAATCTCTACGATTATTTATTTTCCCTGTAACCAAAAACCGGCTCACAACACATTCCAGCGCACTATCTATTGCCAAAGAACTACGTTTTTCCAGTGTCACGCATCTGCAATCCCCATGTCACGCTTTTTACAGGGAAGGAAGCTTGTTTTTCCTGAATCTTTAGATACTTTTAGCACAAACAGGCTGTTTCCCCGACAACGGGAACCGGAGCCAATACAAACTTAAAACCTAACATCATGAAAAGTGCTACAGCCATCAAAAAAGCATGGATAACGGCATTACTTCCGTTCATCCTTCTTGCCGCATTCTCCAGCAAGAGTGCCGCCCAGTTTGTGCAACACCCTACTACCACCACCGAAAGTTTCCATTACATGGTCTATGACAAATCGGTGGAAGGCCGGATTTTCGGAGCCACCGCCCCTATGGATCCTTTCGATTACCCAAGGCTTTTCATGTCGGACGATGCAGGGAAGACATGGCATTTCCTCTTTGAATTCACCGATCCCTACCGTATGCCTGGCAGTGCCGTATGGGGCAGAATCATGGACATAAAGACAGTAGAAAACAGCGACTGGGTATATTTCACCCTCGTCTCCACCTCGTCGCCCTACACCGATGGGGTCTACGGAGTCAATTGCAAAACGCTCGAAACCAAGCATTACCTTGCCCCGAACGTGGAAATGGGTGCAGCCATACGCGAAACAGGCGGCTATGACGTGCACGGCACGGACGGGCAGACGGTTTTCCTGCACACTACCTATTTCGGCGCGGTAGTAGGCGTCATTTCCACCGAACTCTACTATACTACCGATGGCGGGGAAAACTGGGATATGGTATACAGCTATGCCGACCACGACTATGTCCATGTCAGCAACTTGGCCATAGATCCGCACAACCCTGACAAACTCTTCATCTTGAGGGGTAACGGCCCCAGCGGAGCGAACGGCGGGCTGCTGATTTCGGAAGATGCCGGAAAGACATGGACAGAACATCTGTTAGGTACCAATTGGAATGCTATCGCTTTCAATCCCGCCAATCCGGAGGAAATCCTAATAGGCAGCCATGTGGCCGCCTATATCCATCACCAACAACGGTTCATGCGTTCTTTTGACGGCGGGGATACTTGGACGGAAATTCCTCTCGAATACGAGGATTATATCATGAACCATTTCACAGACATAGAATACGACCCGCAGGATCCCAACCGGATTATCGTCATGGAGGAAAACCAGATTTTCCTTACCGACGACGGTTTCCAAACCTATCAGAACCTGATGCCTGCCGGTTATGAATTCGGCCTCTATGCTTCTATCAATCCTTTCAATACGGATGAAATGTTCATCGGCATTGATGGAAACAGTGTGAAAAACACCTTAGACCGCTGCCAAAGCTGGAAAACAGTGAATGCCAGCCCTACAAGCCACAAAGCCTCTTGGATAGGCTTTGGCGGCATCGACAACGAGTGCCGGTTCTTAGTCATCAACGGCCAACTGGAACTTGCCACTGAAGACACCTCCTTGCTCTTTTCTCTTGATGATGCCGTGCTGGAAAAAGTATTCCCGGACAGGAACAATACCAACAGGGCTTTATTGAGCGACACTGGCAACAATTTATACTTTTTTGATTCCCAAAATGAGACAGTCTTCACCCCTATTGATATTCCTGCCAATGCAAAAGATGAAATCCGGCAAGCAGTGGCCGACCCTGACGATGCCGATTTGTATTGGATTGCCATAGGAAACGGATTGTATTCTTTGGACATGGAGTCCGGGAACCCGAGTCTTGCCAAACAGATGCTAAACTCCACCGACCCCATCTACGGCCTACTCGCTTTCAAAGACGGGAGCAACAAAATCATGTACTTGGCACAAGGAAGCAATCTGTATAAAAGCACAAACGGAGGACAAACCTGGGAAGAGAAAGCTGCGGATTATCTCGGCATAAGCCCTATCGATGCCATAGCTTACAACCCAATGAACGTCAATCAGATATGGGTTTCTCAGGGCAATATGCTCTACCTCTCGACAGATGCAGGAGAAAGCCTGATGGGGCTTACCGCCGGAACCCCGGTAAAAAACATCGCCTGCTCGCCCTATACGAACGGTTTGATTGTAGCTGGCATCTATCATGAAAATGGACACAGTGCCGGCATTTTGGTATCGGACGATGCTGGAAGTTCATGGCAACGGATCAGCGGGGATGCCTTGCACGAATGCCATGTCCAATCCATGGCCATCCTCTTTGAAGCAGACGGCCAAGCCATCGTACACATGGCATCTCCCGATATGGGGCATTGCTCTTACGCCATTGAAACCGAATGCCATGAGAGTGAAATAAGCCGGTATCCTTGGCGGGAAGGGTTCGAAGAAGGCCGGATTCCGCCATGCTGGAGCCAAGAAGCATCCCAAAATCCGACGTGGGTCAGCGGACGAAGCACGGATGGCACACCCGCAACGACCGCCGACGGCAGCCAGAGCAAATTGCTCTACATGAGTTTCTCTGATGAAACCAGCCAGGCTCGCCTGATTACACCCCTGTTTTCCCATCTTGATTCTTTGACTTATCCCTTGCTGAGCTTTGATTATGTTCTTTCCTCACAAAATGGAAGCCTTGACATTTACTATAAAGAGCCGGATGGGAATTGGACAAGACTGTCTGATACTTTGCCGGTTGCCCCCGATTGGGCCAAAGCGGAAATCTATCTCCCTTCCGGCATCAAGTCCTGCCAGATTGGATTCGAAGCATCCTCTACGGGAGAAATCCAAATCCATCTGGACAATATCGACCTCCGGGCAAGCAAAGGAACGGAATGCGCCGAAGCCCGGGATTTGACCGCCGGCGTGGGTATAGGACACGTTGCCTTGAATTGGACAGCTCCCATCGGGAATTACAATGCTTCATACAATCTGTACCGGGGCGACAGCCTGATAGCCGAAAACACCCGAAGCACCTCTTACAAAGATAGTACGGTAAGCCCGGGTACCCATCTGTACACGCTGAAAACCATCTGCAACGAATCCGAAACCGAGGGGATAAGCACCGAAATAGCCTATACGCAAGGCATCAATCCAGTCAGGAACCTGAAAGTCGGCATATCCAATGCCCTCGATGGGGACATCATCGCCTCGCTGACATGGGAACTTCCCGAATCTTATGCCGAAGGCGTTTATAACATCTACCGGGACAACGAGCTGATTGCCGAAAACATCCCTGTTGCCCGGTATACAGACCGAGATTTCATCACCGACGGGGAACATGAATGGAGCGTGTCGGCTGTTTACGGCAAAGAAGAGTCGGAAAAAGTAAGCGAAAAGGTGTCCTGCACGAACCGTTGCGCCCCTATCCGCGATTTGGACATCGCCTACGATGTGGCGCAGACCAAGGTCAGCCTTGAATGGGGGAAACCAGGCGCGCTACCCGAAGAATGGCTTACTTACAGCTACGAACCCACTACGTCCATCGGTTTTGAAGAACCGGGCGGATACACCCTGTACGCTGCCATCCGCTATACACCGGAACAATTGGTCGAAGCCGGTTTGGACAGTGCCCAAATCACCCATATCGCCTTTGTTCCTAAATGCGAAAAGGCGGAATACATCCCTACCATCTGGATGGGAGGCGACGGCACCACAAACGGCAGCCAGATGACCAATGAAATCCGCCTTGGATCCGATCTGACCCTGAACGAATGGAACAGCGTGGAACTGACACGACCTGTCACCATCGATGCCACCCAAGAATTATGGATTGGAATAGAAGTAAGTTATGCTGGCGGTAGCGAAATATTAGGCTGCGATGCCGGCCCGGGCTATACCGATCGGAACATGGTATCCACCGACATCAACGGGGAATGGCTGAACCTCGACGAAGCCCTTGATGGCGTGGACTGCAATCTGTCGATAGCCGGGAAAGTCAGCTTGCGCGATGGCCGCACAAAAAACATCAAAGCCGGCACAGAGGAAAACCTGACTTACAACATATACCGGGATGGAGAATTGATCGGCACTACCCAGCAAACATCTTTCTCGGAAAGCGGTATTCCCGAAGCTGTTTACACCTACAGCGTGACCGCAGTCCACAACAATGGCTGCGAGTCGGAACCCGTTTCCATCGACTTCTTTGCTGGAAATACCTGCCCTGCCATCGAGAACCTGGAAGCAGAGAATCCCGGAACCGGGGTCGTTCTTCAATGGGAAGCGGCTGCGCCCTATTTGAAAGCTGATACCCTTTTATACGAAAATTTCGACGGTCCCGTGCCTGAAAACTGGAGCAACTTGGACAAGGACGGGGACGGCCACATCTGGAAGAGAAGCGATGAAGCTTATATCATGTATCCTTGCACTCCTTATGAAGGAGCCGGCTGCATCTTTTCCGAAAGCCGGTACAACTATCAAGACGGTAGCGGCTACGACCTGCTTGCCGTGGACAACTGGCTGATTACCCCTCCCGTCAAACTGACCCACGGGAACGCTCGCCTGACATACCACATCGGAGACCTTTACAAGTATTCTTTCCAAACCTACTATGAAGTTCTCATATCCACCACAGGCACGGACTACGAAGACTTCAGCGTGATAGACAGCGACACCTTGCCTCAAACATCTTCTGATGTCTGGTACGACAAGGAAATAGACCTGTCTTCCTACTCGGGAGTCGTATACGTGGCTTTCCGCCACCACAATGACTCCCTGCACACCACCATGGGACTTCAGCTTGACGAAGTAGCCATCGTGGAACAAGTGCCCATCGCTCGCAAATACAACGTCTACCGCAACAGCGAAAAGATTGCCGGCCCGGTCGAGGAGACTTCCTACACCGACCAAAACGCGCCTGCAGGCACCCACGAGTACTGCGTGCGTGCCATTTGCGACGAACTGGGACATGAATCCAATCCAATCTGCACCAATGTCTCTGTCGACGTAAGCAATGAAAACCGAACCCAGAGCAGCGTGAAAGCCTACCCGAACCCCACCAATGGACAAGTTTCCATCACGAGCCCGTCCGGAATAGGGCATGTTGCAGTGTTCACCATGAACGGGCAGAAGATAATCGACAGCGGATGCGGTGGCAAAAGCGCATGGACTCTGGATTTATCCGCATACCCGGACGGTATTTACCTATTGGATGTCGACGGGGAACGAATCAAAATAACAAAACATTAGAATTTCGTTTCTTTAATTGGTTTTTGGTTTCACGCAGAAAGCAAGCTTGACTTCTGCAAACGGAGAGGCCGGGGCATTCCCGGCCTCTGTCTTTGAAATGGAACACTTTCCATCAAATCTGCACAGCAAGCAAGCCACCACAAAAACGCGGCGGCAAAGTTTCCGCGCGAGCGCAGGCCTAGGGCGCATCCAGGAAGGCGGCCACGCCTGCATGGCAAGACCGTCCTTGCCCGCCAGCAGGTGTCCACCAGAAGAGACATCCCCCGAACCAAGCCCGTAGGGGAATAGATCCAGCGGAACAGCCGGCATCCGCGCATCAAACCCCGTCCCATCAGCCATCCCGCATTCCATACCGTTTCCACATCACATTCGAGCCTGCTCATTTGCAAATAGCCTGTCGGCAGACAACAGCACTTTTTCCCAACCGTTTGCTTACGGATTCTTGATTTCACGAGAAATCAGCAAAGTATGAGTCAACAAACAGTTCCTTGAACCTGTGCCATTTCCATGCAAAGAGTTTCTTGCATCCAGCGACCGCATGCAGCGTTTGGCGGCCTTGGCACGACTCACTGAAGAAACAAACACGGCAATCACGACTAAGACTTCTTTTGCGCCTCGCTTCTATCCGATGTTGAACGACCTAATGATAAATCTGTACGAGATAATGGATCCTGACAGTATAAATGTTATTCAGTTTGATATTACATCAGTATAGTGAAGATACTAATAATTGAAAACTGCGCCAAACCTTATTTTACATTACCGTACGATGCATCAGGCATACATCATTGAATATCATCGGCTATTCATTTTAAAAGGCACAAGTTGCATTCCGAGAATTGAACGAAGTCGAAAAGAAAATATAAACATCTTACATTCAGCGGCTTTCGTTTACGGTCTTGTACCGCCTTTTTCAGCCTTCTCGTGAAATGTCTCTTCCATGCAAAAAATATTGATAGACAAAGAATTTCACTATACATGATTCAGAACGCTTAATTACTTTCTCAAAGATAGTGTTTTTCTTGCAAAGCCATGATTATAACTCAAGTAAATTTGCTATTTTTGCACTGAGTAAAAATTTTCATTGCACTGAGTAAAATGTGGTTGCATGTATAAACGTGCAGAATATCAGCTTATAATAGAACGCATGAAAGAGCCTCGTAGGTTCATTCAGGTCGTTATGGGTGCCCGACAGATAGGAAAATCAACGGTGGTCAAACAGGCACTGAAAGATTTGGATATGCCGTATCGGTTCTTTTCTGCCGACAATGTTCCGGCTACGAACAGTGCATGGATTTCCGATTGTTGGGCAGCTGTGCGAAGCTTGAAGGAGAGTAAAAACTGGGGAAGCGTTATCCTTGTGATTGATGAAATACAGAAAATTGCCAACTGGAGCGAGGCGGTGAAAAAAGAGTGGGACGATGATACGTTCCATGACCGCGATATTAAAGTGTTGCTTTTGGGAAGCAGTCGTGTGTTATTGGAAAAAGGGTTGTCGGAGTCTCTTGCCGGACGGTTTGAGGAAATACGCATGAGCCATTGGAGCTATCAGGAAATGAAGGAGTGTTTCGGCTTTTCACTCGACCAATATATGTTTTATGGAGGCTATCCCGGTGCGGCTACTTTGATAGACGATGAAGACCGCTTCAGCCAATACATCCAGTCGGCAATCATCGAGGCAACCATCAATAAGGACATTCTGATGGATACGCCGATAAGCAAGCCTGCCTTACTTCGGCAGACCTTTGAACTGGGGGCAGCCTATTCGGGCGAATTGCTTTCACTGAACAAAATGCTTGGCTCGCTTCAAGATGCCGGGAACACAGTAACATTGGCGGGTTACATTAATCTGTTGAATGAAAGCGGATTGCTTTGCGGGCTTCAGAAGTTCAGCGTGGACATGGCTCGGCGTCGTGCCAGTATCCCCAAGTTGCAAGTATATAATAATGCGTTGAAGATGGTGTATAGCCCGTTGACCTTTGAACAGGCGATACTCAACCGCAAGGCATGGGGACGAATCTTTGAGTCGGGCATTGGCGCTTATCTGGTAAGCCAAGCCTTCGTGCATCGCTTTGAAGTGTTCTATTGGCGTGAACGGGATGATGAAGTGGATTTCATTTTGCGCAAGAAAGGCTCAGTGATAGCCATTGAGGTGAAAAGCAATGCGGAGAAGCGGACGGAGGGATTGGATAAGTTTCGCAAGCTTTTCAATCCGCAGTCTGCTTTTATCGTGGGAGACGGCGGAATCAGTGCGGAGGATTTTCTTTCGATGGATTTGAGGAAGTTGTTTTTGAAATAGAGAACTTGAACGAGAAAAATCAGAAAATACACAAAATCAAAGCTTTCATTCCTTTCGGACGATACCATGAAAAAGAGGGTGTACTTTTCACTTATGGAAATCGAGAAGAAATGGACTATGCCTATCCCCAATTGGGCTTGATTATGAAGCAGTTTACCATTATCTTTGGCAACAGAACCCAGATATAAAAGAAACTTACAACTGAATTCTGTTGCCATTTACGAAAACTCTTTGTGTCTTTCTTTTTAATCTCCACTTCACGACCGACAATGGCAAATTCATCTATTATCGGCTGGAAGTATTTCGTGAAATCGAACTTGTCATCGGGAGCCAGGAGGGAAAAATCCATATCCTCGCTGAAGCGTTGGAGACCATGAAAAATTCTGAGGCAGGTACCGCCATAGAAAGCGGCAACATCGAAGAAACCGCCATTGTAGAGTCCGGCAAGTATCACCTGCTGGTTTACTTCAAATATGGCATTACGTCTTTCTTGTTCCGTTGTCGCACCATATGCAGAGAGCATATTGTCATAAATCTCATTCTTCATTTCTTCAGCAATTTAACCCAAATCGGTCATTAGACTTTGGGGAGATTGCCCGCTTGTGTCATGCAGCATGCTTCTCGCCTAGCCGAAGGCGTAGCGGGCTACGTCGAGGCGTAGCGAGAAACAGGATGCGGACAGAAGCGGGCAAGATGCCCGAATGCCTCATTTTCCTAATCAGACACGGACTCGGCGTGTCTAATGACCGATTTGGGTTAAACTAAAGTAAAGTCAAAACTAAGGGAAGGAATTATCTTGTAAACCGCAATTCGTATTAAACTAAAAGAACATGTTCTCTTCTTCCGGCACCTTGTTCTCCAGGAACATAACATAGTAAATTGGGAGATAAAGGATATATCCTTTTGTCTTTATTTCCCTTTCGTTCGAGAGAACAATCTGATCAAGACCGAGAACCAGCAATTCATCGTAAGCATTCCCTTGATATGAAAGCATTGATCATCGAAAACGAGAAAGCGGCAGCCCGCAACCTGAGAGCCGTCCTCCAAGAAATATCCTTCCCCATAGAAATCACCGGGGAGACAGACAGCATCGTGGACACGATCCAATGGTTCAGAAGCAACCCGGCACCGGACTTAGTCTTCATGGACATACACCTTGCAGACGGATCAGCCTTTGAGATTTTTGAACATGCGGATATAAGCTGCCCGATTATTTTCACCACGGCCTACGACGAATATGCGCTACGAGCCTTCAAGGTGAACAGCATCGCCTACCTACTGAAGCCCATCAACCGAAAGGATCTGGAAGACGCGATCCGCAAATTGGAAAACCTGCGGCGAAAAGACTCCCTGCCAAGGGAGAACCAAGCCGGAACGCAAACGGACATGGCCGGGAAGTAGCCCGCATCATGCGGGAACTGAAAAAAGAAGAGGGACGCAAGACCCATTTCCTGGTGCCGGCCAAAGGCGACATGCTGATACCGCTGCCCGTGGATGCCATCCTCTATTGCTACATTGCCAAATGAAAGGATACACATCTATTTTCCTTCTCCCGGTGTCCCCAAAGAGAAACCTCTTGAACACGGGATACTCCGGCATCCTTTTCAAGCCGTCCAGGGAATCCTGACGAACTTCAAGCGCAGGCTGTTCGATACCACCGATACCGAGCTGAACGCCATGGCCGCGCTGGCAATCATCGGGTTGAGCATCCATCCGAAGAACGGGAACAACAGGCCGCTGGCAAAAACGATGCCGATCACATTATAGATAAAGGCCCAGAATAAATTCTCCTTGATGATGCGGAGCGTCCGGCGCGAAAGAGCAATCGCCTTTGGAATCGCTTCCAGATCATTCTTCTCGTTGCCGATCAGTACCACCGATGCCACATTCATCGCAATGTCCGTGCCGCGCTTGAGCGCCATGCTGATATCCGCCCGGGCCAAAGCCTGGCTGTCGTTGATACCGTCGCCCACCATGGCCACCTTGCGCCCTTGTTGCTGCAAGTCCTTGATAAAATCCTCCTTATCCTGCGGCAAAAGCCCAGCCTTGTAATGCTTGATTCCTATCTGCGATGCCAAGGCGGCCGCCGCCTTTTCATGGTCTCCCGTCAACATGTACACAGCCACGCCTTCCTTCTCCAAAGCCGCGACAACCTGCGCGGAACATGGCTTCACCTCGTCTGTGATGCCAAGGTAAACCAATACATGTTGTCCGTGGCCGAACGCCACGATGCTGTAAGCCTTGTCCTGCCACTGCGCGAGCATTTCCCGTTCAGCATCGTCCGGAACGACAGTTTTTTCCTTTACCAGAGCCATGCCGCCCGCCCAATAATCCTGCCCTTGATAATGGAATCGCAAGCCTTTGCCTGTCAATGTCTCAAAATCTTCTATCTCATCGAACAAAGCGCAACTGTTATCCGGGCAAGCAGCATCACGGCTACCAGAGCCGTTTCCCGATGCCGAAGGTTCCTTTGCTTGCCCAAGCTTGTCCGATGCCAACAAACCATCGACCCAGGCCACGACAGCCGCTGCCAGAGGGTGTTCGCTCTTCTGCTCGGCAGCCTTGAAAAGGCCAAGCCAGAAGGGCAACGGCTTCCCCTGCCACGGATTGACAGGACCCGCACCGAAAGAATCCGGCTGGCAGCCCTGAATCCCTGAAACCGCCGCCTCCGGCACGCAAACCGCACTGACTGCCGGCTTTCCCTGCGTCAGCGTCCCGGTCTTGTCCATCACCACGGCATCCACATGGCATAGCTCTTCCAAAGCCGAGGCATCCTTAATCAAGATATGGTTCCGGGCCGCCCGGCCCATCCCGACCATCAAAGCCGTCGGCGTGGCCAGACCCAAGGCGCAAGGACAGGCAATCACCAAGACCGACAAAGCGCAGACCAAGGCATGGTTGAATTCGGCTTTGCCGCCGATTGCTAGCCACAAGATGAACGTCAGCACGGCCAGCAAAAGAATAACTGGCACAAAAACGGCTGCCACCTTGTCGGCGACACGCTGCGCCGGCGCTTTGCTGCCTTGGGCTTCGCGCACCATGCGGACAATGCTGGCCAGAACCGTACTCTGCCCCACCCCGGTAATTTCCACTGTCAAGCTGCCCTTCTGATTGATTGTCCCGGCCACTACCTTGCTCCCTTTCTGCTTCAGGACTGCCAGCGGCTCGCCCGTAATCATGCTTTCGTCCACGTAGGAAGAACCGCTTTGCACAATCCCGTCCACCGGCATCTGTGCACCGGGATGCACGCTCACATGGTCGCCCGGCTGCAATTTAGAAATGGGAACTTCCTGTTCCTGACCGTTTTCTATCAAGAAAGCCGTGGATGGCTGCAAATGCATTAAATCCTGCAAGGCTTTGGAAGTGCCGTTCTTGGCGCGGCTCTCCATCAGCTTGCCCAAGAGGACAAAGGCAATGATCATGCCGGATGCCTCGAAATAGACATCATGCGTCCAATTTTCAAAAGCGAGCGATGCCAGACTGAAAATAAAAGACACCAGCGTGCTGAGCGCTACCAGGGTATCCATATTGGCCGACCATTGCTTGGCTTGATTCCAAGCGCTGCGAATGAAGTCGCGGCCGCCAATCAGCAGGATGAAGAATGCCAGCCACATCATCACGTATTCCTTGGCCGGGAAATGCCAATTATGCGCCATGCCGAGAATCATCAAGGGGACGGCCAGAATCCAGGTAATCCAGACTTTTCGCTTGAGTTTCTTGTACAGTTTTCGGTTTTCCTTTTCCTGCTCGGTAAAAGGATCCTCGCTGTCCACAATCAACTGGTATCCGGCATTTTCTATCGCGGATTTCAGCTTTTGGGCATCGAAAACGCCTGTCTCGTATTCTACCGTCAACAGTCCTGCAGCAAAGTTGGCAGAAGCTTTCTTCACGCCGGGCTGGGCGGCGGCAATCTTCTCGGAACGGCTGGCGCAGCCGGCGCAATGCAAACCCAGCAGTGGGTAAACGGCTTTATTGGTTTTTTGTTGCATGGCAATAAAGTTTTAGAGACCGCAAAAATACGGTTTTCCACAATCCCAACGCATGCAAGCCACTTGCAAACATTCACAACCCCTTCTGCCCGGAACAAACACAGACGATATCACTAAAAGAACAGCGAACCGAGGGAGTGTCTACTTTTCCGAGCTGGTACACTTTCTCTTTTTCGAAGGCGCACTTTCCGGTCGCTGATACAAAGATTCCATCCAACGGATTTGACCCAGCATTTTCTGGCGAATCGGTTCGGGTGAGAGAATTTCCACGCCAGCACCCTGCGAAAGCATCTCTTGATAGAAATCAAAAGTCGGACGCATAAAATATTCAAAAACGGAATAATCCTCTTGCTTTTCGATTTCCTGCTGAGAAAGATGAAAGGGCCGGGCCCGGATATAGTCGGCCTGGTGACCGAATGCCTTCAAGCGGATGATAACCGGCTCTTCTTCCCCCACCATAATCCCGAGGCTGTAATGGAAATACTCTTTAGGGTCAAAATCGGGCGGAAACACGAATTTAGCATCCGTAATACGCAGGTTTTGAATCCTATCCAAGGCATAAACCCTTGGAGAATCGTATCGTTCGCTCTTTCCCACCACATACCAACGCTGCTTGAACACCTTGACGCAATAGGGTGCTATCTCAAAAGTATGTGCCTACGGCTGCCAATAATTCTTATAGCTTATCTCCAATTCGACCCCATCGCGCATAGCTCCGATAATCGGGCTCAGGAAGCGTTGGCCCGACGGAATCTCCTCGAACAGAATCCGGCTCTTTATCGCATAACTTTCGTTAATCAAGTTGTTGACCGCAAAAGTGTTCAACAGCCAAGTCCGCACATCACCACGCTCCATTTCCTCGGCATTCTCTATATAGTAGTAATAGCCGCCACGCTTGTTGCATTCGATATTGATGTCGAAAAGGGCTTCAATCTCCTTGCGATGATTGTGGAAAGTGCGCAAAGGCAGAGGCGCCCCATCCCCCAAGGCGCTGCGCTCCCAACGGTTGCTGATTTCCTCGAAAGTGATTTTACCGGCCTCGTAAATGGTATTGACCAACCATACATACCTGTTGAACAGATTCTTTGCCATAATGTTTAGGGTTTTTCTTTTCAACGGCAAAGGTAGCACCAACCTATGCCAAAAACAAGCATAAGTTGATTCCTATGAAAAATTTCGGCACAAGCGCATGGAGGTGCATCGATCCAAAAGCAAAAACGACACCCAAATTCATCTATCATACTATAAATCAAATGTTTTTCCTACACCCTAAATTTATAGGCCGTCTTACCATATATTTGTACCTTTGACTGTCGTCGAAGATAGCTTGGTCTCGGCAGAGCCAATCGAGCAAGCGCGTTGTCCCTGCTCGCGACTTTCACTATCTTTGATTGCTTCGCATCGAAGATAGGATGCGTCTCGGCAGAGCCAATCGAGCAAGCGCGTTGTCTCTGCTCTCGACTTTCACTATCTTTGATTGCTTCGCATCGAAGATAGGATGCGGTTCGGTAGTGGCAATCAAACAAGTTTGTTGCCACTACTCTCACCTTTCACTATCTTTGTACAAACTATAAGTCCTTTCTACATGAGGATACTAGGTGGTACTCGCCGAGAAAACAGGAGGCAAAATGAGTGCCGGAACAAATTGGCAAAAACACATCGCAGCAGGATCTCGAAACATTGTTTCGTATCGCAGAAGTCCGGAATGTGGATGCAAGAGAGTTACTCCATGTAGAAAACGAACCAATCCAGATAATCTTCAAGAGCATGGCAATACAAAGTGAAGCGGCATTGGAAGACGGCTTAATCGCTACACTCCGGCAAATGGACTATAAATATGTCCAGATTACAGAAGAGAAAAATCTCCAATCCAATTTCAAACGACAGTTGGAGATACACAACCGTAAACGGCTGGCAGAACATGGCCGTACTGAGTTCACAGCAAATGAGTTTGAAAAGATACTTATCTATCTGGAAGGCGGTACACGATTCGAAAAGGCGAAGAAACTCCGCACCCTTTATCCGCTTGACACCACCGATGGCAAACGCATTTGGGTGGAATTTCTTGATAGCCAACAATGGTGCCAGAACGAGTTTCAGGTGTCCAATCAAATCACGGTGGAAGGGCGGAAGAAATGCCGCTACGATGTGACCATTCTTATAAACGGCCTGCCATTAGTGCAGATTGAACTGAAACGTCGTGGCGTGGAACTCAAGCAGGCATACAACCAGATACAACGTTACTACAAGACATCTTTTCACGGCCTGTTCGACTACATCCAACTGTTCGTTATCTCCAACGGTGTAAATACCCGCTACTTCGCCAACAATCCGAACAGTGGCTACAAGTTTACCTTCAACTGGACGGATGCCGCCAATCATCCGTTCAATGAATTGAACATGTTTGCCGCTTTCTTTCTGGAGAAATGCACTCTCGGCAAAATCATAGGCAAATACATCGTGCTTCACGAGGGCGACAAGTGCCTCATGGTACTTCGTCCATACCAGTTCTATGCCGTGGAAAAGATACTGGACAAGGTAAGGAACTCCAACGACAACGGCTATATATGGCATACCACCGGAGCCGGAAAGACCTTGACCTCATTCAAGGCTGCGCAATTGGTGTCAGAATTGGATGATGTAGATAAGGTGATGTTTGTGGTGGACCGCCATGATCTCGACACGCAGACCCAATCGGAGTACGAGGCTTTTGAACCTGGCGCAGTGGACGGTACGGACAATACGGACGAATTGGTGAAACGGCTGCAGAGCAACTCCAAGATAATCATCACCACCATACAGAAACTCAATGCGGCGGTCAGCAAGACATGGTACAGCAACAAGATAGAAACCATACGCCATTCACGTATCGTGATGATATTCGATGAGTGCCATAGAAGCCACTTCGGGGAAAGCCACAAGCGAATCATGAAGTTCTTCGACAACGCCCAAGTATTCGGCTTTACCGGCACGCCTATCTTTACGGAAAATGCCGTGGACGGTCATACGACCAAAGAAATATTCGGCAACTGCCTGCATCAGTATCTTATCAAGGATGCCATTGCCGATGAAAACGTGCTGGGCTTTCTTGTGGAGTATTATCACGGAAATGGAGCGGTGAGAAATGACGATACCAACCGCATGGAAGAGATAGCCAAATTCATCCTCAATAATTTCAATAAGTCAACCTTTGACGGTGAGTTTGACGCACTGTTTGCCGTGCAGTCCGTGCCTATGCTTATCAGTTACTACAAGATTTTCAAGTCTTTGAAGCCAGATATCCGTATCGGTGCAGTCTTTACATACGCAGCCAATAGCAGCCAGGACGATGCACAGACTGGGATGAATACGGGACAGTTCGCAAATCAAAGCACAGGAGAGGCGGACGAGCTGCAAGCCATCATGGATGATTACAATGAAATGTTCGGCACCGCTTTCACGACCGAGAACTTCCGTGCGTACTATGACGATATCAACCTGCGTATGAAAAAGAAGAAAGCGGACATGAAACCGCTTGACCTCTGCCTTGTCGTGGGTATGTTCCTTACCGGGTTCGACAGCAAGAAACTCAATACGCTCTATGTGGACAAGAATCTGGAGTACCACGGACTATTGCAAGCATTCAGTCGTACCAACCGCGTGCTGAATGAGAAAAAACGTTTCGGCAAGATTATCTGTTTCCGCGATTTGAAAAGCAACGTGGATACGGCCATAAAACTATTCAGCAACTCCGACAATCCGGAGGATATTGTTCGCCCTCCGTTTGAGAAAGTAAAAAAGGAGTATCAGCAGCTGGCAACAGACTTCTTGCAGAAATACCCGACGCCAAGCAGCATCGACCTGTTGCAGAGCGAGAAGGACAAGAAAGACTTTGTGCTGGCTTTCCGCGACATCATCCGCAAGCACGCAGAGATTCAGATATACGAGGATTACAGCGATGAAGCGGATGATCTCGGCATGACCGAGCAGCAATTTAACGATTACAAGAGCAAGTACCTTGACATTACTGTCGGGTTCATCGAGCCCCCTGTCACACCTCCGATTGCTGTGGATAATCTTTTCCCATACGGAAATAGCCAAGGATTGGAAGATATTGATTTCTGCCTTGAACTCCTGCACAGCGACATCATCAATGTAGCTTATATCCTCGAACTGATTGCCAACCTTGACCCATACAGCAACGACTATCCTGAGCATCGTAAGAACATTATTGATACGATGATAAAGGATGCCGAAATGCGTAGCAAGGCTAAACTTATCGATGGTTTCATTCAAAAGAATGTGGATGAGGACAAAGAGAACTTCATGATGCAACGGCAGAAGGCGGACGGCACAAGCGAACTGGAAGAACGCCTTAACAACTATATTTCGTCCGAGCGAGAAAAGGCGGTAAGCTCATTGGCGCAAGACGAAGGTCTTTCTACGGAAGTACTTGACCATTATCTGAAAGAGTATGACTACCTCCAGAAAGAACAGCCGGAAATCATACAACAAGCGCTCAAGGAGAAACACCTCGGCCTGATTAAGACCCGCAAGGCCTTAACGAGAATTATGGACAGATTACACAGTATAATAAGAACATTTAGTTGGGATTAGGAACATGGATAGAATAAAAGAACCGGGATACGTATATATCTTGACCAATCCAAGTTTTCGTGAGGATTGGGTAAAGATTGGTAAAAGTTCACGTCCCGTTGATGTGCGATCAAAGGAACTCGACAATACCGCCGTGCCTTTGCCATTTGAGATATATGCAACCATCAAGACCGTAAAGTACAATGAGGTTGAGAAACATGTCCATAAAACCATAGACCGTCTGACCGATTTACGCATCAGGCAAAACAGGGAATTTTTCAATGTCGCGCCGCAAATAGCGCTGGATATATTTTATGACATTGCAAAAATGATAGAGGATGCCGTTGTCACCGTTTATAAAGACAACAAGCCTGTCACAAATAATGAAAAGCCGGACGAGCATGTCGATGAGCATAAGCGCATAGTCAGGCGAGGCCGCTTTAAGTTCAGCATGGTAGGCATAAAAATAGGGGAATGCATAACTTTTATACCCACAAATACAAAGGTAAAAGTTGCCAGTGATGATTCCATTGAATACGAAGGTCGCATTTACAAGCTTTCTCCTTTTGTCGGCACTTTCATGCCAGAAGACAAGAGAAATACATCCGGGGCTTATCAAGGCGCAAAATACTTTTCGTATAAAGGGAAAGTGTTGGATGATTTACGCAGCGCGATGGAGAATGAAGAAATGGCATCAGTAGAAATCGATATTGATAACATAGAATAGAATATCATATGAGCGAAGAATTGCAACAGAAACTCCGTGACCAGCTTTGGGAAGTGGCCAATAAGCTGCGCGGCAATATGTCGGCCAGTGATTTCATGTATTTCACGTTGGGCTTTATCTTCTACAAATACCTTTCGGAGAAAATAGAAGCCTATGCCAACAATGCTTTGGTGGATGACGAAGTATCATTCAAGGAGTTGTGGAACATGGAAGGTGAAGATGCCGCCGAACTGCAAGAGGAACTGAAAAAGCAATGCTTGGAAGGTGTCGGCTACTTCACAGAACCGACTTACCTCTTTTCATCGGTAATTGACCGGATAAAAAAGAAAGAGAACATATTGCCCCTCCTTGAACGCTCGTTGAAGCGCATCGAAGACAGCACATTGGGACATGACAGCGAGGAAGATTTCGGGGGACTTTTCTCTGACATTGACCTTGCGTCTCCTAAATTGGGCAAGACGGCAGATGACAAGAACACTCTCGTCAGCAATGTCCTTTTGGCATTGGATGATATAAAGTTTGGCGTAGAAGCCTCGAACGAGATTGATATCCTTGGCGATGCCTACGAGTATATGATCGGGCAGTTCGCGGCCGGTGCCGGAAAGAAAGCCGGAGAGTTCTATACTCCGCAGGAAGTCAGCCAGATATTAGCTGAAATTGTCTTTATCGGACATACAAGGCTTCGCAATGTGTATGACCCGACTTGCGGTAGCGGCTCGTTGCTTCTTCGTGCGGCGAAAGTAGGTCATGCCGTGGATATTTACGGACAAGAGAAGAATCCGACCACTTACAACCTTGCCCGAATGAACATGCTGCTGCATGGCATCAAATTCAGCAACTTCAAGATTGAGAACGGCGATACACTAGAATGGGATGCTTTTGGCGACACGCAGTTTGATGCGGTAGTCGCAAATCCACCGTTCTCCGCCGAATGGACTGCCGCCGACAAATTCAACAACGATGACCGTTTCAGCAAGGCCGGACGGCTCGCTCCTAAGAAAACAGCCGACTACGCCTTTATCCTCCATATGATTTACCACTTGAACGAGGGCGGCACGATGGCCTGTGTCGCTCCGCATGGCGTGTTGTTCCGTGGGAACGCCGAGGGGGTTATTCGCCGTTTCCTCATTGAGAAGAAGAACTACATAGATGCCATCATCGGTCTGCCTGCCAACATTTTCTATGGTACGAGCATACCGACTTGCATCCTCGTGTTGAAGAAATGCCGCAAGGAGGATGACAACATCCTGTTCATTGATGCCAGCAAGGAGTTTGAGAAAGTCAAGACGCAAAACAAACTCCGTCCGCAGCATATTCAGAAGATAGTCGAAACCTACCGAGACCGCAAGGAGATAGAAAAGTACAGTCATCTTGCCACGCTGCAAGAGGTTGCCGACAACGACTATAACCTGAATATTCCTCGCTATGTGGATACTTTCGAGGAAGAAGAACCGATTGATATCAAGGCGGTAATGGCGGAAATCAAGGAACTGGAAGCCAAACGTGCTGAGTTGGATAAGGAGATTGAAGTATATCTGAAAGAGTTGGGAATTGTATAATTCTAAATGTGAAATTGGAAGTCGCAAATTGCGACTTCAAGATCTATAAGCTATGGCGAAAGACAGGGAAAAGGTAGAGGACAAGGCAAACGAACCGGTCGCAAATAGCGACCAGTTACCAGAGGTTATTGACATAAAGCCGATGATTCGAGTTATCAGAGGCCAGCAAGTCATGATTGACAAAGATTTGGCTCAGTTGTACGGCGTGGAAACCAGAGTGTTGAACCAAGCTGTAAAACGAAACATCGAGAGATTTCCTGATGATTTCATGTTTCAACTGAACAAAGAGGAATTTGAGAATTGGAAATCACAATCTGTGATATCCAATTCAATAATAATGGGTGCAAGAAAATCACCTTACGCTTTCACGGAGCAAGGTATCGCCATGCTTAGCTCTGTCTTGAAATCACAAACTGCCGTAGATGTGAATATCCGCATCATGCGAGCCTTTGTGTCCATGCGCCGTTTCATCGCCACCAATGCCCAACTTTTCCAGCGGCTTGAAACGATAGAATACCATCAACTGGAAATGAAACAGCATCAGGAGTCGACGGACAAACGCATTGAGGAGGTTTTCAAAAGGTTGGACGCAAACATTCCACCCTCGCAAGGCATATTCTATGACGGGCAAGTGTTTGACGCTTACCGTTTCGTGTCTGATTTGATACGAAAGGCCAAGCATTCAATCGTTTTGATTGACAACTATGTGGATGACACCGTGCTTGCATTGCTTGACAAAAGACAAAACGGAGTGATGGCAACCATCTATACGCAGCGTATCAGCAGCCGGTTCCAATTGGATGTTGACCGCCACAACGTTCAATATCCGCCCATAGAAATAATGCAATTCAACAAAGCGCACGACCGATTCTTGCTTATTGACGATGAGGTGTACCACATAGGAGCGTCCATCAAAGATTTAGGCAAAAAGTGGTTTGGTTTCACCTTGATGCGAGACATCTCAGCCAACGAACTAATCACGAAAATCAGAAAGTAACAACAACCATGGAAAAACATAAAGAATCCATAGGAGAAAACTGTCAAAATGGAATCCTCAATGCGAAAACTTCAGGAACCCCAAGACCCAATGTTCCGGCTTTGCGATTTCCGGAGTTTACGG
>CALUHO010000024.1 GCA_944320465.1 uncultured Bacteroidales bacterium | reverse complement strand
AACATATTTTGCGACCGTGTCACCCTAAAATGGGTGACACAAAATTACAAAATATTATTTATCAACATATTAAAAAATCAATGCTTTTTGAGTGACGAAGTCAGGACGTTTAATGTTTACCCGTTTGTATTCCTTGCCCGTCTTACTTACGGCCATCTCATAGCCCAAATAGAAATCAAGATACAGGCTTTCCCGGCCATCGCTCAACACTTTCGCCCCTAATTTCGGGTTATCGGTGCTGTCGTTGCTTATCAGGTACGTATTGTCCGCCCTGTAGTTCTTGCGTACTGCCATCGCTTTTTACCACTTCCCGCCCCCAAAAAACGGTTTTCGGGGGGTGATTTCAACAAATTTCTCTTTCTTTGCCTTTTTTATTCTTTGTTGCAAAGATAGTTATTTGTTCATTCCGGGTATAAACCAGGTATAAACTTTTATCAAAACAAGGGTAAAAACAGGAAATCAACAGGTGGTATATAAAAGTTAGTGTATTGGTTTTATGTGGTGTTTGTGTCTCTTGATATCCCTTATTTTTGGGGTTGATTCCGATCTCAGGTACAGAGCCGTTGACAAAGAATGTCAGCGGCTTTTTTCGTATGAAGAGGGAGTACGGGCATTCTGGTCGGATAGATTGTCGGGGGAAGCGGAGATTTCGGGACAGTGAGTATTTTGTCTGGCTGAGGTTAGTCTTCAAAGAGGTAAATGTCCTCGTTCTCCCGTTTCATCAGATAATTTTCCCGGCCGTATTTTTCCACGAATTCCGGATCGGATGTGATGAGGTGAATTTGATTTTCAGTATGCTCGATGTCTTTTTGGTAATAGGCTTTGGTTCGTTTCAGTTCCCTTAATTCCAGTATCGCTTTGATTTGTATGCCAATTGTGTTGGGGGAGAGAAAGCCTACCCAGAGAATGAAAAAGATGGAAACCAGCGCGTGGTTGCGGTATCTCCATGCCCAGAACTTGTCCACGCCTTTGCGGACGAATGTTATGAAGTTACTTTTGTCCATATCAAGCTTCCTTTTTGCTGATTGCGATGATTTCGTCTGCGTAATCCCTGTTGTTGCTTAGACGAGGTACTTTGTTTTGTCCCCCTAATTTGCCTTTCTGTTTCAACCAGCGGTAAAACGTGCCGGCAGGCAGGGCTATTATTTGTGGTTGCTTTAGCAGTAGGTCTTTGGAGCGTTTGGCCTCGTAGTCGCTGTTAAGACTTTTCAGGGCGGAATCGAGTAAGTTGCCAAAACATTCCATGTCGTTAGGAAGGGTCTTGAACTCGATGAGCCATTGATGCCGGGCTTGGCGGGAAGAATCCAGAAATACAGGCGCTGCGGTATAGTCGGCAATTTCCGCGCCCGTCTTGGCGCAGGCCTCGGAAAGTGCTTTGTCGGCATTGTCTACCATCAGTTCCTCGCCAAAAGTGTTGATATAATGTTTGGTTCTGCCGCTGATTCTGAAGCGGTAAGGGCGCAAGGATGTGAAGACAATCGTGTCTCCGATCATATAACGCCATAAACCAGCATTTGTACTGAGGATCAAGGCATAATTCCGTCCCGTTTCCACTTCTTCTATGCCGATGGCCTTAGGATGGTCTTTTCCCCATTCCTCTGCTAGGATGAATTCGTAATAGACACCATAGTCCAGCATCAGCAGCATGTCTTCGTTTTCTATGTCCTGTATTCCAAAAAAGCCTTCAGAAGCGTTATATGTTTCCAAGTAATGCACGGAAGGACCCAGCATGATTTCGTACTGTTTTCGGTAAGGGGTGAAACTGACTCCGCCGTGGATCAAAAGTTCCAAGTGCGGCCATAGTTCATGAAGGTTTTGTTTGCCCGATATTTCCAATACCTTTTCTAAGTATATCAGAATCCATGACGGTACTCCCATCAAGCTGCGTACATCGCTTTTCATGGTAGCTTGTGCCATCATCGGGAGTTTCTTTTCCCAATCTTCCATCAATGCGATTTCCCTCTTCGGAATTCGTCTGGATTCGGCCCAGAACGGCAGGTAGCGAGTTAAGATGGCCGAAACATCCCCGCAGCGGATATTCGGATTTTCCGGCCAAGGCCGCAGGCTGCCTCCCATAGAGACAGTCTTGCCTCCAAGAATCCTGCTTGTCGGGTGCGAACGCAAATAAAGCGCGTACATGTCCATGCCTCCTTTGTAATGGCAATCCAAGAGGGATTCTTTGCTGACAGGTATGTATTTGCTTTTGGCATTCGTGGTTCCGGAAGATTTGGAGAACCATTTGATTGGTCCAGGCCAGAGCAGCCGGTTTTCGCCTTTCATCAATCTTTCTACATAGGGACGCAGTTCCGTATACGATATGACAGGGACTCGTTCCCGGTAATCGGCCTCGGTCTGGATTTTGGCAAAATCGTATTTTTCCCCGTATTCTGTACGCAAGGCTTTACGGATAAGCGATTCCCATTGCTCATGTTGGATTTTTCCGGCATTTTGAGCATAGGCATCGATGGCCGAAAGCCTTTTTTTCATCAGGCTTGTATATAGAGCATTGATGTACGACATTTCGCAATCTTATTTCGGGGCGATTTTGATTAAGAACCCGGCAATAAGGCCGTAAATGATGATAGGGGTTAATGCCGATAGCCAGACCGGCAAGGCTCCTGAAGTAGCAATGACTTTGGAAAGCTGCAAGAACAGGATGAACGTAAAAGCCAACGCAATGCCGACCGCCAGGTTCTTGCCAATCCCTTGCCGTGTTTTATGCGAAGAAAGAGCAAGACCGATCAAGGTCAAGATGACGGCCGTCAAGGGATGGAGGAAACGTTGCAGTCGTTCGTATTTATAGTAGACTACCAAGCTGCTGCCTCTGAGTTCTTCTTTCTTTATCAATTCATTGAGTTCCCTGAAGTTCTGTTCGTCAACTTTGATGTAGTCGGCAGCAAAGTCCAAAGGCTGGATAGGCATGGCCAGTTCCATATAATTCCCTTTTTTGACAATCTCGCTGTCGGCTTCCAATTTCCTGTCCACGTAATTCACTAATTTCCATACTTGTTTAGCAGAATCGTACCGGATATTCTGGGCGCTGAGCTTTTCCTGCAGGCGGTTGTTCTCTATCTTTTCGCGAGTGAAGCGGTAGCCTACATCGGAACGGTTGTCGAAACTTTCCGCATAATAATAAGTGTTGCTGTCGAATTGGATATGGATGTTTGTATTGGCGTTCTGGTATGGACTTTTCACATAGACACGTTCAAAGGCGATGCGTTCCTTGTTGACATCGGGAATCAGAAAATTGGCCAGAAGCAAGTTTATCGAGCCGATGAAAATCGCGCAGAGGATGTAAGGGACCATCAGACGGTAAAAACTTATACCCGAACTGAGCATGGGTACGATTTCTGTATTCTGTGCAAGACGGGAGGTGAAGAAGATGACGGAAATGAATATGAACAGAGAACTGAACATATTGATGAAATAAGGGATAAAGTTCAAGTAGTAGTCGAAGATGATCGCTTTCAGCGGTGCATCCTTTTCTAGGAAATGACCGAGTTTCTCTGATATGTCGAAGACTACCACTATGATGATAATCAAGGCAATGGATAAGAAGAACGTGCCTAGGAACTTTTTGATGATGTACCAGTCTAACTTATGCATCTTTTGTGTCTGCTTTTTGTGCGTTAGCGTTCAGAAAAGCCTTGGCTCTGAACAAATGCGTCTTGACGGTCCCCATCGGCAGTCCGGTCGTTTCGGCAATCTGCCGGTACTTGAGCCTTTCCACATATCTTAACTCAAAGACTTGGCGGTATTTTTCCGGCAAGCATTGCGACATGTCCTTGGCATTGGGCCGTACATCCTCTATAGGGTGGCTGTACGGTTCTGGTTCCATCCTGTCCTCATGAGGGATGTTTTCCTGTGGAAAGGTCTCCGGCCACGTTTGCATTTCGATTCCGGTAATTCTGCCTTTCTTGCGGAGGTAATCAATGCAACTATGGTTCGCAATGTTGTACAACCAAGTGCTGAAGGCGTAACGGGGATTGAACGAAGCCAGATTGCGGAATACTTTGGCAAAGACTTCTTGCATCAGGTCTTCCGTTTCCGTTCCGCTCCGGATTTTATCGGCCATGAACTGGAAAAGGGAAGCCCGATATTTGTTGACTAAGCGGGTGCATGCATTCTGGCTATTCTTCTCCAGTATCTGTTGTACCAATTGCAGATCCTCTTCTCTGTCTGTCATCGCCCTTGGCCCTTGTTTGTAGGGGACAGAGCAAAAGTACATATAAAAATCCATATATGGGAAAGTCGGTTAGCGGCTGATGCTGGGATTCGGCGGTTTTGTGCTATCTTCGCGCATTGACAAGGGGACGTGCAGGCTTTGCTATTGAAAGATTTAGACCTTGTATTCAATATGTTGTTTTTTATAAAGACTTTGTAAGATGCAATTTAGCCTTCAGGCACAGGATTCCGGTAGCAAGGCTCGGGCCGGTTTGATAAGGACATCGCATGGTGAAATCCAGACCCCTATTTTCATGCCGGTAGGCACGGTGGGGTCGGTCAAGGCTGTGCAGGTGACGGATTTGGTTCAGGATGTGAAGGCACAGATTATCTTGGGAAATACCTATCATTTGTATCTCAGGCCGGGGCTGGATGTGATCAAGGCGGCGGGCGGCATCCAGAAGTTCAACGCCTGGAACCGGCCGATGCTGACCGATAGCGGGGGATTCCAAGTCTATTCCTTGTCGGGAACCCGGAAAATCCATGCCGAACACGGAGTGGAGTTCCGTTCGCATATAGACGGGTCAAAGCATCTGTTCACTCCGGAGAAAGTGATGGATATAGAGCGGGTGATCGGGGCGGATATCATGATGGCTTTTGACGAATGCACCCCGTATCCGTGCGAGTACAAGTATGCCAAGGCTTCGATGGAAATGACCCATGCTTGGCTGGATCGTTGCGTGAAGCGTTTTGTGGAGACCGAACCGGTCTATGGTTACGAGCAGGCTTTGTTCCCGATTGTCCAAGGTAGCACCTATCGTGATTTGAGGCGGATTTCGGCTGAAAAAGTAGCTTCGGTGGAAGTGGCCGGGGGCTGCGCCATCGGTGGGCTTTCGGTGGGCGAACCCAAGGAGGACATGTACGAGCTGACTGAACTGGTCTGCGATATTTTGCCCAAGGACAAGCCTCGTTACCTGATGGGAGTAGGCACTCCGGAGAACATCCTGGAGGGGATTTCCCAAGGCGTGGACATGTTCGACTGCGTGATGCCGACCCGCAACGGGCGCAACGCGATGCTGTTCACCAAGAACGGTATCATGAACATGAAGAACAAGAAATGGGCGGAGGATTTTTCCCCGATTGAAGAAGACGGGGCCAGTTATGTGGACAAGCTTTATACCAAGGCGTACCTGCGGCATCTGTTCCATTCCCAGGAATACTTGGCGGCCATGGTGGCCAGCCTGCATAATCTGGCCTTTTATCTGTGGCTGGTGGGCGAAGCTCGCAAGCATATACTGCAAGGGGATTTTTCAGTCTGGAAAACCTCGATGGTAGGGAAAGTGATGCAACGGTTGTAATGCGGAAAGAGGCTGTCGGGCTGAACACGGAATGTGCGGTGGCAAAACGAGGGTTGTGCAAGGCCGGATGGGAAATAGGCTAATGTGGATTATGAAGGACGCAAATTACCGAAGATTAGCAGGATTCTTTCTCTTTTCCTTTTTCTCGCTGTTGTCGTTTCCCCTTCATGCGTCGGAATCCGGCCGAGATGAACTTCGGCTTGATCAGGTGTTGCCGGATTCCATGTATGCGGTTTTGGGAAATGCGGCAAAGGACGATTATGTGGATAATTTGATTTCTGCCATAGAATATTTGCAACGGAACAGGGATGGTTACGATTATGGTGATTTGCTTACGGAATCCTTGCTGCCTGCTGTGAATTCAGGAGCCTCGTTGTATCAGAAAGCATACTCTTATTATTTGGCTGGGATTTATTTCATGATGACAGACGATTGGGAGCAATCGTTGTTGTATTATGCCCAGGCTTTAGGTTGCTGCACGTCGGGAAAGGACGGTTCGGAACGAGCTGAATTGGAGAAGGTTGAAATCAAGGTTTATTTTGCAATGGGCTCGTATTGGTATTCATTGGGAGATTTGCAGAAAGCATTGGAGGCCAATGAAACGGCACGGAATCTGAATAATGCAGTGGGAGATTCGATGTTTGATGCCTACGTATTGAATAATACGGCTTTGATTTATAAGACATTGGGAGAGAATACGGCGGCATTGCCCTTGTTCAGGCAGAATCTGGAACGGATGCATATCCTTCCCTCGGATGTCTATCCGCTTACTTTGGCTAACATGGCTTCTTGTTATATCGGTCTGGGGCAGGTCGATTCGGCGGTGGTACTTTTGGATTCGGCATTGAAAATCTCGAATGTTTCCGAAGGCAATTATGAATTATCCAATACCTATTATCTGTTGGGAAAGGCTTATAATCTTGAAGGGGACTTGGTTTCGGCCATGCGGTGTCTGGATAAAGGATTGGAAGCGAGCAGGCGTTTTGGCGAGATGGATCTCAGGGCGCGGATATGGATGGAAAAGGCGGCTGTTCTGGAAAAGCAATCCGATTATGAGGGGGCGTTAGCCTTGATTGATTCAGCCATGCGCACGGCGGAGGATTTTAAGAACCGCTTGATCCAGATGGAGGCTATCGGGATGAAAAGCACATTGAACGATTGTGCCGGCAATATGGAAGAGGCTTACGTTTCGTTGAAACAATACTTGGAACTGGTACGGCAGGCCAACATGGAGGAAAATGAACGGCAGACTCGGCGGCAATTGCTTCAGTCTGAATTTGAATTGGCTCGTCAACGCATAGATTTCGAATACAAGAACCGGGAGTTGGAGATGCGGAACCAAATGAACAGGTACACATATGGTTTCACGATTTGCTTCTTGGTCCTTTCCTTTGGCATTATTGTGGTCCTGTTTTACTATAAGAAGAAAAAAGTGGAGTTGAAGAACCGCCAGTTGGAAGAACAGGCCTTGAAAGATGAATTGGAGTTGAAAAAGAAGGAATTGGTGAACGAAGTGATGCTCCGTATGGCCAAAGACGAGGTTTTGAAGGATACGATCAAGGAGCTTGTCAGCCATGGAGACAAGATGCCTGATAAGGAGCGGCAGGCTTTGTCTCCTTTGATATGGAAAATGAGGCGTTCCCTCAATTCCAATATGCTGGCAGAGTTCGAAGCCTCGTTTTCCCAGATGCATCAGCGTTTCTTTGAGCGTTTGCAGCAGGATTACCCTCGTCTGACGCATTCGGAAAAGAGGCTTTGCGCATTCATAAAATTGAATCTTAGTACCAAAGAGATTGCGATGATTATGAATCAAGACCCTAACTCTGTCCGAATCGCCAGAGTCCGTTTGAGGAGGAAGCTTGGATTGACGCAAAAGTCGGAGTCTTTGTCCGAATTCTTGTCCCGTTATTAGATGTTTTTCTGAGGCGGTAATTCTTTTTTTTCTTTTTTTTTGTAGGTCAAGAAAACGTAATAAGGTATCTGTGTTGGTTTTGTTTAATTATTTGTTTTATAGATATAAATAATTGTTTGTATCCTTTTTGTAAACGTAGTTTTTGTAAATGTATCCTTTCTGTTACCATAGGATTCCTATAGGGCTGGATGCTTATTGCTAATATAGCAAACAGAAAGTTTTTCCATGGAGTATTAACTAAAAACTTACGGTTATGAAAAGGATGATGTCTGTTTTCTGTTTGTTCTTGTTTGGCTTATTGCCGATCCTATCCAATGCGCAGGAACGGGAATTTGTTGTTCAGGAGGGTTTTGAAACATGGCCGCCGGAAGGGTGGGTGTTGAATCCCGCTCAAGTCGGATCTTCGGGTGCGTGGTATCAAGACCCCGGGTATTCGTTCGGCCCGTATTATCCTTACGAGAGGAACTATACGGCCATGTTCGACTGTTTTAATTATAATGTATATGTACGGGGAACCATGACTTCGCCGCAGTTCGACGTGTCGGATATGGCAGACCCCAAAGTGACCTTCCTTTGGTATAATAGTTGCCAATGGGCGATGGATGGAGAATGGCCTTGGCTGTTGGTTCAGTGGTCTGAAGATGGAGAGCATTGGAATATGCTTGGGGACACGATTCTTGCAGCCCTTTGCGGAACCCGCTACGAATTGTGGCAGGAAAGTTTGCCGAAAGAGGCCGCATACGTACGTCTTCAGGCAATCAGTAATTATGGCGGAGCCAATACATTTGTGGATTTCTTCCATATAGGAGACGAGCCCATGCTATTGCCTTCCAATCTGAAGGTCCCTTATAATTCAATCGAATCCAGCCAGGCCACGGTGAATTGGGATGAGTACGGGGCTCCGGACAGCTATGAGGTTGCATGGGGGCCGAAGGGCTTTGATCCCGAGACGGCGGCTGTGGAAGAGGTGGAGATTCCGACATATACGATATCCGGTTTGGAATCCGGGACAGAGTACGAAGTCTGTGTCCGGGCAGTTTACGGGGACGAAAAGACTATCTGGTCAACAAAAATCTCCTTTACCACGTTGAGTGCTTGTCCTGCTCCGGAATCATTGGCGGTTTCCGATGTGACAGCGCATTCGGCTGTATTGTCGTGGGTGGACAAAGGAGAGGCGGCTTCTTGGAACATCGAATACGGCCTTTATGGATTCCGCTTAGGGGAAGGGACTTTAATCGAGGGCGTTACGGAAAACCCTTATACGTTGGAAAACTTGCCGTCGGGAACGACTTTTGCCTTTTACGTACAAGGGGACTGCCCCGAAGACACTTCGCTCTGGTGCAGCGAACCGGCTTCGTTTTCCACGCTTTGCGAAGTGTATGAGACACCGTTCTATGAAGATTTTACCAATTCATTCTCGTATGTAGAATATACGCAGGAAGGGTCTTATACAGTGGCTCAGCTGGGGAGCCCGTGCTGGGAAGGCAAAGGTGGCCGTATTGCCGAGAGCGGGAATACGGTATTTGATTACGAAGGCATCGGAGGCACGACTTGGACTGAAGGCCCTTTTGCCAACCGGCGGGGTACGAATACGGCAGCTTGTGCCGAATTCTTCTATGAAACAGAGAATTGGCTGATTAGTCCGCTTATCGATTTGGGTGAAGGCAAGGAACATGTGTTGCAATTCGATTTGGCTATGAATCATCAATTTTCGAGACGCGCTCCGGATAAAGTGTATGACGATGACCGTTTCCTGGTTGTGATTTCGGAAGACGGCGGGGAAACTTGGAATGCCGAAGGTGTAATCCGGGAATATGACAATACCGGCAGTGAATGGGTTTTAGGCGATATCCCTTTTTACGGAAGAACGGAAACGATTGATTTGTCGGCTTATAGCGGAGAAGTCCGGATCGGATTTTACGTAGAGTCGCTGGAATCGAACGGCGTTGTGGATCTTTCGATAGACAATGTGTCTGTTCGTGAACCAGTTGAGTCTTATTTGTCCGCGCTCTATGTGGAAGCTCCCGAATTTCCGTGGGTGAACCAACCCAATGAAGTGACGGTTTTTGTCCAGAACAACGGACGTAGCACGCAGAAAGATTATACCGTGGAATTGCTGGGCGGGTCGGATAGCGTTCTGGCCAGCGTCCGGGTTTCCGAGCCTGTGTATGCCGAGGAAATTCTTCCTGTCAAGTTGGATTGGATTCCTGAACAGACGGGAAATTACGAGTTGCGTGCCCGTGTCGTGTTCGACAATGAGGTTTTTGAAGAAAAATTGGTTTCGTTTCCCGTGGAATCCTATGCGGTTTCGCAAGAGACCCGGATTGCGGATTTGGGAGATGGCTATGTCCGTTCTTGGGATACGCCTTTGTCCTATTTCTATCCGAGTTCGACCTCCCAGACGATTTATTTATCGGAAGAAATCGGACGAGTAGGAGTTATTACAGCCTTGCGTTACCAGCATAATTACAGCAATGCGCATGGACTTACGCCTGTCAAGATTTGGATGGGCGAAACCGACAAGGATGAGTTCGCCTCCGCAATGGATTGGCTGCCGACCGAATCCATGACATTGGTTTACGATGGTCATATCGATACGATTGAAGGAGAAGGGAATCTGCTTTTCCGGATGCAGCAGCCTTATTCTTACAAAGGCGGGAATCTGGTAGTTATGATCCAGAAGATGGATGAGATTCCAACGCCTACGATGTATTCGTCCGGCGATGAGATGTGGCATACGGAAGTAGGAGCCAATCGAGTGTTGTTTTCTCTTTCAGCTTCATCGAGCGATACGCCGGATACCGATGACGGAAACTTGCAGACACGGCGTCCTAATACGGCAATTCTGATAGATTCCATGTCAGCAGGCAAGCTCCAAGGGCAAGTGACCGATTGGGAAGGCAATGCCTTGGCCGATGCTGAAATTTATTTGGACGGAACCGCTCTGTCGGCTACCTCCAATGCCGAGGGCTTCTACGAAATCCCGATGCTGTTGCCCGATACATATACGGTCAAAGCTGAAAAATTCGGCTATACGGATACATCGGTGTCGAACGTGGTGATTTCGGATGTGGAAATCAAGGTGGTGGATCTGGTTATGCGCCCGTTGCCACGCTACCGGCTTACCGGAACGGTCAAGACTGCACTTGGGGAACCTTTGCGGAATGCGGAGATTCATTTGAACGGTTACGAGGATTACGAAGCCAGCTCCATCAGCGATGGTTCCTATTCGATTTACGATGTGTACGGCACCAAGGAATACACTTTGTCTGTGTCCTATCCGGGGTATGAAACCTTCGATACGGCCTTTGCAGTCAATGGCGATATGCAGGTGGATGTGGCTTTGATGGAGTTGCTGCTGCCGGCTGTCGGTTTGCGGGCCGAATTGCAAGGCGAAGGAGAGTCGGTGATGCTACGTTGGGAAAATCCCTCGGAAATGACCTCCGAATGGTTCGCTTTGGATGATGGGAGCGATGAGAACGGGATGAGCGTCATGCCCTATCAGGAAATCAGCATGGGTAACTTGTATGCGAACAGCCGGAATCTTTATATCGATGCCGTCGAGGTGTTTGGAGGCCTTCATGAGCAAAATGACGATGATACGGTCTATGTGGATATATACGACCGATACCGGGCTTGCGTAGGCACATCCGACGGATTCGTCATTCCGGACGAAGGCAGCGTGCAGGTACAGTTCCCCTATATGGTCAATGTGGATGCGGATTACTATGTGATGGTTCGTTGGCCGGCCGATAGGGAAAACTATACCAACTATCTGTCGGCCGATGAGGATGGCGAATATGCCGACGATAGCCTCTCTTATTATGTGCAAAGGGATGGTACTTGGCTGAACATGGTCAGGGATATGGCGGCACCTCCGATGGTGTTCATGCTGCGTCCGCATATTTATTACAAGGATGCTTCCAAGGTGCAAACCTTGGCTTCGGGTATGATGCCTAAACGTGCGGAGAGCTTCAGCCTGTGGCATTTGCAGCCTGGGTCGGAGTCCGATCAGGGATCGTGGCAATCCCTGACAGAGAGTCCGACGACCGCTACCTCGATGGAAGATCCTTCCTGGGCCTCCTATGAAATGGGGAGCGATCACAAATATGCCGTTCAAGTGCATTATACAGGGGATTATACATCGCCGATGGCGTTCAGCAAGGAAGTGGTAAGAGAGAATCTGGCCATGCCGTCCAATCTCAAAGTGATACCGGGGGCTGCTACCTGGTTCCGTTGGGATGCTCCGGCCGATGCAAATCCTTTGTCTTACGGCTTGGTGATAGACGGAGACATGCTCTATGTGTCCGCTTCCACGACCTATTCCGTAGAGGGGTTGTCCGTAGGCAAGCATACGGTAGAGCTTTTTGCTCAGTACCAGAGCGGGCGGAGTGCTTCCTTGACAGAGGAATTTGAAATAGAAGATGTTGCCAACGGTGCGCGTCCGGAAGCTTCGATACTGCTTTGGCCCAATCCGGCCTCGGATTACTGTCAGGTGGCTGCCTCGTTCGATATGACGGAAATCCGTCTGTTTGACATGCAAGGCCGTATCCTTTGTTCGTGGGAGGTGGCCGGCCGGCAATGCGAATTGGATGTGGCTTTCTTGGCTTCGGGCATATATGTGGTGGAAGTCTGGGATGGAACACGAAGCATAGGCAGGATTAAGTTGGTGGTAGAATGATAAGTTAAGACAGACGAGTATGAAAAGATTTGCTCTTATGTTGGCGATGCTGGCAATGTCTTGTTCGGTATCGTGGTCGCAAAAGGTGACTGAAGATTTTGAAGGACAATATTTTCCGCCAAAGAACTGGACGGTGGTTTATGCAAATTCCCAGCCTGAGGCAGGAACGTTGATGTCGTTTGCGGAAAACCCTAACATGTATGCCACCGGTTATTCGTTCCGTTTCTCGAGCGATGACAATCTGCAATCGGCTCCTTTCGAGCAGTATCTGGTCAGCCCTCTCCTGGATGTGCCGGCAACGGATACCTTGACCTTTGATTATTGGGTCCCTTACGGGTATGACGCGGGACGGCTTTACCGGGTGGGCTGGTCCTCGACCGGCAAGGCGATAGAGGATTTCACCTGGACGGAGACGATGCATACCGGTGTGGACGAGATGATGTACACAGGCTTTTGGGAGGAGTACCTCAAGGCCGATTTGCCGGCCGGCACCAAGTATGTCTGCATAGCCTATATGGAAGAGTCTTCGGGCGAGGAATTCTTTGTGGACAATATCGGGCTGCCCGCTTATGCGACGGTGGCCTGCGACATGCCGGCCAATCTGGCCTATGACGCATCTACGGCCACTTTGAGCTGGGTGGAAACCGGGGATGCTTCCGCTTACGAAGTGGTCTATGGCCCCAGCGCGGACTTTGATCCGGAATCCGGGACACCTGTGCCGGTTTCAGGATTGGAATGCCCGGTGGACGGTTTGGTCCCGCTGACCTGGTATGTGGCCTATGTCCGGGCGGTGAAAGGCGAGGACAAGTCGGATTGGAGCGCGCCGGTATATTTCCGTTCCGGTTGTCCGGAATATTACGCTTTGCCTTGGCGGGAAGGCTTCGAGTCTTTGCCGGACGATGGCCTGGTTCCCGATTGTGCGGCAGTGGCCGATGAATATGCTTATAACAGCATGCTTTCGGCTCAGACCTATGACATCTACAAAAATCGCCGGGCGCATACGGGTTCTGCCTTTATCCTGTTCGACAACGAATCGGAAGGTCGGAATCGGAATTGGTATTTCAGTCCGGCATTGCGGATGAGCCAAGGGCAGGCTTACGAGATCTCGTTCTGGTTTGTGACCGATGGTTTCAAAGGCTTGGATACCTTGGGCGTGGCGGTCGGCGATGCCCAGGATGCGGAATCGATGGAATTGGTGGCGGTGCGGCAGGGACTCCGGAATACGGAATACAAGGAATTCCGGACAATCTACACGCCGCAGGCTGACGGAAATTATGTGCTTGGCATTTATTTTTCCGGACAGTATGCGGAAATGTCGGCCGATACGTTGTTGAGCAATGTGGTGATAGACGATATTTCCGTACGGGAGGTGCCGGCTATGCCCGCGCCGGTGTTCGCGGATTTGAATCAAGAGTCTTTGACCCATGAATCCGTGGTCCTGGACTGGGAGGAACAAGGGACTGCAAGCCAGTGGGAGTTGGCTTTGGGTCTTGGCTCGGGTGATTTCGCACCGGAAGATTCGGCTTATGCCACGCCTTGTTCGACGGCTTCGGTCGAACTTTCCTCTACGCCGCAAGGCGATGCTTTGCAGCCCAATACGGTCTATTTTGCTTATGTGCGTTCCGTGGGTTCCAATCAATATAGCGATTGGACTGGACCGTTCCGTTTCGTGACCCGCCAGAGTCCGGCTGCGATTCCGTTGCTGGAAGATTTCTCAACCTTGTCAAGTTCGGACGGGATGCCTGAAAATATAGCCTATGTGTCGCGTCTTGGCGAACTTTTGGGAACGGCAACTTACGGGTACGGTGCGGAAACCGGGTACGGGGATGATAAGTTTATGACGTTTGAGGAATCTTTGAGTGCCGGGAAACGTTTTGACGAATGGGTAATCCTGCGAGGCGTGGAAATGACCGAGGGGACTTCTTACGACTTGTCGTTCTGGATGCGGACCAACGATGTGGCGGGCATCGATTCTGTAGAGATGTGGGCAGGTCCTGCGCCGCTTCCGGGGCAGATGAAGGAACGTTTTGCCGTTCTCGAGAGTCCTTCTTCTCTGGAATATGCTCGATTCGCGGGTTCATGGACGGCTTCCGGAACCGGGACGATGTATCTTGGCATTCGTCTGATGGGGGTATGCACCGGGAGCTTTTCTTCATGGAATTCGAATTCGGCTTGCCTTGACAATTTCGAAATCGGCTTGACACCGGCTTGCCCGATGCCGATGGATTTGCGTATTGAAGAAATCGGGACTGACTATGTCCGCGTGGCATGGGAAAAAGCCGATAATCCGGAACTTTTCTGGCTCAAAGTGGATAGCTTGTTGCCGGACGAAAGTGTCCGGCCGTACCGTTTGTTCTCTGTGGAAGGTGCAGGACGAAGCTTCCGGATTGATGGGCTTTCGGCCAATACGGCTTACCGGATTTCCGTTCAGGCCGTGTGCGAAGGATCCGGTACTCCGGATTCGGTAGCTTCGGATTGGTCTTTGCCGATAGACTGCTGGACGGAATGCGGCGTTTACAGCCAGTTCCCGATAACCGAAGGCTTTGAGGATTTTGCCCATAGCTGCTGGACAACCAAAGGCTATGCTTACGGTTCGCAGAATGACAATTATGTCTGGACAGCAGGAGGCCAATCGTACTCCAGCTGGGCCACGGATCCGTTTGAAGGAGAGGGTTATGCCATGTATGCTTCTGCTTCCTGGAATCCTTCTTATTACGGGGAACTGTACAGTCCTGGATTGGATATGGGCGATGCCGACTTTTCTTCGATTTCGTTCTATTGGTGGAACAAGGATGATTGCGGAGGAAATTATGAATATCCTTTCTCTTCAAGGCTTTACCTGTATTATACGATAAACGGCACCGATTATGTCTTTATGGATTCGATTGACGCCTGCGGTTGCGAGGCTTCGGGAAAAGAGGCTTATCGGTACTATGAAAAGCATCTTCCAGTGGCGCATTCCGGTTATATGATCAAGGCGGTTGGGAATTACGGTTCCTCCAATATCCAATTGGACCAGTTGCGGATCAAGGCTTTTGATTCGGCCGCGATTCCTGCTGTGAGCCAACTGCAGCAGGAAGTGGAACAGAACAGAGTCCGGCTCACTTGGGTCGGGGTTCCCGAATCCGAAGACAGTCTGTTCCAATTGAAGCATTACGCTGTCTATAGGGACGAGGAACAGATTGCCGCTACGGAAAATACAAGCTATCTGGACGAAGGCATGGCTAACGGGAATTATTCGTACAGGATTGCAGCGGTCTATACGTCCGGTATGTCCTCTTTCTCGAATCCGGTAACAGCTGTGGTGGATGTGGCCACTTACAAGGTGCTGCTTTCCGCTAATCTGCCGGAAGCCGAGATGTCGTTGGCACCAGGGACGCACAATGTGGTGGAAGGTCAGTATTTCGAAGTGGAAGCCTATCCGGTTGAAAATCGTCTGGATTTTATCTGCTATGTGATTGACGGAGGGAAGGATACGGTAGAAACGCCGGTATTGCGCCGTGTAGTGGAAGCGGACATGTCGGTGTTGGCAGTATTCGAGTATGTGGAGTATCCAGTGGAGATTGGCAAACGGGGAGAAGGCAGTTTGAACTACGAGAAGGATACAGTGGCTAAGGCCGGAAGCGAATGGGTGCTGACGGCTGTTCCTGACAGGTTTTGGGAATTTTCGCATTGGGTGGTGAATGGGGATTCAACGACTTATGTTCATGATACTTTGTGTTTTACTTTGGAAGAACCGATGGAAATCTGCGCGGTATTCGAACGGATGGAATACACTTTGACGATGCGGGTGAACGGGGAAGGTGCTACCGAACCGGCTGTGGGGGTGCATGAACGCTATGCGGGCGATTCGGTTACTATCCGGGCGGTTCCGGCCGAAGGCCATCGTTTTGTGCGTTGGACGGTGAGCGGGGAAGAAGTTCTGGATTTGGTCCATGTATTCCGTCTGGAGCGTAATACCACGGTGGTGGCTTTCTTTGAAGAGATTCCTTTCTGTACGCTGACGGTAGCCAAGGAGGGTGAAGGGGAAATCACGCCTTCAGAGGGAGAACATCGGTACGAAGTGGGTTCGAGCGTGGCATTGAAAGCCGAAGCGGCCGATGACTGGCATTTTGTGGCCTGGGTGGTTGGCCAGGACAGCCTCCGAGTTCCCGATACGGCGATAGTCTTGCCGGGAGACTTGACGGCGACGGCGGTCTTTGCCGAGAATCTTTCAAATGGAAATCTGACCTCTTGCCAGTTCATGATGTATCCGAACCCTGCCCGGCAGGAATTCATGATAACCAGTGACTTGTCGATTAAGGAAGTGGAAGTGTTCGATGCCACAGGCCGTTTGGTGTTCAAGCAGGAAGATGTGAATGCCGACAGGTTGAAAGTGGATGTGTCGGTGTGGTCGGACGGGGTTTATTTGGTTCATGTGGTGAACATGGCAGGGAAATCGGCTGTCCGGCGGATGATAGTCAGTCGCTAAGCGGATAGCGTGTTCTGAGGTGCAGGCCGTTCCCGGGATTTGCCGGGGACGGCCTGTGTCGTGTAAAATCGTTACCTTTGTACGATTTTTCTGCTCATTTATGGAATGGACAGCGTATCTTAGAATCGGTTTCATCGTGGCGGTTTATCTTTTGGGACCGTTCTTCATTATCTGGCTGTATAAGCGGTATAAGGCATTGTCGAAAGTGGGCACGATCGTGCTGGCATACGCGTTGGGTATTATCATGTCGCTCAGCGGCATCATGGACGATGCCTGGCCGGGCGATGCGGTTCTGGTTTCCTGGCAAAGCACCTTGCAGACGCTTTGCGTGCCTTTGGCCATCCCGCTGATGCTGTTCTCGGCCGATTTCAAGACCTGGACGCGGAGTTTGAAGAAGACCTTCGTGGCTTTCTTCTGCGGCGTGGTGGCCATTACTTGCGCGGTGTTTCTGGCCTACACTTGGTTCAAAGGCTTAGGTATTCCGGAATTGGACAAGGCGGCCGGCTTGATGATGGGTTTCTATACAGGCGGCACGCCTAATGTGGCTTCCTTGAATATCGCCTTGCATCCCTCTTCCGAGACTTTTATCATGGTCAACACTTTTGAGATTTTCATCACGTTTTTCTTGCTGGCCTTTCTTGTTGGAGGCGGTTTCAAGCTGGTCCGGAAAGTGTTGCGCTATCTGCCCGATGAACTGGCCGAGCTTCAGGGAGGTGCGGGGCAGAGCCGTAAGATGGCGAGGACGGAGAAGGCGCTGGCTTCTTCTGTCGGGACGGAAGCTTCGGATTTCGAGAATTACGACGGTTTGTTTACGAGGCCGGTTTTGAAGAAGTTGCTGCTGCCGTTTGGCTGTTCGCTGGGTATCTTTGCCTTGGCGGGACTGTTGAGCCTTTGGCTGGTGCCCAAGGATTATCAAGTGGTTTCGGTCATTCTGGTGATTACGACCTTGGCTATCGCGCTCTCGTTTTGGAAGAAACTCAGGAACACGCCCAAGATGTTTGAGTTGGGGATGTACTTCATTCTGGTTTTCAGCATTATCATTGCGTCCGATTTTTCGGTGGCCGAAGTGGGTTCGGGGGCTTACGGGCTGATGGGGTTCATTGCGGTCATCTTGATGACAACCTTGCTGATTCATCTGATTCTAGCCAAGATATGCCGGGTCGATGCCGACTTGTTCACCATTTCGGCGGTGGGATTGATTTTTTCCCCGCCTTTCGTTCCGACGGTGGCCAGCCAGATGAAGAGCCGCCGCTGCCTGCTCAGCGGTATCGTGGTGGGATTGTTAGGGTATGCGGTCGGCAATTACTTAGGGGTGGGGATGTATTACGTTTTGAATTCGGTGTTTTAGCGGCTTGGGTGGGTTGCAGCGAGGGGGATTGGCATTACGCACAGGCGATGCAGCCTTTGAGGCGGTCGGAAATGATGTCGTTGATGTAGGGGATTGGCATTACGCACAGGCGATGCAGCTATGACGCATATTGGCATAAAATAGGAATCCTTATGGTATTCTTCAAGATAGTCGAAAAGAACTCTTTCTGGTACTGCTTCTTCAGAAAGTGGCTTTCCTTGATTTTCAGGTATAGCTATTGCGGGAATTTCTATGTGCGAGGTCGTAAGAACGTTCCCAAGGCAGGAACTCCTATCATGTTTGTCAGCAATCATCAGAACGGGGTCATCGATGCTTTGAGCATCCTGTTCGCGATGCCGATCCGGTACAAGGTGGTGTTCCTGGCAAGGGCGGATGTGTTTAAGAAGAAATTGACCGCCAAGATTTTGAATTTCTGCAAGATCATGCCGATATACCGGCAACGGGACGGGCGGGATAACTTAGGCGAGAATGCGGCCATCTTCGATGAGTCGGCCAAATTGATAGACAGGGGCTATCCGGTGGCTTTGTTCCCGGAAGGCCAGCATCAGGAAGGACACTATCTTGGGCCGGTCAAGAAAGGCTTTGCCCGGATCGCGTTCGAGGCGGCCGAACACAACGGTTTCCCGGATAATATGTGGATTGTGCCGATAGGCAATCATTACGAGGATTACTTCATGCTCAGGCCGCAGGTCTGCCTGAGTTTCGGCGAACCGATACGTTTGAGCGATTATTACGAGGCCTATCGGGAGAATCCGCCCCGGGCGATGGCCGATTTGGCCGAAGAAGTGCAGCGGCGGATAGGGGGGCTGATGCTGGATATTCCCGACCGGGAGCATTACGCTTTGTACGATAGTCTGCGGGCTGTGGTACGGAAGCCGATTTGCGCTAAGTTGAAGTTGAAGAATTATTATTTCCCGGATGATTTGGAGGCGGATCGCTATTTTGCCAAGCGTCTGCGCGAAACTCCGGAAGAAGAACTGGCTGCGGTGAGGGAAAAGGCGGAAGAATGCCGGCAGGGGATGGCGTGCTTGAAGATAGGGGCAAGGGAAGTGAGCGGCCGGGTATCGCCCTTGGTATTGCTGTTGGAATTCGTGGCCTTGGTGCTGACTTTCCCGGTAATGTTATACGGGCTTTGCTTTACGGGCTTGCCGGTATGGCTGGGACGTCGTCAAGCCAAGAAGATGGTGGCCCGGATCAAGAACCCTATGTTGCAGAGCAGTTTTGACTTTGTTTTGAATCAGATTATCTATACAGGTGCTTTTTATCTGGTGTATATTGTCTTGTATTGGTGTTTCTTCGATTCCGCCTTGGTTTTCATTCTGCTGATGGCTACTTGGGTCCTGTCGAGGATGTTCTGGATTGATTATTTCCATTATGCAGCGCATGTTGCACGCCGTTGCCGGGCCTTGCTCCATTTCCGTGCGGTGAGCCGTTTGCGTCCGGCTTACGAATACTTGGCCGCTTGGGCTGCCCGGTAGCCGCCTTTTCGCGCTTTTGGGAGCATCCGTTCTCGGGGCTTGGCCTTTTGACAGGGTTGGGATGTGCGGAAGATGCTGCTTCTGGAAATCCAGCCCGGCCCGATGTCCCCGCCTTTCATCCGCCGCCTTGCCTCTCTTCCGGTTTCCCGCAAGACAGGTTGCGCTGATTCTTGGAGCCTGTCTGTTCCAGGATAAGGAGGATTTGGATTCTGCTTTTTCACACATTCCGGATGAAGTCGTCCAGGCTGTCTTCTTCCGCCAGCATGAGTTTCTTCTTGAGCCGGTAGCGGTGCATCCGGACCGATTCGGGCGAGACGTTGAGGACTTGGGCGATTTGCTTGGTTGACATGCCGATGCGGAAATAAGCGCAGAGGCGGAGCTCGTTTTCGGTGAGTTCCCCGGCGGTACGTTTGGCCTTGAGGCGGCGGAAGAAGCCCGGGTGGATTTTCTGGAAATGAATCATGAAATCCTCCCAGTCCTTGTCGGTGTTGATGTTGTTTTTGATGATGCCTTGGATTTCCGAGCTTTCGGGCAGGGAACCAGGAATCCGTTTGGCGATGTCCGCGATTTGCTGCAGGATCTGGTTCTTGCTGGAAACCAGAAGCGAATAAGCGGCGATTTCACGGGCCTTGGCTTCGAGGTTTTCCTTGTGGCGTTTGGTTTGCATCTGTTTGAGATGTTGTTCGTGTTCCAACTTGTTTTCCAGTTCCTTCTTCTCCATGTCCTTGAGAAGGCTTTGCTGGCGTTTCTTGTGCCAGAACAGGGTGAACACCAAGGCGGCGGCGATGACGAGCAAGGCGGTGAAGAGAGCCAGAAGGCTCAGCCTGCGGTTCTTGAGCTGGATATCCTGCTGGGCGATGGTGAGCTTGTTTTCCGAGTTTTCCAGTAAGACGGAAACGTAGGCCTGATAGGCATCGATGGCGCCCGAATGCCGGGCGATTTCGTTGCTGAGGTCGATGTACTGCATCATGTACGACAAGGCACTGTCGGTCTGTCCGGTTTGCTGGTAGAGGAGGCCAAGGTTGTAGAGTGAGTATGAGAGCTGCTCGATGTTGTTGTCTTGGGTAGCGATTCCTTTGGCTTGGAATACGGGATGGAATGCTTTCCTTGTTTCTCCTTGAAAGATGTAAAAAGCACCCAGGTTCTGGTATAGGATGAATTTTATGCGGTTATTGTCGAGTTTTCCGGATAGTTTCAAAGCCTTTTGCAAGTAAGTTCCGGAGGAATCAATGTCGGCGTTCTTGAAATAAAAGGCGGATAAGTTCAGATAGGATATGGTCAGCAAGCCTGAATCCCGTTTGGATTCGAGTTCTTGGACAACCGGGAGCAGCAATTTGATAGCCGTGTCAATTCTGTTGGCGTAAAACTCGTTTTTGGACAGGGTGATGACAGTTTGGTAGTAGTCGAATGATTTTGGGGCTACTTGCTGTAAGCTTTGGGACAAGTATTGGCCGGCCATGGTGTAGGCATGGATATAGATGCAGATGTTTCCGAGCAAAAGCCGGGTTTTGGATTCGAAATGCGGGTTTTGGTTCCGATGGAAAAGTTCCAAGGCGGCCAGGCTTTCATGGAATGCCTGGGTGTACCAGCTGCTTGCCGCATGGTTCATGGCAAGGCTCAGATGGAGGAGGGCTTTCTCAAAAACCGCTTTGTCAGGCAGGATGGCAATAGCCTTCCGGATTTCCCGGTTCAGGAGCGTGTCGGATTTTCCTTGGGGATATGAATTGGCAATCTTGGCGTAGAGAACGTAGGTTTGGAGCCTTGTGTTTCGGGGATGGAGGCTTGCGGAGTCACTGAGCCTGTGTATCAAGGCTTGGTTCCGTCCGGCTTGGAAGACTGCGTTTTCCTCGATTTGTTGGAGGATGGAATCCGCCCAATCCGTGGGTTGTTGAGGCTGGACATGGGAAGGAAAAAAGAAGAGGCAAAGGATTGCGAGGACACCGGAATGCTTCATGGAGGTTGTTTTTTTGAGGGACGCGGTCCCGAAGATAAGGAATGCAGGAGGAATTGCAAAATCATCGGGAAAGCGGACTCTGGCTTACAGGTTAAAAAAAGTACTCGGACTTGGATTGGAAAGAAAGGATTTTTTAATTGGAGGAGATGGATTTTTATTGGTAAATATTTTATAATTAATGTATCGGTTTGTTTTTTGGCGTTATGTTTTGTAGATGGTTGAAATTTGAAAAAACGTAGTATGCTCCATAAATTTGCACTGTTGGAAAACCATTAAAACCATCTCTTATGAAAAAAAGTTTCAAGATTTTGATGCTGGCTTGTATGGCATCGTTGGCATCTCTGGGAGTGTACGCTCAGGACGAACCGTACAATGAAAATGATTTGGCCGACATCCGGGCCTTTTTGAGAAAACCTTCCGCGCAGGAAGGCAAAGCCAATTTTGAACAATTTTGGATAACGGTGGAGGATACGGCCACGTGGGAGACTTCGACGGAATGGGTTTGGAAAGCTTCCGCGCAGTGGAAAGTGATAGATGGAGAACAACGGGTTGTGCAACTTAATTGGTTCAATAAAAATCTGGCGGGAGATTTCTCCATGCCCCATGCAAGCTGTCTGGAAACGGTGAATATCTCCTCGAATGCCGGAATTCCGTCCGTGGATGTTTCTTCGAATACGGCTCTGAAACAATTGGTTGTCGCCTCGACGGGACTCCAAGACTTGGATGTTTCCCAGAATGGATCTCTGGAATCATTGACCGTTTCCAAGACAGCATTGATGGAACTGGATCTTGCGGGAAATCCGAATCTGAGAACCTTGGATTTGAGCAACACGCAGATACGGGATATCGATTTGTCCCGGAATCCTTTGTTGGGGGCTTTGTATTGCCAGAATTGTGCGCAATTGGGAAACATCGATTTCTACAACAACCTTTCCTTGACCTGGATTGATTGCAGGGGTTGTACTGCCTTGGAAACCTTGGATTTGTCGAGCCTGGCAGGACTGGAACGTGTGTATTGCATGAATTCCTCCATCAAGACACTTGATTTGCGTTCTAACCAGAATTTGAAGTTCCTGCATTGCTATGGCAACGGGATGGAATATCTGAGATTGCCGGCCAGTCCTGTGCTCTCCCAAGTCCTGTGCCAGGACAATGCCTTGCGGACTATCGAGGGCTTGTCCGGATTGGCATCCGTCACGGAGTTGAATGTCAGCAATAACCGTTTGTCGTCCTTGGATGTCTCTGGGATGACGGAAATGATCAGGTTCGATTGTTCGGGAAATGGCTTGAAGGAAATTGCCGGCTTGCAGGATTTGAAAAAAATGCAGGAATTCAAGGCGGCCGACAATGCCTTGGTGGATTTGGCAAATCTGAATACCACCGAGATGCGGACTTTGCTTATGGAGAACAATGCTTTGAGATTTTCGACCTTGCCGACTCGGGCAAAAGGGAAAAACCAGACAGGGTTCTATATTACCGATGAAATAGAAACTTACGCTTTTTATCCCCAAGCCGTAATCAATGGTGGGGTTGTGATACCCGGAACGGTGATAGATTTGAGCGAGGAAGCCTCCAAGACTTTTGGCGATACGACCCATGCGACAACGTATTCCTGGTTCGAGCTTGGAGCGGAAATGGAAGAAAAAGAAGTGGAATTGGAATCCACGGCAGCCGGGGTTTTCCAGATGGATGCCTCGATGGCGGGCAAGACCTTGCGCTGCAAGATGACCAATGCTTTTTTCTGGTTCAACAACGGACAGGTCAACGATACGGCTTTCCCGATAGTCTATGAAGTGTATGTGGCAGGGGATGAGATTTATGTGTCTGAGGAATTGGCGGCTTTGAAGGCTTTCCTTCGCCAGGAATCGGCGGAGGCCGGACGGAGCAATGCGGAAGCTTTGGGCGTGGATACCTCGGCATGGGCAGAAAGCAACCTCTGGCTTTGGAACGTGGAAGGATTGCGTTTGGGTTTGGATGCGGAAAAACGTATCGCGGCAATTGATTGGAGCGGGAAAGGTTTGGCTGGGAATCTCGACCTTCCAGGCTTTGCCCAATTGGACAGCCTCGATGTTTCGGACAATGCCCTGACTGCCTTGGCTTTGGATGATTGCCCGGCTTTGCAGAAGATCCGTTGCCAAGACAATGCCTTGCGTTTTTCCACCTTGCCCAAAGTGAACGCGGACTTGTTTGAAATGGCTCCCCAAAAGGAAATCGACTTGGGTCGTGTCGATTATTCGGACGGCATCGACCTGCGTTCCGAAAACGAAGTGGTCGTGAACGGGTCAAGTACAGTCACGGAATACCGTTGGGTGATAGTCACCGCGCAAGGGGAAACCGAGACCACGGCTTTGACGAACAGGGACGGACTTTTCATTCCCGATACATCCTTGTGCGGCAAGAATCTGCGGGTTTATATGACCAACGAGGCCTATTGGGGTGAAACACCGGCTTCCCAGCTTAGGCTTTGCGCGGATGTATTCGTGAACCATTATGTGGAACCGGTTTATTCGGAAAAAGAGTTGGCGAAGTTGCGGGCTTTCTTGCGTCAGGACGGGAATTTTGCCGAGTTGGGTTTGGCTGTGGCGGATACGGCGGACTGGACGGAGAACAGTACCTGGGTCGCAGATGTTGAGGGTATGGAATGGGCCGTGTTCGGCAATGAATACAAGGTGGTGGAAATCAGCTGGGCCGACAAGGGGCTTGCGGGAAATCTGGATTTATCGGGTTTCGATGCCTTGGAAATAGTTCATGTATACGACAATGATTTGGTTTCGCTGAACCTTTCGGGCGCGGAAGCCTTGGCAGAACTGCGTATGTATAATAATTTCCAGTGCGAAGAGTTGAATCTCCAGGGCTGTAAGGCTTTGCAACGACTTTATGTACAGAATTGTGCCTTGCAGGAATTGGATGTGGCTTTCTGCGAAGCATTGGTTTTTGTGCAGGCTTTCAATAACAAACTGCAAGCATTCGATGCCTCGAACAAAACGGCATTGACAACCTTGTACTTGCATAACAACAAATTGGAAACAATCGATTTGGCCGGGTGTACGGCTTTGCAGACCTTGAACGTCTCGGACAACCATTTGAAAGAGTTGAATGTGGGGGCGAGCCAAGGTTTGATAATGCTGGATTGCGGTGGAAATTCTTTGACATTCGCCACCTTGCCAAAGCAGGCTATCGCATCTTATAACTATGCGCCACAAGCAGGTTTGACAGGGGAAACGATTTTGTATACGGAAGGAATCGATTTGAGTTTGTACAACAGCGTGGTTTTCCCTGGAGAAGAGGCGGTGAAGACCGACTATGCCTGGTTCGATGTCACTACTGGGGAGAAAGTAGGCGTGGATGATTACATGGTCAATGACGGGACAGGAAAGTTCACGATAGACAAATATCTGAGCGGGACAGATTTGCGTTGTAAAATGACCAACGGGAAGTATCCAGGCCTGACTATTACCTTCGACATCATCTTGGAAGAAACTTTGGATGAATATAATGCGGACGAGTTGGCAGACCTTCGGAGTTTCCTCCGTCAGCCTAGCGCGATAGAGGGCAGCACGAACGCGATAGCAGCAAGGCTGCAACCTTCCGACACGGCTTCTTGGAACACTTCCGGGAAATGGCTGGTCCGATTGACCAAGAACGAGCGTTTGGGTTGGACTTACGTGGAGGAAAACGGTAAGCAAGAGAAGCGTTTACGGATGATGTGTTTGATGGGCGGGAAATATCCGGTGACAGGCGAGCTTCTTTTGCCTCATTGCACGGAATTGGTGGAACTCGATGCGTATTCCTTGGGTTTGACAAAGCTGGATGTGTCCAATTCCACCAAGTTGGAATGGTTGACTTGTGATAACAATGAATTGACCGAGTTGGATTTGGCTAAGTTGGAGAGATTGGGGTATTTGAACTGTTCCAGAAACAAGCTTCGTACTTTGGATGTGAGCGGGAAGCACCATTTGCGCACTTTGACGGCATATAACAACCTGTTGACGGATGTAAACCTGACGGGCTGTGATTCCTTGATTGCCTTGCTCTTGCAGGGGAATCAACTTGAAAGCTTGGATGTTACGACTTGTGTCTCATTACGGGCATTGCATGTCACCGGGAACGGGATGAGTGAATTGGATTTGAGCAAGAATGTGAACTTGACGGATTTGTATGCATCTTACAACGAATTCGATTATTTCGACTTGCGTCCGAACAAACAGATATATGATGTCCACTTGGATCATAACATCTTGGAAAAAATCCTGTTGACGGATTTGGTCATCGAAGAAATCGATATTCGTTATAATGAATTGACATTTTCGACGATACCATTTGATTTTACAAGAAAAGACTATTATTTTGCGCCTCAGGATACCGTGGATTTGGGGACGATTCCGGTGAACGGGACCTTGGATATCTCTTCGGAATACATGTTAGCCGCAGATGGCACGCATTCATACTATGAATGGCAAATCCAGTCGGGTTCGGAATGGGTCGCGACCGATGATGTCATCACCGTGGATGAGACCGGAATCTTTGTGTTCGACAAGGATGCCGAGGGGAGGCGCTACCGTTGCCTTATTACGAGTGACAACATATATCGTTGTGTTTTGACGATGGAATATTATGTGGATGTGGTGGAAGCGTCTTCCAATGCGGAAGCCGACAAGCTGGAAGTTGCCGTTTACCCGAACCCGGTGACGGACGAACTGCATGTTTCCGCTTCCTGTGCCATCGGTACCATCCGTTTGTTCGACATGAACGGGCGTGTGATTTACCAGTGTGAAGAGGGTGGTCCGGAACACCAAATCGATATGGAAAACTATCCTGCCGGCATGTATTTCCTCGATGTGGACGGTTTGCTTCGGAAAAAGGTGGTGAAACGTTAAAAAACTGTCTGGAATACAGCTCGGATCAAGCGGGGCGAAGGGACTTCGGTATTTTCCTGCCGGGCAGCCCCGCTTGGTTTTTGGTTGGTTGTGAGCCGGTCCGGCAACGGATCGGCTTTTCCCATTTCCAGCTTTCTTGTGTGTTTGTTTAAATAATTGATTTTTATCCGGTTATTTTTAATTGCCGTAGCTTTGACGTAGGTTTTGCCTGCGGAATGACGTAGTTTTGTACTTGAAAGTCTTGCCGGTATTTTCTGCCTTTGCGGATATTTGCCGATAGGGCAAATATGGATTCGCTTTGGCATGGAAGCTGTTTCAAAATAAAGCTTTTGATATCATCTTCGGCGGTTTGTCGGAATGGGTGGGATGCAACGCAGCAGATTGCCCGTCATGACCACCGCCTCTGCCCTCGGCTTCGGCCCGTTAATAGGTCAGATTAATCCGGAATGATATGGAAAAGGTAAGGTCGTTTTTGGTAGTGGCAGGTTGCCTGCTTTCTTTGATGGGGTAAAAGCCCCAATCGGTTTTGGCGGTACGCCGCCTTCTTTCCAGGCCTGGCAAGGAAAATCCTTGAAGAACCCACCTGTGCAGGTCGTGGAGCATGCTTTGGACGTGGAACAGCTTCTGCAAGAGGAGGCTGAGGCGGAACGCTTGGGAATGCCGCCCAAGGTGGCCGAGCAAATACCCGTCTATTATACTTTGGAGAACGCAGGCCGATGGGATTCTCTTCCCGATGGCACCCATATCTGGCGCTTGCATCTGGAAGTTCCCGGTGCTTTGGCTCTTTTGGCTTCCTATCATGCATTCGTCTTGCCCGAAGGCGTTTCTCTTTTCGTCTACGACGGGAATCGGAGCCGGGTTCTGGGCGCTTACACCCGGGCCAGCAATCCGGGGCAGGGGCGTTTTTCGACCGAGATGCTGGCCGGGGATGAGATTTGTTTCGAGTTGGTTGTGGAAGCCGGGCTTCCCTTGGCGGAAACCTTGGCGCGGACCCGTTTCAGCATCGACGGCATCGGGTTCTGTTTCAACAAAATCAGTGTTCGCTATCTTCCCGGCATGCCGGTCGAGGAAAGCAAAGCCGTGTCGAGCTGGTGCATGATCAATGTCAATTGCGAGGAAGGGGCGGATTGGCAGGTGGACAAGAAGTCGGTCTGCAAGATGCTGATGCTGGTGGGCAATGCCTGGTCGCTGTGTACGGGTACGGTCATGAACAACACGGCCCAGGACATGACGCCCTATGTGGCCACGGCCTACCATTGTCTTTCAGGGCAGGAACCGGAGAACGTCGATTTCAGCCAATGGCAGTTCATTTTCGACTACGAAGCTCCGGCCTGCGAGGACGCGCAGCCCTTGGAAAGCAAGACCTTGACCGGGGCTTATTTCCGGGCCGGGACCCGCTCGGTGGGCGAATCCGACGGCCTGTTGCTGGAACTGGCAAGCGACATACCGCGTTCCTGGGGTGTCTATTACAGCGGCTGGGACCGCCGCGAACAACTTCCTGAAGATTTGTCGGGAACCAATATCCATCATCCTCAGGGGGATTTGAAGAAGATTTCCAAAGCCGTTGACATGGCGGTGGCTACTTGGTCGGCATCGAGCGGGCAAGGGGATGCGGATGCCCATTTCCAGGTGGATTACGCTTATACCGAGAACGGCCGCTCGATTATCGAGGGCGGTTCGTCGGGATCCGGTCTCAGGAACGAGGCCATCTTCTGATAGGGACTTTGACCGGAGGGGACTGTTCCTGCGCCAATACGGACGGTCATGGCTATTACGGTCGTTTGAGCCACCATTGGGATCATTACGGCACGGATTCCTCTTCCCGTTTTGCCCCTTGGCTGGACCCCATAGGTTCGGGAGCGGAGGTGCTGGAAGGTATCTTTGCGGATCCTACGATTCCGGATTTGCAGCTGAGCCGTTCTTCCTTGGGGACTTTCCGGGTCGAGGAGCTTCCCGGCCCTTCTCCGGCGGATACCTTTTCCCTTTCCGGAACCAATCTGCGCGCTCCGGTTTCCTTGTGGACTACAGCTGCTTTCGAGATTTCCGCCGACGGGGAAATTTGGGCAATGGAAGCCGTTTTGGAGATGGCGGAAAGCGGGTCCGGCATGGTGCATGTCCGTTATGCGCCGGTTTCTCCGGGCCGGGACACGGCCTGGGTTTATGCCTGTTCGGAGGGGAGCGACAAGGTGAAAGTCCGGCTTTTCGGGGACGCTTGTCCCGAATTGCAGCTGGAACCGGAAATTCTGGAGCCGGCCGCGCTGGAGGAAAACTACCGCTGCGATTTCCGGATCCAGGGTCCGGATGCGGTTTACCGCTTTGAGCATGCCGGGGGACGTTTGCCGCAAGGATTGAGTCTGGGCGAGGACGGCCTGCTGGCGGGAGTGCCGGAAGAGGCCGGGCTGTTCGATTTCCAGGTCCGTGTGGTTTCTGATGCGTGCTGCGACTACGTATTCCATCGGACGCTCCATGTCGCCTGCGGCCTGGTTTCGGAATTTCCCTGGCAGGAAGGTTTTGAAGCGGGCGCGATGCCGGATTGCTGGTCGCGGATTTTGGAGACAGGGGATGCTGAATGGCAGTACTATTACGGCATGGGTGTCCCGAGGGCTGCTATCCAGCAGCCTGCCGAAGGCGAGTACAATGCCGTCTTCAGGGCTCAGTCCTTCCAGAGAGGATGGCGGACTTTGCTGGTTTCGCCGCCCTTGGATCTTTCCTCCATGGAAAGTCCCTGTTTGATGTTCAGCCATGCGCAGCCCCTCAGCACTTCGGGCCAGGATCGGTTGAGGGTTCTGATCCGGACCTCCGTGCAGGCGGAGTGGGAAGAGATTGCTCTTTTCAGCAGGAATATATCCGCCTGGCAGGAAGACACGCTTTCCCTTCCTATGCCTACGGAAGAGTATTTCATTGCCTTTGAAGGGATTTCCAATGGGGGCGGTGGTGTGGCCGTGGATCGGGTCCGGATAAGCGATGCCGGCCCGGTTTCGGTGGCGGAACGGCAGGGGCAGGCTCCCGTGCTATACAACAACCCGGTACGGGACGTGCTCAGGCTTGGTTTCGCGGGGCATTCGTTCGATCGAGTCCTTTGCTACGACCTTTGGGGCAGGAAACTCATGGAAAGGCTTTTGAACCCGGGGGATGCCGGTCTGGAGCTCTCCTTGGAGGTTTTGCCGGAGGGCTTGTACTTTGTGTGCTTGGAAGGCAAGGCAGGGCGCCAGGTTTTGAAAGTGGTCAAGACGGGGCGTTGAGGGGGCTTGTAGTGTGCCGCCGCCTTATAGCGGGTTCGCACTGCCCCCTTGCCCGATGCCGGCAATGTAATTGTCCAAAGAACAGTCTTCTTCCAGTTGCAATTTCTTTTTGAGCAGGTAGCGGTTGGTTTTTATCGTGGCGGGAAGGACGGCTGTCATTTGGGCGATTTGCTTTATGTTCAGACCGATGCGGATATAGGCGCAAAGCTTGAGGTCGTTGGTGGTCAGGTTGGGGTGGTTTTCCTTGAGCCGGTTGAAGAAGTCCGGATGCACTTTCTCGAAGTGGATTTTGAAGGACTCCCATTCGTTCTCGCTCTGGATATGGTTCGTGATGAGCTTCCGCAGTTCCAGTTCGGCCGGATTGTTCAATTCCCCTTTGCTCCGCATCTTTTCAAGTTGCAGCAGCACTTGCTGGAGGAATTTTCTGTTTTCGCTCAAGATAAGCATGTTGGAACTCAGTTCCCGGTTCTGGTAGTCGATTTCCTGTTGAAGCCTTTGGTTGTGCAGCTCCTTGTTCTGCAAGGAAGCCTCCGCCAGTTTTTTCTTTTGCCGCAAGAAGAGGAGGATGACCAGCAGGATGACGGCCAGCAGGGTGATGCTGACCGTGACAAAGGCCGTGAGTTTTTTCTGGAGTGTCATTTTTTGTTCCTGGACCGATAGCCGGTTCTGGTACTCGTTGATGGCCATGCCGGTTTCCTTGCGGTTGATTTCGTTGATGGTCCCGGCTCCTTTGACCGAATCCTGCAAGCCTTGGAAGCGTACCATGTAGTAATAGGCGGAATCGTATTTGCCTTGGGCCGCATAGGAGGCGGACAGGCCGGAAAACGTGGGCAGCATGATGTTTTGGAGGTTTTCTTCCTGGGCATGTGCCAAGGCCTTCTTGAGCAAGAGGATGGCTGAATCGTGTTTCCCGCTGGTTTGGTAGCGGTGGGCCATGTTGACCAGGAGGGCGTTCCTGTATTCGCTCCCGGCGGCTTCCGGATATCTTTGGATCAAATGGAAGGCCGAGTCCTCGTAGGCCCGGCGTTCGGCATCGGAAAGGGTTACCAAGGAGAGGTTGATATAGATGCTGATAACGGTCTGGGGGCGTTGCTGGATCAGGCTGTCGTTCAGCAGCTCTTGGAAAAGCGCGATGGAGGAATCCCGCAGGCCCATGTAGTAGAGCAGGACGGCCCGGTTGGTCGCATTGGTGGTGAGGGCTCGTTGCGCCTTGGTTTCGCGATAGCAGGCATCCGCCTTGTCGAAATAGGCAAGGGCTTGCTCGTATTGGGAGAGTTCCGCGAACAGGATGCCCAAGTAGCGGTAGCAATTGCCTTCGTAAAGCAAATCTTTGTATTTCTGGAAGATGGGAATCAGGGCCGACAGTTGTTGGTATTGGGTCAGGTAGTTGGGCGTGGAGTTGGGGGTGTTGTGCATCAGGAAGACGATGCGGGCATAGTCGTAATCGTAGTTGATGCTATCTGTATAAGACAGTGTTTCTGTTAAATAGTTATTTCGTGCATTTTCATTTTGCGTAGTGTTCCATTCATCTCCGTGCAGGCTGGCGTTCCAATAGCGGTAGCGGATGTTCAAAATGGCGTTGTTCTGGTTCAAGGATATGGTTTCCAGTTCCTTTAAGATGGATTCCCGTTCCTCTTGGTTGTAGCCGGCTGCCGTGTCGAGGAGGGAGGCCAAGGAGTCGAAGGCCGGATGGACTGGCTTCCAAGGAAAACAGGCGGTCTGTGCAGCCAGTGTGTTGAAAAACAATACGGAAGCACAGATAAAGATACCGATGGTTCTACCTTTCCTTTTCATTTTTATGTTGGTATATTGAATGGACAAAGATACGAATAAACTTCTTTGAATTGAAATAAACTATGAAATATACCTGTATTTTTATTTAAAAGAATGAATATAAATATATTAAAATTTTAACTATCTACTTATAAATTTTGTTGCATACACTTTTTATCTACTGGTATTTTTTGAATAGAAGGTGGAAAGTATATACTTTCGCCTTGTCCGATGGACGGGATTGCTTCTCCTTTGGTTTTCTACCTATGGGAAAAGGTATGCCAAGAGTTGGATGCCAAGTGGGGAAGGAGAAAGGAACGGTGCGGCAACCGGCCCTGAGGGCAGGAGACCCGGGGCAAGGATGTCGGCGGAGGCATCTGGAAGGATGAGGCTTTGTCGATTCGGGTGGATGCGGCCTTGTCAAGGCGGCCTTATCGATGAGGATGGGACGCGAACCATCGCGCAATGACCCTATGGATACACTAATATTATAAGTATTGGACAACAAAAACCTACGGTTATGAAACGAATGTCGGATTTTTTCAAGAAAATGGCCGGTATCGGCCTCTCCTGCCTCCTGCTAGGGGGCTATGCTTCCGCCCAGGACATGTTGGACGGGAGTTTTACGGGGAATTTCCCTCCGAAGGACTGGAATGTGGAATCTGTTGCCGGGTCAAGGTCCTGGTCGATGAGCTGGGGCGGTGGTGCTGATGGCGGCAACTATGCCGTGCTGTACGCCCAGGATGCAGGCACGTTGAACGATGCCTGGATGATAAGCCCGCAGGTCCGCCCCTCGGCGGAAAACCACCGTCTGGTTTTCTGGACCCGGAAAGCCGCCGCTGATACCACGGCCATGACACTGAGTGTTTATGTATCTGCCACGGGAAACAGCATGGCCGATTTTTCGGCACCAGCCCTGATGAGCCTGCAGAATACGGAAACGGAGCAGGATTTCAGCTTGTCCTGGAAATCGGACACCTTGGATTTGTCCGCCTACGAAGGACAGGACATCTTTGTGGCTTTCCGGGTTCAGGATAATGCGGTGCAAATCTATTTGGATGAAATTTCAGGCTTACCTCTGTCCGAATTTGAAACCGATTTTAGGATCAATTCATTGAGCTTGGTTCCGGACAATATCCTCTTTGCCGGGGGCGATGCCGTCCGGCTGCAAGCCTTGGTGGAGAACAGGGTCAACGAAGAGGCATCGGTAACGGTATCATTCTCTGTCGATGGCCAAGTGGTCGGCACGGATGTCGTCGAGTTCGATTCGGCCTATGTGGACACGGCTTATGTGGAGTATGCCTTTGCCGAAGCCGCCATGTATGCGGTAAAGGCTTCCGTGCCAGAAGACGATAACAATATCAACAACGAGCAGGAAATGGAAGTCCGGGTCTATCCGGAAAATTTCCTGATGGAAGACTTCAACGCCAACAAACCATTCCCGCCGCAGGAATGGCAGGCCATTGTGGAGAAAGGCAATGCTGGTATCGATCGTTCAACTTCTGCTACGGATGCCGCGACATCTACGGCTGGTTATGTGGATTTTACAACATCTTATAGCTCGTCTGTTGAAAATCCTTCGGTGCGTTGGCTGGTAAGCCCCCAGCTTAGACCTACGGCGGAACATCATGAGATAAGCTTTTATCTCCGCCGAGGAACGGTCTACGGCACGCCTGTCTATAGTGCCGTATCGGTCATGCTTTCCGTTGCATCAAGTACTCCGGAGGATTTTACTGCCGAGTTGAGGAAGTTTGAACTGTCGGCAGACAAGGATGACCTGGGAAGTTCCGACTGGATGCCGTTCTCGATTGATTTGTCGGATTATCAGGGACAGGATATTTTCTTGGCTTTCAGGGTCGAGGATTGCAATACTGTGACTTGGAACTTGGACGAGGTGGGCGGCATCCCCATGTCGGCTTTTGCCCAAGATGCCCGGATCCGGATGTTCTCGATGGCCGACCCCTATAAATACTGTTTTGCCGGGGAGTATATCGAAGTACGCGCGGTGGCGGACAACCATGGGATGCAGGCCATGGAAAGCATGGAACTCAGCTTCAGCGTGAACGGAGAGACCGAATCCGTGCAGAACATCAGTTTAGATGCCAAGGAAGTGTCCGACACGCTGTCTTTCGTTTTCACGCCTCAGGAAGCCGGCTTCTACCAATTTGCGCTTTCCGTGCCGGAGGACGACAACAATGTCAACAACACTATGGAATTGGATTCGGTGCAGGTGTATCCGGAAGGCTTTTTCATTGAAGGCTTCGAAGGACTTTCGTACGGCGAGTTGCCTAAGTACTGGGCCTGCGACATGGCATCATGGGGAAGCAATGGTTGGAGTACCACATTATCTTCGTACGAAGGGACGAATGCTTTTTCTTCTTTGGAAGGAAAACTGGTAACGCCGCTTCTTCATGTCGATGAAACGGATTCCTTGTGCTTCTATGTCAATACGAATGGCTGGGACACGGCAGCCTATCTTATTTTGAGTTCTGTGGATGCTAAAACATGGGATACGGTTTACAAGGGATTCCTGAATAATAAGGATTACAAATTGCAGACGATTTATTTTTCCGAGGCTTCGCAAGAATTTTATGGGAATCGTTATTTCGCCTTCCTTTGCACGCTCAACTATATGTGCATCGACAAGGTTTTCGGCCCCATGCTGGCGGCAAGGGATGATCAGTTCAGGCTGGTGTCGCTTTCCGCTGACCCGGAAACGGTGAACGTGGCAGGTAGGGGATCCGCATTCCAAGTGGTGCTGTACAACGATGGAACGGAGACCCTCAGCAAGGAGGTATCCCTTTACTATGGCGAGGAATTGCTTGCTTCGGCGCAAAGTGGCAGCTTGGCTCCCGGCACCTACGATACCTTGCGCATGATGCATGTCTTTGAAAAGTCGGTCTCCAATGCGGAATTCCGTGCGGTTCTGCCGGAAGATGCGTATCTGTTTGACAATGAAGCATCCCTGACTACCCATATTTACGAACCGGAACTTTGGCGCATGGAGGAAGGCTTTGAGGATGTCAGCCATCCTTATTGGACACTTGGCGACAATGGCTGGCAATCTAAGCCATCCTACAACGCGGTGGAACCGGCCGGCGGCGAGAATTATCTGAACCGGAGTTTTTCGGCCGGCTTCCCTTCTGTAGCCGTATCCCCCTATATGGATTTGCGTTATGCGGAATATGAAATAAGCATAGATGTCTATCGCAACGCGGCCACGCCTGATCGACCCGATAGGATCGAGCTGGCTTTCGGCGCAAAGCCGGTTTGGGAAGACGTGGTGTTTGTGGACAGCATCAACCGTGTCGCCTCCAATTATCCCGAGGGCACGGCAGGTTGGGGCACTTATGTGTTCAAGGTGGATTTGTCCGATCTGCAGAGCGGCTTCTTCATGATCAGGGCGGTTGGTGTAGTGAATGAATATGGAAGCCCGAGCTACGAGAACTTGCCTATCGACAACCTGTGCATCCGGCCTGTTTTGGCGCACGATGCCGAGCTGGTTTCCCTGCTTTCTCCGGCCGATGGGGCATGGGCGGCAGATTCGGTGAAGACGGCGATTCGCGTTGTGCTGATGAACAATGGGGAAGAAGCCTTGACCGCCGCCACCTTGCGCTATGGTTATGGTGATACCGAAACGGGCGTTTGCCAATGGGTCGGCAGCATGGTACCCGGTACCGACACTACCTTGCTGCTGACCTCCGATTTGCACATGCCTGCGATGGATAGCTTGCAAGTCTTTGTGGAAGTGGAAGCCGAAGGCGATGAGAACGTATTGAACGACCGCATAGAGAAACTCATAACATGCAAGTATGCCTACGAGTTGCCTTTCGTGGCAAATTTCGAGGATTCCACTTGGGACAAGGATTGGCAGAACTGCACTTTCTCGCCGGAGGGACTGCTGTGGCGCAGGGATACCACCGGGGAATACGTCACCGCGCCTTTCGGGCAGGGATGCGCGTATTCGGCTTCCTTGGACGATGATCTGGGGGCGGTGCATCCGGACAACTGGTTCGTGACACCGGGATTGTCTATAGAACACCCCAAGGCATGGCTTTCGTTCTACGTGCAGGCGGCCGACAGACAGTATTTTGCTGAATCCTACTCGGTGCTGGTTTCGACCCGTTCAGACAAGGATACGGCTTTCTTCACCCCTATTTATGCGGATACATTGACATCGGACAGCTTGCAACATGTGGTGCTGTCCTTGGATGGCTACAAAGGTGAGGTGATTAACATCGCTTTCCGGCATCACAACTGCACGGACAATTACCGTCTGCTTTTAGACAGCGTGCATGTCTATTATCCGGAACTGTTTGAGGTGACGGCTACCGTGAACCCGGAAGAGGCCGGGACGGTGGCAGGCACAGGCGAATATATCATGGAAGAAGAGGTGCTGCTGGCCGCTACTGGCAATGAAGGCTGGACATTCAGCGGCTGGTATCAGGACGGTTCGCTTGCTTCCACGGAAAATCCGTACCGTTTTGAATGCGATGGTGATGCCCAGTACGAGGCTCGCTTTGAACAGATTACCTACACGATTACGTTGAATGCCGGGGAAGGCGGGACTGTAAGTCCCAGCGGCACGCAGACGGTAAGACATGGCGAGGACTTGGCCGTGACCATCACGCCAGAGGAGGGCTATGTGGTAGAAGGCGTGCTGGTTGACGGCGCATCGGTGGGCGCGGTGGAAGCTTACACCTTTGAAAAGGTGACGGCAGACCATAGCTTGGAAGCTTCCTTCAAGCCCGATGCGGCCAACGAGGCCGGGGAAATGGCGGTCTTGGAGGTGTACCCCAACCCGTACACGGAAGAGCTGCACGTGTCATCGGCCTTGCCGATGGAACGGATCCGTTTCGTGGATTTGCACGGCAAGGAAGCTGCCCGGTACGAAATAGACGGCGGAACGAAAGCGGCCCTCCGCCCGGCCTTGCCCGAGGGGCTGTACCTCCTGATGGTGGAATACGCCAATGGGCAGAACGCCGTGTGCCGGATAGTGAAGACGAGCCGGTAATCCATTAGGTTCAGCCGGACGGAAAAGAGGATTGGTTTTTGGTTGTTTAATATCCCGGTGGCGGATGGCTGCCGGGAAAATGCCGGGCGGGGAGGGATCCCTTCCCGGCTGCAAGAGAAACGCAAGGGAAAGCTGCATTTACCAAAGTCTAATGACCGATGCGGGTTTACCGGCGGATGCGGAATGCGGAAGAGGGAAATTTCATACAAAACAATAAATATGAAAAAGATATTGACAAGCTTATTGGGTTTGCTGGCCATGACGGCCATGCTGAAAGCCCAGATAAACTTTGGCGGAACGCCGCCCTCGTTCCATGGAGAAGCCAAAAACGGAAACGCCTTTCAAGTCAAGACGGTGGAACACCGCTTGGACGAGCCAACTCTTTTGGACGAGGAGGAAGAAGCAAGGCTGTTAGGCCTGCCGCCGCGCGTGGCGGTGAACGTTCCGGTGGACTTTAATCCTGTTGCAGACGGGACATGGAACTATTTGCCGGACGGCAGGCCGGTGTGGCAATTATGTTTGGAATTACCCGGAGCCAAGGCTGTGATAGTCAGCTATGCCGACTTCTATTTGCCTGATGGCGTGGAACTCTATTTGTACAATCCGGCACAGACAGCCGTATTAGGTGCCTATAAGACGGAAACCCATCCCCAAGGAGGATCGTTTTCCACCCGGATGCTGCCAGGCGATGCTGTTGTCTTTGAGTTAGTATTGCCCACGGGCTTGGACGAGGCCGCGCAACAGGAACTGAAAGACCGGATTCGGCTCGACATCAGCGGCCTCGGCTATTGTTTCAACGGCGTGGCCGTACGTCACCTGCCCGGCATGGAAGCGCAGCAAGCCGCTGCCGGTCAGGCTAAATATGGCGAATCGGAATGGTGTACGATTAATATAAACTGCGAGGAAGGGGAAAACTGGCAGGAGACCAAGAAGTCCGTAGCGAAGATGCTGATGCTGGTCAACAACGGCTGGTATCTCTGCACGGGTACGCTTGTGAACAACACCGCCCAGAACATTCGCCCTTTCATTGCCACTGCCCATCACTGCTTGTCGGAGGGAGACCCGGAAGCGATAGACTTTTCACAATGGCAGTTCACCTTCGATTACGAGGCACCCGGCTGCGAGGATGCCGAACCCTTGGATGCCAAGACGATGGTAGGTTGCGTCTACCGCGCCGGTATACCCCTGCTTAATGGTTCGGACGGGATGTTGTTGGAACTTACGCAGGAGATACCAGAGGAATGGGGTGTGCTTTATAGCGGCTGGGATCGCCGGGACATCCTGCCTGCCGATTCCGTTTTGACTAATATCCATCATCCGGCTGGGGACCTCAAGAAGATTTCCGTCTTGGGAGAACTTGTGGTTGACCAATGGCCGATGGAGGATTCCGAAGGCGACCCCGAAGGGCATATCCGGGTGGTCTTTGATTCCACGCAGAACGGGCGTTCGGTGACCGAAGGAGGATCATCCGGTTCGGGTGCTTTCAACAACGACCACCGTTTGGTGGCCACTTTGACCGGGGGCAATTGCAGCTGCGATTATCCGGAAGGTTACGGCTATTACGGCCGCCTCTGGTTCCATTGGGACAAGTACGGCACCGATTCCACCACCCAGTTCGCTTATTGGCTCGACCCGCTCAAGACCGGGCAGGAAACCATAGACGGCATTTACATAGATCCTAATGCGCCACGGGTCGATCTGAGCCGGGAAGAATTGCCCGTTTTCTGGCCCGATGATTATACGCAGCCTTCCGAAGTGGATACCTTTTCCGTCAAAACGGCCAATTTAACCGAGCCCGTCAAGATTTGGACGACCGAGCCTTTCGAGGTCTCCGGCAACGGGACGGATTTTGCGCTCGAATCCGAACGCCAAAACGATGGTTGGGTCTATGTCCGCTACAACCCGCAGGGCATTCGGCGAGACACGGCTTATGTCTACCTCTGCTCCTCGGGCAGCGATACGGCCAAGGTGCGCGTGATTGGCAATTCCTGCCAGCCGTTGACGCTTAGTCCGGAGGTCTTGGAATACGCCTATGTGGACGCTTTCTATAGCCAGCAGCTGCAAGCTTCGGGCAGCGATGCCGAATACACCTACGAAATCACTGATGGTCGTTTGCCGGATGGCTTGACGCTCACGCCCGATGGCCTCATCAGCGGCATCCCAGAAGAGTTCGGGCTTTTCTCGCTCACAATCCGGGTGTCCGAACCTTTCCTCTGCGACCAGTTCTTTGACCGCTCCCTGTACGTGGCTTGCGATGTGATAACGCAGTTTCCCTTTGAGGAAGGCTTCGAGGAAGGGCAGATTCCTTCCTGTTGGACGCAGGAATATGCCAAGGACAGTGTGGACTGGCTGTTCGGTATCGCCGGAGTGGACAATTCCGAAGCTCCGGTAGCTGCGGCGCACGAAGGGCAGTACAACGCGCTTTTCAAGGCCAATACCTACGATGGATGGGCCACCAAGCTGGTTACGCCACAGATGGACCTGTCGGCTTTGCGGAATCCCGTGCTGCGCTTCTCCTACGCCCTGCCGGTCTGGGTTGCCGATCAAGACCAGTTCAAGGTCTATGTCAAGAATGCAGCCACGGCCGATTGGAAAGAAATCCTGTATGTTGCCGGGGATATTGCCCAATGGAAGGATACCACGCTGGCCTTACCCGATCCGAGTAGCGAGTACTTCGTGGCCTTCGAGGGCATCTCCTATTTCGGTTACGGGGTGGCGATCGATGCCATTCGGGTAGAGGAAGGCGAAGTGGCTAACGAGATGGCCGGGCGGGCTGTTGCTTGGCAGGTACGTTGTAACAATCCGGTGAAGGATTTGTTGCGCATGGAGTGGGAAGGCTATGCCTTTGAAAGCCTAATCGTTTACGATGCCCAAGGCCGGGCAGTGTTCCGTAAGGAGCTTGGTCGAGGCTGCCGTCAAGTTGAAGTCGAAACCGAAGGCTGGCAGCCCGGTTTGTATTCGGCCGTCCTGGCATCGCCTGATAGAATAGAAACTGTAAAGATTATAAAATATTAACCTAAAACTTTTACAATGAAACGAATCAGAAGTCTTTTGGGCGTGCTTGCCGTGGCAGGCGCGTTCTGGGCAGGAGGCGGCCAAGCACAGGCGCAGGCTGACCCCAAGCTGCCGCAAAGAATGCATGACACCATCTTCTACGACAATTTCGAGGATGAAACCACCTATGAAGGATGGAAAATGCTTGATCTTAATAATGATGCCAATACATGGGGAATCGACCCTCATGGAGGCATTGATTATTCATCATCACTGTCTTATTCAGGGAATGGGCGGCAGCCGGATGACTGGGCCATGTCCCCGGGCTTCCGTTTGGAAACAGGCGTTACTTACAAGCTTTCCTATTTTTACAATTGTCTGTATTACAGTGAAAGAGTGGAAGTCTATTTGGGCAATGGCACGGAGGTGGAGACCATGTTGTGGCAGTTGGCCCGTCATGACATCACTACTTGGGGCTGGACTGAGGTGGAATTCAGCGTGCCAGAGGCCGGGACTTATCATTTGGGCTTCAAGGCCGTCAGCGACCCTATAGACAGGCCATCCATGCGTATCGATGAAATATCGGTAACGGAAGAAATTATAGGAACGACCCCTCAGCCAGTGCAGAACCTGACCCAAGTGCCAGGTGAAAACGGTGCCGTCTCGATGGGTTTGCGTTGGATTAATCCTTCTGAGGACGAGGGAGGAAATGCGTTGTCCAATCTGACAGCCATTGAGATTTACAAGAACTACGGCAATGCCAATCTTGCCGGGAGTCTGAACCTGCAAGCCGGGGCGCAAGTGACTTGGACCGACCCCGACCCGCAGCCGGGCAAAGTGACTTATCATGTCTACGCGGTCAACGCCTCGGGTCGCAGCTATGCCTCCGAGGTTCACACCTACGTGGGTGAAGATTTGCCTTCCGCACCCCGTAACTTACGTGTCTCCGAGAATGGCGGCAACGTGCAGCTGAGCTGGGATGCTCCCGACGAGTTCGGCCTCAACGGCGGCTGGTACGACAAGGACGGCATTACTTATCTGGTCGCTCGCCGCGGGCAGCAGTATACGGTTTTGAACGCCGCTTCCACCTCCACATCTTATACGGATGCCTCGCCTTCGCTCGACATGTATTATTACGAAGTGACGGCCAAGAACAGCTTCGGCCAAGGCGGCAAGGCGGTGTCCGAGCCGATTACGCCCGGTACCTCCATGCCGCTGCCTTTCCATGAAGATTTTGAAGATCCGGCCACTTTGGAGAATTTGTGGACGGTCTTGGACGTGGATAACGACAAGGCTACTTGGATGATGGAGCCTTGGAGGGGAAACAAGGAGCCTCGGGCGGTCTATTGGAACTGGTTGCCGGCTGTGGATCCGTACAGCGACTACGTGACCCCGGATGCGGACGACTGGATCTTCACGCCTATGCTGAAGTTCGAGGCCGGCAAGCAGTACAGATTGTCTTATTCGTTGGCAGGACCTATGATGGGGTCTGTCAGCCTTCGTATCGCCTTGGGCAAGACAGCCGACCCCACGGCCATGACAACGCCTTTGGAAAATCTGAACGCGCATGCCACGTCGGCTCCCATGACGTTTGAAGACCGGGTTGTAGAATTCGAGACACCGGGCAATGGCAGCTTCTGCATCGGTTTCTACTATTACGGCTACGAGGGCAACGGCTACTGTTGGCTGGACGATATTACGATAGAAGAAGTGGCCAAGACGGACTTGGCAGTGAATTGGATTAAAGGACCGTCTGCTCCCAAAGTGGGCGAAGCGGCTACTTATACGGTGGAAGTGGAGAACAAAGGGATGAGTGCCGCCCGGGATTTCCAATTACGGCTCTTGGACGATGCCGGGAATGTCTTGGCGGAAGGAGAGGAAGTGACTCGCCCGCTTTCGGCCGGCCGTACATCGGAATATGCTTTGAACTGGACACCTGCCCGTACTGATCCGGCTTCCCTGCGAGCCAATGTGGTTTGGGCGGACGATCAGGTGGAGGGTAATAACACTTCTCCGCTTTTGGCATTGACTATCCAAGGAGACGGCTACAAGGCTGTCACGGTGGGTGATGGCGAAGTCCGTTCATACGATGTGCCTTGGTACGTGTACACGGAGGGTTTCGGTCAGACCGTTTACCCGGCTACGCTCTTAGAAGGGGTCGTGGGGAGATTGTATGGTTTCTCCTGGCAGGTGATGGCTGGCTTTGAAACTGATACGGTTCGCAATCAGAAATTCAGGATTTATGTGGGAGAAACGGAGCGGACGAACATGATGGCCGGCTGGTTCGGAGCCGATGAATTGGTTTGCGTTCTTGACACGATGGTGGATATGGTTTCGGGTACGTATGACTGGTACTTGCCTTTCCAACGTCCTTACGATTACAAAGGCGGCAATTTGGTGGTCTGCATAGAAGGATATCCGGATGCAGGAGACCTTGGCGGGTCGGGATTGCAGTTCCTTTGCACCGAGAGCGGTTCCAATGCCGTGAGCCGATCGGCTTACACGAGAGGGCTTAATATGCAGAATTTGGACAACGCCTATGGGGTATTTTTCAGCTTGCGTCCCAATATCACTTTCTTCTTTGACGTGCAGGGCATGGGGTCTTTGTCTGGAACAGTGAAAGATGAAGCCGGGGATGTCTTGGCCAATGTACGGGTGCAGGTGGAAGGTCTGAACAATCCGTTGCGAACGGCTAACGATGGTGCTTTCAAATTCCCTTATGTGCCGCAAGGCAGCCAGAATGTGGATTTCACTTTGGTGGGCTATGAGGATGAGGCAAGGAGCGTGACCATTAGCGAAGGCCGGGAATCTGCCTTGGATGTGACCATGAAGAACCGTCCGGTGGTCAAGGTGAGCGGGGTCGTGGCCGGTTCGGACGACCCGCATGCAGGCTTGGCTATGGCGGAACTGACCTTGGACGGGCCTTCGGACTATACGGTGACGACCGATGAGAACGGCTGTTTCAGCATAGAAGATGTCTACGGCAATTTGGAATACGATGTCTTGATTACGGCTTCCGGATATAGCGATTATGTCGGGACTTTGGAAGTGGGTGCAACGGATTTGGATGCCGATACTATCGTAATTGATTTGATGGTGAACATGCCTACCTTGGTGAAGGCTTACGACCGGACCGACCATGCCTTGGTGGAATGGTCTGAGCCTGTGCCGGTGGCTTGGCTGCAGAAGGATGACGGAGATATCTACGGCAGCTTTGGCGGGAATAGCGATATGGGGTATATCGTGGCGCAGCGTTACACTTCAGAAGATTTGGCGGAAGCCGGCCTGACAAACGCCTCGGCGGTGACCAAGGTGCGCTTTTTCCCGATGGCAGTGGCGGAATTCACCTTGCAGATCTTTGTGGGAGACGAAGGCGTGGAAGCTTTGGTGCATGAAGAGCCGATGGAAGTGGAAGAATACGAGACTTGGTTTGAACATGCCTTGGAAAATCCGGTGCCTATCGATCCCGAAAGAAGCATCATAATAGGTATCAAGGTGCAACAGAGTTCGGGTTCCAATCCAATCGGTTTCGACCGGGGGCCTGCCGTGGCCAACGGGGATTTGTTCTCGGAAGATAACGGCATTACGTGGAATTCAGTAGCCAGCGTGTCACCGAGCATGAATTACAACTGGTTGATCCATACCTATTGTTCGGCCGATCCCAACAGTCAGCCCACCGAGTTGGCTGATCTGATGAGTCATCGTCCCGGTTCGGTTCGTCCGGGAGCTTTCTTAGATCGATTCTCTTCTTCGGAAAGTCTGGCCATGCCATTGTCCCGCAAGACAGATGGGAATCCGGTGGCAAAAGGGCAAGCTTCCTATACGGTAGAATTGCTGAGCCGGACTGAACGCCAGGCTTTGGCATCGAAAGCCGGGGATGAAAACATGGCAGGCGCGGAGTACAGCTACGAGGTGTACCGCCTGCTCAACGGGCAGGAACAGCAGCAGGAACTGTGGACTAAGATAACCGGCAACCCGGTAACGGAGAGGTCGGTTCGCGATGAAGGTTGGGAACCCTTGGAAGACACAATGTACCGTTACGCTGTGCGCAGCGTGGTGGGCGGGGTTTATTCCGACTATACGTTCAGTGATGCGGTGGACAAGGGCAAGTATTCTACGGTAAGCCTGCGGGTGACGACCAATACCGGGGAATCGGCCTATGGTGCGGAAGTCAGCTTGGTAGGATTGAACAAAACGCATACCGGTACGGTGGATGCGGATGGCATGGCCACGATTGCTGATGTGCATTTTGGCACTTACGAGCTTCGGGTTCGCAAGGAATGGTACAATATCCATATCCAGCCGGGCGTGGTGCTTGATGAGAACGAAGAAGACTTGGGCAGCGTGGAACTGATCGAGGACGTGCGTCCGCCCAAGAATTTCGTGGCTACCGATTGGATTGACTATGTGGATTTGAGCTGGGAGAAGCCCATCCGGTTGATTGAATTGGAATTAGGCAAGTCTGTCAGCGACTATTACACCGGAATCGGGTTGAATTTCGGAGGAACGATGGAAGTAGGGCATCGTTTCTCGCCAGACGAGTTGCTAGAGGCCGGCGTGGAAGGTTACTATATCCGTTCCATCTCTTTCTGGCCGGATGCTTCGGCGGACTATGCCTTGAAAGTATGGAAGAGCGACTTCGAGAATCAGGAAAGGGAACTGTACACGCAGGAGATTCTTTCGGATGATATCGTCTTGGGACAATGGAACACGATTGAATTGGATGACCCTGTCTTGATTGAGGCCGGCCAGTACTATGTGATAGGCTACTCGGCCTATGGGGCAGCGGGAGCATACCCTTGCGGGATGGACAACGGACCGGCGACAGACGGCGGGGATATGATTTTCTATGAAGGCCAATGGTATTCCTTTAACGAGACGATGATGGGCATGTACAATGGCAACTGGATGATCTCGGCCACGGTGGCCAACGATGCCACGGCCAAGAACTTGAGCAAGGCTGGGGAGGATGAATTCAATTACACCTATGAATTGTTCCGTTTTGCCAAGGCCGACTCGGCTGATGCTTCGGCTTGGACACGCCTGAGCGGGGACAATTTCAAGGAATTCACTTATAAGGACGAGGCTTGGGCTTCGATACCCGATGGTGACTATTACTATGCGGTCTACTCGCGTTCGGAAGCGGGCAACACTTCGGATACCGTGCTTTCGGCCATGTTGCCCAAAGGACAGGTAAGCCTAGTGACGGTTTCGGCCACCACCAACAACGGGGCTTCGGCCTCCGAGGCTTCGGTGGAATTGGTATCGACGGCGGATGAGGCAAGAGTTTATTCCGCTGTGTTGGGCGAGGATGCTTCGGCTCAGATTCCGGCAGTCCTGCAAGGGGAATACGTGCTACATATTAACAAGTTCGGCTTCGATGAATATCAAGAAACGGTGGAAATCAACGAAGAAAAGATGTCCTTGTCCGGCAAGGTGCTGAAGGAAAGTCTGGCTGTCCCAGCGGCTGTCCGGGCCATCAAAGACGAGAGCGAGCAGGTTCGCGTGGATTGGTGGTCGGCCATGACGACCGAGAATTACCCGCACTACATCACTTGGAGCAGCGACGACTTCTTTACCGGCATTGGCCAAGGGGAAGCGGCATTCAACTTCTCGGCGGCGCACAAGTACATGGTATCCGACTTGCAAGAGAAGAAAGCGGTAGGCCTGTACGTGACTCGGATCAAGTTCTATCCGGCATCCACACCTTCCGTTCCCACCGAGGCCACGTTCTCCTTGGGCATCTGGGCAGGGGAAGACGGCGAACAGGTATACAAGCAGACTATCCCGGCTTCGGCCATCCGCTACAATGAATGGTGTGAAGTGGAACTGCGGACACCCTATTTGATTGAAGGAGACCAGACGTTGTTCTTCGGTTATACCTGCCAGGCGACCCAAGGCTGGGTCGGCGGCATCGACAACGGGCCGGCTGTCCGCGGCAAGGGGAACTTGATTAATGTGGATGGCTCTTGGGTCAATGTCACGGTATTGTCTCCCGATTTGGATTACAACTGGATGATCGAGGTGTACTGCACCGATGCCTTGGAGGCCGGCGTTTCCAAGAATGGCAAGGTCGATGGCGAAGACTTCGTGAAGTCTTGGAACGTGTACCGACTGTTGGACGGCCAGCAGGAGCAGCCGGCCAACTGGACGGTATTGGCTACCGAGACCACCGAACGGACGATTACCGACAATCTGTCGGGCATGGCCGATGATTGGTATCTCTACGCGGTAGAAGCCAATTACGCCACCGGAACTTCCCCGGCGGGCTTCTCCAACGTTTTGGGCAAGGGCGTGGGCAACGAGGCCGTAGCGGAAGAAGCGGCGGCTTTGAGCGCGATGCCGAACCCGAACCGCGGGCAGTTCAGCTTGGAAGTGCCGTTTGAGGGCGAATGGCAGGTGTTCGATTTGGATGGCCGTTTGATGATGAAGCGTCATTTGGCCCAAGGCACGCATTCGATGGATGTGAATTTGCCCTCGGGCAGCTATCTGATGGTATTGTCGTCCGGAAGGGCGCAGGCTACTGGTAAATTGGTCATCCTGTAAGGGCCGGCTGTTGTCTTGAATGGATTGGCTGATGGCCGCATCGGCCCGGCGGGAGGCAGGGTTTCCCGCCGGGCCGTTTTTGGAACGGCTCATGCCTACGGGTTGCCGGATGGTCGATTCAATGTCCGGTCATTCGGGGCAACGGTATATTGAACAATAAAAATGGAATGGAAATGAAATCGATATTGAAACCTTTCGGGGTTCTGGCGGCCTTGGGCTGCCTTTGGCCGGGAGCGGCGGTGCAGGCTCAGGCGGTCACGGACACGCTGGTCAGCACCGAGCCGGGCTACCGGCGGGTGCTGATGGAGGAGTTCACCGGGATGCATTGCCAGAACTGTCCGGCCGGACACAAGACGGCCAACGAGATACAGGAGGCCTACGGGGATTACTGTCATGTCATCAATATCCATGCCGGGAACCTGGCCACGCCTTATCCGGGGCAGACGGACTTGCGTTCGGCCTACGGGGAAGCCTTGGCCACGCAGGCGGGAGTGACGGGAATTCCCAGCGTCTCTGTCAACCGCCACTTGTTTTCCTCCGCGCAGACGGCTTGGGCCATGACCGGACCGGACACGTGGTTCGACTACGTGGACGAAGTGGCCGGCATGGAAACCTATGTGAATGTCGGGGCGGAGGCTACGATAGACTGGCAGAGCCGGGAACTGGACGTGACTGTCCAGTTGTATTACACGGGCGATGCTCCCGAGGAGGGGAACCGTATCCATGTGGCTGTGGTCCAGGATAATGTGGAAGGATACCAGATAGGTTCGGAAGCTAATCCGGACCAAGTGCTGGAGAACGGCAACTACCTGCACCAGCATGTGCTGCGCGATTTGCTGACCGGCTTGGAAGGCGACCTGGTGGAAACGGTGGCTGCGGGGACTTTGCTGCAAAGGACTTATTCAAAGGTCTTGCCGGAATCCCTGAACCAGCTGCCGATGGAAATCATGGATTTGCAGGTGGTGGTGTTCGTGAGCGAGGCCGAGGGGGAGGTGATGGATGCCTGCCAGGCTCCGGTTTGCTTTGTCAACGGGCCGGAGTACGTGTTCAGGATGTCGGCCTTCGGGCAGCTTGCGCGGAACACTTGCGACAACTTGGTCCGGCTGGCTTTCGACTTGGAGAACCGCAATCCGGAAGACCGCCCGGTGGAGAATGTGACTTTCTTGCTTTCCACTCCCCAGGGCCAGGAACATGAGTGCACTTTTGCCGTGGAGGCTTGGGACGAGGCGGGGATGGCCCGCGTGGAGACCGATGCCGTCCCGGTGGACGAGACGGGTGTGGAGGATACGCTTTTCGTGCAGGTGGTGGCTGTCAACGGCCAGGCATTGAGCATGAGGCAAGAGGCGGTGGCCGTTCCGGTCTTGAAGGAATATGTGACGCTGGATGAGCCGGATGTGGTTCTGGACGTATGGCAGGACCGCTGGGGGAGCGAAATCAATTGGTCTTGGACCGATGAAAACGGGAATGTGCTGGAACAGGTGGATTCGTATCCTGACTTGGAAGCCAGCGGGACGGAACAGCATACGTACAATCTGGAAATGTCGTTGGGTTGCAATGTGTTTGTCATCCGGGACTTGATGCACGACGGCATCAACAACGGCATGGGCGAAGGGCGTTTGCAGCTTAGCGATGCGGCGGGAGAGGTGATTCTGGAAAACGATGGAACCTATACCGACAGCTTGGTCTGGCTGTTGCGTTATTCCCCCGTTGGGAACGAACCGCTTGCAGGCATGGGGACGGAGATGGACTTGCGGCTGTTTCCCAACCCGGCATCGGCTTCGTCCGAGGTGTCGCTGGCTTTCCATCTGGAAGTGCCGGTAGCCTTGCAGGTGTCGGTCTGGACGGCTGATGGTCGTCAGGTACTTGATTTTGGTTCGCGGGCTTATCCTGCCGGCCGGAATGTGGTCGCCTTGCCGGTCGAACGGCTCGATTCCGGCATTTATCTGGTTCTTTTGCAGGGTGATGGCCATCGAAGTGTGGCCCGTTTGGTGGTAAGATAACGTGAGTTCGATGAAATATAAGTGTCTGAAAATTTGGTGATCAGCGAAAATTGTTGTAACTTTATAGTGCTAAAATACAAAGACTTACAAACAATAATCGCTATGATCACCGAGGACAAAGTTACAGAAT
>CALUHO010000023.1 GCA_944320465.1 uncultured Bacteroidales bacterium | reverse complement strand
GCCTCGACGTAGCCCGCTACGCCTTCGGCTAGGCGAGAAGCATGCTGCATGACACAAGCGGGCAATCTCCCCAAAGGCTAATGACCGATTTGGGTTGAAAGATGCCATTCCGGCAAACGGGGACATCGAAAAACAGCGAACGCCTTGGAAAGGGAAGCAATTCCTGTTCCGAGGCGTTTTTTTTCATGCGCGGGTTCGACCTGCCGGTAAAAACATTAAGTCTTTGCTATTCTTTAGGTATAGCCGATTGATGTTGTGAGTCTTGTCTCTTGGCGGAAACTTTTTTCTTTTTCGGATTTTTTGAAGCGGGGAAAAGGATGGAAGCCGCTGCGCCGAAAGTGAGTTGATGAAAGGTGTTAGGATTCCCTTCTGGCATGATGTCCGGCAAAAGCTCGTAACGGGCAAACAGTTTCACTCCCAAGTGTTCCTTTGCACGGAATGTCAGCGAGAGCGCGGGGCTGAAAGCGAACCAATTCCTTTTTGTGAAGAATCCTTCCTCAACCCGCAAAGCATCGGAATGCAGATAGCCAATCGAAATATTGCCGCCCAGCAACAGCCTGTCCATGACGGGATAGGAAAAATGGGTGCCGGAATATACCGAAAGAAGGCTTAGATTATTGTCTTTCAGCTGAGTATTTTCTTCCAAGGGCAAGCTCGACAAGCCGAAACTGCCGCCAAATCCGATATAGGGATTGAAGAAATACGCCCCTTCGATACCGGCCGAACTGCCGGGTAAAAACTTCAAGGCTCTCCCGTCCGGCAAACGGTAGCGTCCCGGCATCGAAGCCAGGCCGAGGTAAACTCCGAGAAAAGAAGGCCTGAAGGGTGCGGCAGAAAAGGGTTCCTTGGAAAAATAATTGATTTCATGGGCGTGATTGATGCCTTTCTCTTTGAAAATCAAATCGGCCAAGAGATAGCCTATTTCCGTGGTGATGATTCCTATCCCGGCACCTGCTAGCACATCGCTGAGCCAATGCTTGTTGTTGGCTATGCGCATCAGCCCGGTGGCCGTGGCTGCGCTGTATGCGCCGATGCCGACCCAAGGGCTTTTGTAACCGTATTCCTTGTTCAGCATTGTGGCCGTCATAAAAGCCGTGGCTGTATGACCGGAGGGGAACGAATGATGATTGGAACCATCGGGACGTTCCACTTGCGCGGTGTTTTTTATTACGAATACGATACCGCCCATCAGTGCTGCGGAAAACGCATCAGAGACCAGCATGCGGCTCCACGAACTTCGGCTTTCCACACCACAGGCTTTCATCCCTACCATCACAGCTGCAGGCAGGTATTGCAGGTAATTGTCTACCGGACAGTGAAAATTCGGCATGAAGTCATTGCGCAGGCTACGGAAACGTACATCCATGTTTTTGACAGAGAACCCGGTAATTACAAGCGGGACTCCGGTGAACGCCATTTGGAGGGTATTCTGGGCGGTTGGAGAAAAATTTTCCATCTTGCCGTTGGCGGACACCGCTATATTGTTTTGCTGAATTTGGCACGTGCTGTCAGCGAGTGTTGTCGGATACAATCTATATTTCAGGTTTGCAAGATATTGCAAATCTGTTTTGCAGGGCTGTAGACTTTCGCTTTCTTTGGCGGCAAGGGGCATAAGCGTAACGGTTTTGCCGTATGTCCGCGCTTCGGCCCGGCCAACATACAAAATAGCGAATATCAGCAAAATCAATTTCTTGGCAAACATAAAAAGCTTGCATGATGGTTTAGCAGCGGCAAAAGTAGTCTATTTTAGGCATAATATGGTCAATATGTCAGGATTTGGCAGCAAGAGTCTCCCGTATGCAGCTACCCCTGTTTTATTTAGGCGTTTACCCTTGAACACTGGTTCTCCAAGCAATCTTTTTGTAATTTTACGTCTTCATGAGGCGTATGCAGGAAAGGAGTGAATATTTTGTTCCGGCAGCAGTCCTCTAAACGGAGGAAAATGAAAGAATGGCAAGCCTGTAAGGGAAAAGGGAATTTTTCCGGCCCGGAAGGGAATTTTTTCACCAGAGGGATGCTGTGGGCCCTGTTCCTGCCTTTGATGGCCGAGCAGTTTCTCAAATACAGCCTCGGCATCGCCGACTCGATGATGGTGTCCGGTATCGGGGAAGCCGCCATCTCCGGGGTCTCGTTGATCGATTTTGTCATCTCCCTGTTCAACAGCCTATTCTCCGCCTTGGCCATAGGAGGTTCGATAGTGGCCAGCCAGTATTTGGGAAAAGGGATGAAGATGCAGGCTGGGAATGCGTCCGTGCAGCTTATCTGGTTGAGCGGATCTTTGTCTGTCCTGGCCACGGGTGGAATCTACCTGCTCAGACCCTTCATCCTGGGCCGCCTGTTCGGGGACTTGGCCCCGGAAGTGGAACTGAATGCCGGAATCTATTTGGATATCACAGCCTTGTCTTTGCCATTCTTGGCCGTTTACAGTGCCGGAGCTGCCATATTCCGTTGTGCCGGGAATACCGTGCTGCCCATGAAAATCATGATAGGGGCGAACCTGCTCAATGTAGGTGGCAATGCGCTTCTCATCTATGCCTTAGATATGGAAGTGGCCGGAGCGGCTTGGGCTACCCTGATTTCCAGAATCCTGTCAGCAGTCTTGGTCATCGTGTCCTTAATCAAGGCTCGGATTCCGTTCATGCAGGATGCCCGCTTGCACTCCCCGGCTTCGGCTTTCGCAGCTGGCTACGGGTGTTCTGTCGGGAAAATCCTGAAAGTGGGAATGCCGTACAGTTTCGAAAACGGGATGTTCTACTTAGGAAGGGTCCTGGTATTGGTCATGGTGGCGGCAGCGGGCACGTCGGCTCTTGCCGCCAATTCGGTGGCCGGGACAATCATCCTCTTCCAAGTCCTGCCGGGCATGGCTATCGTGACCGGGATGCCGGTGGTGATTGCCCATTGCGTAGGTGCCGGGGATTATGTCCAAGCCCGCTTTTACAACAAGAAAATACTTGGCTACACCTATCTCTGTCTCATGGCCAGCTGCGTTTTGGTAGTATCCGCCTTGCCTCTGATGCTCCGCATTTACGGTCTGCCGGAACAAACCTCGGAATGGATACGGGAAATCGTATGGCTCCACGCCCTTTTCACGGTCCTGCTCTGGCCGCTTTGCTATGTGCTGCCGACCACGTTCCGCGCCGCCGGGGATGTACGGTTCCCGATGTGGACCAGCATCTTGTCGATGATTTTTTGCCGCCTGTTGTTTTCCTGCCTTTTCGGTATCGTGCTTGAGGGCGGCGTGGTCGGCATCTGGCTCGGGATGTTCGTGGATTGGGCGGCCAAGGCTGTGGTTTTCGTCTTCCGCTACTTAAGCGGGAAATGGACTCGCTTCCGATTGATCCGAGCCGAAGAAACCGTCCCGTTCAACCCCAATCAGCCCTTGGACTTCGGGTATGATTCAAACCGATGAGGAGAGTCATTTGCATAGCTATGTGATTTGGAAAAGGAAGAAGCTCTACCCTATAACCGGAACAGGTATTTGCAGATTTACGTGACAGGAAGACAACGTCAGGATACCGTCGAGTTTGATTTTTGAATTATCCCAAATCGGTCATTAGACACGCCGGGGCTGTTTTCGGTTAGGAAAATGAGGCTTTCGGGCATCTTGCCCGCCTCTGTCCGCATCCTGCTTCTCGCTACGCCTCGACGTAGCCCGCTACGCCTTCGGCTAGGCGAGAAGCATGCTGCATGACACAAGCGGGCAATCTCCCCAAAGTCTAATGACCGATTTGGGATTATCCGAACACTATGAGAGCCTTGGGGCTAAGCACCTTTTTTTCCATCCCATAGATTTGCATTGTAGGACAAAATTGTGCAAAATGCACGAACCTTCTTTTGACAATCATTTATTTTGCAAGGCGTGTCGGTACAATTCCCCAATCATCCGGCAGGCTTCCTCTATCGAGACCTGGCTGGTGTTGACCACCAAGTCGTAATGATGCGGGTCGCCCCATTTCCGTCCCGTATAATACTCATAATGCGCCATCCGCTTGCGGTTTACCCGCTTGATTTCCGATTCGGCCTTGTCGACAGGCAGCCCGTATTCCTGCACGCAACGCTGGCTGGCAGCATCCAAACCGGCGCAGCAGAACACCCGGATCAGCCCCGGCTGCCCTTCCAGCACAAAATCGGCGCAACGCCCCACGATGACACAGTCTTCCTTGGCAGCGACTTCCTGCACGATTCTGCTCTCGGCCACGAACAGCACATCGTCCGCCGCCATGCTTTGTTCCACCGTGTTCTTGTTCTGCGCATAGACGCTTTTGAGCCAGAAAGAGGGAATGGATTGCTCGTTTTTCCGGATATAAGCCTCGTCCATGCCGCTTTCCTGCGCGGCCAGATGGATGAATTCCTTATCGTAGAGCTTGATGCCCAACTCTTTGGAAAGCATTTCTCCCAAAAGATGGCCGCCGCTGCCGAACTCGCGGGCGATGGTGATGACCCGATGCCCGGGAAGGAAGTTTTCTACAGGCAGGGATGCTTGTCCGGCGGGTTTGCCAGTCTTTCCCGAAGGATAGAGGAAGCGGTCGAACACCTTGAACCAAGGACTGATGAAATGGACGATAGGCCCGACAATGATAGCGGCCACCACCGTTCCTTCCCGGACCCCTTGGATTGTCCCCATCACGGCATAGGAGACAATGCAGGAGAGTGCCACCAAGGAACTGTCGAATCCTAATTTGGTATAACCGAAATCGGTACGAAGGCGACGGGCAATGGCTTTGACGAAGTATTCCCCGGCAGCCATCGCCACATTGGCCTTGACTTCTAGGGCGATGCCGAGTGCCAGGATGACGCATCCGAGCAGGAGGCTGGCAATCTTCAGAACGTACATCTCCGGCTGAAGCCAGGACAAGGCATCCATCGACACATCGATGAACGAACCGAAAAACAGCGTGGTCGGAATCTGGAGCAGATAGCACACTGTATCGGACTTCAAATCCGCTTTGCGCATGAACGGCAGCTCCAATACCATGAAGCCCAAATTGAGGACAATGGTCCATTGCCCCATCGTCAAGGAAGTGAACATGCTCATCACGTAGGTGATGCTGGTGATAGGCGAGGTGCCTAAGAGGGCGCGGGTAATGAAAGCGATACCGAAAGCGTTAATAGCCAAGGCAATGACAAAAAGGATATAGGCACGCGGATTACGTGTGTTCATGGTTCGGATTGGATAAAAACGTAGTTTAAATTGACAGAGCAAGGAGTCCTCCGAGACGGGGTGCGGACGGCTTGTTATCGGACGAACGAGACGGGGTGCGGACGGCTTGTTATCGGACGAAATTCCGGACGGCAAAATTCGTCAAATTTTCCAAATTCTTCAAGTGGTATTGCCAGCACGGAAGCATAGAGGCTGACAGGATGCCGGAAAATCATGACAGGGAATTGGCTCGAAGCCGGACATCCCTGCAAAAATGACAGGATTCCGCGCGTGGCACGGTTTATGCTTGAAGCGGGTATGTCCGCTTGAGGAAAGAGGACGGAAGCTCAGGGCGGGAGGCAATCTCCGGCCTTTGGTTCAAAAAAAATTTAAAATAAAATTAAAAGGAGATAAATCATGTCAAAACTTGCAATCAAACCCTTAGCAGACCGAGTATTGGTTGAACCTATGGAAGCCGAAGAAAAGACGGCGGCCGGTATCATTATTCCCGACACGGCAAAGGAAAAACCCCAACAAGGCGTGGTTGTCGCCGTTGGACCGGGCAAGAAGGACGAACCGATGACGGTGAAGGAAGGCGACAAGGTATTGTATGGTAAATATTCGGGTTCTGAATTGAATATCAATGGTTCCCATTATTTAATCATGCGCGAAAGCGATATTTTCGCCATCCTGTAGTTTGTTCCTAAGGGAATCCGTCCCCGTGGCATCGCTTGAAACATTGAGCTTGTAGCGAGAAAGAAAGACGGAAATCCGGATGCGCTGGAGCAAGGCGGCAGGAGCCGGTCGGCATCGGGCATCGGAAAACAAAATGGTTTAATATTAAAATTCTATAAAGCAATGGCTGCTAAAGAAATTCTCTTTGATCAAGAAGCAAAGAACCGCCTCAAGAAAGGCGTTGACGCATTGTGCGATGCTGTGAAAGTGACCTTGGGTCCTAAAGGGCGCAATGTTATCATAGATAGGAAGTTCGGTGCCCCTCACGTAACCAAGGACGGTGTGAGCGTGGCTAAGGAAGTGGAATTGAAGGATACGGTTGAAAACATGGGTGCCCAGATGGTCAAGGAAGTGGCTTCCAAGACCAACGATCTGGCCGGTGACGGTACTACCACTGCTACGATTCTGGCTCAGTCTATCGTACGCACGGGGCTTAAGAACGTGACCGCCGGCGCCAACCCGATGGATTTGAAACGCGGTATCGACAAGGCTGTTGCCGAAGTGGTTGCCCAAATCAAGAAGATGAGCACCAAAGTGGGCGACAGCACCGAAAAAATCGAACAAGTGGCTACGATTTCGGCTAACAATGACAACAATATCGGAAAGCTGATCGCGGAAGCCATGCGCCAGGTGAAGAAGGAAGGCGTTATCACGATTGAAGAAGCCAAGGGTACCGAAACCAGCGTGAAAGTGGTGGAAGGTATGCAATTCGACCGTGGTTACATTTCCCCGTACTTCGTAACCGATACCGAGAAGATGGAAGCCGTCATGGAAAATCCTTTCGTCCTCTTGTACGACAAGAAGATTTCGGTGATGAAGGATTTCCTGCCTATTCTGGAAAAGACCGTTCAAACCGGCCGTCCGTTGGTAGTGATTGCCGAAGATATCGATGGCGAAGCTTTGGCTACATTGGTAGTCAACCGTCTGCGCGGTTCGTTGAAGATTGCTGCCGTGAAGGCTCCCGGTTTCGGCGACCGTCGTAAGGAAATGATGGAAGATATCGCTGCTTTGACCGGTGGTACCGTTGTTTCGGAAGAAAAGGGCTTGAAACTGGAAGACATCGACTTGACATTCCTGGGCCAGGCTGAAAAAATCACGATTGACAAGGAAAATACAACGATTGTGAACGGCAAGGGCCGCAAGGAAGATATCCAGGATCGTGTCAACATGATCAAGGCTCAGCTGGAAAAGACTACTTCGGATTACGACCGTGAAAAACTGCAGGAACGTCTGGCCAAGCTGGCTGGCGGGGTTGCCGTCATCTATGTTGGCGCTGCTTCCGAAGTGGAAATGAAGGAAAAGAAAGACCGCTTCGACGATGCTTTGCACGCTACCCGCGCTGCGGTTGAAGAAGGCATCGTTCCCGGTGGCGGCGTGGCTTACCTGCGTTGCTTGCCCGCTCTGGAAAAGATGAAAGTGGACAACGAAGACGAAAAGGTGGGCGTGGAAATCATCCGTCGCGCCTTGGAAGAACCTTTGCGTCAGATTGTGGAAAACGCCGGTCTGGATGGCTCGGTTATCGTGGACAAGGTGAAGGTTGGCAAGGACGACTTCGGCTTCAACGCCCGCACCGAAACCTATGAAAACCTGCTCAGCACCGGGGTTATCGACCCGGCCAAGGTTACCCGTATCGCTCTTGAAAACGCTGCTTCGATTGCCGGCATGTTGCTGACTACCGAATGCGTATTGGCGGAAATTAAGGAAGATAAGCCGGCGGTGCCGGCTATGCCTAACGGGATGGATGGCATGTACTAGTCAAAGACCGTTCTAAACGGCATCTGCGGCGTTACGCGAGGGATTCGAGAATGCTCACGTACCAAAACGCTCCGCTTTTCTCACCCTCGCGTGCCTTGCAGCTGCACGTTTGGAACGATTTTTGAAGGACCGTCTGGTGAAAACCGGACGGTCTTTTTTTTATTGCGCGGTGGCGCGTCACCTCGATAACGCTTCGATTTGGCTGACCCAAGTATGTTTGAGTTTTGCCGACTTGACAGTCTTAGCTTGGTGGCTTGCGGAAAGTTCAGAAAGGAAGTGAGGATGGTTCGGTGTATTCGTGGTATGATATGCCATGCAGGAAAAAAAGCGATATTTGTCCCCGTTTTCAAATTCCGAAGGTATGGATTGGCTCATTCTGATTATTGCCGGTTGCTTTGAATCCGGTTTTGCTTTTTGCCTTGGCAAAATGAAGGAAGTCACAGGAACAGTTTATTGGCTTTGGGGCGCGGGCTTCCTGTTATGCTTGGTTTTGAGCATGTTGTTGCTTGCCAAGGCCGTGAAGACCCTGCCTATAGGCACGGCTTATCCGGTCTGGACCGGCATTGGCGCGGTGGGGACGGTCATCCTCGGCATCGTGTTCTTCCATGAATCCGCCTCGTTCCTCCGCATTTTCTTCATTGCGACCCTGATTGCTTCCATCGTAGGCTTGAAGGTGGTTTCCTGAGTTCCTTGTTTATTTGACCTTCACCAATTCGTACTGGCGGATGCCTAGGCCGATTTTTTCCGCGTGGGCTAGGCAGGTCTTGTATTCGGTATTGGGATTGGTGTTGTCGAAATGGTCATGATGGTCGTGGAAATGCGGGTCGGCCATCGCGTCCGTAAGCTGGCTTCCCGGTAGCGGTGTCTGCTTCAGGCAGGCATCCACGCAGGCTTGGTCCAGGGCCAAGGGGTCGAAGGATGCGAACATGCCCACATCGGGGATGATGGGGGTGTCGTTGCCCGAATGGCAGTCGCAGGTAGGAGATACATCGCAGATCAGCGAGATATGGAAGTGTGGCCGTCCGTCCACTACCGCCTTGGTGTATTCGGCCATCTTGCAGTTGAGTTCCTTGATAGCCGCGTCCTGGGCAAAGCTGATGGCATCGAAATTGCAGGCTCCGATGCAGCGGCCGCAGCCCACGCAGTGTTCCAGGTCCACCGTCATCTTTTTCCGTTTTTCATCGAAGACCAAGCCGTGGTTGGCGCATTCCCGCAGGCAGCGTTTGCATCCCCGGCAGAGCTCGGGATTGATTACAGGCTTGCCGTTGCTGTGCTGTTCGGTTTTCCCGGCCCGGGAACCGCATCCCATGCCAATGTTCTTGATGGTACCGCCGAAACCGGTCATTTCATGGCCTTTGAAATGGGTCAGCGAGATGAAGATGTCCGCATCCATCACCGCCCGCCCGATTTTGGCTTCCTTCACGTATTCGCCCCCGGCCACCGGCACGGCGATGTCGTCCGTTCCTTTCAAACCGTCCCCGATAATCACCGGGCAGCCTACGCTCAGCGGGGTGAATCCGTTTTCCCAGGCGCAGTAAAGGTGTTCGAGCGCGTTCTTGCGGCTGCCGGGGTACATGGTGTTGCAATCGGTCAAGAAAGGCTTGCCGCCGAGTTCCTTGACAATGTCGGCCACGGCTTTGGCGTAATTGGGTCTCAGGAAGCTCATGTTCCCTGATTCCCCGAAATGCATTTTGATGGCGACGAATTTCCCGTTCATGTCGATTTGCCCGATGCCGGCGGCCTTGATCAGTCGTTTGAGTTTGGCGGAAGGACCTTCGTCGGGCTTGCAGCGGAAATCGGTCCAGAATACTTTGGCGGGATTGGTTGTGTTCATTCCATTCATATCGTGCGGATTATTGCTTTCTTTGCGGGCTTTGCATTTCGTGCCTGCCAAGGTGTCAAAAAGGTACTTCGGTTTGGCCGCAGGCATCGAGCCGGGGCTTTGTACAGGGGCGTACCGGGGCTTCGGCCTGTTATGTGCAAAGATAATCCCAAATCGGTCATTATCAAAAACAGACACGGCGTGTCTAATGACCGATTTGGGTTTATGGGATACTGCTGAGAAATTTTCCGGCCAGATTCTTGCGTGAACCTACCGGCAATGCTTGCGTGAACCTGCTGTGGAGAGGTAGGGCTGCGGCGGGAGCGGTACTCGCCCGATCAGATAGTGGGGCGGGAGCGCAGGGAGGAACGTCCGATGGTGGTTCACGAGCAGATATACCAGTACATCCGGGCGGACAAGGCGGCCGGAGGGGATTTGTACAAGCAGCTGCGGCACCGGCTCAAGCACCGCAAGAGGCTGGTGGGGGAAAGGATACCCGTCAAGGGACCGGGTATCGATGGAAGAACGCCTTGGAGAGGTGACCGCCCGTAGCCGGTTCGGGGGCTGGGAGATGGACGCTATTGCGGGCAAGGAAGGACACGGAATCCAAAAAGGCTTTTCTTCCTGTCTTTACGAAAAAATTTTTTATGACGGATTCTTCCGATTCGGAAGCAACGGATGTTTTTGAGCGATTCGGGTTTAGGGAATGCCTTATTCAGAGACCATCTGATCGGCAAAATACCGGTGCAGATTCGTGCAGTCAGTCAGTTCGGGATGGAAACTGGCGGCCATCATGTTCCCTTGGCGTACCAAGACGGGATGCTCCTTGTAGGAAGCCAGGGTTTCGACCCCTTCGCCGCAGGCTTCGATGCGGGGCGCTCGGATGAATACCGCCGGGAGCGGTTGGGCAAAGCCTTTTACGTTCAAGTCTGTGACGAAACTGTCGAGCTGGGAGCCGTAAGCGTTCCTTTTTACCACGATGTTCATCAGGCCGAGGCGGCTTTGCAGGTTGTTTCCCTCCAGTTCCTTGGCCAGAAGGATCATGCCGGCGCAGGTGCCGAAGGCGGGCATCCCTTTGGCGATGGCCTTGCGCAGGGGTTCCATCAGGCCCGACCATTCCAATTGCTTGCCCATCGAGGTGCTTTCCCCGCCGGGCAGGATGATTCCGTCGATGCTGCGCAGGTCTTTGGCTTCCTTGACCCAGCGCGTGTTGCATCCTATCGACTGCAACATGGCTTCGTGCTCTTCAATGGCACCTTGTATTCCTAAGATTCCAATCGTTTTCATGAAAAGTTATTGTGGGAAGAATTTGGTTTGAAAGTCGCACCCGATATATGGAACGGACTTTTTCGTGTCGGTCTTCTCATATACCGGGCGCAGTGAATCTTCGGCGGTGTATCAGAATGGGTAAGATGCAAGGCACTGAGTTCGAGACTCGATAGCAACGAAGCAAAGGCCGTGCAAACCGAGAGCAGAGCCGAGCTTGCTTGCGCTATGCCGAGGTGCAGCCGGTCTTCGGCATAGCCGGATTGCCCATTCTGATGCGCCGCTATTACCAGCCGCGGTTCGCGAAAAGCTGCTTGTCATCCAACTGCCTTACATCAATGCCGTGCATGGCTTCGCCCAGGTTTTCGGACAACTTCGCCAGCTTCTTGGCATCCATGTAGTTGGTAGTGGCTTCTACAATGGCTTTGGCCACCTTCTTGGGATTGGAAGACTTGAAGATGCCCGAACCCACGAATACCGATTCGGCTCCTAACAGACGCATCAAAGCCGCATCGGCCGGCGTGGCTACGCCCCCTGCCGAGAAATTAGGCACCGGCAGCTTGCCGTGTTCAGCCACATAGCAAACCAGATCGTAAGGAGCTCCAAGGTTCTTGGCTTCGGTCATCAGTTCCTCTTTGCTGCAAGCCTGCAAGCGGTGGATTCCGCTCATCACGGCCCGCATGTGGCGCACGGCTTCCACGATATTGCCCGTTCCGGCTTCGCCCTTGGTGCGGATCATAGCGGCGCCTTCCCCGATACGGCGCAAGGCTTCGCCCAGATTGCGGCATCCGCAGACAAACGGGATTTTGAAATCGTGCTTGTTGATGTGGAATTCTTCATCTGCCGGCGTCAGCACTTCGCTTTCGTCAATGAAGTCGATATCCAGGGCTTGCAGGATCTGGGCTTCGGCGATATGCCCGATACGGCATTTGGCCATGACCGGGATGCTGACCGCCTTCTTGATTTCCATGATCATCTTGGGGTCGCTCATACGGGCTACACCGCCTTGGGCGCGAATGTCAGAAGGAACTCTTTCCAACGCCATTACCGCGATGGCTCCGGCATCTTCGGCAATCTTGGCCTGTTCCACATTGGTCACATCCATGATGACCCCGTTCTTCAGCATTTCTGCTAAGCCCACCTTGACTTTCCAGTCTGGAGCTTGTTTTGTTGTTGCTTTCATTGGGAAAACACGATTTTATGGGAGGCAAGAAGACTTATGGCATCCTGCCCCGATGAATATTAATTACTTGTTCTTTGAAATGGCCGGGTATATCCAGACTTTGTTTTGAAAATATACTCGGTGAAGCTGCCTCTTATGTTGCTGGTATCGAAGTCTAATGACCGATTCGGGTTCAAGTAGGATTGAGGTTGAGGCACTTCGGCGAAACCGGTATTCCTACGAGGCAAACAAAGGTAACTTAAATTTCGATATGGTGCAAAAGAATCCGGATTTTGGGGAATTGGGGCATGTTCAGTTTCGGATGTTCCCTTTTTGACGATTCGTGCAGGCTTGGTGCAGGTACTCTTGGATCGTGGTCCGGATGCTCAGCGTGGTCAGCAGGTTGTTTCCGGCTGAAGGATAGACCCGGTTGGATAGGAACACATAGACCAAGCCGTCGGCGGGGTCCACCCAGAAATACGTACCGGTGAAGCCGCTATGCCCAAAGCTGGAAATCGATGCCGAAGGCGCGGTAGGAGAGGGCAGGGAAGTGTCGGCGGGCGGCTTGTCGAATCCTCCGCCCCGGCGGTTGTCTTCGGGGCTGAACTCGTTGGAGGTGAAGAGGTCCACCGTTCCGGGATTGAAATACTGTATGCCGCCATATTCCCCGCCTTGCAGCAGCATCTGGGCAATGACCCCGACATCATGGGCGTTGGAGAACAGTCCGGCCGAACCGCCCGCGCCTCCCGTCAGCGCAATCAGCGGATCATGGACGAAGCCCCGGATTTGGCGGTGGCGAAGCACCGTGTCGTTTTCGGTGGGCATGATTCTTGCTGGTTCGAAGCGTTCCAAAGGATGGAAGCCGATGTTCTCCAGGCCGAGGAAGCGGTAAAAGTTTTCCTCCACGTAGGCATCGAGCGAGGTATCGGCGAGCACTTGCAAGGCTTCGTTCAGGTAATAGAATCCCAAGTCGCTATAGACGTAGGGCTTGCGGCGGTTTACCGGGCTTTTGTCAATCAGCTCCTGGATATGGGCGGCGTAACCGGCCTGCAGGTAGAGGCTGTCGGCGATTTGCAACGGATACTGGGCCGAGGGCAGGGAGTCGAAGACAGGCATCCCGTTCCAGACCGGCTCGGCCAGGTCCACGTAAGGGATATAGGATTTGAGTCCCGATTGGTGCGAAAGCAGTTCCCGGAAAGTGATGTTCCGTTTGTCGGTCCGTCTTAACCGGGGCAGGAAGTCCGAGACCGGTTCGTCTAAATCGTAAACGCCGTCTTCGTACATCCGCATGTAAGCCAGCGTGGTCGCCATGATTTTGGTCAGGGAAGCTATGTCGTAGAGGTCGCCGGTTTCTACCGCAGGCCCCGAACTGTCGTAGGTGGGATACCCGAAACTGCGGTCATAGACCACCATGCCGTCCTTGGCCACGAAGACTTGGCAGCCGGGCATGGCGCCTTGGCCGATGGCCGATTCGATCAGGGAGTCGATGCGGGGGAATACCGCTGGGTCCAAGCCTGTTTCCCAGGCGGGGCGGGTGCCGAAACGGGTGGCTTGGGTCTGGATGCCATGCCCGGCGGGCCAGTATTTGGCAATGCTGACCGGAAGGCGGCCGCTGGCACCCAATCTTCCCGTGAGGATGTCGGCGCAGGCAATCTGGCTTTCTGCCACTTCCTGGTATCCGCAGAGGATGGCCTGAATCTTGGGCATCTCATAAAAAGGCTTCAAGGCGTAAGGCGGCGCGAACACCACAAGGGCGACCGGTTTGCCGAAATTCTGAAGGCTGTCCACCAAGCGGACAGTCTGGGGCGTGATGCCGTAATTCTTGGCCGGGCTGTAATTGGTATTGGTGATGCAGACTATCAGGAGGTCGCTCTGTTCCGCTTTCTTCTGGAAATCCTTGTTGAAAGTCTTTTCAAAATCGAAATCCCGGTGCAGGTTGATTTGCCGGAGTTCCGGCTCGTAGCCCAGAAGCCGCATCGCAAAGCGGGAACCGCTCCCGTAGCCGATATTGATGCAAAGCTTGTCGGGATAGCTGTAGGCCGGCAACGGCAGCAGACGGCCGAAATTTTCCACCAGGGTCGCGCTGCGGTCATAGATGGCTTGCCTTAAGGTCGCGGCATCCGCCGTGTTGATGGAGTCGTTCAGGAAACGCTCCGTCTCTTGCCGGGAGAAATCCGAGGGGAAGCTGTCGAAATCCATTCGCTGCTGCTGGGCCAGTTTGTAATACAGGATACGGCGGCAGGCATCTTCCAAACGTTCCTTGGGCAGTATGCCTTTTTTGACGGCCTTGGCGATGGCGCGGATGGCGGCTTCCGGATCTACAGGCAGCAGCAGCACGTCGCAACCGGCTACCAGTGCTTGGACTTCCACCGAGCCTTCCTCCAAGTCCGGCATTCCCGGTATCCCATCCAAGGCGGAGCGGACCCCGGCCATTTCCAAGCCATCGGTCACGACTAAGCCTCGATAACCGAGTGCTTCGCGCAGCAGGCCGTTCACTATCGCCGGGCTGAGCGAGGAGGGCAATCCGTTGCTGTCGTAGGCGGGCAGGTTCAAGTGCGCCACCATGACGCTTTCCACGCCTTGCTTTATCAGTTCCTTGAACGGCAATAGGTGGATGCTGTCCATCTGTTGCCGGTTATGGGCAATCAGCGGCAGCGCATGGTGGGAGTCGGTCTCGGTATCCCCGTGGCCGGGAAAATGCTTGGCCGAACCCATCACGCCCTCGGCTTGCAATCCGCTGAGATAGAGTCCGGCGAGCCGGGCTACCCGTTCGGGTTCTTCGCCAAAGGAACGGGTGTTGATGACCGGGTTGCCCGGGTTGTTGTTCACGTCGGCATCTGGCAGGAAGTTCCATTGAATCCCCAGCAGACGGCATTGGCGGCCCACTTGCCGCCCCATCGCATAGACAAGCTCTTCGTCCGAGATGGCGCCCAAGGCTTGTTGGAGCGGGAAGCGCGTTATGTCGGTGAGCCGCATTCCCGGCCCGGTCTCCCCGTCGATGCTCATCCAGAGCGGAAGTTCGGAGGCTTGACGGTAGGCCTGTTGCAGCTGGAGCATGTCTCCGGTTTTCCCGGCAAAGAAGCAGATGCCGCCGAAAGGATGCTTGGACAATAGGCCCTGCATCTGTTTGACGTATTTGGCCTCGGGCTTGGCTTTGGAACGGAGCACCATGGTCTGCGCCGCCATGTCCTCGATGGACATCTTATGGATGATCCGGTTGATTTCCGGGCTGTGGAGGTCTTTCTTGCTCGGGTAGGGGATGGCGGGGAATCCTTTTGCAACGCATCCGGGCAGGATGGATGCCGTTTGACGCGCGGCAGGGCTTGACGGGGATGATGCCGTCGAGTCCTGCCGCAGGGTATTGGCATTCTCTTCCATTGCGTTCTGTGCTGCAGAGGGCATCAAGCCTAGCGCGAGCAGGCAGGAAAGCGAAGCAGTGATTCTTTTTCCTGACAAGGACCGTTTCAAGTTATAGCGAATGAAGGAAAGTGTCATGGTGGGTTCTGGAATATAAGGGTAACTATAAGAAAAAGACGGGCTGTATATCGTGTCATCCATTGCGGTCGGGGAGTACGGCCGAGGAGGGGAAAACAAGCATCGAGCCTGTCGGAAACCTTTAGAAACCTAACAGATCCTGCATCCCGAAGCATCCGGTTTTTCCCGGAAGCCATTCGGCAGCCATGACCGCCCCTACGGCGAATCCTTGGCGAGATTTGGCCGTATGGCTCAATTCGATGGTGTCGATGGCCGAATCGAAGAAAAGCCGGTGCGTGCCTACGGTCTCCCCTTCGCGCAGGCTGACAATCGGGAGGAGGCCATCGGGAACCGCCGGGCAAGGGATTTGGGCGTTTCCGGGGCAACGTCCGGCCTCTTGTCCGTCTTGGGTCGCTAAAACAGGCCTTTCCTCTAATTGCCAGTCCTTGTATCTGGAATGGCAGTCCATGACGTTCTTTGCCAAGGTGATAGCCGTTCCGCTGGGCTTGTCTAACTTATGGATATGGTGAATCTCCTCGATGCTTGCGTGGTATGCGCTTTGCTGTTCCATTTTGGAACTCAGGAAACGGGCCGTCGCCATGAAGATATAGACCCCGATGCTGAAATTGGAGGCTGTGAACAGGCTTTGGCTTTCGGCCAGGCAGCGTTCTCGGATTTCCGGCATTGTCTTGTCCCAGCCGGTAGTGCCGACCACGATGGGCAGGTGGTGCTGGAAACAGCGTTCGATATTGCCCGGTGCTGCGGAGGGCGTGCTGAAATCAATCGCCACATCGGCCTGCGCCAGCAACGAAGCCTTTTCCTGCCAGTCTTGTTCATTGTCGATGAAGGCGATGATGGAATGATTCCGTTCCAAAGCTGTCTTTTCTATTTCCTTGCCCATTTTCCCGTAACCGAGCAGGGCTATTTGGAGTTGTTTCATTTTTTGAAGGTCAATTGAGGGTCGATTTATGCCATGTTCATTTCAAGGTAAGGCAGACCTTGATTCCTGCATCCATGGGGAAACCGTTGCGGATATGGAAATTGGTCCGGGCGTAGGGTTTTATCGACATGGCCAGGTTCGGGTTTACGTTGAAGGAGGAGAGGTGCGCATAGACGATCGCATCGACGATATTGAGCAGATAGACCGCTCCGGCAATGATGATGCACAGCTCGAAGTTGTGTTCATAGTAGTTGCGCAGTTCCAAGAGTTCGTTGAGCGAGTAACTTGTCAAATCCGGGTTGAAATTGGTAGCGGTAGAGTCCGTACGGAGTTTGATTTCATCTTGGTAGATGTTCCGGTTTTTCAGCATGTCATCGGTAAAATAGGCTAAGACCGCCGCACCGGCATAAATGACAGGCGTTTTATACCACTGTCCGTTATAGATTTGCCCTAAGCCTGGCACGACAGCCGAGCAAAGCGCGGCCATGCCGGGAGACTTCAATCCTCCTTTTTTCTTTCGCTTGAATGCGCCCGAATTCCGTTGCTTGAAAGTGAGGAGCTTGGGATCCACGCCCGGCGAGGCTTCAAACAGTGTGTCTTGTTTGGGTTTCTTGAAGAAAGCGAGCGCATCGGTAGAAAACAGTTTCTCGGTAGAGAATAGATCGGAGGCCGAATAGAACTCGTTGGAGAAGCGGAATCCGCCGGGATTTGAAAAATCTGTTTTATCAAAGGATTTCGTGGAAAACCCGGAATATGCCCCTATGCTGGAACCGTCATGGCAAGTTCCTCCGCTTGCGGTTCCGGACAAAGGGCTATTGAAAGCCAAGAAACCCGCTGGGGATGCTTCCGGTCTGGGCGTATATTGAGCCCGTCCTTGGAGGGCAAGGAGCAAGATGCAGCTTAAGCAACACAGCATCCGTACAGTCCAAGAACGGAAATGTTTACTCATTTAAAAGATTGAAAATCCGTTGTAATTCTTCTTCGGAACCATAATCGATGACCAAGCTTCCTTTGCCCTTCCTGCCTGGTTTGAGGCTGATTTTGGCTGAAATCTTGTCGGAGAGCTTTTGCTTGGCTTCCTTGCACCATTCCGGTATGACGACCTTGTCTTTAAGTGTTTTGCTACCGCCATCGTCCTTTTTGCGGATCAGGTTTTCCAATTGGCGGACGGACAAATCTTGCTTAATGACCATTTGAGCAAGCTCCAATTGCTTTTCTTCGTTTTCGATGCCGACCAAGCAACGGGCATGTCCCATGCTGATTTTGTTGTCTTTGAGATAGAGTTGGATGACGGCTGGCAGATTGAGCAATCGCAGGAAATTGGCTACAGTGCTGCGGCCTTTGCCTACCCGTTTGCTGAGTTCGTCCTGATTGTACTTGTAGGCATCCATCAAGGCTTGGAACGACAAGGCCACGTCGATAGCATTGAGGTCTTCGCGCTGGATGTTCTCAATCAATGCCATTTCGAGCGACTGGTTGTCGTTGGCCATGCGGATGAAGGCCGGGATTTCTGCTAATCCTGCTAGCTTGGAGGCTCTCAACCGGCGTTCGCCGGAGATGAGCTGGTAGCGATGCCCTGTCTTGCGAACCGTGATGGGGGTGATTACCCCGTTGATACGGATTGATTGGCAAAGTTCTTCCAAGCTGTTATCGTTGAACTGGGTTCGGGGCTGGAACGGGTTAGCGTCGATTTGGTCGATAGGAATGGCAGCAATAGCTCCGATAACTCCTTCTTCCGAATCGGGCGAAAGCGGGACGGATTCTGTCTCCCTGGTTGGATTCCCGGGCCGGCTGTCGCCCAGCAGGGCATCCAAACCTCTTCCTAATGCAGGTCTCTTAGCTGTCATGGCGTTGTGTTTTTATTGCTGGGAACCGGATTGGGCCGGATTTCCGATTTCCATGTCTCCGTTTTTCCTGGCTACAGCCGTAGCTGCTTTCTGGGCATCCCTTTGCAAGACTTCCTTGGCTAAGTTCAAGTAATTGATGGAACCGATGCTATTGATATCGTGTTCCAGAATGGAGATTCCGTAACTGGGAGCTTCGGCTAATTTTATATTGCTGTGGATTAAGGTATTGAAAGCGAGGTTCATGAAATGGGTCCTCACTTCTTCCACCACCTGCTTCGACAGCCGGGTCCGGGCATCGTACATGGTAAGCAAGATACCTTCCAAATCCAAGTCCGGATTGAACCGGCTCTGCACGATTCGTATCGTGTTGAGCAACTTTGTCAAACCTTCCAGCGCGTAATACTGGCATTGCACAGGAATGATGGCCGAGTCGGAGGCCGACAGGGCGTTCATCGTGATGATGCCCAAGGAGGGAGCGCAATCGATAATGATGTAGTCGTATCTCTTGCGGATCTCGTTCAGTTTGCCTCGCAACACTAGGTTGCGGTTAGGCAGATTGACCATTTCCACCTCGGCGCCGACCAGATCCACATGGGAGGGAATCAGATCCAGGTTTTTGATCCGGGTGCTTTGGACCACGTCTTCCGGTGCCATGTCACCCAGCATGCACTCGTAGAGGCTGCCGTTCACATGGTCGGGGTTCACGCCGACTCCGGATGTGGCGTTGGCCTGGGGATCAGCATCAATCAAAAGGACTTTCTGGTCCAAGGCGGCCAAGGCAGCGGCTAAGTTGACCGCCGAGGTGGTCTTGCCGACACCTCCCTTCTGGTTGGCGATGGAAATTACGTTGCTCATTATGGTTTGTTTGCGGTTGATGGCTTCCTAAAGAAAAAGCCGTCCATGCCCGAACGGCTTTCCCTTTAGGCAAAGTCTTTACGGGGCGGAACAGGAATCCGAGCTATGGCACAGCCCTCTGGACTCAGTCCGTTCCAACCCTTGTCCGTCTCAGAAAGATTCCTTGTCAGAACCTGCTGATGTGGAGGAAATCCTAATTGCCGAGGTTTTCGAAATCCATGTCATCCTGCGACATGCCGCTTTCGCGCGGCTGTTCCGGTTCTTCAGGCGGAACTTCGCCGGTCTCGATGAAACGGATGGTCTGTTGCAAACCGGTCACAAAATTTTCAAAATCTTCTTTGTAAAGGAAAATCTTGTGCTTGTCGTATATGAATTTGTTCAGATTTTCATCGAAAATCCTCTTGCTCTCGGTGATGGTGAGGTACAAATCCCCGGCCTTCGTTTCTTTGACATCCATGAAATAGGTACGCTTCCCTGCCTTTACAGCCTTGGAGTACACTTCTTCCTTTTCACGGTCCTTGCCCCTGTAATCTTCCATAGTGAAATTTGATTTTTTGTTTTTCTTCTACTCTTCTTTCCGTTTTCCGTCTCTCAAGACGTCTTTTCCGACGCCGTCGAAGCGTGTCCGCCTGTCCGGGAATGTTTTGGGAAATACCCCTTTCCCGAACCGGCGGGCAAATTTAAACAATTTAGACGAGTTACGCCAACAGCGGCCTGTCTAAAATCGTATAATGTTGGATGTGTTAAAGTTGCGCAATTATAGCCATTTGAGCAAACGCGAGCCTTTGCCCCGCTCCTTCCCGGCATTCTTCGGGAACGCCCGGAACGCGTAGTCGTAAACGCCGGAGCCTTCCAGTACCAGACGGGCGGAATAAGTGGCCACTCCGTCTTTGAAGGCGGTCGGTTTCATGGCTTTCACGGAACTCAGTTCCTGTACTTTGTCATTGACCTTGTGCCCGAAAACCACTTCCACGCCGATTTCTTCCGGTTGGAGGCCGGCCATGAAGACATCAACTTCAAAGACGCATTCTTGCCCCATCTGCAAAGGCGCGTTGGTGGAATCCTGGCAACGGAAGGATACCGCGCGGATATCCGGCCAGGAGGAGGCTACGCGCTGCACCCATTGGCCGAGTTTTTCCAATCCGGCACCGCCGTTCCCGCTCAGGTGGTGGTAGCGTTCGCTCAGGTCGTAGTAATACTGGCGGTAATAGTCGTCCAACTGGCGGCGCATGGTGTAATGCGGCGCAATCAGGGCGAAGCTGTTGCGGATATGCCCGATCCAGACAGGGTTGTTGCCCGGTTTATGCCCTTCGTAGAAGTCCGGGCAGACCTCGGTTTCGAGCATGGTGTAGATGGTTTCGGCATCCAGCTCGTCTTGGTAGGCGGTGTTCTCGTAGGTCTGTTCCTCGCTCAAGGCCCAGCCGGCGCCTTCCCGGTATCCTTCGGCCCACCAGCCATCCAGCACGCTGAAATTCAATACGCCGTTCATCAAGGCTTTTTCCCCGCTGGTTCCGGAGGCTTCCATCTTCCGGGTGGGCGTGTTCATCCAGACATCCACGCCTTGGATCAGGTGCTTGGCCACATCGATATTGTAATTCTCGATGAAGACCACTTTGCCAAGGAATTCTTCCCGGCGGGAAACTTCCATGATCTGGGCGATCAAGGCTTGGCCTGCTTCGTCGGCCGGGTGGGCTTTCCCGGCAAAGATGAACTGCACCGGACGATCCGGGTCGTTGACGATTCGGCTGAGGCGTTCTATGTTCTTGAACAGGAGATGCGCCCGTTTGTAGGTGGCAAAGCGGCGGGCGAAGCCGATGGTGAGCACGTCCGGGTTGAGGCGGTTGAGCGCCTTGACCAGGTTCTGCGGGTTTTCGCCCCGTACCGGCCATTCCTCTTGCAGGCGTTTCTTCACGAAATCGATCAGTTCGTGGCGGCGGCGGGTACGGATGCCTGCGATTTCCTCTTCGGGTACATCCTGTATTTTCTGCCACTGTGCCGGGTCGGAAACATTTTCATGGAAAGAAGAACCGAAATATTTGCAGAAGAGGCTTTTCCATTCAGGATGCGCCCAGGTGGCCAGATGCACCCCGTTCGTCACATAGCCTACCGGCACTTCCTTGGGATAGTAGCCGGGATAGAGCGGCGCGAACATTTCCTGGGAAACCTGCCCGTGGATGCGGCTTACCCCGTTCACGCCTGACGAGAGGTTGACCGCCAAATGGCTCATCGAGAACTTGTCCCAGGTGTGTTCGGGCGAAATACGCCCTAATCCCATGAATTCCAGCCATGAAATCTTGAGGCGTTCGGCCCAGGCTCCGAAATAGGTCCTCACCATGTCTTCCTGGAAGGCATCATGCCCGGCCGGCACCGGCGTATGGGTCGTGAAAAGGGAGGATTCGCGCACTAATTCCTTGGCTTTCCAGAAACCGAGACCTTGTTCTTCGATATAGGCGCGAAGTCTTTCCAGGGAGGTGAAGGCTCCATGCCCTTCGTTGCAATGGTATACATCGGGTTCGATGCCTAACTGCCGTAGGGTCCGGATACCGCCTATGCCTAAGAGGATTTCTTGTTTGAAGCGGTTTTCCCAGTCTCCGCCGTAGAGTTGATGCGTGATGCTGCGGTCGGCTTCCGAGTTGCTTTCGATATCGGTATCCAACAGAAAAAGAGGTACCCGGCCTACCTGTACCCGCCATATCTTGGCGTTCAAGGTCCGGCCCGGCAAGGAAATCTTGAGCGTCCGCCATTGCCCGTTTTCGTCCCTGACCGGCAGGAGCGGCAGCTTGGAGAAGCTTTGGGGTGCGTAAACGGCTTTCTGCTTGCCGCTTCCGTCCAATTGCTGTTCAAAATAGCCGTAGCGGTACAGCAGGCCCACGCCTACCATGTCCACATTCTTGTCGCTGGCTTCCTTGAGGTAGTCCCCGGCCAGGATGCCCAAACCGCCCGAATAAATCTTGAGGCTTTCGTGCAGGCCGTATTCCATGCAGAAATAGGCTACTTTCGGGCCGGTTTTCTGTTCGGATTGTTTCATATAGGACTGGAAATCCTGATATACCTTGTCCAACTTGGCCAGAAAGACTTCGTCGTCCTGCAATTGTTGCAGCCGCAGGGTGCTGAGGTTTCCTAACAGGGCTACCGGGTTATGGCCGCAGGCATCCCAGGCTTGCGGGTCGATTTCATTCCACAATTCCTGCGCTTCGGTATGCCAGCACCACCATAGGTTGTTGCTCAGCTCTTTAAGTCGTTGCAACTTTTCCGGCAATTGGTAGATGATGAGTATTTTCCTCCATTCCGGTTCTCGGATGGCTGTTTGGGATAGCTGGCTCTGGCTGACCGGCTGTTTCTTGCTCAGCAGGGACGGGCTTGCTTCCCATTTGGATGCGGCTTTCGCGAATGCCTTGTCGTAATGCGAGGCAAGGCTTTCCCACAGGAATTCTTTGGATAGCTTGCCGGCTTCTTCCCGGAGCTGGCGGCGGCTTTGGGCATCCGATTGGCAGAAATGCAACAGGTGGCCTGCGATGCTTTCTACCACTTCGGGCGCATTCAGGTCGTCCCTTTGCACTACCGCGACCCCTTGGGGAGCTTCGGGCATGTCCAGTATCCATCGTCCGAAGCCAGAGAGGGATGTGGTCAGGGTCGGAATCCGGAAAGCGATGCTTTCCATGGGCGTGTATCCCCAAGGTTCGTAATAGGAAGGGAATACCGATGCATCGAAGCCTATGAGCAAGTCGTAGTAACTGAGGTTGAAGATGCCGTCTTCGCCGTCCAGATAGCAGGGTACGAAGATGACTTTCACTTTGTCTTCAGGACGGTTTTGCAGCCCGCTGAGCCTGAGCCGGTTCAGAATCGGGTCGTTGGTCGGGTCGCTCAGATGGTGGGTGCAGTAGGTCTGTTCGAATTCCCGTCCGATGTCTTTTTGGTCCAGACGGCTTCGCGCTTGTTCGTGTCCGGCGGGAACTGTCAGGAAGGCCACTACGTTCTGCTGAAGCGCATCCATGTTGTTGAGCAGGGAAAGGCTGTCGATAAAGAGGTCAATGCCTTTGTTCTTGAATTCGTAACGGCCGCTATTGATTAAAAAGACGGTGTCGTCTTCTATGGTTTGCCCGGTAATCTGCGAGGCTACTTCGCGGAGCTTGGCACGGGCGGCTTTCCGTTTGGTTTCAAAATCGGCTCCGCTTGGCACGAAATGTTCATCGAAGCCGTTGGGTGTCAGCACGTCTATCGGCTTTTTGAGGAAGGCTTTGCATTCTTGGTTCGTGATTTGGCTCACGGCGGTGAAGCAGTCCGCATGTTGGGCGGAGAGGTTCTCCAACGAATATTTGGCGCGGATGCCGAAGCGGTTGGAGAGTTCGTCCGGATTGTATTTCCTGAGTTCGCTGTAGAGGGGAAGCCCGTTGCCGGCTATGCTGCGGCCAAGCACGGTGGCATGGGTGGTGAACAAGGTGGCAATCTGAGGCTGGTATTTTTTCAGGTAAAGCAAGCCCGAACCGGTCATCCATTCATGGAAATGGGCATAGACCTTTTCCTGAGGGAAGACCATGTATTCGTAGAAACTTTGGATGATGCGGGCGGCAGCGTATCCGAACAGCAAGGGTTCGATATAGTCCCATTGCCCGGAAATGGAGTCCAAACGGTAGTCCCGCCAGCCTGCGGCCAGGATATCGTCCTTGCGCTGGATCAGGCTGCGGTAGTCGACCATGATGGCGATGGGCTGTCCGGGCAGGTTCCAACGTCCGATACGGAAGAATATCCCTTTGCTTTCGGCGTATTTGCGCCATTTGGCATATAGGTTCGTGTCTTCCACGAAGTCCCGGTTGCCCTTGTCTTTCCAGACATCGGGTCCTAAGGCGAAATAGTGGTCGCCGAATCGTTCCTGCATGGCGGGTACCTTGGTGCTTACCACGGTATATATGCCTCCTACTTTGTTGCAGACTTCCCAGCTTACTTCGAAAAGGTAGTCGTTTTGCCGGTTTATGTTCATGGTTTTGTTTTTGTTTACTATGATGTTTGTTCAGGTGTTCGGCTTTATTTTTTGCCATTGCTTCACCCCCGTTATCACACGCCACTATTGTTGCTGTTTCGCAGCGAATAAAGGCACCGCCTCGGCGAAGCTCAAGCTTCCTTTGGCTTCACTGAAGCCTCTTTCCGTTGAAGAACTCGAACAAGTTCGTTTTTTTTTCTCCTAAAAAAGGCTTCGCTTCGCCGATCCGAGGCTTTGCTCTCTCGGCTTGCACTTTATTTTCTTCCGAAATCGGCAGGAATCTCCCCCCACCGGTCCGTATCCCACTTAAGTACCGGGTTCCGGTAGGTATGCGTCCGGAGCCAGTTCTCGGCCCGGGCTATCAGCTCCCGCAGCTTGTGGTTTTTGGCCGTAGGTGCTATTTTGGTATTGGCTTTCTTGTTGCGGACCCAGGCTAGGCCGGTCACCGAGTCGGAATAAATCGGCGTATCCGGGAATCCATGGGCGTTAAGGAAGCTCAAGGCATGGACAATGGCCAGGAATTCGCCTATATTGTTGGTGGCATCCGGAAAAGGCCCTTGATGGAAGATGCGTTTCCCGTTGTGGACCTGGACACCTTGGTATTCCATCTTGCCGGGATTGCCCGCGCAGGCGGCATCTACCGCCAGTGCGCTCTCGAAATGCGGGATTTGGGAAGCTTTCTTGAGCAAGGCGGGGGATATTTTGACGCTGACCGGGCTGACGCTGGCTGCGGGCGCAGCCGCCGGAGCCGGTGCGGATGTTTTCTTGCCATGCGTTCTGTTTGTCTTTTTCCGGGCATCGGAACGCTCGGGTTCCGTCGTTGCGGTTTCATCTCCCTTGTTTTGGGAGAGGTTCTGGAAATATTGGTCTATTAGGTTTTGGGCAGCTGTGTAAGGACTTTGGGTCTGTTGGAGCACTCTTTCTTTGGCTTCCGTCAAGGCTTTTTCCATGCCGGGATGCAGGTAGAAGTGCTGGAGGAGATGCTCTTCGATGCTGTTGCGGACTACACGGGCCAGCTGTTCCTTGCGCCTTTTCTCAAAACTGCCGTTTTGTTTGCAATGTTGCTCGAATTCCAGGATGTGGTTCCATATCGTGTCGATGCCTTCGTCTTGGCGGGCTGAGCAGGTTTCCACGGTTGTTTTCCATCCGGAAGGCGCCGGAGGGAATAGCTGGATGGCATTGCAGAGCTGCCGTTTGGCCAGCTCCGCCTTTTGCTTGAAGTCCCCGTCGGCTTTATTGATGGCGATGCCGTCGGCCATTTCCATGATACCTCGTTTGATGCCTTGCAGCTCGTCTCCTAAGTTGGCCAGCTGGACTAGAAGGAAATAGTCCACCATATTGCAGGCTTCGGTTTCGGATTGCCCTACGCCTACGGTTTCCACGATGATATGGTCGAATCCGGCTGCTTCGCAGAGTATGATGGTTTCCCTTGTCTTTCGGGCCACTCCGCCCAATGAACCCGCCGAAGGGGAAGGACGGATAAAGGCGTTTTCCATTCGTGAAAGTTCTTCCATCCGGGTCTTGTCGCCGAGGATGCTGCCTTTGGATCGCGCGCTGCTGGGGTCGATGGCCAGGACAGCCAGTTTTTTGCCGGCACGGGCCAGATGCGTCCCCAAGGTTTCGATAAAGGTGCTTTTGCCGGCACCGGGAACGCCGGTGATGCCTACGCGCAGGGAATTCCCGGCGTAGGGAAGGCATGCTTCGATGATTTTCTGGGCTATTTCCTGATGTTCGGGCAAGGTACTTTCGATCAAGGTGATGGCTTGGCTTAGCAGGCTTCGGTCACCTTGCCGTATGCCTTGAAGGTATTCTTCGGGGCTTTTCATGGGCTTGGTTTGCCCTATGCGTTTTCGTGGGACGATATTAGGATTGACTTGGCTGGGCTGTTCCACGCCTTGCTGCTGGCTGAGAGCGGAATCCCCTTGCATGAGTTTCTGGTGTTCCATCATGGATTGGCTGGTTGAAAAAGGAAAGCGGTCCTTTGCTTTTGCCAGGAACCGGATTAGCGGTGCGCCTTGGCTGTCGATGGGAGCTTTCGGCGCACCGTATCGATAGGTCGGCTAAGATGTCAGGCACGGTAAGCAAGTCTCGTATGGATTGTTCCGGATGGGAAAATCGTTCCGGTCCGATTAGTCTTGCAGCCTGATGTTTCGCGGAACCGGCCTTTATTTTACAGCGATGGCTTCGATTTCGACCAATACGCCCATAGGCAGTTTCTGCACGGCAAAGGCAGCACGGGCAGGGGGATTGGCCGTGAAATATTTGGCATAAACCTCGTTCATGGCAGCAAAGTCGTCCATCGTGCTCAGAAAGCAGGTGCATTTTACAATGTTGTCGAAGGTATACCCGGCTTCTTCCAGAATGCCTTTGATGTTTTTGAGAGACTGTTCAGTCTGGGCGCTGATGCCGCCTTCCACTACTTTGCCAGTAGCAGGATCAACGGGAATCTGGCCGGAGATGAACAACATGTTGCCGGCTTCGATAGCCTGGCTGTAAGGACCAATCGCTTTGGGCGCATTGGCCGTGGCAATGACTTTTTTCATTTTTGTTTATTTGATAAGTTTAACTTGCGGTAAGTTTTGGCAGTTATATTCCCCGTTGCCGGGCAGGACATTCTTGGCATGAGTTCCTGCTCTGCAAAACAGTCGGATACTGGTAAGCCAAATAACCCATATTAAGAACAAAGGTACGTAAAGCCTTTCTTTTCCCCAAATCGTTTTTTTCTGTCTTCGCAGCAAAAGAGGGTACGGTTTCGGACGGACCTTGAATATGGAAATAGATTGCCTTTTTCAAGATTTTACTTATTTTTACACCGGAAACAGGATTAAGAAGCTGTTTAAAATTTTTTACAATCCTGAAAAGAATGAATCTTGAGGGGGCGGTTTCAGGATTTTGTTTGCCCATCGGGGGCTATTTGGGGTCTTGCTTGCGTTTTTCACGTCAGATAGCTTGGCTATCCTCCTTTGAAAAACGCGGCAAAATCCCTCGAAATTTCCTCCCGATGCCTCAAACAAATAAATTTAAACAGCTTCTAAGTCGGAATAAAAAAAAAGTGCATTTTATTGAATTGGAAATCACATACTCAATTTTATGTTAAACTAAAAAATTACAGTCATGAAAAAGAATTTTCTTGGTATTATTGCATTGACCGCTGTTTTTGCGGCCAATCCGTTGCAGGCTCAGCAGCAGGGCGACATGGTGATTACTGGTAGCTTGGGGTTGAGCGGAAACTCGACACATTATCGCTCCAAGGTCGTGCAGGGCAATGAAACAAGCAAGGAGAAGGAAATTGTCCCTGGGTCATTCAAATTTTCCATTATGCCGGAATTCGGGTATTATGTGCTGGATAGGTTGGAAGTGAGTCTGGCTTTGGGGTATGATCTGGAACGATCAGGGGTCGTGGATCAGTGGCAAGACAAAAATTGTTACGATTTCACGCATTTGTTTACTATCAATCCGGGTATCAGTTATCATTTGCCTATTTGCGAGAAGTTTTACTATGCGCCGGCCTTCTATCTGAGCATAGGCTTCGGTTCGGTGAATAGCCAATCTGCGGGACGGAACGGGATTGAAGTTGATAAAGAGGGCTTTACTGCGTTCGGTTTCGGAATCTCTCTCCTGTCTTTCGAGATCAAGCCCACCGAGCATTTCGCCATATCGCTTAGCGCGGGGGATTTCACATACGCTTTGGTTCATGCTAAAGACAAGGAAGAAGTTGCAGGAGCAGAGGTTTCTTCCCACGTTACAGCCAATAATGTGGATTTCGGCCTGAATCTTGGGGCATCAATAGGGTTCAAATATTATTTCTAGTCCATCGGATGGCCTGATCGGGAATGGGGGCAGGAAGATCGCGTTGCGGGGAAACCGTGGCGCGGTCTTTTTAGTAATAGTTGTCCATGTACGATTTGCTCTTTTCAAGCTTCATGCTTTGGAAGATGGCACTCTTGACACGGATATGGAAGTTCCATTGAGTCCGGTATCCGAAAGGAACCCAGTAGAATCCCATTTCCCAGCAATGCAGGTCCCGGCTGAAAGTAAGGGTCGTGATAGTGAATTTCTTGGCTTGGACATCGAAGCCAGTACCAAAGTTGACCGAGAATTTATCGGTGATTTTGACATTGCCTGAAAGGGTGATGGTCTGGATTAAATCGTGCTGCAGCTTGCCGGTCTGGGTGTTAGGCGTGATGATATAGTTCAGGTTGTAGCCGATGTTCAGATTCCATGGAGCCTTGAAGTCGATGGGTTGCAGGAAAATATCGGTGGGATCGTACAAATCAGAGGCGTAGAAAGGATTGTCCGGAATCTCTTGGGTCTGGGGATTTTCTTTTGGCTTGGCCTTGGGGTTGAGGTTCCAGCTCAAAGAGGCAGAGAAGTCGGTCCGGGTGAAACGAAGGCCTTTTTGTTTGTTGTTGACCCAGAAAAACTCATTGTAGCGGTTTCCATTCTTGTCCACCTTGTAAAAATCGAATGAAGCGCCTACGTTTATATTGAGCCTCTGGAAGAGGATGGTCCGGGCATTGATAGTGAGAGGCGCCCAGCGCAGGGAGTCGGCGGCCAGATTGTAGGAGCTGCTGATGGTCAGGTTGTCGATCAGTTTTACTTTCTTTTCAGGATTCACGCTATCTTTTTTGCTGAGGACCTTCATCTCGAAAGTGTTCTTGATAGAGAAGTTGAGGCTTCCCACAACACCGGAAGGAGGCCCTCCATAGATGTTGTTGGCGTATTTCGAGTATAGGTGGACAACTCCGTTGGGGTCGGTATAGGTGGAATAAGCGCCCCAGAAAGGGGTGCTGAAATCAGGATGGTATGTGAACCCTATCGTTGGCGTTATGACATGCCGGAGGGCTTTGACGGGGCCTTTCCGGAAATTGAACATTCCGTAGAGGTTCAGGTAAAAGCTAGTGTTGTAGCTGAATTGCCGGGTTGTCTTGAATCCGTGGTGGTCTTGGTAAACTAATTCGTCGTTTTCAAAGTCGTAGTATTGCTCGGTGTTTTTGAGATACCAGTATTCGTTGTAGTTGAAAGTGTTGTTCCAATTGATGTGTTTGAGAATCTTGATTGTACTGGCCAATTTGGCTGTCTGCTGGATCCCGTTGTTCATGTTCTGCAAGGTTTCGCGACTGAACAAACTGGTGTCGGTAGCGTTGATTCTGTTCTGCGCCAGAATGCTGTAGTTGAAACTGATGGTTTCGTACCAGCGGCGTTTCCCGGCCGACTTTTTGCGGCGGAAAGGGTATAACTGGTCCACTGTCAGGCTGATGGTCGGCAAGGTGATGTTGAATGCTTGGGTATTGGTGTTGTAGTCCGCGCTGGCGTTTAGCGAAAGGTGGAGTTTCTGGGCAAAGTCCAAAGAGTAAGAAATATTGGAAGAGGTGGTGTTGGTCAGGTAATCGTTCAAAGAGTTGGAATAGCTGCTGTACGTACTGTTAGTGTAGTTGACACTGGCTGAAAAGCGGCTGTTGGGGCGGGCTTTGGAGTCCTGGGAATGCGACCACTGGATTTTGAGGCCGTTCTGGTGGGGCCGGTCCGGCATCCCTCGTTCTCCTTGGTAAATCCATGAGTAGCCGAAATTGAAATTCCCGCTGAATTTGTAGCGCATGGCATAGCGGAATTCCGACCGGATTTCCCAGTTGCCGCTGGTGTAAACATCGCTTTCTATTTTCCAGTCAAAGTAATCGTTTATATTCAGGTAGAAGCCCAATCCCTCGAAGAAGAAGCCGGCGCGGCGTGTCTGGCCGAAACTGGGAATGATGATGCCGGATTTCCGCTTTTTCTGGTTGGGGAGGACCGCGAACGGCAGCACGATGGGGGTGGGGATATTTTCTATGAACATCATGGCCGATCCCAGGACGATGCTTTTTTCCGGGACGATTTTGGCTTTGAAGGCCCGCAGGTCGAAATGAGGTACTTCCAGATCACATGAAGTGAAACGGGCGTTTTTGATGAAAGTCACATCATTCTCATACTTTTTGACTACGTTCCCGTGGACATAGATTTCTTCCTGTTGGGTCATCACGTCCTTGATAATCCCTTTTTCGGTGTCGAAATTGTAGAGTATTTCCTTGGCATCAAAAGTGTTGGATCCGTCTTCAAAATGGGGGATCCCCATATCCAGGCCAGCGGTGTCTTTTGTGGGTTGGGCTAAAATCTCGGATTTTGGAAGGTTGATTTCCATGTAGTTGGCTTCCAGGTTGAATCCGGTGTAATTGACCTTGGCCTCGGAATACAGATGGGCTATCCGGGTCTTCATATTGACATAGACAGAATCGCTGGCTGTATAATCCAAGACATCTTCGATGGTAGAACTTTGCCGGATCCAATTGCTGTCGTTGAGTGGTTCCGGCAAGGCCGAGGATATGGAATCGGCAGGAGGAACAAGGGTGTCTTGCAAGGTTCCGAGACTGTCGGGACCGTTATGGGAAGCAGTATCGGAAAGCATGGGAAGGAGCGTGGCAGGGACGGATTTTCCGCTGTCGGAAGGAGGCAATTGCACCGGAGAGGCCGGGCTGGGCAGGAATGCTGCTTGCCCTGCCCCCGTATGGCGGGAGGAGGAGCAGGCGTAAAGCAGGATGCAGAATATCCCGGTCAGCCATATCCCGTATGCCCGAAATTTTGCGTATTTTTGCCACTTGTGCATAAGCGGCAAAAGTACGTAAATCCCTCAATATACTCAATGCCGTAGGCTTCCGGGCTTTTTGTCGGAATGGGAAGTCAGCTCAAAGACTGTTGTTTATGAAATATTGGAGAGTACTCCTGTCTGTTGTTTTCTCTTTGGCGGTGGCGATGCCGGTTCGAGCGCAAATCGTACCCGACAAAGTGGATGTTTTGGTTATCGATCCCGGGCATGGGGGCAAGGATCCGGGCTGTCATGGCAAGACGACGTTGGAAAAGGATGTCGTTTTGTCCGTGTCTAAGAAATTCGGGAAATTGGTGCAAGAGAAATATCCTGATGTCAAAGTGGTTTATACCCGGAGCGATGACCGTTTCATTGAGTTGTGGAGGAGAGGGCAGATAGCCAACGACAACCATGCGGATTTGTTTGTGTCGATTCATTGCAATGCAGTGGATAATCCTTCGGCCAAAGGGACGGAAACTTGGTTGAGAGGTTCGCATAAGGATGCGGCCAATCTGGCGGAAGTTCAGCGGGAAAACGCTGTTATTTATCAGGAACAGAATCATGAAGCCAACTATAGCCAGTCTTGGTTGGATGTCGTGACAGCTACCGTGCATCAGGATGCCGGTTTCGAGAACAGCATATATTTTGCCGATGAGTTGCAGAGCCTGTACAAGAACCGGATTCCGTCTTCTCCGAACCGGGGCATCAAGCAGGGGGGATTGTATGTGTTGTGGAAATCGGCCCGGCCTTCTGTCTTGACGGAACTTGGCTTTTTGAGCAATCCGGCGGAAGAAAAGTTCCTTTCGTCGGAAGCCGGTCAGAACAAGGTGGCGCAATGCCTTTTGGATGCGTTTTCAAAGTATAAGGAACGGATTGACAGCAGGGTGGCGGCATCGTCGGCATCTTTGGCCAGCGAGGACGCTTCTGCTGAGGCTTCGGTTTCGGGCAAGGAATCCGGTTCTTCGTCTGTCGAGGCCGGGGATTCGGAGTTCCGTTCCGAGAGCGCGGCTCCGGATGCGGCTTCTTCGGCCAGGATCGTGTTCAAGGTGCAGATTGCGGCTTCGAGCCGTCAATTGGAACTGAAGCCTTACAATTTCAATGGATTGTCGGATTTGAGCCGCTCTTATGATTCTTTGCGCAAGCTGTACAAGTACTATTATTCGTCCGCATCTTCCTATTTGCAGATTGAAAAGGCTTTGCAGAAGGCCAAGAAGGCTGGTTACGCTTCAGCTTTCATTGTGGCGTTCGAGAATGGGAGAAGCATTGCGGTGGATAAAGCGAAGGAGAAAGCGGGGCGGTAGTATGGATTTGCCTGTCCGATAGGTGAATGGGTGTGTGTTTGCGGCGTATTGTAGAGGCGGAGTTTGTTTTATTTAAAATTTTGAACGGATGAGTTCGGGAAACAAGGTTTATATGACCAAGGAGTGGAAAATAGGCTTGGTGTCGATTATCATCATCGCCTTGTTCGTCTGGGTGGGATTCTTTCTGGCAGGGCGCAATATCCTGACCAAGGAGAACACCTTCTATGCGGTTTTCGAGACGGCGGGCGGTATCAATATTTCCGGACCGGTAGTGGTTAATGGGAAGAAGGTGGGCCGGGTGAGCGAAATCGAATTCGTTTCGGATACCGACCATAGGATCAAAGTCGGCATCGGGGTCTTGAAGAAGTATCCTATTAATAAGGGTACGGTGGCTTCGATTGAGTCCTTGGGGCTGATGAGCGGTTCGGGCGTGGTGCTGCATTTGGGGAATAGCCCGGAGATGATGAAGTCGGGCGATTACATGCAAGGACAGTCGGTGCCGGATTTGATGGCGCAGCTGGCACCCTTGGAGCAGAAGCTTTCGAGCATATTGCGTTCGGTGGATTCCATTCTGTCGGGCATCGATCCGGCGGCGCTTTCGGCCTCGGTGAACAATCTGGAAAGCGTGACGGGCCGTGTGGACAGGATTCTGGCTGATAACGGCCCGAGGATAAATGCCACGATGGCACATGTGGAGAGCCTGAGCCGGACCTTGCATGAAAGCGAGGGCGAGATTTCCGCGATGATAGGGAATTTTGCGGCCATCAGCGACACGATTGCCCAGGCTGGCATCGGGGACATGGTCCGTTCCTTGTCGGAGACCTTGGGGCAGACCCGGGCTTTGCTGGCCGGATTGAATGCCGGGGAAGGCAGCGCGGGCAAGTTGTTGGTGGAAGATTCCCTGTATTGGAACCTGGAAGAGTCGGCCCGCCAGCTGAACCTGTTGTTGGAAGATTTGCGGCTGAATCCGGGGAGGTATGTGCATATTTCGGTATTTGGCCGGAAGAAGGCTGGCGTGTGATAATGGGCAATCTACGGCGTTGCTTTGGCTTCGCCGAAAGGCAGGCTACATCTCGGCATAGCCCAAGCAAGCTTGGTTCTGCGATCGGTTTGCACTGCCTTTCGGGATGAGGATTCGGTCACGTACTGAATCCCTCATCCGCACCCTCGGCGGCCTTGTATCTTGCCTGTTCTGACACGCCGGCGGATGCTGCTTCGTTGTCCGGTTCGAGTGTCGATTGGATGTTTGATGGCGCGTAGAGGGGCGTGTGATATTGGCGGTTGCGGCTCGGGGCGTATGGCGATATGTGGCGATGGGTTCATCCCCCAAGAAGAAAAGATAAGATTTGAAAAAGTAACGATATGACCACTGAAGAATTTCAAAAATCCATCCGGGAAGGGATTCCCGATGTATTGCCTGAACCTAAGGCGTATGATACGAGTGTGAACCATGCGCCCAAGCGCAAGGACATCCTGAGCGCCGAAGAGAAGAAATTGGCACTGCGCAATGCTTTGCGTTACTTCCCCGCCAAGCACCATGCGGTCTTGGCGCCGGAGTTCGCCGAGGAACTGGAAACCTACGGGCGCATTTACATGTACCGTTTCCGTCCGGATTACCCGATGTTCGCCCGCCCTATCGAGGAGTATCCGGCCAAATGCCGTCAGGCGGCAGCTATCATGCTGATGATCCAGAATAATTTGGACCCTGCCGTGGCCCAGCATCCGCATGAACTGATTACCTATGGCGGGAACGGGGCCGTTTTCCAGAACTGGGCGCAGTACCGTCTGGTCATGAAATATCTGTCGGAAATGACCGACGAGCAGACCTTGGTCATGTATTCGGGGCATCCGCTGGGGCTTTTCCCCTCGCACAAGGACGCGCCGAGGGTGGTGGTGACCAACGGGATGATGATTCCCAACCATAGCAAGCCCGACGACTGGGAACGTTACAATGCCTTGGGTGTGACGCAGTACGGCCAGATGACGGCAGGTTCGTACATGTATATCGGCCCGCAAGGCATCGTGCACGGGACCACGATCACTGTCTTGAATGCCACACGCCGTATCGGCAAGAAGGCGGCGGGGACTTTGTTCGTTACCTGCGGTCTGGGCGGCATGAGCGGTGCCCAGCCCAAGGCCGGGAACATTGCCGGGGTGGTTTCGGTGACGGCCGAAATCAACCCGAAGGCGGCCCGCAAGCGTTACGAGCAGGGCTGGGTGGATGAGATTCATGAGGATTTGGACGAGCTGTTCGCCTGCGTGGCCAAGGCTCGGGAAGAAAAGGTGGCCCGGTCGTTCGCCTATCTCGGCAACGCGGTGGACATGTGGGAATACATTGTGAAGAACAATATCCAGGTGGACCTCGGTTCGGACCAGAGTTCATTGCACAATCCTTTTGCCGGAGGTTATTATCCGGCGGGCTTGAGCCTGGAGGAAAGCAACCGCATGATGAGCGAGGAACCGGAAAAGTTCAAGGAACAGGTCTATGCTTCCTTGCGCCGCCAGGTGGCCGCCATCAATGCCTGCGCTGCCAAGGGCATGTATTTCTTCGATTACGGGAACGCGTTCTTGCTTGAAAGCAGCCATGCAGGGGCCGATGTGATGAATCCGGACGGGACTTTCAAATATCCTTCCTATGTGCAGGACATCATGGGGCCGATGTGCTTCGACTATGGTTTCGGGCCTTTCCGTTGGGTCTGCACTTCGGGCAAGCCGGAAGATCTGGATGTGACCGATCATCTGGCCATGGAGGTTTTGGAGCAGCTGGCCAAGGAGTCGCCGGAGGAAATCCAGCAGCAGATGCACGACAATATCACTTGGATCAAGGGTGCCAAGGCCAACAAGTTGGTGGTGGGTTCCCAGGCTCGTATCTTGTATGCCGATGCCGAAGGCCGTACCCGTATCGCGGCGGCTTTCAACGAGGCCATCAAGGACGGGCGTTTGTCGGCTCCGGTGGTCCTGGGGCGTGACCACCACGATGTGTCGGGGACGGATTCTCCCTACCGGGAAACGGCCAATATCTACGATGGTTCTTCGTTTTGTGCCGACATGGCGGTCCAGAACGTGATTGGCGACTCTTTCCGGGGAGCTACCTGGGTGAGCTTGCATAACGGAGGCGGCGTAGGCTGGGGCGAAGTGATCAACGGGGGCTTTGGTATGGTGCTGGATGGTTCGGCCGATGCCGACCGCCGTTTGCGTTCGATGCTTTTCTGGGATGTGAACAACGGCATTTCGCGCCGTTCCTGGGCCCGCAACGAGGGTGCCATGTTCGCGATCAAGCGGGCCATGGATGCCAATCCGGGTCTGAAGGTGACGATGCCGAACCTCGTGGAGGACGGTTTGCTGGATAAGTTGTTCTAAGAGGCTGTTTGCGCCAAACAAACAAATTTTCCAGCGTTTGCTTTCGCCTTGATGAGACGGGGCGGGAGTTTCAGGGGTTGTACCGTGGCAATGTCCGCGGTGCGGCCCCTTTTTTAGTATGGATTTTGGAGTTCAGGTGTGTTGATTCCGGTTGGTTTGTCCCGATTGGAGCCGTATCCTTATCTTTGTAGGCAGATAAGAGGATACTGTTATGGAATTCAGGAAGGTGGAACCTGGCTTTGCCGACATGGCAAGGCTCGACAACTTGAACCGGGAGGCTTTCCCTCCGGGGGAATACGTGGAAACGAAATATTTGCTGGAAAGGGCCGGGCAGGGCTATTTCGATTTCTGGGCCTTGTACGACACGCCGGGCTTTATCGGTTTCATGGTCGTGGTGCCGCATGGAGACTTGGCTTATCTTTCTTTTTTTGCCATCGAAGCCGGTTTGCGTTCCCAGGGATACGGAAGTGCGGCCTTGCAGGAGCTTCCCCGGATTTATCCGGCTTACAAGCAGTTGGTGGACATCGAGATGACGGACGAGAAGGCGGGGAACAACCTCCAACGTGTCCATCGTCGGGGATTTTACCTCCGCAACGGCTATCGCCCGACCGGGCAATTCCTGTCTTATTTCGGCGGGAGTTTCGAGATGCTGATCAAAGGCGGGAGTTTCGAATTGGAGGCTTACAAGCGTTTGGTGGCTTCCTTGAACGTGCCGGAGTTCAAGCCGGTGTATTTTACCAGAGAGGATTTTTCGTAACTTAGCTACAGAAGGGCCGGTTCACCATAAAAGTACCGGTTCGCTCGTTTTCTGCATATGACTTGGAACATATGTTAAAATACCCGCTTGGAATACAGACGTTTGAGAAAATCAGGGAAGATGGTCTCTTCTATGTGGACAAGACGGATTTGGTTTACCGCTTGGTCAAGACGGGAAGGGTGTATTCCCTGAGCCGCTCTCGGAGGTTCGGCAAGAGCCTTCTGGTCTCCACGCTCAAAAGCTATTACGAGGGCCGGAAGGAACTTTTCGAGGGCTTGGCGATGGCGGAATTGAAGACCGAATGGCTTGAATACCCGGTGTCCCATGTGGATTTCAACGGGGTGGATTTCTTGGCATCCGGGCAACTGGAGGGGAAACTGGAACAATACGTGTCGGGATGGGAACTCGATTTGGCAAGAACCCGGCAGCGACCATTCTCGGAGACCGTTTCTCCTACGTCTTGCGGCAGGCGCACCAGCGATATGGCCGTCGTTGCGTGGTGCTGGTGGACGAGTACGACAAGCCGTTGCTGGATGTGCTCGATACCGGTTGCAAAACCACTTTGAACGGACAGGAATGCTTGTTAGGAGATCGTCATCGGGATATTCTGAAGGCATTCTACTCGGTTTTCAAGCTGGCCGATGCCGATTTGGAATTCGTGTTGTTGACGGGGGTGACCAAGTTTTCGCAGGTGAGCGTGTTCAGCGGTTTCAACCAGGCCACCGATATCAGTATGAACGCGGCTTACGAGGCGATTTGCGGGATTACCCAGGAGGAGTTGGAGCAATATTTTGCCGGACCGGTGACCCAGTTGGCGCAGTCCGAGGGGTGTAGCCGGGAAGAGATGCTGGCGAGGCTGAAAGACATGTACGACGGGTATCATTTCAGTAAGCGGATGACCGACATCTACAACCCCTACAGCTTGTTGCGGGCGTTCAACGATCAGGATTTGGGGTCGTTCTGGTTCAGTACGGGGAACCCTACCTATCTGATTCGGTTGTTGTCTCATTCGCAGGAGGGCTTGGACCGTTTGGTGGGGCGCTATTACGCCCCGCAGGAATTTGTGGATTACAGGGCCACGGTGGAGAAGCCGCTTCCGATGATATATCAGAGCGGATATTTGACTATCAAGAAATATGATGCCGAGTTCGGGACTTTCCAATTGGACTTCCCGAACAAGGAGGTGGCAAGAAGCTTTGTGTCTTTAGTGGCGAACCTTTCGATTAAGCCGAGCGCAGAGCCAAACGAAGTTTGAGCTATGCCGAGGCGGAGAAAGCTGCGCGAAAGCGAACGATTATTTGCAACCGCGTCAGGAGATGCGTTCCTGGATACAGTCGTTGGTGGTAGCGATGCGCCGGAGCGAAGTGGATGCCTTGCGCCAAATCGAGGAGAAAGGCTATGCCCGGCCTTATGCGGGCGATTCCCGCCAACTGTTCAAAATCGGGGTCTCGTTCTCGTCCGGAATGGGGACCATCGAGGAGTGGGAGGTGGAAAGCTGAAAACAGGGGGAGCAAAACAGATTTTTTTTTCTTACATCCTATAGCAGAATCAAATAAAAGTATTATCTTTGCAATTAATATGACCTCCCACGCTTCCCGTAGAACAGCGCACCCGGGGAGGTCTTCGAGTTTTTATATTGTAGCTTCTTATTGAATTGACCAATCGAATAGACTATACCAAGAAACCGTTGACAATCGTTGGACAAGTTGTACGGCTTAAACAACGGGGGCTCGTTTTTGATGATGAAAACGAGGCAATTGCTTATCTTTCTAATATTAGCTACTATCGACTTCGTGCTTACACTTATCCGTTCCAAGAGAATGGTGAGGATTCCGGACACAATTTCGTTCGTAGAGATATTCATTTTAAAGATATCATTGACCTTTATTGTTTTGACCGCAGGCTGCGTTCGTTTATATTCAATGCCATTGAAAAGATTGAAGTGGCAGTGCGTGCGAAAATCGTACAGGTCTATGCTGAAACTACAGGTAACAGCCATTGGTATGATGATAAAAGTTTATATCGTTTCGCCTATGACGACTTGATGGAACATATAGAAACGGATGTGAATCGCAGTAACGAAGATTTTATCAAGCATTACAATTCTAAATACGGAAATCCTCCGATGCCGCCAAGCTGGATGGCACTCGAAGTGGTGTCGTTTGCCACCTTGAGTCGTTTGTTTCAATCTTTAAAGTTAGACAACCGTAAAGAGCATATTACCGGGCAATTCGGCTTGAAGAAAGTAGCTATATTGGAGAATTGGTTGCACGCCATTTCCAATCTCCGAAATTGTTGTGCTCATCACAGTCGTATTTGGAATCGCCGTTTTATGGTTAGCGTAATATTGCCATATGATACTCTTTATCCGTTCATGAATAGAGCTATGATTAGGCAAATACGCACGAACAAGTTGTTTGCTGAGCTGTCTTGTATCGCATATATACTTGATATTATTAGCCCTGGAAGCAGCTTTAAAAAGAATATCAAAGAGTTACTCGAATCTGATTGTCGTCTGCTTGACCTTAAAGATATGGGATTTCCAAAGAACTGGAAGTCCCTCCCTGTTTGGCAGGAAAAATAGAGAATTCTGTGCTTTTTCAAGCAACACAATAGCGGACATTATATTTAGCAAAGCCTTCATGGTATTGTTGCGCAAGGCGCTTTCATATTTTGAATTTATAATAAAATGATAGAAAGGGAGATGTGTTTTGTTTGCATCTACGACTTCAATGACGGAAAGTATGTGGAGGAGGTATTGATGCCTGATGGAAAATGCCAGAGTCGGAGTGATGTCCGATGGTGTCATTATCGTTTCCGGACATGTTATCATGAGTGGTTATGTTACGTCGGCTGTCGTTTGTTTGTGATTTAAGAAGGGGAGGCAAAAGGCAGGGAATATCGATTCCATGAATGAGGCTTGGTGCTTCCGGTCTACACGGAAGCAGCCAAGCCCCGTTCGCCTACTCGATCGGCCTATTTCCTTTCTCTGAACACAAGGGGCAGAACATAGCGTACGTCCACTTTTTTCCCGTCCGTTTCACCGGGCGTCCATGCCGGGGATTTCGATATGATCCGGACGGCTTCTTTTTCGAACAGGCTGTAATCCGCCTCTGCTTTCTTGCCGGTAATCCGGAGTTCCATGGGCTCGATGTCACCAAGGCTGCCGTCTTTCCGGACCGTGAAGCCGACGTAAACGGTGGCTTCCGCCCCGGTTTTCTGCAATGCTTCAGGATACTTGATTTCTTGGCTTATCCAATCGAGGAAACCTTCCGGAGCTTGAGGCCTCTTATCCGGGATAGCATACGTGTCTTGCTCCTTGGTGGGGGATGCAAGTTCGTCCGGGTTCGCCTGCTTCACCGGTTTTGCCAAATCCCCTTCCTGGGGCAAGGCTTTTGCGAAGGAAGATTCCGGTTCCCCCGTCGATACCAAAGAAGCGGGATTCTCTGGCTGCCGGGCGAACACGACCAAGGAAGTCGTTACCAGCGGGATCATATACAAAGCTTTTGCATAGACCCATTTCGAGAATTTCTTTTTCTGAATCATGGTCAAACGTTTTTTAAGGTTAGTATTAAAGAGATGGGCCAGGTGGTACCGGTCCCGGCCCATGGTTTCCTCGATTAGCAGATATTGGTAGCCTTTGGCATCGGCTCCGGAATGCAGCACCATGGCATCCGCCTCGTATTCATGCACGGTTTTCAACTCCTTGAGAAACAGCCACACAAACGGATTGAACCATTGCAGCAGGCAAATCAAGTCCATGAACACCAAGTCGTAGGAATGCCCGGAGCGGATATGGGCTTTTTCATGCTGCAACATGTACGGGTTGAACTCTTTACCGGAAATATCCGGCAGCAAGATGTAATGGAACCAGCTCATGGCCGGAATCGCTTCCGGGATGGAAAGAATCTTGATGCTTCCTTGCGTTTCAAGGGTTTTCCCTTTAGAAACCAACCGGTGCAATCTCAAGCAGGGGAGGATGCCGATATGGAGCAGGCAGAGGACAAGGCCAAGGAAGTAGATTCCGGACAGGATGGGACTGGAAATTGTTGTCGAAGAAGGATTTCCCGCGATACCGGATGCCGTTGTGGAAATGGGCTTCGTTTGCAGGAAGTCCAAGGCCATGCCTCCGGATGGGTTCTCGGGCAAGAAATTCATTTCGAGATGGATGCAGGGCAGGATCATGGAGAGGAAGGCCGAGGCTAAAATCAAGGCACGGTTGAATCGGAAGCTCTTGTCCTTGCTAAGCAAAAGCTTGAAAAAGAGGTAGAAGACGGCGATGCCGATGGCCGAATATCCGAGATAGGCAAGAAATGCGTCCATGATATCGTTTTTTTCAAAGGTTAGTCCCGGGAGCTTTGGGGTTCAGGAGCTTGTTTTGTTTTCCGTGGGTTGATTTCGAGGTGTTTGTTCCGCTCTTTTCAATGTCGGCAATCATCTTCTTGAGTTCCTCCACCGAAATCTTTTCCTCCTCCACGAACATCGAGACCGCCGACATGTACGAATTGTCCATGTAGCGATGGATGATATTCTTGATGAAGCCTTTGCCGTATTCGGCTTCCGATACCTTGGCAAAATAGTGGTAGGAAACGCCTTCGGCCTTGTGGTCCACATAGCCTTTCTTCTCCAGGGAGCGGACCATGGTCGAAACGGTGTTGAAATGCGGCTTGGGATCCGGGTATTTCTCCAGAAGCTGGGACACGCTCATTGGGCCGTGTTTCCACAGCATTTCCATCACTTCTTCTTCCTTTTTCGTCATATTGTTTTTCATGGCTTTCTATTTTTGGCGATGCCGGAACCTGGAACCTCCATCGGGCCTGCCCTTGTATCCTCTGCAAAAAATGAGCCTATGAGGAGCAAGGCAAACGGGCTGGATAGAGTTATAACTAAACTATTCTATAAAAATAAGTTTCTTATTTTGTACACTAACCAAGACCTTTTGGTGGGAGAAAATTTCATAACCAATAAGTCCGTCAATCTTATTTTCCCGGCGGGAGTTCAAATGGCTCATGTCATTAAATACAGTAGATACATTTTCAAATAATGCATTTCCGATAGTCAGTGATTTTACTGTGGCACTTTGCACATTCGCTTCTTGCTTAGATGCACCGGTTAATTTGGTTGTGGTTATGTTGGCTAAGTTGTTTTTTAACTTGTCAAGCAGAGTAACATCCAACAAATTTACTGAAGCTCCGCAATCAATGCCCAAAGATACTTCTTTTGTTCCTATCTTCCCTTTTACAAAAGGGATATGCGAAGTTTCAGATGTCATTTGGAGAGGTATTTCATAAGTGGTATGTTGTAATTCGCTGATATAATCAGTGGTTTTATCCGGCTTAATCAATGTCAAGGTTTTGTTTGCATAATCGAACAGCCAATCGTAGTCTTTAATGACTTGGTATCCTATCAGCCCGTAGATTTCCTCGTCTTTGAGCAAATGGGAAAGGTCGGACATTACAAAATCTTTGTTTTGTGTTTTGATGCCATAAAAATCGAAAGAATCGATGTGGATGATATCCTGTCCCGAAATGCTGGAATTTACGCTTTGCGCAGTACTCATTGAAGTTATAGTGTCTTTACTGAAGTACGGGCTGTTCAAATAGAGGGTTGGCGCACCGCTGTCGAGAATGAATTTCCTCTCGATACCGTTCAGTTTGGCGGTTACGACTATCAAGCCGTTTCGGATTTCCATTGGGACGGTGAGAATGTCTTGTGCAGGTGTTTCAAAATCGGTCTTTGTATCTGCTTTCTTGACTTGAACGGGCAACAAATCAATCTGTTTCAGCTGATTATCGGTATTGAATACAAAAGTCGCATTCTTATGTCCCAACTTCTTACTGTAATTGAAATCATAAACCAGGGTTAATGTTCCATTTTCCTGCTGCTCACTTATTTTGCTGATGTCGGAGATGTGTTCGTTCAATTGGGTAACCAATAGTTCCATTGTCATGATGGCGGTAGTGCCTGTCTGTCCTGCACAAATGAAATCTGATGATAAATGTTTCTTCAATTCAACGGTTGAACTGTTGTTGACAGCATCGATGGCAATACCTACTATTCCCTCACAAACCTTTTTGTCTTGTGCAAGAACTGAATTTCCGATGAGGCATGCAATTGTCAAAATGAGATATTTCATAACTATTACAGATTGGAGAAATCACTGGCAAATATACAACTATTTTTTATAGTTGCAACTATTTTTTTTCGTTATTATGTATCCGGAGGCTTGGCAATCCGGTTTGGAGGCAGGTTTTTGCTGGTTTTCCGGAGAGACCGGAGCGACCCTCAACGTGGTTTGCAATCCGGCATGGAGGTTTGTCGACCAAAATGTATAACTTTGTTAAGTTGTACCGTCCGGCTTCGAAGAAAGGGAAGCATCGCATCCCGGCTGGAACGGGACCAGTGTGGATGAAAGCAGAGATTATGAAAAAAGAAGGACATATATTGGTGGTGGACGACAACAAGGCGGTGCTGGCTGCTGTGGAGATGCTGCTGAAACCCTTGTTTGCCAAGGTGACGACCTTGTCCTGCCCGGACGAGATTCGGAATGTGCTTCGGCGGGAGGAAACGGACGTGGTTCTGTTGGACATGAATTTCAAAGCCGCCATCAATAACGGCAACGAGGGGCTTTACTGGTTGGGTGAAATCAAGGCGATGGAACCGGAAACGGAAGTGGTCCTGTTTACAGCCTATGCCGATATCGATTTGGCAGTAAGGGGATTGCAGCAAGGAGCCTGCGACTTTGTGGTCAAGCCTTTCGACAATGGCAAGCTGGTCAGCGTGCTGGAACGCGCTTTGCGGATACGGCGTTCCAAAGGAAGTCCGGAGACGGCAGTGCCGGTATCCGCCGAAGATTCCGCATCCTTGATGTTCTGGGGCACGAGCCCGGCCATGCAACGGATCAAGTCATTGGTGGAAAAAGTGGCGCCGACCGATGCCAATATCCTGATAACCGGTCCGAACGGGATTGGCAAGGAGATGATGGCCAAGGAAATACATCGTTTGTCGCTTCGCCGGGACAAGCCGATGCTTAGCGTGGACGTGGGGGCTTTGTCCGAAAGCTTGTTCGAGAGCGAGTTGTTCGGTTATATGAAGGGGGCTTTTACCGATGCCAAACAGGATCATGAAGGCAAGTTCGAGCTGGCCGACCACGGGACGCTTTTCCTCGATGAAATCGGCAATATCCCGCCTCATCTTCAAGCCAAGCTGCTGACTGTCTTGCAACGCAAGCAGGTGACCCGGGTGGGGGGCAATCATCCCATTCCGGTGGATATCCGTCTTGTCTGCGCCACCAATTGCAATCTGCACGAACGGGTCGCTTCCGGGCATTTCCGGGAAGACCTTTTCTACCGTATCAACACCATCCATATCGAAATTCCTCCATTGTGCCTTCGGACCGAGGACATCTGGCAACTGGCATCGCTCTTTTTGGATAGATACGGGAAGATGTACGGGAAGCCGGATTTGAACTTGGGGCCGGATGCCGTGGAAAGGCTGGAGCATCACACTTGGCCGGGCAATATCCGGGAGCTGGAACACGCGGTGGAGCGGGCTGTCATCATGACCGATTCGCGGACGCTCGGGGCTCAGGATTTCGAGCTGAAAGAGCAGAAGTCCGACCGTTCGCATTTGGAGGATGTCAAGGTCGATTTGGTTGAAATGGAGAAAAACGTGATACAGAACGCCGTGGCGCGTTGCGAGGGGAATCTGTCGTTGGCGGCGGCGGAGTTGGGGGTGTCGAGGCAGACTTTGTACCGAAAAATGAAAAAATACGGAATATAGCGGCGTGTGATAATGGGCAATCTGCGGCGTTGTCATCGGGTCTCGGACTCGGTCACGTACGGAAGTACGCTCCCGTCGTCCTCGCCCTCGGCGGCCTTGCATCTTGCCCATTCTGACACGCCGTGCCAAGGTTCTGTTCTGACGCGCACCATCGGTTCAGGGCGGGCATCGGTTGGTCGCCTCGTATTTTGCCATTCTGACACGCCGCGCCAAGGTTCTGTTCTGACGCATTATCGGTTCAGGGCGGACGTTGCGGTTCGCGATAGGGGTATAGATAGATGAAAAATCGATTGAGGGATAAGTTCTGGTATGATTTGACATGGGTGGTGCTGGCATCGGCCGGTCTCGCCTTGGCCTTGTCGTATCGTTGCTGGGCGTTGGCAGGCGTGGCGGCATCCTTCTTGGTTTGGCATGGGGTCTGGCTGTGCAAGCTCTATGCCGCCGGACGGGAGAAGCTGCGGCTGATGGTGGACGCGGTGGATAACGAGGACTACGCTTTCCGTTTCCCGACCCAGCGGGGAGACATCTATACAAAAGCCATCAATGCCGCTTTGAACCGGATCTTGCAGATTCTTTCGGCGGCCAAGCTTTCGGCCCGGCAACGGGAGATTTTCTACGAGCATGTGCTGCAATCGGTCAAGACCGGAGTCTTGGTGCTGGATGCCAACGAAAGAGTGGTGCAAAGCAACCGGGAGGCGGCGCGTTTGCTGGGCTTGGAACGTCCGCGGCAATTGGCTGACCTCTCTAAGGCGGACGAGAATCTGGTCAAGGTGATTCGGGGCTTGACTCCCGGCAGCAAGCAGACGGTGTCTTTCCAGAACGAGCGCGGCAAAGTGGAACTCTCCATCCGTCTTTCGGTGGTGGATATGCCGCAGGGGGCTTTGCGCATCTTGGCATTGAACGATATCGAGAGCGAGTTGGATGAACGGGAGATCGATGCCTGGATTCGGCTCACGCGGGTGCTGACCCATGAAATCATGAATTCGGTGACCCCGATTGTCTCCTTGGGCAATACCTTGCTGGACCGTTGCCCGGAATCGGAAACGGGGATGCGGCAGGGATTGGAAACGATTTGCACTACCGGCAAGGGTTTGATTTCGTTTGTGTCCTCCTACCGCAAGTTCACGCATCTTCCCGTGCCTGAACCGGCTTTGTTTTATGTAAAGGGCTTTTTGATGCGGATGATGGAATTGGCTCGTCATCAGGACCTCAATCCTTCCACTCGGATGGAATTGAATGTGGATCCGGAGGATTTGCTGTTGCATGCCGATGAACGCTTGGTGAGCCAGGTGGTGGTGAACCTCCTGAAGAACGCCCAGCAGGCCATCGGGACGGGACGTCAGGACGGTCTTGTCTCCTTGTCGGCCTACGTGGACGAGCAAGAAGCGGTGGTGATAGAGGTGTCCAACAACGGCCCGGTTATTCCGGCTGATTTGGCCGAGGAGATTTTCATGCCGTTTTTCACCACTAAGAGAGAAGGAACCGGCATAGGTCTGGCCGTTTCCCGCCAGCTGATGCGTCTTTCCGGCGGCTCGATTACGCTCCGTTCCGAACCCGGCCGCACCACTTTCACGCTGAGGTTCATGTAATCGGTGATGCTGTTTTTCTTGCAGGGAAATTGTATTTTTGTAAAGTTATGCTTTTGCATTTGGTTGGATCCAAAAAATAAACAACATGGACAAGGTGAAAGGGATTCCTTACGGGGTGGCGAGTTTCGAGGAGGTGCGGAGAGAGGATTTTTATTATGTGGACAAGACGATGTACTTGCCGGCGATAGAGGAGATGAACAAGTATTTGTTCCTGATACGGCCTCGGCGGTTTGGCAAGAGCGTGTTCGTGAGCATGATGCGGGCGTATTACGACATCGCCAGGGCGGACAGTTTCGATGCCTTGTTCGAGGGATTGTGGATCCATGAGCGTCCCACGCCCTTGAAGAATGCGTTCCAGATTGTGTATTTCGATTTCTCGCTGATCGGGGTGGGGGACGGCATGGCGGATTTGAGCCGCCGTTTCAATTCCTATTGCGGGATGGTTTTGGATTTGTTTGCCGACACCTATGCCAAGTATTACGGGGAGGGCTTTGCCGGGAAAGTGAAAGGCTTTGAGACGGCCAGCGACAAGCTCAACTACATCAATTTGCAGGCGCATGAGAAAGGTTACCCCTTGTACCTGATTATCGACGAGTACGACAACTTCACCAACGTGATACTGAGCGAGGGGGGGACGGAGATGTTCCGGAAGCTGACGCATGCCAGCGGTTTCTACCGGGAATATTTCAAGATATTCAAGGTGATGTTCAGCCGGGTGTTCCTGATTGGGGTGTCGCCGGTGACCTTGGACGACCTGTCGAGCGGCTACAATATCGACTGGAACATTTCGCAGGATCCGAGGTTCAACCACATGTTAGGCTTTTCGGAGAGCGAGGTGCGGGAGATGTTCCGGTATTACCAGGCGCACGGCAAGTTGAGGGCGGAGGCGGACATCGAGGGGATGATGGCGGAGATGAAGCCGTGGTACAACAACTATTGTTTTGCCGAAGAATGTCTGGAAGAAGACCGTTTGTACAATTGCGACATGGTGTACTACTATCTGCGGCATCAGGTGTCGTTCGGGCGGTCTCCCAAGGAAATGGTGGACAAGAACATCCGGACGGACTACAAGAAATTGAAGATGCTGGCGGACATAGACCGGGGCAACAAGCGTGAGGACCGGATGAGCGTGATCGAGGAGATAGCGGCCACGGGTTCGCTGACGATGACGTTGAGGACCTCGTTCCCGGCCGAATACGTGACCGAGGAGGACAACTTCCGGAGCCTGCTCTATTATTACGGTTTGCTGACGATGGGCGAAGCGCAAGGGCGGCGATTGAAGATGGTGATACCCAACCTTTGCGTGAAGGAACAATATTGGGGCTTCATGCGGGATTATTATGAGCGTTCTTCCAGAGTGGATATGGTTAAGATGCAGGATGAAATGGATTGGATGTCGTTCGAAGGCAACTGGAGACCGCTTATGGTTCGTATCGCGGAGGCGTACAAGGCCAATTCCTCGGTGCGGGACAGCATCCTGGGCGAACACAATCTGCAAGGTTTCTTCAAGGCGTATTTGGCCCTGAACAATTTGTACTTGGTGGAGCCGGAAATCGAGCTGAACTACGGCTATAGCGACTTTTTGCTGTTGCCGGACAAGCAGCGTTTCCCGGAAGTGGCGCACAGCTACATTCTGGAATTGAAGTACGTGAAGCCCTCGGCGGGCGATGCCGAGCTGGAGGCCAAGAGTCGGGAGGCGGACGCTCAGTTGGAAAGATACAGCTATGACAAGGTGGTGGAACGCCTTTGTGCCGGGACGAGGCTTCATCTGCTGAAGGTGGTGTTCAAAGGGGCGGAGATGGCCGTCTGCGAGGAAACCGCCGCAAGGGACGTGCGTTGATTCGGCCATTCCGCCACTGCGGACAGGAGGCTTGATGGGAGTTTGAGAATTCCCGTCAAGCCTCTTTTTTTGTCCGAACTGTAACACTTGTGTTACAGCGAGTGTTCCATTTTGTTACACTTTTGAAGTTGCTTTTAATTCTTAAAACACTGATTGTAAATAATTTAGTTTTTTTTGGCACGTTTTTTGTCTGAAGAAATCAGTGGGTGTGGGGTTGGGTTGAACAAATGATACAGAAAAGGAGGTGCCATGAAAAAGGTATGTTTCTTATTGGCGTCATGTTTTATGTTGCATGCGAACGGCGAAGTGCTTGCGCAGTCTGCGGGCGGTATTAAGGGCATTGTCTTCGACTGCGACACGGTGGTGGAGTTTGCGGCGGTTGTGTTGTCCAGCATCGAGGATAGCAGCCAGATCGCAGGCATGACGGCCTTTGACGGACGGTTCGAGTTCGGTTCGTTGGAGGCAGGCCGTTACTTGTTGCAGTTCTCCTGTCTGGGCTATAAAGGGAGGACGATGGAAGCCGTGGTGGATTCCGGGATGGTGGATTTGGGCAAGGTGCGGATGGAAAAAGACGCGCAGATGCTCCGGACGGTGACGGTGCAGGGAAAAAGACCCGTGTTCCGGCAGGCGAAAGGGCGGATAGTGGTCAATGTGGACAACACCATCTTGTCGGAAGCAGGCTCGCTGGTGGATGTGCTCAAGAAAAGCCCCGGCTTGATGGTGGACAACCAGGACAGGATTACCGTGCCGGGGAAAGGCCAGCCGATTATTTACATCGATGGACGGGAAGTCCGGACGATGGACGAGCTGGATGCCTTGCAATCCACGGACATCGACAAGATAGAAATCGAGCGGACGGCATCGGCCCGGTATTCGGCCGAAGGCAATGCCGTGGTCAGGATCAGGACCAAACGGGCCTTGGCCGACCGACTGGCCTTATCGGTTTACGACCAGGTGCAGTTCGGGAGGAAGATAGGCAATACGGCGGGATTCCAGTTGGATCACAAAAGCGGGAAATGGTCTAACCTCTTGTCCTATTCTTTCCAGAATACCAATATGAGCTATCCTGTAAGCCAGAAGACCGTCCGTTACCTTGCTGGGGACACCTTGGTCAAAGAAATGGAAAGCCGTGTCAAATACTATCAGGAGACCCATTCCGTCTTTTCTGGCAACGAGTATGCGATAAACGAACGGCATTCCGTCGGCTTGCAGTTTTCCGGGGTCTGGAACCGGGATGCTACCGCTTTGCGGAACCGGAGCAGGGTGAGCCAGACCGCTTTGCCCGAGCGTTATTGGGAGTCGGCAGGCAATACGACGGGAAATAATAGCTTGTACAATGCCAACTTGAATTACCAGTACCGTCCGCACCGCAACAAACATTGAAAACCAATGTTTTACAAAACAAACACCCGATTTTACACCCAAGAATGTAAAG
>CALUHO010000022.1 GCA_944320465.1 uncultured Bacteroidales bacterium | reverse complement strand
TCTATAATAAGTTGGTTATTACCAATATATTGTGTTTTTATGAGATTTCCCGATTGTGTAAGTTAAAGTCCCGTCCGGACTCGTTGAAGACCTTGTCGGTCATTGCCGGGTATGCCTACCAAGGAAGCCGCAGCAGCCAGGATGTGACGGAATTGGATTTGGGTGATTCAAGCCTTCTGGAAACCCGTGTCGGGGGACGGAGCGACTATAGCATTTATTCGGCGCAGGCGGATTACGTGTTCAACCTGTTCCGTTTTGCCAACATGTCGGTTGGGGCCAAGTATTCGCAAGTGGTCAATGACGGGCTGACGAAGCAGTGGGACAGGGCAACGGGCTTACAGACGTATTTCCTTTCCACCCGGATTGTGGACAAGATAGCCGCTGGGTATTTTGATATTTCCAAGTCTTTTGGTCCGGTGTCGATGCAAGCGGGCTTGCGGTACGAGTACACTTCATCACGGACGGAAATAAATGCGGAAAGGATAGAATCCTCGTACCACAGTCTTTTTCCGAGCTTCGCTTTGGATTACAGCCAAGGGAAATACGGGGTAGGCTTGTCTTATTCGCGGCGGATCAGCCGTCCGCAGTTCGCTGCCATCAACCCGGAAAAGATGTATATCGACACCTATGCCTACAATATGGGTAATCCTGCCTTGAAGCCTTCGTTCCTGAACATCGTGGAGATACAGGCCACTTTGGGGAATTTTTACCTGATGGCGGGTTATACCCATAGGCGGGATGCCATCCGCCAGGTGGCACGTATGGACGAGACGGATCCGGATGTGATGGTATGGACGTATGAGAACATGGAGGCGATGCACGATGTGTATGCCGGAGTCCTTTATTCCAATACGTGGAAATGGTACACAGGTCAGTACGAGGCCTATATGACCAAGAAGTTTTCCCGGGTGCCTTATCTGGAGGGGGAAATCCGCCGTGAACGCCCCTTGTTCCAGGTTCGGGTGTCGAATGCTTTCCAGATAGCGAAAGGGTTGTCCTTGAACTGCGATTTCTCCTATCAGAGCGGAGGGGATGAGTTCGCCCTGCATTTCGAGCCGATGTACAACCTTTCGGCGGGCTTGGTGTGGAAGGCCTTGAAGGGGCGGTTGGTGATTTCGTTGATGGCCGACAATATCCTGGGGCTGGCCGACTACAATTGCTTCAATTCGATGTACGGCAATTATTACATGCTGAACAAAGAGGATTCCGACACTCGTTATATCCGGGTGGGCATCCGTTACAATTTCAATAACATCCAGAGCGGAATCCGCCGCAAGGAAGCCACGAAAGAGGAACTGGATCGGATTTATTGATAAAGGATGTGCAATAATATTGATTATGGAAGCGAAAAGGAAGACAACATGGCAAAAATTGGGTTATAACCGATTTATTCCATTCGGCCGTTCCGGTATGGCTTCCGATGGAACGGCAGTTGGAAGGAAGCTATGAAGATATATAAATGCAATACATGGCTTTTAAAATTGTAAAAGATGAAAATTGAAAAAGTGCTTGTAAAACCTCAACAAGAGGAGTTGGATTTGAGTAAGATTAAAGGTGGCATGGCGAATCCGGAGGAGGATAATGCCCGTTCAATTTGTATGCCGGTGGGCAATGTGCATAACGAATGCATGATTAATGGAAGCACGAAGAAGCCGGCCACATTGGATGTGATTTGAGGGAGAGGCTTGCGAACCGAGGAGGATTGGACACTGTGTGCCTGCTTCCTGATTCATAGAATCAATTCTGCCATGTTGTTTTCTGGACAGCCGTGCCTTTTAAATGGGGCGGCTGTCCGCTTGGAAAATCAGCTTGAACTATGAAAAGTATTTTTGCATTTTGCTTTTTGGTATGTGGCTTTTGCATGTCTCAGACTTTGAATGTCTATGTAGACGTGGAGTATCATCCGCAGGCATGGGGGAATTCGACTAGGGTTCGTCTGTCGGAGAGTTGGAACGTTGCGCGTGGTACGTACCCAATGGAGATTTGGATATCGGAGTTTGTGGACGGTGGAATGGATACATCCTGTTTGGTGCTTAAGGAGAAAGCCCCTTTTCATGATTTTGCTTATCCGATGTTTTTTGGGTCTGGATTCCCGATATTTAAAAATGGAAGGGTGTCATTGCCTCGGAAAGATACTCTTTCCTATATGTTTACGCCCTATAGTTCGCTGATTTTCAGAAATTCCTTTTTATGTTATTATGTCGGCAACTGGTTTCGCCAATCCTGGTATTTCTCACCCGATGAGGCTATGGACACGCGGTTTGTTTTTTCCATTGATAGCGCATTCTATTTTCTGCATTCCCCCTATTCTGGCATGGCGGATTTTGAAAAAACAGAATATGAGGCAGATTCGCTCGATTTCTTTGCGGTTTTCCTGCGGGAAAGATACCAGAAGCGGATGTATGGGGACAGTTCTTTCCGTATACAGGTCTTGAGTACCAGTGAGTTTGTTGAAGGCTTTTGCGACACCTGTCCGTATTGGCACGAGTACCGCTATCCTGTGTGCAGGAGGGATTTCGATACGGCGGCTTTGGACGCCTTGCTTTTAGGGTCGATAGGCTGGATAACGGAAAATGCGGGCTGGGAGGGACGCAGGAGTTTGACGGTGGTGGTGAACGACCATGGGTTCTATGACGATTCCGGGAAGAGGACAGGCGTGTCCACCGTGTACGGAAACAAGCAGGATGCGCTGGTGCTTTGCGACAATGCGGATTACGTGAAGATATTACCCCATGAGTTGTTGCACATAGTCCTTCCTTATAGCGACACGAACACGGATCTCCGTTTCCTTGCCGGGGAGTCTTTCATAGAATACATCTCAAGCTTTATACGCGGCGTGCTGGCCGAGGATACTTGTTTTGCTTTCAGGGAGAAATGGGGTGCGTTGCATGGGCGGTATGAGGCTTTGGGGAATCCTGATTCTCTTTCTGTTTTTTCGATAGAGGTCAACAGCCGCTCATTGTCCGATCCGGCTAGTGGGACAAAATGGATAATCTATGACAGGACTTCGGTCTGCATCCAGCGATACGTGGAAAGCAAGGGGCGGAAGACGGAGGAGATGGTCATGGCCATGATAGACTACTTGAAGCAGGCCGAAGCCCGCAAGGATTACACGGCGGGATTCTTGGAGGAAACCATGTCTCAGCACGGCTTCGACGGACTCCTTTCTTACATGAGGGAGCATGAGAACGACCTTTTGGAGGCGTATTCCGTGGAAGAATAAACCTAAACCGACAACACCATGGCAGCATTACGTTCCTTTTTCCATTTCTTAGGCCGTCATAAAGGGTATACGGCCGTCAACATCATTGGCTTTTCGGTAGCCTTGGGCATTGCCTTGCTGATTCTGGTGTATGCCTATCAAGAGCATTCGGTAGATAAGTTCCAGAAGGATGCCGATAGGATTTATGTGGAATTCGTGGGCGATGCCGACGGCTTCCATCCCCGGGATGCCTTGCCGGTGGCTTATTGGCTGAAGGAACGCTTTGCGGATATCGAGGCTGTCTGCCCGGTCTTGGCCGGGATAGGCCGTGCCAGCCGTTCCATGCCGGTGTCTTACGGTGGGGACGTGCATCCGGCCTGGGTCGGGTTCACCGAACGCAATTTCTTTACCTTCTTTTCGTTTCCGCTCCGGCAGGGCGATGCGTCCTCCGTGCTGGGCGACCCCTATTCGGCAGTCATTTCGGCGGCGTATGCCCGCAAGGTTTTCGGGCAGGAGGATCCCGTAGGAAAGAGATTGAAGATGAGCGATAGCACCACCGTGGTGATTACCGGCGTGATGGAAGACATCAAGAACTCGGTGCTTCCGCCGATGGATATGCTGCTACGGGTGGAACGGGTCACGGAGTTCAACCCGTCCATCAGCAAGCAGGCTAGCGGGAACGCGGGGGCATCGGTTACTTTTTTGAAAATGCTGCCGGGTCATGACATGAACACGCACAAGGAAGAAGTATTGGCTTTTTTTAAGGAACGCTATTGGCTGTATGCAAGAGGCTTGGTTACCGATGTGCGTTATGTCCCCTTGCGGGAGGCCTATTTCGAGGACTCGGATTCCGCTGTCTTGCAGCAGGGAGACCGTTCTTTTGTGAACCTCTTGCTATGGGCGGGTTTGCTGGTGTTGTTCTTTTCGGTGTTCAATTACATTAACTTGACTGTGGCGCAATCCGGTTTCAGGGCAAAAGAGGTGGCGACAAGGAGGCTTTTGGGGGCTTCCCGGCTTTCCGTGGGCTTTCATCTGGTCATGGAGGCGGTGCTGTTGACGATGCTTTCTTACGGGTTGGCGGTTCTGCTGGCGGCGGCCTTGCGCCCGTTGGCATCGAACTTGCTTCAGACGGAAATTGATTTGTCTGTATTGCACAGCTTGGAAGCCATTCTGCTTTCCCTGCTTTTGATTGCCGTGGTAGGGCTTCTGTCCGGCTTGCTCCCCTCAGTCCTGATTTCGGCAGTGCGTCCGGTGGATGTGGTCAAAGGGACTTTCCGTCGCTGCTCCAAGATGGTGTTCAGCAAAGTGTTCATCGTCTTGCAGAACGCGGTGACGATAGGGATGCTGGCCGCTGTACTGGTCATGGTCTTGCAGCTGCGGCATCTGCTCCATGCCCCTTTAGGGTATAATACGGCTAACATTATTGATATCAATTCCAGCCATTACGAGGCAGGACAATCGGCTTTGGTTATTGACAGGCTGGCTTCTTTGCCTTGTGTGAAGAGGGTCGGAAAGAGCATGGGCACTCCTTTCGATGGCGGCAACAACCTGACGGGCATGTACGAGGGGAGGAACTTGGGGATGCAGCGTCTGTATTTCGATACCACGGCGTTCAATATGTTGGGGCTACGGATCGTACGAGACAACCACGTGGCATCGGGCGGCGGCCTTTGGTTGAGCGAATCTGCCTTGCGGGCAATGGGGCTGGAGGACGATGCGGCGTCTTTTGATTTTTCAGGCCAGCGTGTTCCTGTGGCCGGCGTGGTGGGCGATTTCAAGATGGGCAACATCCTTTCTCCGGAAACTTATTTCATGATGCAGATTTTCCCTCCGGAGGTCTTTTCCGGGTATTCATGGAGCATTCTGGCCGAGGTGCAGGGCGACCCTGTGCAGGCGTTCCGGGAATATCGGCGCGGCAGTTTCCGAGGTGACGGGGATGCCGTTCGAGGCTCGGTTCATAGACCAGGAAGTGCAGGATTCCTTTGAAAAGGAAGTCCGTTTATCGAAGATTGCCGGAGTGTTCGCTGGAGTGGCCTTGCTGGTTTCCTTGATGGGCTTGGTGGTCATGTCCACCTATTTCATCCAGCAGCGCAGGCAGGAGATTGCGGTACGCAAGGTGTTCGGGGCGGAAGAAAGGGTGGTCGTGCGGCATTTGCTGCGGCCTTACTTGCTTTATGTGGGCATCGGCTTTGTGCTGGCCGCGCCGGTGGCGTGGAGTCTGCTGGAGAGATGGCTTTCGTCTTATTCGTACCGGATTTCCATGAATATGGGGTATTTGCTTCTGGTTGGCTTGTTCTGCTTGTCTGTTTCGTTTTTGGCCGTCTATTTCCAAAGTCGACATGCCGCCCGGACAAACCCGTCCTTGAACCTGAAAGCGGAGTAGATTTTTGGGCTGTTTCTATGATTTGTAGGGTATTGTATTATTGGCATTGCTGCAGGACAAGGATGTCGGGCAGCAGACGGGGTGGCGGCTTTGGAGAATGTCTTGCTGGATTCTCGGCAGATGGAACTCTACGGGTTTGATGAGGTTCAGGTTGGAAATATGTTGCGGGACTTGAAAAAACGTGCGGCGGCTTCCGGCAGATAACGGTATTTTGTGATGAATTTGCAAGAATTAGATTGATTGATTGTTAATAATTTTGCTGGATGTTTGATGATGCTCGTAAAGCCCTGACTTCGTCAACGCGTACCCCAAAATTCATCAGTAAGCAATGGAGCGATACGTTGATGCCGTTTCATAAGCATAGTCCTATTGATGGCCTGCTTGCTTTGAGGCAAAGTCATCTGTATTGTCACGATGGTCCGGGCAAGAGCGAGCACCTTGTCCACACTCATATTTATGTCGGATAGTTTCAGCAGACGTTCCAATTCCTTGTAAACTTTCAAGGCCACGAAGCAGATACAGACATGGGCTTCTATCCTGCGCCGTGTGAAGTGAAACATTGGTCTTATCTCAATCTTTGATTTTGATATGCGGAAGGCTCTTTCAACATGCCATAGGTTATGGTAGGCGGCATATACGTCATTGACAGGTATATTCGTATTGGTAAGGTATCCTTTGAGACCATCCCATTTCGCATCTTTCTCCAGTTTCTCGTAATTGATGGTCACTTTCACATCTCCTTCCATTTTCAGGAACTTGTTGTATCCGCGCTTGTTGATATTGTCTTTAGTAAGCGTACCTCTGCGGTAGGCCTTCTCCAGACGGCGTATCCCTTTCTCCCGGTTATAAGCATCCTTTCGGGCACGGTCTTCCGTATATCCGACCAATAACCTCTGTCCGTTGCCTTTATCGTATTCAACCATCTGGCAGTCTGTCTTAGGCTGCTCCAGTATCCATTCCTGTATCTTCCTGCTCTCGTTCCTGATTTTCGCACCGATGATATACCTGTAACCGTTTGCTTCAAGGTCGGCTATATTATCGTTGTTCATCAACCCTGAGTCAGCCACCACGATAAAATCTTCCAGCTCATATTTCCGGACAAATTCCGTCACTACCGGAAGCATCGTGTGTCCCTCGTACTTGTTGCCCTCATGGATGCAATACGCAAGCGGATAGCCGCCAATGCTGACCAACAGTCCCAATATAATCTGAGGGTTCTGGTGACGCCCTTCCTTGGAGAAACCCGTTTTGCGAAGCTCGTCCTCATAGTCCGCTTCAAAATAGAGTGTGGTGACATCATAAAACAGCACACCGATATGGCCGCCTAAAATCTTCTTTGTGTGAAGGACGCTTATGTCCTGAACTATCTTATGCTGGTTATCGCTCAGTTTGTCCAAATAACGATAGATCTTCGACAGGCTGACGTCTTCATCAAAATGATTCTTCAGATACTCCACTGTGGCAGATTTGCTTGCAGGATGAGACAAGCGGGCTTTTACAAGTTGGCGGAACACCTCGTCTTCTATCCTGTTGAATCCCACCTTGTCAAAGACACGGTCAAGTATCAGGTCTGCCCCATTGATGGAGATGTTGGTTATGCACGATAGCATCTGTTCGGCACTCAAAAGTTCCGCATCTCGTTTCTTACGTTCCTCACCGAAAAGATCCAGCCGTGGATGGCGGCGTTCCTGTTCCGCATCTATCCATTTACGTCCTCTCATTATGAGAGAATCTATCTCTTCTTGAGTACGCGCTATACCTATGGTGGCAAGCTCCTTGTAATAACCTGAAATCTTTTCAGCTACAACGATACTTACAGTACCTGACCGATTCTTTTTTCGCTTGATAAACATATAAAAATGCTTTGCGTACCCCAAAATTAGGGTATGCAAAATTACAAAACATTATTTATCAAGATATTATAAAATTAATGCTTTTATAGTGACGAAGTCAGGGGGAAGTGCGCTGATTTTGCCATTCCGCTTATCGCGGACAGGAGGCTTGATGGGAGTTTGGGGATTCCCGTCAAGCCTCCTTTTTTTTGCCCGAAGTGTAACACTTGTGTTACAGCGAGTGTTCCATTTTGTTACACTTTTACGTTTTCTTGAAAAATTAAAATATTGATTTTTAATAATTTGATTTTTTGGCACGGTTATTGCATGGAATTTATGCAAAAGAAGAGTTGCAGTCCGTTTTAGTGGATGAATAGGAATTGATGGTAAGGCTATGTGACCCCAAATTACCCTGTAGGGAATAGAGTCAAACATGGAAAAAAGATAAGGCGATGAAGAGAGAAAATGCGTATAAGACCGTTACGGCTGTTATGGTATGGCTGTTCGGTAGTTTGAGTTGTGCTATTGGACAAGAAACCTTGAAACTGGAGGGGTACGTGCGGGACAGCATGGGGGCTGCCGTGCCTTATGCTACGGTGGTTTTGTGGCAGGGGGTGGGTGAGGTTTCCGGACAGAATTTGCTGGGATCGGCAGACAGTCTGAAACTTGTTGACGGCAGTGTGACGGATACTAGCGGCTATTACCAGTTGGAGGTTCCGGAACCGGGACGGTATCTGTTGCAATGCAAGCATATCGTGTATCGAAGCGTTTGGCAGGAAGCTGAAATAAGCTTCGATTCCCAAGATTTGGAGTTTGTCATGGTGCCTAATAGCGAGATGTTGGAGGAAGTGGAGGTGGAAGGGAGTCGGATACGGTACACGGCAGGGGAGTACAAGATAAACTTGTCGGAATCCTCGGTGGTCAAGAACCGGACGATGAGCGAGGCGCTCAACCTTCTGCCGGGCTTGGTCTATAAGGACGGGGAACTGAGCTTGGACGGGCAGGCGGTGTCGGTCATTTATTTGGATGGGAGAGAGTTGCAGAACGCGGAGCAACTGAGGTGGCTTAACGGGGAGGACATTGAGAATGTGGAGGTACAGAACCAAGCGGGCAGTGCCTATTCGTCCACCTTGCGGGGTGGGATAGTGCGGATAGAGACAAAGAAAAAGGAAGGTTATTCGTTGGATTTGATTCTGAATCCTTTCTATGGCCCGAGCGCAAAGAAAGCGGACAGTTATGGGGGAAGTTTTATTATGCCATTCTATTTGCGCACAGGAAAATTCAGTTTAACTAACGAGATAAGCTACCGTCATCATACTGGAGACGCTATTCAAAATGAAGATGCTGTATATCATGAAGGTTTGTATGGTTTGTCAAGGGTTCAGAAATCAAGGCTGCGTTACAATACAATCATGGATTATCTGACGATGGCTTATGAGATAGATGAAAGGACGACTGTGGGTTTGGTGGGGGCGATTTATTACGATGCGTCCCGGAATAGGATTCGTTCTATGTCGCATCCTGTGGCAATGTCAGAAGAAACTCCCGCTGGGATTGGCTATGAAAAATCTCAGTATTCGTTGGATGAGAACAGTAAAAATCTAAGTTATCTGTTGGCTGTGGATTATTCCCAAGTGTTCGATTCTTTGGGGTCGAGGCTTTCCATCAAGGCGGACTATTTGTATAATTCCTTGAAAAGCGATGGTCTGTACAAAACGGAATGGCTGGATGAGAAATCTGCCTCTTTAGGAGAGGAGATGTATCGGCAGCATACGCCCTTGACGGAAAACAATACGACAGCTCGTTTGGATTACAGCCATGTGTTTCGTCCGGGGAGAGCCTTGGATGTGGGCATGACATACGATGGAAAATTCGCCACCGATGCGTTCCGTACGGAAATATGGCAAGACGAGGTATGGCAAAACGACCCGGAGCAGACAGACAGGTACAGCATACAGACCAACCAGGCTACAGCTTATGCGATATATAAGGACAGTTATGACAAGTTCTCCTACTCGGTGGGGGCGAGCGTGCAATGGGACGGTCTTTTGTCGAAAGATGCCGCAGGAAATATGTTTTCGAACCGGAACTACGTGCAGCCATTTGCCAATGTCAGCCTTGGATATCAGTTCAATCCGCAGCGTGGGACGAGCTTGAACTTGGATTTGAGCCGTTATTCGGGCGGGATGCCTACCTACAAGCAGTTGTCTCCTAGGGCAGTGCGGCTTACAGAGAATATATACACGGTGGGGAATGACAAATTGCGTTTGCCGACCGGATATTCGGCTTCGCTGACCTATATGCTTAGAGGACAGTGGCGATTCGTGTACGGGTTCAGTGCAGGGAAAGGGAACATTTACAACATTACAACTTATGATCCATCGAGCGGCATTACGTGGCAAAGTCCTCGGAATGGGAATTGGGAATACGGACATGACGTGAGAGTGAGCTGGGACAAGGAAATAAACGATTGGCTGTATATGGGGTTGATGGTGGGAGGAATTTATATGGATCAGTCGTATTCGGATGTGTCCGGAAATTATCGACATGAGACGGTCGTGGGACTGGCATCTGCTAACATGAATTTTCAGGTATTGCCGACCATGGGGATAGGTTTGAATTTGTACTATACCAGTCCAATGTCGATGATTGGTGAAAAGACCAATCATGATTTGACCGGAAACATATCCGTATATAAGACTTTTTGCGATGGAAATTTGTACTTGGGATTGGAAGGGTATTTCAGGGGATGGGATGTCAAGGTGACAGCGAGGGAGCTCGATGGATCGTATCAGAATACAATCCGGTATTATAATCCATTTGTGCAGAGTGTTTATTTGACTGTTCGATGGAGGTTCTCTCGTAATTCGCAAGATTTTAGGGTGATACGGGCAACACAACGAATTGGGCAATGATACCGGCGTTTGCCGGCCCCGGAACCGAAAAGGGGTAATAGAGTAGGGAAACGGTAAAACTTAAAAGTCATGGAAAAAAATTTGAAAAACATGACAGCTGAGGAACTTAAAAAGATCCTTGGAGGAGTCTCGACTGGGCAAACGTCCAATTTGGATGTTTGTGATTCTAGTTGTTTGGCTAAATGTTCGCCGGGTTGTCAGCGAACGCAACAGAATCCGGGACACTGTACGATACAATCAAATTTGTAATCGTAACTGTCAAGGGATGTCACAAACGTGACATCCCTGATTCTGAAATTTTAATTAAAAATAGGACTATTATGAATCTTGAATCTGTGTATATCTTAAATCCTTGTTATTTTTTGCATCATGATGGTGCAAGAAGTCAAGTCGGGTCTTATAGTACCTCGTTCTATGAGGATATATACCATACTTCTGATAGATTGGTTAATATTCATCCTTTGGTGGCTCAAATGTTATCTGTTTTTGACGGAAAACGGACGTTTGCTGAATGTTTATTGATATTAGAGCAACGTTTCGGATTGTCTCAAGAAGAGTTGCGACCGATAGTTTCCCGTTATATTGAAAATAAAGAATGGATAGGTTCGGAGGATGATTCAAAACGTTTCCTTGCGTTGGAGAACATGTTGATACCTAAGGGAGATTATGAACGAATAGAGTATTATACCATGGAAGATTTTCCGATGCATGAACAGATAAATTTAGGGTATCATCGGAATTATTTTCCGGTCTCTGCATTTTTGGAATTGACCATGAGGTGTTATACTGACTGTGTGTATTGTTACGCAAACCGTCATACGCAATATGGGAGAGACCTTTCTACACCGGAGATATTGGATATTATCCATCAAATGAAAGATATTGGTGTAAAGGATTTGGGAATCAATGGGGGCGAAGTTCTGCTGCATCCGGATATTAAGGTGATTTTAAAAGAATTGGTGCAATGCGGGTATTATCCCTTGATATCAACAAAATATCCAGTTGAGCAAGGAATGTTAGAATTCTTGCAGAAATTGGGACTTGTACAGATTCAAATCTCAATAGATTCCATTAATCCTGAAACCTTAAGTTCTACATTAGGAGTGGGGAGGGATTATTTCAAAAGAATCAAACGTACTATGGAATTGTTGGATGCAATGCAATTCCATTGGCAGACAAATACCATTTTTACGAAGTATAATACGGACTTGGAGCGAGAGGTCAAGCCGTTGTTTGAGTATTTGACATCATTTAAACACATTCGGAATATCCGGAGTAGTGAAGCAGGGTATTCCTTGTATAAGACAGCCGAACATTATCAGTCAATAAAAGCAAAATTAAAAGATTTGCAGGTTATTACAGAATATTTGGCATCGTTGGAGGCTATATTCCCTTCTATTGCTTTTAAAGCTCCAGACCCTATGCATGAATCTATGTTTTGTACGATGCATAAAACCGATGTTTTTGTCAATCGAGCTATTTGCACCGGAAATGAACGGGCATTTATTGTGCTTCCCGATGGCAAAGTGACTATTTGTGAAGAATTGTACTGGCATCCGCAATTCATTATCGGTGATTTGCGTGAAAATACGTTGGCGGAGATATGGAACGGAAAGAAAGCTTTGGATTTGTTCAATATACAGCAAAAGACAATCAGGGATAGCAGCCCGTGCAAATCTTGTCACGATTTTGACCAGTGCAGGCATTACAAAGGCGTATGTTGGAAAATGATATTGCAGGCCTATGGGATGGATCAATGGGATCAGGCAGACCCGCGTTGCCCGTCAGCTTTGCCTTTGAAAAACGAAATTTACTGCAAGTAGTATTTCCAATGCGGATGGGTTGACCATGATGCAGAGGAGACTATTGGCTATTATGAGGAATTTTCGTCTTTATGCAGAAGTGGTTGGTATTTTATACTGGGTTGCAGACTTTTTTACAAATTTAAAGTTGAAAATCACGAGTCATGCGGAAGAGATTCCCATTCATACATCAGCCGGACGCGATGGACTGCGGTGCGGCCTGCCTGTCGATGGTGAGCCGGTACTACGGCAAGTACCATCCGGTAAGCGTGCTGCGGGAACGCTGCCATGCGATGCGGGACGGGGTGTCGATGCTGGGGCTGAGCGAGGCGGCGGAGGGCTTGGGGATGCGGACGATGGGGGTTCGCATTACGTTCGGACAGCTGGCGGAGGAGGCGGTGCTGCCGTGCATAGCACACTGGAAGCAGAACCATTTCATCGTGGTCCACAGAGTCAAGGCGCGGAAGCGGGCGGACGGGGGTTGGACGGGGACGGTTTACGTGGCCGACCCGGCGCACGGTCTGGCGCGCCTGCCGGTGGAGGACTTCCTTGCGGGCTGGGAGAGCACGCGGCATGAGGGTGAGGGGATGGGCATCGCGCTGCTTCTGGAACCCACGCCGGCCTTCTACGAACAGGAGGACGAGAAGCGGCGGAAGCGGACGCTGGGCGGGGTACTGCGCTACCTGAAGCCCTACCGGAGCCAGGCGGCGCAGCTGTGCGTCGGCATCCTCGTGGGGTCGGTGCTGCAATTGGTGTTCCCGTTCCTGACCCAGAGCATCGTGGACTACGGGATAGGGAACCAGAACCTGAATTTCGTGACGTTGATATTAGTGGCGCAATTGGTGGTGTTCGCGAGCCAGACGATGGTGGAGTTCATCCAGTCGTGGATCCTGCTGCACATCACGGCGCGGGTGAACGTGTCGATGATATCGGACTTTTTGACCAAGCTGATGAAGCTGCCGATCCGGTTCTTCGACACCAAGCTGGTGGGGGACTTGCTGCAGCGGATCGAGGACAATTCCCGGGTGCAGGCGTTCCTGACGCGGGAGTCCTTGCAGACCTTTTTCTCGTTTGTTACCTTGATTGTATTCTTGGTGGTGCTGGCGGTGTATGATGGAGTCATCTTCGGGGTTTTCCTCGGGGCGAGCGTGCTGTACGTGCTGTGGATAACGGCATTCCTGAAGAGGCGGAGGGAGTTGGACTACCGGCGGTTCGCGCAGGCATCGGCCGAGCAGAGCAACCTGTACGAGATGGTGACGGGGATGCAGGAGATCAAGCTGCAGAACTGCGAGCGCCAGAAGCGTTGGGGCTGGGAGGCGATACAGGCCAAGCTGTTCAGGGTGAGCGTGCAGGGTCTGGCCTTGAGCCAGTGGCAGCAGGCGGGCGGGGCGTTCATCAACCAGCTGAAGAACATCGTGGTGTCGTTCCTGTCGGCGCGGGCGGTGATACGGGGTGAGATGAGCTTGGGGATGATGATGGCGGTGCAGTACATCATCGGTCAGCTGAACAGCCCGGTTTCGATGCTGGTGGGCTTCATCCAGTCGGCGCAGGACGCGAAGATAAGTTTGGAGCGGCTCGGGGAGATACAGGAGCGGGAGGACGAGGAGGAGAGGAACGCGGAACGCCTGTCCGAGCTTCCGGCACGGGCATCCTTGAGCGTGCAGGGGCTCCGGTTCCGTTACGGGGGTTCGGAAAGCCCTTGGGTCTTGGACGGGATAGACTTGGAGATACCCTGGGGGAAGACGACGGCAATCGTGGGGATGAGCGGGAGCGGGAAGACGACCTTGGTGAAGCTGCTATTGGGATTCTACGAGCCGACGGAGGGGGAGGCGAAGGTGGGCGGACACCGGATAGAGCGGGTGAACACGCACGTGTGGCGGGCGGCCTGCGGAGCGGTGATGCAGGAAGGGGTGATTTTCTCGGACACGATAGCGGGGAACATCGCGGTAGGAGAGGAAACGGTTGACCGGGAGCGGCTGCGGGAGGCGGTGCGGGTGGCGAACCTGGAGGATTTGATAGACGGCTTGCCGTTGGGTTACAACACCAAGATAGGTGCGGAGGGGAACGGTCTGAGCCAGGGGCAGAAGCAGCGGATACTGATAGCGCGGACGGTGTACAAGAGGCCGGCGTACATCTTCTTCGACGAGGCCACCAATTCCTTGGACGCGAACAACGAGAAGGCTATCATGGAGAACCTGAAGGGGTTCTTCAAGGGGCGGACGGTAGTCGTGGTGGCGCACCGGCTGAGCACGGTGAAGGATGCCGACCAGATCGTGGTGCTGAAGGGAGGGAGGATAGCGGAGAAGGGCACGCACGCGGAGCTGACGGCCAAGCGGGGCGCGTACTACGAGTTGGTGAGGAACCAGCTGGAACTGGGCAATTGAGCGGGCGGCGCGTGATAACGGGGCATCCTTCATTGCAGGCCTTGGCTGGGCGGTCATGTGCAAGGCGTACGCTCCCGTCTTAACCGGCGGGCTGATGCCTCGCGTCAGCCCGTTCCGGCGCGCCGCCTGTAGGATTTGCCGTGAGGTTGTTTTGTGGGTATGGGGAAGGAGGCACGAGGAAGCTCATGCAAAGCGTTTTCTTGCCGGAAAAAGTGTTGGCGGCTTTGTTTTCCTCAGCTTGCGGACAGTCATTTAAAAGAAAACGTTTATGGAAGAGTCTAAGAAAGACGGGAAGAAGCGGAATGAACCTCCGGTGGAGCTGCGCAGCCCGGCGGTGCAGGAAATATTCGGCAGGCCGCCGCGCTGGATCGTGCGCTGGGGCATCACGGTGACGGGCTTGGTGGTGGCGGTCATGGTGGCCGGCAGCGCGTTGCTGAAGTTCCCGGACGTGGTGGGTTCTTCCATCACGGTGACGACATGGAATCTTCCGGCGCATGTGACGGCGAGGGTGACGGGGCGGATAGACAGCCTGTTCGTGGGCGAGGGGGAGGCCGTGGCGGCGGGGGATGTGCTGATGTCGCTATGGAATCCGGCGCGGTACGGGGATGTGGAGCGTGCGCGGTCATGGGCGGAGGGATGGCGCGGCTTCTGCGAGGGGAGGACGGACAGCCTTCCGTCCGGGGGATGCCCGGCAGGCTTGGAGCTGGGTTCGCTGCAGACGGCCTGGCAGGCCATGATCAAGGCGGCGGACGATTACGTTTTTTTTCAAGAGAACGCCTATCACGCGCAGAAAGTGAAGGCCATGGAAGCGCAGGCATCGATACAGGGGGAGATAGCCCGTAGCGCGCAGGAACAAATAGGGATAGCAGAGGCGCAGCTGGCGGTGCAGGAACGGCTTTTCGCCACCGATTCCCTGCTGTATGTCCGGAAAGCCATCTCGCTGGCGGAGTACGAGAACAGCCGGAGCGGGGTGCTGCAGCTGCGGCAGAGCCTGTCGGGCTTGCAGGCCTCGGCGGACAACGCCCGCTTGTCGGTGGCGCAATTGGAGCAGAGCATCTGGGAGACGCGGCAGGAGGAGCGGGACAGGCGGCAGGCCTTGGAGGCGGCCTTGGGTGGGGCGTGGGGGGGATGGCAGGCGCAGTTGGAGGCGTGGCGGCAGGAATACCTGTGCATCGCGCCGGTGGCGGGGCGGGTGGCCTTATCGGGGTACTGGCAGGCGAACCAGCAGGTATCGGCGGGCGACGTGCTGTTGAGCGTGGTGCCGGATGGGGAAGTGCGGATGTCGGGCCGGGTGAAGCTGCCCATGCAGGGGGCGGGCAAGGTGAAGGCGGGGCAGGAGGTCCATGTCAAGTTCGATGCCTACCCGTACATGGAATACGGCATGGTGAAGGGGCGTGTTGCCGGCATTTCGGCGGTGCCGGTGAAGGAGGAGGATGGGATGTCCCTGATGGTGGAGATATCTTTGCCGGACAGCCTGGTGTCCAATTACGGGAAACGCCTGGATTTCATGCAGGAGATGCCGGGTACGGCGGAGATCGTGACCGGAGACCTGAGTCTCCTCGACCGCCTCCTCGCCCCCATCAAGTCTGCCCTGAGGCGGTGAGAGGGAAAGAAGAGCATCGTTTCAGGGCGATATTCCCGCAGGTGTTCTTCCCGTTTGCGAAAGGCGGATGCAGTTTGACGCATCCCAAAGAGAAGGACTTTTCAAGTTCCTTTTTGCAAAATTGATTTGCTGGTACTCTGCCCTTGCTGGTTGACTCTACCTTTGTAAGTTTTTTTGTTTGTTGAAGTTTTGCCATTTCGGGAAAATTTGTTACCTTTACGGTTGACGGAGCAAATTCGTGTAGCAACCTTGAAAAGGAGGTGCGGAATGAAACGGAGTATCAACAGAATTTTAGCCTTTATCGGGAAGAACGACTTGTCCTGCATCTGCCTGCCGCAAGCACGGTAGAGCCAGATGCCTTTATTTATCCTTTTTCTTCTGGCTCTTAGCGGTAGGCTTTGACGGAGAGGTTTCTTTATTTTGTTGCACATGAATTTTAAGTAGATGACGAAAATGAAAGTGATAGAAGCATCTGCAGGCTGTAGTGCTTTGTCGGGAGTCGTTCCTATTGATGAGATAGGATTGGTGAATATTAAAGGAGGTGATGAACGTTGTCCGATTTTCATAGTGTGCAATAATGCACCGTTAAAGAGAAATAATAAGTGTAAAGGAGGTTATGTAATATATTGTATGACGCTTCATTACTGTGGCGGTACTTTTAAGTGGCCAGGGGGAACAGACCCCATTTTTTAATTGAAAAAAGTAAGAAGATGAAGAGGATTATTGAAAAATCGAAAGGCGAAAAGATATTGTTGTTCGATGTATTCTCATGCGAAAGAAAGATGATTTGCAATTGTTTTTAGAGAAGCATTACGAATTCAAAAAAAAGAATGGAGGCTCAAGATGAAAAAGCGTAGATTTGCAATATTGGCATCGGCGGCGATGTTCTTGTTTTCTCCCGTTTGCTTGCTGGCCGATGGGAACACAGGACAAGAGGGAGTCGGCAACGGGTACAGGCAGGACATCGAGTACCTTTTCGACCTGATCGAACAGACCAATCTGAACGTGGATATCCGTGCAGCCTTGTACGGCCTGGATTTTGACGAAATCAAGGCGCAGTATTTATGCCAGGCGGATTCAGTGGAGGACTATCTGGAATGCTATGCATTGGTTTCAAAGATATTGTCTCGATTCCACGACCCGCATATGTCCGTCGAAGATCCCTATGGGACGTATTGGCTGGAACATGATGATTTGGAAGCCAAGGAGCGTTACGAGATGCTTCGCTCCACGGTGAGCGTGAGGAGGGCTCTGCGGAACAGCTTCGGGGGGTATAGGAGCAGGATGCGTTCTTATGTGGAGGGGAGATGGATAAACGGACGTTTCTACATGTCGGATTACCTGATGTTGCTTTCCGGCGGGAATTACTGGGCATTGTTCCCGGGTACGGAAGTGCTTGCGGTGGATGGGAAACCGGTAGGGGAAAGCCGGAAAGGATTGGCGGACAGCGGCTTTTCCATGATGATGTACAGCGCGGAGGAGGGCGAGCTGTATTCTCCGTATCTGTTCTATGACAAGGGACTCCTGCTATCGCCATCTCCCGGGGATACTCTCCGTGTCGAGCGGGAGGGGACAAGCAAGGGATACATTTTCGGCAATGCCACGGACGATGAGGAGATGCCTTTAGTGTATTATTTCAAGGAGGACGGCTTGCTGTATGTCCGGATGCCCTCGATGGACACCCGGTATTTGTCTTATTACAAGCGGAAGCTGTCCCGGATACGGCGTCAGCCGGTAGAAAAGGTGATAGTGGATGTGCGGGGGAACGATGGCGGGGACGATGCGGCCTGGCATGGGCTGTTGTCGTTGTTGATGGACAGGGATTTGGACGTTCCGGTTTCTTTGGCGGTGGAGAAGAGCTCGTTGACGGAGGGATTCCTGAAGACCCCGAACAGGGCAGGGTGTCTGTGGGATGAATACGAAGGGAAAATCAAGGACACTGTTTTCCCGTTTTTGCCTGATACGCCGGTATTCCTTTTGTCGGACACGCTCAGGATAGAGCGGAGCCGTCAGAGCCTGGATTTCGGGGGGAAGATCATCGTGCTTTTCGACGGGATGTGCTTCTCGTCCACCTTGGCCATGCTGAGCCATTTGAACAAGTTCCCCGATTGCTTCCTCACGATGGGCTATCCCAACGGGTTCATCGGGGGGGCTGGCTTGGCGCCTTTCGAGTTCAAGCTTCCGTATTCAAAGATTGTCTTCAGGATGGCGGATTGCGTGGAGATTAACGCGCCATGCTCGGTGGAGGACTTGATGAACAACCGCCTGATGCTTCCGGTGGAGATGGAAGTCAACGACTTGCGTCTGCGGGGATTGGGCATCCAGCAGGGAAGCCTGTATTCCAAGGCGTGGCTTGCCCGCTATGACCGCCTTTTCCGGATGGCGCGGGCTTTGCCCTTGGAATAGCGTAGGATATGCTTGGGTTGCAGCGTGTCCGATTGCACGACCCGGAGGAGGGATTTCCTCGAATTGATTCATCGATGATCAGGATTAATAGAGGAGTAGTTGGAAGATTCTTGATTGCTTTCTGTTAGGCTTTTGTCCGTTCTGTTCGCTTGCGCAGCCGTATTATCCGTCTGTGCAGTCTGTAAAGCCGAAAGAGGCGGTGTTGGATACGGCATATTTGCAGGTACGCTACAAGATGTCTTTCTGGGATGAAAGCCATGAGGCACGGTATGAAGGCGAACGGGTTGTGAATATAGGGAGTGCATTCCAAAACGATTATAGTCTTATATTTTCGTTGCATGAAGATTCCTGCAGGAAGATGGTGGTCGAAGGGGCGGACGCGATACCCAATATCACGGAAGGCGTGTATCCGATGGAATTATATATCCGAAAGGATAAGAAGTCGTTTACGGTTTATCGAAGCTTTCCGAGAGGATAATCCTGCGATACGAAGAAAGTCCGGCTATGTTTTCTTGGCAACTGTTGCCTGAAACAGCGGACGTGCTAGGTATCCCAGCCAGAAAGCACGCACCGAGTTCAAGGGGAGGGTGTATGAAGCTTGGTATTGCGCCTCTTTGCCGGTGGATGCCGGGTCGTACAAGTTCTGCGGGCTTCCGGGCTTGATATTGAAAGCGGCGGACACAGCCGGGGATTACAGCTGGGAGGCAACGGGCATAGAGAAAGGGAAGAGGCCTATCTATGAAAAGGAATTCGTGCTGCAAAAATGCAGTCGCGAACAGGCTAGGAAAATCATTGCCGATATGTTTTCCAAACCATTCTGTTTTGTGGTGAAAATTGGGGGGAAGAAGGTGGTATTCCCAGACAAGTCGGATTCGCGAGGATACCGAGAAGCGGACGAGCGCGAATTTTCGATAAAGAATTATTACTATTACGACCCGATAGAGCGGGAATAGCCGGAAAGGAGGAGAGATGCGTCGGATAGACAAGGAAGAGGTAAGGCGGAACCTGATAGAGCTGCGGCAGCTGACGTTGGAAGTGATGGACGATTGCAACCTGTCTTGCCGGTACTGCGGCTACGGGGAGATGTACGAATGGTACGATGAACGGCAATCCAAGTACCTGCGGTTCGGCCAGATAGAGAAGCTGCTGGATTTCTTGACCGGACTGTGGAACAGCAATGAGTCCGTTTCTTCCAATCCGCATACGTTCATTAGCTTCTACGGGGGAGAACCTTTGCTCAACATGCCACTGATCTGCCAAGTGGTGGACTACATGGAACAGTCCCCGGCAGGGAGGAGGTTCCGGTATTCGATGACCACGAATGCGGTCTGTTTGGACAAGGAGATGGATTACCTTGTGGAGAAAGGCTTCCGCCTATTGATAAGCATAGATGGGGATTCCTATGCCAGTAGCTACCAGGTGCGCAAGGACGGGCGGGCATCGTTCGGGAAAGTGGTCAAGAACATAAGCTTGCTGCGGGAACGGTATCCGGATTTCTATGAGCGCAATGTCAGCTTCAACTCGGTGTTGCACGACAGGAATTCGGTGGGAGGAATCCGGAAGTATCTTAAAGAGATTTTTGGAAAGACAGGGACGATAGCAGAACTTAATAATTCCGGGGTGCGGGAAGACAAGAAGGACCTTTTTGAAAAGACATACCGGAACAAGCAGCAAAGCCTGCAAGGGTCTGGGAACTGTAAGGCTTTGTCCAAGGAAATGCTTTTGGAAGTTCCGGCAATACAGAGTTTGTGGTCTTATTTGCGCAGTTACAGCGGAAACTTCTATTTCCGGCCAGCTGACTTGCTGAAGGAGGAGACAGAGGATGGCCGTCTGCCGACAGGCACCTGCACTCCTTTTTCTAAGAAAATGTTCGTGGCGGTGAACGGCAAGCTGCTTCCCTGCGAGAGGATAAATCATGTTTTTTCTTGCGGAACGGTATCGGAAGAAGGTTTGCATCTGGACGAGGCGGAAATAGCCAAGCAATACAATGCCTGTTTAGACAAGATGGAACACCAGTGTTCCGCTTGCTCTTTGCGGAAAGGCTGTGGGCAATGCTTGTATTACATCGAGGGCATGCAAGGGGAATCTCCCGTTTGCCGGGCATTCATGAATGCGGAGGATTTTCGAAGGTACGAATCCTCCTGCCTTTCGTGTCTTGTGGGCGATCCCGCCTTGTATCTGAAATTGATGCAGGAGGTCGTGGTGGAATGATAGAGAAAACGGACTAGCTTATCGAAACAAGAGTATCGACAGGAAGAGAAAAAGATGCCTGCATGAAGAAGAACTTGACATTATATCCGGACACTTTCCTGTGGACGAAGGATGCGTTCGAGCTGTTGTACAATGCGAAGAATTACCAATCGTATGAATTTGTGCTGACGCCTTTTTTGTCGGACTTGTCGCATCGTCTTTTAGACTTTTCCAACTTTTATTCTGTTGACATTGACGATGAAGATATGGACGAGGCGGATCGTGATTTCCTCTGCCAAGTGGAAAACCGGCATTTGGGCGTGCTTCGGGAAGCCGGTATTCGGAAAACGGTCTCCTTGCCGCCGCTCCTTTGCTTGCAAAGGGGCAGAAAGGGCAAATCCGATTTCATGATGGACGAGTTTCTGCTTGACTTGACATCTGTTTTGTTCTACATGGGAGGAAACGGCTGGGAAGGGCAATTCCAGCTCCAAGCGGAATATCCCTTTAGAAGCCCGGAATATTTGCCGGTGGAACGTTTGCTGCCATATTTGGAAAAACTGTATCCATTTCGCCAGTGTTCGGTTCGCCTGTTGTTTTCCGATATGGCGCACTATCCGAGGGCAGGAATGCTGATGGATAGGCTTTCTCCTTGGGAAAAACGGCTGAGCCTGTCGGTCAGGGCATCGGAGGCGGGACTTTTGGCGGGCTGGGCAAGAGGACGGGGCTTCGGGGTAGAGATTCTTCACGATGTGCAAATAGAGGGTGCGGCAGGTTTGGAAGATTACGGCATGGACGAGGAGCATGTTTTCTTTGTCAAGAATACGGCAGGATTAGAAGCAGCGTCAAGATTCGCGGAAGGACTGCCCCATGTCCGTTTTGTGCCGCTATTCACGGGTAAGAATAGGGATTTCCTTGAAGAAAACGTATTTTTGACCCGCGAGGAATTGCTGTCGAGCCGGGTTTCCAAGCGGATTGTGTTCGCTCATGATGTTTTGAACACGCATTATTACGGGAAATTGGTTGTGATGCCGGACGGGAAGGTCCATTCTCATCTGGGAAAACCTCCGCTGGGAGACATGGATTCCTTCTTGCATCAGATAGTAAAGGCGGAAGAGAACGAGAACTATGCGTGGAAAGTGCTCAGGAACAAAGGGAAGTGTGTTCGATGCCTATACCGGCATCTGTGCCCCTCTCCCATGTGTACGAGGACTTGATGGGATGTCCGTGCATACTTAAGCGCGAATGATTTGAAGATGATTTTTTCAAGATGGTTCATTGGGGGCTTGGGGCTTGTGCTGCCGGGCATGCTTTGGTGCCAGTTGCCGGGCGGGGATACGGCGGCATCCGTGTCCCGGCAGCTGGACTTGATGGAGGTGCTGGCCATGTCGGAGGGGAGCGCGGAGGCGCAGATAGCGCGGCACACGTTTCTGGCGAGCCATTGGGAGTACGAGACGGTGCGCAAGGAAATTTTGCCCACTTTGTCTTTTTCAGGAACTTTGCCGCAGATTAGCCGGACTTTCAGCAAGACCACGCTGCCCGACGGGCGGGAGACATTCGTTCCGCAGTTCTACGGGGACTACTCGGGAGGCTTGCAGCTGAGCCAGTTCATCCCGCAGACCAACACCACTATTACGGTAGGGACGAGTCTGGAACGTTTGGATATCTACGGCAGCGAGCGGAGCAAGTCCTACTTGGCCACGCCTTTCGGCATCGGCATCAGTCAATCCCTGTTCACCTACAATGCAAACCGCTGGGAGCGGAAGCTGAACCCGATCAAGTACAGCGCGGCCAGGCAGCGGTACTTGCAGGAGCGGGAGGCTGTGTACAGCCGGGCAGTGGAACTGTACTTCGATTTGCTTATGGAGCAGGAAGCCTACCGGAGCGCGGCGGAAGACAGGGCTTATGCGGACACCTTGCACGCGATGGCCAAGGAGAAGCACGCGGGCGGGAAAATCGTGGAATCGGAACTGCTGGAGGTGGAACTGAACGCCTTGCAGGCGGGCTACGAGGTGGAGACGGGCTACGACCGCTGGCAGGAGGCGTTGATGGCCTTGAAGGATTTCCTTTTGGCGGAAGACGGGGTGGTATGGGAACTGGCAATGCCAGGCAGGAGTACCATGCCGAGCCTGTCGGTGGGAAAGGCCTTGGCGGAGGCGCAAGCCAACAATGCGGCTTACCATGAGTTCCGGCAACGGGAGATAGAGGCGGAGGCGAACCTGGTGCAGGCGCGGACGGAGAACCGTTTCAGCATGGAGATATACGCTTCGTTCGGGCTGAACCAGAACGCGGGGACGCTGGCCGGTTCGTACATGGATCTGTTGGATCAGGAGATGGTGTCGGTGGGGCTGAACATCCCGATTGTGGACTGGGGGCGAGCCAAGGGGCGGATCAACATGGCGCGCTCGGAGAAGGAGGTGGAACTGTTGCGGATAGGGCAGGAGGAGAGGGATTTGGAACGGGAGATAGCGGTGATGGTGGCGAACTTCGCGAGCCAGGAGCGGAAAGTGGAGATAGCGCGGCGTTCGTTTGAGGTATCGGAAAAACGTCTGGAAACGGAGAAGCTGCTGTACGTGATGGCTAAGACGGATTTTTCCCGTTACCGGGATGCGCGGACGGACAAGGACAGCAGCTTGGACCAGTACTTGGAGGCCTTGAAGCAGTACTGGCTTTTGTATTACTCCCTCCGGGAGAAGACCCTGTACGACTTCTCCACGGGAGAGAAGATATCGGTGTCTTTCAAGGATCTTCTGCGGTAGGCAAAACAGGCAGGGCTTGCAGCAATGCCGTGAACGTGCGCCAGCCGCTTGTATTGTACGAGACAATCATCAAGAGGCCCGGCACCAGAGGCTTGCCCCGTTGTTGATTTTTGCCATAACCGGTGGTCGGCTCCCCCGAAAAGTGGCTTTGGTGAAACTCCCCGATGAAGCCGAATGCGCTTGAAGAGTGTAACACTTGTGTTACAGCGAGTGTTCCATTTTGTTACATATTTACGTTTTCTTGAAAGAATAGTAGTATTGATTATCAGTGAGTTGATTTGTTTGGCACGGTTCTTGATGTAAATTAGGCGCGTAACATGGGGGCGGCAGGGAACCGGGTATTCTTGGCGGTTTCCGGAGGTCTCCACAAAGCGCAAAGGATGGAAAAGGACGGACATGTTTCGGGTAGGTTCTGCAAACCGGACTCCGAGGGTTTCGGATTCGGGTGGAAAACCTCTTTTCAGCAAGGGCAAGCGCAGCGCAGACCATGCGGGCAATCGGGCGCAAGCTATTTCTTCAAGATAAGCAGCGTGATTTGTGTTATTCTTTTTTTTGTTCCACTCAAGGCGAGCGAGCCTGCCTGTCTCCAGGCAGGCCGTCTTGAGTCGGTAGGGCTGCATGTCGGATTGGAAAGACCGGCTATGGAGGCCAAAGCTTTGGAAAATTGCGTAGTGGTCTCGGAGAGCGAGTCTGACGGATTCTCGGCATCGGCCGGCATCGCCAAAAAAGAAAGGGCAAGCAATGAAGAAGCGGATACGTTGAAAATCTGGTCGATGGCCGATTGCATGCGCTACGCGGCGGAACATTCCTACGCGGTGAGGAAGCAGATGTACGAGACCAATTCGTACAAGGCCGAGCGCGACCGGGCCATTGCCTCGTTCTTTCCGAGCCTGAGCGCGGGCATCGGCGGGACGATGAACTGGGGGCGTTCCATCGACCCGAATACCAACACGTACACGACCCAGCAGAGTTTTGCCAATAATTACGATTTGAGCGCGTCGATGCCCTTGTTTGCCGGGGGGCAGTACGTGAAGCAGTGGATGCTGGCGGCTTCCAACCTCAAGATGGGGCAGAACGACATTGCCCGCCTCAAGGACGAGGCAGCGATGAACGCGATGCAAGCCTTTGTGGATGTGGTCTATTACCGGGAGACGGTACGGCTTTCCGAGCAGAACCTGGAGGACAGCCGCCGCAATCTTTACAAGACGGAACAGGAAGAGGCTTTGGGCTTGAAAGGCAAGGCAGATGTGGCGCAGTTCCGGAGCCAGGTGGCCACCGCCGACTACCAGCTGACTTCCCAGCAGAACCTTTACAATACTTCGCTGCTGACCTTGAAGCAAGTGATGAACTTTCCTTTGGACAAACCTTTGGTTTTGGACAGCGTTTTCCCTTATCTGGACTTGGCACCGGTTCTGGATAACCCTGATTTGCTGTTCGAGGCAGCGAGGGAAACCAATCCGCAGGCTTTGCAGGCCCGCTACCAGTTCCGGGCGGCGCAGTTGAGCTACAAGATGAGCATCGGAGCCATGATGCCGTCCATTTCGGTGAGCGGCGGGCTGAACACCAGTTATATCGGCGGCTTGCGGGATGTGAACAACCGTCTGATGCGCTTCGATGACCAGTTCAGGAATAATTGGGGGGGCTATGTGTCGGTGTCGATGAGTATTCCTATCTTTTCGGGTTTGTACAGCAACACGGCTTTGCGCAAGGCCAAGAACGACATGATGATAGCCTGGGAGAGCCAGGACGAGGCTTTGCGGCAGCTGCACGATGCGGTGACGCGGGCCATCATGGACTGCAACGGCTATGCCAAGGAGGCGGTGCAGATGAAGGCCAAGGTGGAGAGCGATTCGATTTCTTACCGGCTGACCCTGCGCAAGTACGAGGAAGGCTTGATGAGTCCGCTCGATGTGCAGACCAGCGCGAATACGCTCTTGCAGTCGAGGGCGGATTACTTGCAGCGGATTCTGCTGTATTTGATGAGGTGGAAGACGGTGGCTTATTACCGGGGAGAAAGTTTGTACTAGGTCGGCGTGTGATAACGGGCAATCTGCTTCATTGCCATCGGGATTCGGACTTGGTCACGTACTTTAGTACGCTCCCGCGTCCTCACCCTCGGCGGCTTCGCATCTTACCCGTTCTGACACGCCGACGGGAAGGAGGATGGCAACGAGGCCGATTGAAGGTGCAATAGCCATGCCACGGTGCCGACGGGAAGGTGGATGGCAACAAGGTCGATTGAATGTGGCCCCCCGGCTGGCAATAATCATACCACGATGCCGACGAGATGGTAACAGGGTCGATTAAAAGAAGTTGGCTGTTCCATGGCAAGTGGGTTCTTTCACGTCTCGGTGATGATGCCTGCCTTGACCGGGAGTTAGCTGCCCATGGTAAGAGAGTTCTTCCACGGGCTTCGATTGGAAAATGATAAAGAATTGAGCTAAAAACAAGATACCATGGATATCGCGATTGAGAAAAAGAAAGGAATCCGGAAAAAACATATCCCGTACATAGCGGGCGGAGCGGTGGTGCTGGCTTTGCTGTTGTGGATTTTGTTCGGGAACCATGCTTCCACTTTGCGGGTGGAAAGCCGGGGCATCACGATTGTGGAAGTGCGGCAAGGGGAGTTCAACGACTATGTGCGGGTGGATGGCCAAGTCCAGCCGATAGAAGTCGTGCAAATCAGCCCGGAAGAAGGGGGCATCGTGCGGGAAAAGGTGGTCGAAGAAGGTGCCCATGTGAAGAAAGGGGACGTAATCGTGCGTCTGAGCAATTCGGATTTGGACTTGCAGATTTTGGATGCCGAAGCCCAGTTGGCGGAAAAGCAGAACTTTTTGCGGAACACGCAAGTGACCCTGGAGCAAGACAGGCTCAACAACATGGGGGAACTTTTGCAACTGGACATGCAGGTAGGGCGGTACAAGCGGGCCTACGAACAGCAGAAACGTTTGTACGAAGAGGATTTGGTGGCCAAGGAGGATTATATCAAGGCTTGGGAAGATTACGACCTGGCTATGCGTCAATACGGCTTGGTGAGCCAGCGGCTCAAACAGGATTCCTTGTCCCGGACTTTCCAGATGGCGGAATTGGAGAGCAATCTGGCCAGTATGCGGCAGAACCTCAAATTGGTGCGTGCGCGGAAAGACAAATTGGAAATCCGTTCCCAGATTGACGGGGAATTGGGTTTGTTGGACGTGGAGCTGGGGCAGAACGTGGCTTCGGGCCAGAAAATAGGGCAAATCAACGATTTGTCGGACTTCAAAATCCAGGCTTCCATCGACGAACACTATATCGACCGGGTTCATACAGGTTTGCCTGCCACTTTTGAACGCCAAGGGGCTTCCTTCGATTTATCGGTGCGCAAGGTATATCCGGAAGTGCGGGAAGGCAAATTCAAGACTGATTTCGTCTTCACAGGGAAACGGCCTGAGAATATCCGTAGCGGGCAGACCTATTACATCAATCTGGAGTTGGGCCAAAGCTCGGAAAGCGTGCTGATTCCGAGGGGGACTTTCTTCCAGACCACCGGCGGGAGCTGGATTTATGTCCTGGATTCGGAAGGCAAGCGGGCCTACAAGCGGTCGATTCGGATCGGGCGGCAGAATCCGCAGTATTACGAGGTGTTGGAGGGTCTGGCTCCCGGGGAACAGGTGATTGTGTCGGGGTATGAGGGGTTTAGGGATAATGATGTCTTGATATTGGAATAAACAACGGAAACGTTATGCGATATTTGGTTTTGGCGTTCAGGTCGTTGTTCAAGAAAGGGCAACATAATGTATTGAAAATCGTTCCTTTGGCCATAGGATTGGCGATGGGGCTGTTGTTGCTGGCCAAGGTGTTCTTTTTGAATTCCTACGACAGGTTCTATCCGGGATACAAGGAGATTTACCGCGTCAAGACTTCTTTTGCCATCGGGGAGGACTTTACCGAAGCCGGCGTTACCAGCGGGGCGGTAGTCCCGACGGCGGTGGAAGAGATTCCGGGTGTGGAAGCCGGTGCCCGTATCAGCTTTTGGTATCCGGAAACTTCTTCGGTCTTGGACTTGGAACGGAACCGCTATGCCGTGGAACGAATCGGTATGGTCGATACTTCTTGGTTTTCGATGTTCCGGACCCCGGTTTTGGCCGGTGACCCGGGCCGGATTTTTTCCCAACCCATGGGGGCCATGGTTTCGCGGGAACTGGCCGAAAAGATGGGCGGTGTGGGCAAGGCCGTGGGGAAACGGTTGTATTTGGACGAATATCCTGCTTACCGGGTCACGGTGGAAGGCGTGTTTGAAGATTTGCCGGAAAACAGTTCCCTGTCCTGTGACGTCTTGTTGTCGATTCATTGTCCCTTCCTTAACCCCTCGCTTTTGGAAGGCTGGATGGGTGGAGAACGCTTCGCCTCCTTTGTACGCTTGGCACCCGGCACGGATTTGGCGGCAACGGAAGAGGCTTTCAACAAGATGTTGGAACGGCATGTGGGTAAGGACGCCTTGGAAAAAGAAGGCATTGAAATGAAATACAGTTTGTTGCCAATCTCGGAAGTCGTCCTGTTAGATAGCTCGGTGCGCACCATGCTCCGTATCTTGGTTCTCTTGGCCGTGGTCTTGCTGGTGGTTTCCGTCCTCAACTACGGCTTGGTCAGTGTGTCGGGCATCATGAACCGGACACGGGAAATCGCGGTCCGGAAATGTTACGGGGCAGGGAGCGCCTCCATTTTCCGGCTGTCGGTCGCGGAAACGGCCTTGCATATGTTCTTGGCCTTGCTTCTGGCGATTCTGATTGTGCTGGCTTGCGGGAACCTGGTGGAACAGCTGTTGAATGTGTCTGCCAAGGCGTTGCTGTTGTCCAAAGGCGGGATTTACCTTTTGCTGACCTGTGTGTTGCTGGTTGTCCTGACCTCCGTGCTGCCTGCCCGTTTCATGGGGCGGATACCGGTTTCGAATGCTTTCCGGAACCTGTCATTCAGGCGGCGTTCCTGGAAAACGGGCTTGCTGGTTTTCCAGTTCATGGCTTCGGCTTTCGTGCTTTGCTTGTTGGCGGGGGTTTCCCGCCAATACCATGTTATGGTGACGGACGACCCGGGTTATGATTATGAGAATCTGGCTTATCTGGATGTCCGTGCGGTGGATACGACTTTCAGGAACGAACTGGCCCAGGAATTGGAACGTCTTCCAGAAGTCAAAGGAACGGCCTTGGCGACCTCTTTGTTACACGACGGTTCGAGCGGCAATGTCGTCTTTTTGCCGGGTTCGACCCAGAACCTCTTGGGAATTTGCGACCTTTATTTTGCGGGAGACCGGTATTTTGATGTGACGGGCGTGGAAGTCGTCCAAGGTACGTCCTTTTCCGATGGCAACGGGAGACCGGACCAAATCATGGTGTCGGAAAGCTTTGTCGAGGTGATGAAACCCTTTGTGGATTGGCCGGACGGGCCGGTGGGCAAGCACATTGGCGTGACGGAACATTCCTTGTACTCCGGTCCTTTTTATGAAATTTGCGGGATTTTCAAGGATGTACGTGTCGGAGTCATCGGGGAGGAGGACACCCGGCCTTCCGTCTTGTTTTACAGCCGTGATCCCAGGAACTTCCAATATATGATGGTGGCTTTCCATCATCGGGACGTGGAAGCAATGGCCAAGGTAAGGGAAGTGATGGCGCGTTTGTTGCCGAACCAGGACGTGTTCCTGTATGCGTTCCGGGACGAAATCAAGGAGGCTTACCGCGATACGGTGCAATTCCGCAGCCAGGTCTTGCTGGGAGGGATTGTCTGTCTCTTGATTACTTTGGCGGGCTTGTTAGGCTATTTGAACGATGATTTGGCAAGGCGTTGGAAAGAAGTTGCCGTGAGGCGTGTGCACGGGGCCACGATGGAAAGCATCCAGAAGCTTTTCAGCAAGGACATCTTGTGGGCTTCCTTGCCTGCCATGCTGGTGGGGGCTTTGCTGGCGTATGCGGTGCTTGCCCGTTGGTTGCAGCAGTTTTCCGTGCAGGCCACGATGCCTTGGTGGTTGTTCGTGCTCAGTCTGTTACCGGTCTGCGTGCTGGCTTACGGCTGCATGGTGTTGCTGGTGGCTCGTTTTGCCGGGCGGAATCCGGTAGAGGGCTTGCGCTCGGAATAAGGTTTGGGTCAGGCATTGGACTCGAAAGGAGACCTTGGCGTTCGGTATGGAATTTGGGGGAAGGAAAGCTTTCCGGATGGCCTTGTGGATACCGGGTAACAGACGGGTCTGTAATCCGGATAGGTTTCGCCCGAAATATTGATAATTGATTAGGAATTAAATAACCAAAAACTTTTTATTATGGATGCAATGATCAAATTGGAAGCGTTGAGCAAGAGTTTCCGGACGGAAGAAGTGGAAACGATTGCCTTGAACAAGGTGGACATGGAGGTGAAGGAAGGGGAATTCGTGGCCATCATGGGGCCTTCCGGATGCGGAAAATCCACCCTGCTCAACATTATCGGCTTGCTCGACAACCCCACTTCGGGCCGGTATTTCCTGATGGGGAAAGAGGTGGGGCAGCTCAAGGAACGCGACCGGACCAAGGTCCGCCGGGGCAATATCGGCTTCGTGTTCCAGAGCTTCAACCTGATTGATGAATTGAATGTATTCGAGAACGTGGAGCTGCCCTTGACCTATCTGAACGTGAAGGCTTCCGAACGCAAGGAAAGGGTCAACGAAATCCTCAAACGGGTCGGGCTCAGCCATCGTATCAAGCATTTCCCTCAACAACTCTCCGGTGGCCAGCAGCAGCGTGTGGCCATTGCCCGGGCCGTGGTCAGCAACCCTCATCTGATTCTGGCGGACGAGCCTACCGGTAACCTCGATTCCAAGAACGGGGCGGAAGTCATGCAGTTGCTGACCGACCTCAATGCCGAAGGAACGACGATTGTCATGGTGACGCACTCCAAGCACGATGCGGGCATGGCGCACCGCATCGTCAACCTCTTCGACGGCAGCATCGTGGCCTCGGTGAGCGAGTTCGTATAAGACGGGGTGGCGCGTGATAATGGGCAATCTGGCATCGCCTCCGGCATTGTGGCGTTCGCCACGGTGCTATAGTGTTTATACATAATATATTGTACCAGCTATGAACGGCTTTTACGATAGGGCTTTCTTCAAATTCCTGAACCGGAACAAGTCCTACACGGCCATCAGCATGGCGGGCTTGGCCATTTCGTTGATGTTCGTCATTTTGATGGCGGTTTACATCTACCAGGAACTCTCGGTGGACAGGTTCCATGCGGATGCGGACCGGATTTGCCTCCAATTTACGGGTTCCCCGGTGGAAAGCGGTAGCAATATAGGCAAAGACGGGATGTATTACAGCCCTCAGGACGCGCTCCCGGTGGCTTATTGGCTCAAGGAACGCTTTGCCGCCATCGAGGAAGTCTGCCCGGTGGTGAGCCGCCAGACGCAGAGCATTCCGTTGCATTAATATCGCCTTCAATCCCTTGTATATCTTGCTGGCGGGCTTGTTCTGCTTGCTGGTATCCTTCCTGGCCGTGGCATGGCAGAGTTACCGGGCAGCCCATGCCGACCCGGTCCAAGGCGTGCGGCAGGAGTGAGCGGCATATTTTGGCATCGCTTGACTTTTGGTCTCAAATAAAAGATTGACAGCTATGGAACTGAAGTCGTATTTCCGGTATCTGGGCCGTAACAAGGCTTACACCTTGATAAATGTGCTTGGTTTCGCCCTTTCCTTGGCTTTCGTGATCCTGACCATTGCCTACACTTGGCAGGAAAGCAGGGTGGATGCATTCCATCGGGATGCCGACAGAATCTATATCGTCATGAACAAGGATGTGGACGGTTACTGGGACGAGTGGAACGCTTTGGCGGTGGCTTATTGGTACGAAGAGACTTTTCCGGACGTGGAATCGGTTTGCCCTGTGGTCAGGAATGGCAATCTTTCCGTGGCCTGCGAAGACCGGGAGCTGGAAGCGGTGACTTTGTTCACGGAGGCGAATTTCTTCGGCTTTTTCTCCTATCCTTTGGTGTCGGGGAACCCGGAAACGGTCTTGGACGAGCCTCATGAGGCGGTGTTGAGCGAAAGTTTCTCCCGGCGGATGTTCGGCACGGAAGATCCCGTGGGGAAAACGCTGAGGATATCCGACTCGACGGTGGTGGTTGTCAGCGGGGTGATGGAAGACTGGGAAAAGACGGTCTTGCCGCCTGCCGACTTGCTTTTGCGGGTGGAAAGGGTCCGTGATTTCAAACCGGGGCTTACCCGCCAAAACACGAACAATGCGGGCGTAGCCATCACCTACCTTAAAATGAGGCCGGGAAAAGATATGAACGAGCACCGACAGGAAGCCTTGGAGATGTACAAGCGGAAAGGTTATTGGATTTTCAATCCGGATTATGTCTGTTGGGCCAAGACGGATGTCATGTTCCTGCGGCTCGACAAGGCTTATTTGTTCCAGACGGGGCAGTATAATTCCATTTTGGATTCGGATACCGAGGTGGACGAGTTCGCGCTGATTGATGCGTACGCGCTTCGTCACGGGGACAAGCAATTGATAGGTGTGCTGTGGGTTTTAGCTTTGATTATCCTGTTCTTTGCTTTGTTCAATCATATCAATTTGTCGGTGGCGCAGGCGGAGTTCCGTTACCGGGAGGCGGCGACCCGGCGTTTGGTCGGAGCTTCCCGTCTGTCGGTGCGGCTTCGTTTCTTGGCAGAGGCTTTGGGTTTGACGCTGTTCTCCTTTTTGCTGGCTTTGTTGCTGGCTTTCGCTTTCCGGCCTTACGCGGAAGATTTCTTGGAGGCTGGAATCGATTTGTCGGTTTTGGGAAGCCCGGAAGGCATCCTGCTTTGCCTGTTGTTGGTGTTGTGCGTTTCCTTGGTGGCGGGTTGGCTTCCGGCGGGCAGGGTGTCTGCCGTCAGGCCGATTGATATCGTGAACGGGACATTCCGGCAGCGTTCCAAACGGGTGACCGGACCGGTTTTCATCGCTTTCCAGGCCGGAACTACTTTTGTCTTGCTGTCCTTGGCTTTGGTGACGGCTACCCAGGTCCGTTCCATGCTCCATGCGCCTTTGGGATACAAGACCTCCCATGTGATGGCTGTGGGCTGTTTCATGCCGGTGGTTTTCGATGGAAAGGAAGATGCTTTTTACGCGGCTTTGGAGCAAATCCGGCGGATTCCGGGTGTGGAAAGGGTGGGGATGGCCACCGGTTTGCCGACAGCGGGCGGCAACAACGTGGGCGCTTGGTACAACGGCCGGTTTTTGGAGGCGTATTGGATGACGATGGATTCGGTGGCTTTCCGCCTCATGGGTTTCGAGGTGCTGAGGGATAACCGGACGGAAGCCTTGGGAGGGTGTTTCCTTACCAAGCGGGGGTACGAGTTGATGGAATTGCCGGCCGATGCCGATGAGGTGGAGATGAAGCAGGAATCCCGCGAGGAAGAGTTCAAGAAGAGAATTCCTCTCCGGGGGATGATAGGGGATATGCGCCAACGGAACATATTGAGCGAGGCTACCCCTTGTTTTATCGAGCTTTACGATAATTACGCGGAGTACGGGGATCTGTTCTATGATTTGGCCGTGGAGTTTTCGGGGAATCCGATGAGCATCCACCGGGCTGTGAAGGAGGTGACGGAGGAATGTTTCGGCCCAGAGGCGGAAATCGAGATTTCTTTCCTGGATCAGAACGTGCAGAATACTTTTGTCCAGCAAATCCGGCTCAACAAACTCTTGGCCTGCTTTGCCGGGGTGGCTTTGTTGGTATCGGTATTGGGTTTGGTGGCGATATCGGTATTCCATATGCGGCAGCGCTTGCAGGAAATGGCGGTGCGCAAGGTGTTCGGTGCGGACAACCGGCAGGTGTTCTGGCATTTGCTCAAGCCGTTCATGGTTTGCGTGGGGATTGGCATCGTCGTTGGCTTGCCTGTGGCTTGGTACTTGACGGATTCTTGGCTTTCGGGTTTTTCGTACCGGATTTCGGGAATGGCTTGGTATATGGTCTTGGTGGCGGCTTTCTGCCTGGTGGTTTCGTTCGTGGCACTCGGCATCCAAGGACGTATCGCCTCGCGGGCCAATCCTGCCGGAAACCTCAGAAGCTGTTAAACCCAAATCGGTCATTAGACTCGCCGAGTGTGTTTCCTGTTTTCGAAGAGGGATGCTTTTGTGCATCTTGTTCGCTTCTGTCCGCATCTTGCTCCTCGCTACGCCTCGACGTAGCCCGCTACGCCTTCGGCTAGGCGAGAAGCATGCTGCATGACATAAGCGGACAATCTACCCAAAGTCTAATGACCGATTTGGGTTAAAATTTATTTGTTTAGGCCATCGGGAGGGGATTTTGAGGGATGGCGCGGCGTTTTTCAAAGGAGGATAGCCCAGCTATCTGACGTGAAAAAGGCAAACGATAGCGAAAGTCGAGCGGGGAAGCAAAGCTTGCTTTGATTTCTCCGAGACCAAGCTATCATCGAGCATCGCTCAACCCAGAGCCGAAATAGCCCCCGATGGGCAAACAAAATCCTGAAACCGGTTCCTGAAAGTTCATTTTTTCAGGATTGCAAGAAATTTTAAACAGCTTCTCAAGACGGAGTGAGTCGGCTTGTTGATTGTGTGTTCGCTGCAATAGAAAAAGAAAAATGAAAGGAATCCGTTCTTATTTGAATTTTTTGGAGAGGAACAAGGCCTATACGGCGGTCAACTTGCTCGGCTTCGCCATCGCCTTGATGTTCGTGCTTGTCGTCGGGGTGTATGTGTACCAGGAGTTGTCGTTGGACCATTTCCATGAGGATGCGGACCGGATTGTGGTTCAATGCACGGATAGCGAGGAAATTGACGGGAATCGTGTCTGGATGGTGGGGGATGCCTTGCCGGTGGCTTACTGGCTTAAGGACCTCGTTCCGGATGTGGAGGAGGTTTCGCCTGTGGTGAGCATGGATCCGGAGACACGGATTAAGTCCGGGGAGAAGGAGTTCCGTGCCCGTTTGGGTTTTGTCGAATCCAACTTCTTCACGTTCTTTTCCTTTCCCTTGCTTTCCGGTTCGCCGGAGGGCGTCTTGCAGGACGAGTTTTCGGCGGTGGTTTCGGAGAGTTTCGCCCGCCGGGTCTTCGGGCATCTGGATGTGGCAGGGCAGAGCCTCCGGATTTCGGATTCGACCCAAGTGACGATTAGCGGGCTTATGGCCGACATGGAGCGGACGGCTTTGCCTTGTTTCGATGTGGTGCTCCGGGTGGAACGGGCCACGGAATTCAATCCGGGAGTGAGCCGGACTTCGGCCAATGTGGTGGGCTATGCCATCACCTGCCTGAAGATGCGGCCGGGCAGCGACATGAATGCCTGGCGGGAGACGGTGCTGGAATTTTTCAAGAAGAACTATTGGGTTTACGAGGATTATTGCACGGATGTGAAATATTTGCCTTTGTGGGATGCCTATTTCCAGACCGAAAGCGAGGACGAGGGCGAGGGGTTCCGGACGGGGAACCGCCTTTTTGTCGATGTCTTGCTGTCTGTGGTCGTGTTGATTCTGGCTTTCGCGATTTTCAATTACGTCAACTTGGGCATGGCGCAAACCGGTTTCCGGGCCCGGGAAGTGGCTACGCGGCGTTTGCTGGGGGCCTCCCGTGGGGCTGTCATTCGGCGGTTGGCGGGCGAGGCGGTGGCTTTGACGCTGATAGCGTATTTGTTGGCGGTCCTGCTGGCTTTTGCTGTCAAGACGGACGCGGAGAACTTGTTGCAATCCCCCCTGGATTTTTCCGTCTTGTATTCGGTTCCGGGCATTTGCTTGGAGCTTGTGTTGGTGTTGGCCGTGGGATTGCTGGCGGGGATTCTGCCGGCAATCCAGATTTCGGCCTTCCGTCCGGTGGATGTGGTCAAGGGCGGTTTTGTCCGGTATTCCCGGCAACGTATCGGAAAGGTATTCGTGATTCTGCAGTATGCGGTGACGATCTTCCTGTTGTCGGCAGCCTTGGTCATGTTCTTGCAAATCAGGCATCTGCTCCATGCTCCCTTGGGTTACGACAAGGAAAATATCTTGAATATCTGGATGTTCGGCTATCGGGACGGGAATACCTGCCAGCGGGTGTACGATGCTTTGGGGCATTTGTCCTGTGTCAAGAGCATCGGGAAAAGCATGGGGACCCCTTTCGACGGGGGAAACAACAATAGCTGGGATCAGGACGGGCGGCTGGTTTCCATGCAGATTCTGCATATGGATTCCACGGCATTCCGGATGCTTGGTTTGAAAAAACTGAGGGACAATCATTTGGTTTCGAAAAGGGAGGGAAGCCTGGGCGGAGGCTGGTATCTGACGCGGAATGCCTTGCCCAAGTTGGGAATCGAGGAGGACTCCCCGAGTTTCCTGATGAACGGGAAACGGGAGCCGGTGGCAGGAATCTTGGCGGATATCCGGAGGGGCAATATCCTGACTTTGGACGAGTGGTCGGCTTTCATGGTGTCGATATGGCCGGAATCCTCCTTGCAATGGGTCTGGAACCTCTTGGTAGAAATCCAGGGCGATCCGGTCCGGGCTTACGAGGAAATCGGCAAGGTGTTCCGGGAGGTGACGGAGCAGGAAATGCAGGCCCGTTTCATCGACCAGCAGGTACAGGATTCGTTCGCGACCCAGCTCCGCTTGTTGAAAATCGTGGCCTTGTTTGCCGGGGTGGCTTTGGTGATTTCGGTAATGGGTTTGGTGGCCATGTCGATGTACTTTATCCGGCAGCGGACCAAGGAGGTGGCTATCCGCAAGGTGTTCGGTTCGGAGAGCGGGGCGGTGATGGGGCGCCTGGTCTGGACTTTCCTTTGGTACGGTGTGGTGGGCTTCGTCATTGCGTTGCCGCTAAGTTGGGTGGCGATGGAACGCTGGCTTTCGGCCTACAGTTACCGTATCGCGTTCAGTCCTTTGTACGTGTTGGCGGCGGGCTTGGCGTGCGCCTTGGTGTCTTTCCTCTCCGTGTTCTGGCAGAGTTACCGGGCAGCCCATGCCGACCCGACCCGGGGATTACGGCAGGAGTGATAGCCCTTCCGGGAATTACGGCAACTTGGAGTTTGTGATAGCCCTTCCGCAGGAGTTCATACCTGCGCATTGCAGGGTATTTCCGATTTGGGTTAAAGGTGTGCATTGTAGAAACCGATTTGATAATCAGTGTATTGTGTGGATTTCGGTAGGCTTTGGTTTGTTCGGGGACAGGCGGGATGGAAAAGGGTTCGGGATTTGCAAAAAAGAAAGCGGTGTGTCGTAACGGGCAATCACCCATTCTGATACACCGCCGAAGATGCCGTGGGGAGTTTGAGTCCGGCACGGCATCTTCCATTGGAACAAGGACTTTTAGAGACCTGTCGTATTACAGCCGCTTGGAAGCATCGCTTACTTCAGCAGCTGCGTGTCGATGATTTCTTTCAGCTGGGCGCGGCTCGGGGCACCGGGCGCCATGCTGGGTTCGCCCGAAACCGGGATGAAGAGCAAGGTGGGTACGGAACGTATGCCGAAAGCCTGTGCCAATTCTTGTTCCTGGTCCACGTCCACTTTGTAGATGTCCACTTTTCCGGCGTATTCCTGGGCGATGTCTTCCAAGACCGGTCCCAAGGCCTTGCAAGGGCCGCACCAAGTGGCGTAAAAGTCCACGATGGCCGGTTTGTCCCCTTGGAATTTCCATTGCTTGGGATTGGCTTCGTAATCATATACTTTGGATAAGAATTCCGCTTTGGTGAGATGGATGGTGTTCATGTTGTCTTTGGTATTTGAAGTTTGTTGTGTTTCTGTGGTTTGCGATGCCTCGTTCGCTTGGCTCGGCTTGCTTGAGTTTCCGCAGGCCGAAAGCAAGGCGCTAAGGAGGAATATTCCGGAAAGAAAAGCTTTCTGTTTCATTTTGCGTCCTTTTTGAGGCTGAATCCGGGCGGCGTAGGCTCGCCCGGTCCGCCTGCTTGGTTTTGGTTCTGTTTTCTTGTTGGAGGGATTGGCTTAGGGAACACGTTGGCTTTTGCCGAGGTTTGTTCACCTCACGGATATTCCAAGGTGTCCATGAACTGCTCGCGTCCGTACTCTGGCTCGTCCCTTCTTGCCCTGTCCGGCTATTTCCGGTAGAGCTTGGCTTCGACCTCTTCTTTGGAAATTTCCTTGGTGCAGAAGAACCAGTCGTAGCATTTGAGGCCCTTTTCTTCGCCTTCCATCCGGCTCTTGGCCACGCCGCAGGAACCGGCGGTGGGAACAATCACCTCGTCACCGGGTCTCCAGTTTGCCGGCAGGGCGACCCCGAAGTTGTCCACGGTCTGCAATCCAATCAGCGTGCGCTTGATTTCATCGAAGTTCCTGCCCAAGGCAAGCGGGTAGTAAATGATGGCGCGGATGATGTCCTGCGGGTCGATGAAGAAGACGGCGCGGACGGCTTGGGTATTGCTTTCGCCGGGCTGGATCATGCCGTAGAGTTTGGCGACCTCCATCGTGATGTCCTCGATGAGCGGGAATTTCACTTCCACGTTCTTCATCCCCTTGTATTCGATTTTTTCCTGGATCGTGCGAAGCCAGGCGATATGGCTGTAAAGCCCGTCCACAGACAGTCCGACAAGCTGGGTGTTCAAGTCTTCGAATTCCTTGGCCATCGTGGCGAAAGTCATGAACTCGGAAGTGCAGACCGGCGTGAAATCTGCGGGATGGCTGAAGAGGATTTTCCATTTTCCTTGGAAGTCCTGGGGGAACGCAATCGTGCCTTGCGTGCTTTTGGCCTTGAAGGAAGGGGCTTTGTCCCCGATGCGGGGCATAGGGGGCATCGTGTTCATGTTGTTGGTTTCCATGGTGTTGAAGTTTTACGCGTTTTTATTGGGAACCTGTCAGGGAATTAACCTCAAGGCAGATTCCGGATTTGTCGGCTTGGCTTCGCTCGCTGCGTTCCGGATTCCAGTTCTGACCGGGTTCGTTTGGGTTCCGGATGCCTTGCCTTTGTTTGATGGGACAAAGGTAGCGGGAGTCTTGTTATAAAACAAATAGATAAATGTTATTGTGTTATAGTTTTATTTTATATTTGCACGCATGTTTTCCAAAAGAGGGTGTCCGGGATTGGCGAAAGACGTTTTCCTATATTTTATGGAGAAACAGGAGATTCACGAGCTGTTTCTTCCGTCTTTTCGGTGGTCGGGCAGTGGCGTGAACCTCATGGACTTGCGAATAGTCATACTCCCATTCGTTGAAGATGGAGGGAATGAGAAATGTTGTAAAACGGATTGCCATGAATCTTACAACCTTGAAATACATTGTGGCCTTGGACAATTACCGGAATTTTGTCAAGGCGGCTGAAGCTTGCGGGGTATCGCAGCCGAGCCTGAGCACGGCGATTAAGAACATGGAAGCGGAATTGGATATCCGGATTTTCGACCGCGATGCACATCCGGTCAAGCCGACCGCCATCGGGGAGAAAATTATCTCCATGGCAAGGGTCACTTTGCACAATGCGGCTCAGATTGAGGAGTTTGTCAAGGGGGAACGCGGCGAGGAGGGCGGCGATTTGAACCTCGGTATCATTCCGACCATCGCGCCCTACATTCTGCCGGAGCTGTTCCGCGAGCTGCACCGTTTGCATCCGGCAGTCAAGTTGAAGGTTTCGGAAATGCGGACATCGGCCATCGTGGAAAAACTCGTGAATGCCGAATTGGACATGGCGATTCTGGCAACGCCTTTGGAACGCAAGGAATTGCTGGAGATTCCGTTGTATTATGAGAAATTCGAAGCCTATGTTTCGCCCGAGGATGCCTTGTGGACACAGACAGAAGTCTTTTCGGACCAATTGCCTTCGGACCGCTTATGGGTCTTGCAGGAAGGGCATTGCCTCCGGAGCCAAGTGTTCAAGTTCTGTCATCGCAAGAGCCGGACGCATGCGGAGTACGAAGCGGGAAGCATTGATACGCTGGTGCGTGTGGTGGATGCCAATGGAGGCTACACGGTGATACCCGAATTGCATGTAAGTTTTCTCTCAGAGAGCCAGAAATCGAATGTGCGGCCCATAACGGGTCGGATGCCCGCTGCGGTGGCAGGGGGTGAATCCGAGCCCTGTCCGGCTTGCGTCCCCGTGCGGGAAGTCTCTTTGGTCATCCGGGAAGATTTCGTCCGGGAGCGCCTGCTCAATATCGTGGCGACGGCAGTCAAGAACATTATTCCGGAACCCATGTTGGATTCCCGGCTTAAGAAGTTCGCTATCAAGATTTGAGGGATTCTTTTGAGGAATCGGCTATGTCGGCATCGAACTCTTCTTTGAGCATGTCGAAGAGATAAACCGGACTTTGGTAATATAATCCGGTTTCAGGGGCTTCAAGTTTTGAAAATGTGGACGATGTATATGATTTTTTTATGGCAGCTTTGTCGGACAGGCCGTATTTATCCATTATCATGGAAACCATGTCTTCGCAAAGGCTTTCAATTGAAAACTGCCGTTCTTCGGATTTCATGATTTTTTTAAGGTTTGAAGGGCTTGATCAGTGCCGGAAAATACTGAATGGTGGGTTTGACATATTTTAGAAACAAGCTAAAAGAGATAAAGACTCGTGGCAATTGTCTTATTTTTTTCTTCGGGCCTCATGTTGCGTGAGCGTTTTTGCAAGGTTAACCCAAATCGGTCATTAGACACGCCGGGGCTGTTTTCGGTTAGGAAAATGAGGCTTTCGGGCATCTTGCCCGCCTCTGTCCGCATCCTGATTCTCGCTACGCCTCGACGTAGCCCGCTACGCCTTCGGCTAGGCGAGAAGCATGCTGCATGACACAAGCGGGCAATCTCCCCAAAGTCTAATGACCGATTTGGGGTTAACGAAATATGGGAATTCAGGGTGTTTCATTTTGTTCTGGATTGAATAGTATCAAGATAAGGAGGTTTGGAGAGGATTCGTCTTGGCCTTATTCGAAGTTACTCGAAATCTTGTCGTATCTTTGAAATTAGGTTCCGTGAATTACGGCTTGTGCGTTTTTCCGTAGGCGATGCCGGATGATAATTTGATGCTAAATGATGGCTTAGGACTTGATGGGATTCAATGGACAAAATGTTTGAGATATGAAACGGTTTTTCTTGATTATGAGTTTGGTATTTGCTGGTATGATGGCCGGTTCGACGCAAGAGGCTTGGCCGGACAGCCTGAACACGGCGGCGGCAACGGCTTCGATGAGCCAGATGGAGCGAGATGTGGTGTTTGAAATCAATAAATTGCGGTCGAATCCGAAACGGTATGTGCAGGAAGTGGTCCAGCCTTTCTTGGAACGTTTTTCCGAAAGCGATATGGAATACGAGCTTTCTCCGGGGCTGTGGATGCGGACCCAGGAAGGCGTGAAGGCGGTCAAGGAATGTATTTCCGTTTTGAAGAAGACGAAGCCATTGCCAATACTCTATCCGGACGAGATTCTGATTAAGGCGGCGCATGCCCATACTCAGGATATGGCTCGCAGCGGTACGTTCAGCCATAACAGCAGCGATGGGACTTCTTTTTCCGACCGTATCCAGCAATTCAGTTTTGACGGGACGGTCTGGGGCGAGAACTTGGCGGCCGGTTTCGAGAATACGGCGCAGGACGTGGTCTTGCAGTTGGTTATCGATGACGGTGTTCCCTCCCGAGGACACCGCAAGAACCTGCTTTCGCCCGATTTCAACGTGGTGGGCATAGGCTGTGGCGAACATCCCCAATGGAGGACTTGCTGCACGATGGACTTCGGCCGCAGGGTCGCCCGCTGATGCCGATGGCCGGTTTTGTCGGTTATCCTAAATCTAAGCCCAATGAAGCGGTAGCAAGGTGAGATGCGTGAACTGCTCCATCAGGAGGAAAATCAAAAATTGAAACCGAGCTTCCTTTCTTGTTTTTAAGATGCCAACGCGGCCGCCTACAATGCTCCGGCGGGACCCCGAGTCCGTAGCATAGACCTAAATCCGCTGTCCCGGCCGCAGTTTCCCCAACCTCAGTTGTTCCTCGGCCGCATCGGCATCGTTGTCTCAGACGAACTGATGGCCAGTTCCTTATTCCGCTTCCGGCCAAGTACACTGCAGGTTGCGGTCGCCGTAGGCATCATCCACCTTGGCGCAAGCCGGCCAGTACTTGTCTTCGTGCGGCAGCGGGAACGCAGCCTGCTGACGAGTGTAAGGGAACTTCCATTCGTCGGCGCAAACCATGTATTGCGTGTGCGGCGCATTCTTGACCACATTGTTTTCGCGGTCAGCCTTGCCTTCCTCGATTTCAGCGATTTCCTTGCGGATGGCAATGAAAGCATCCACCAGACGATCCAATTCGGCCAAAGGTTCGCTTTCGGTCGGTTCCACCATCAAAGTGCCGTGAACCGGGAATGCCACGGTAGGAGCGTGGAAGCCGTAGTCCATCAGACGCTTGGCAATGTCGCCCACCTGGATGTTGGCGCTCATCAGGAACTGGTTGCAGTCCAGAATCATTTCATGGGCGTTCATGCCCTGCTTGCCAGTGTAGAAAATCTTGTAGTAGTCTTTCAATCGGGCACGCAGGTAGTTGGCGTTCAGGATGGCATATTCGGTAGCCGACTTGAGACCTTCAGCCCCCAACATGCGGATGTAACCGTAGGTGATGGGCAGGATGAACGCGCTGCCGTAAGGCGAGGACGAAACTGCTGGACGGCCGGTATGGCTTACAGGGATCATGCAATGGTCGGGCAGGTAAGCAGCCAGATGCTTGGCCACGCAGATAGGACCGACGCCGGGACCGCCGCCACCGTGAGGCATCGCGAACGTCTTGTGCAGGTTCAAGTGGCATACATCGGCTCCCATGTAACCCGGCGAGGTCAGGCCGACTTGAGCATTCATGTTAGCCCCGTCCATATAGACCTGCGCGCCGCAGCTGTGGACGGTCTTGATGATTTCCAGTACCGCTTCTTCGAATACCCCGTGGGTGGAAGGATAGGTAATCATCAGGCAGGAAATCTCGTTGCCGTATTGTTCCACTTTGGCCTTGAGGTCGTTGACATCGATTTCGCCTTCCGGCGTGGAAGCCACGACCACCACTTTGAGCCCTGCCATTGCGGCCGAAGCCGGATTGGTGCCATGGGCCGAAGCCGGAATCAAGCAGATGTTGCGGTGGCTTTCGCCTTGGGCTTCCTGGTAAGCGCGGATGACCGACAAACCGGTGTATTCGCCGGCAGCACCCGAGTTGGGCTGGAAGCTGGCCTTATAGAAACCGGTGATTTCGCAGAGGTCTTTTTCCAGACGGTCAATCAATTCGTGGTATCCTTGCGCCTGTTCGGCCGGAACGAAAGGATGGATGCCTGCCATTTCCGGCAAGCTCAGGCACATCATTTCTGCCGCCGCGTTCAGCTTCATCGTGCAGGAACCCAGGGGAATCATGGCGCGGTTCAAAGCCAAGTCCTTTACTTCCAGTTTCTTGATATAACGCATCATCTCGGTTTCGCTGTGGTATGTATTGAACACCGGATGAGTCAGGTACGGGGTGATTCGGCGCAGGTTTTCGGGAATGTCTTCCAGGATTTCATGCTTGCAGTGGCCGTGGCAGCATTTGCCGCCTTCGCATACATGCTTTTGGCCTACCGCTTCGGCCAGCACGCCGATGATTTCGCGCACATCGTCCAGCGAAGTGGTTTCGTCCAAGCTGATGGTGAAAGTGCGGTCGTCGAGATAGTTGAAGTTCATGCGGTGCGCCAGGGCGATTTCGCGGATCTTTTCGATCGAAACCGGGCTATGGAAGTATACGGTGTCGAAGAATACAGTGTTGAGTTGCCTGAAGCCGTATTCCACGCCCCGCTTGGCCAGACGCTTGGCCATGGCGTGGATGTCGAGCGCGATTTCGCGGATGCCATCCTGTCCGTGGTAAACAGCGTACATGCCCGACATGACGGCCATCAAAGCCTGAGCGGTACAAATATTGGAAGTGGCTTTGTCGCGTTTGATGTGCTGTTCGCGGGTCTGCAAGGCCAGACGCAAGGCTTTGTTGCCTTGGGCGTCAATCGTGATGCCGATGATACGGCCCGGAATCATGCGTTTGAAATCGTTGGTGCAGGCGAAGAAACCGGCCGAAGGACCTCCGAAGCCTAATGGCAGTCCGAAACGCTGGCTGTTCCCGAAAGCGCAGTCCGCGCCGTCTTTGCCTGGCGCGCGGAGAACGGCAAGAGCCATCAGGTCGCAGGCCACGGCCACCAATACGCCGGATTCGTGGGCGGCATCGATAACGCTCTTGGTTTCATGAACCTGGCCGTTGCGGTCCACCTGCTGGATAATGGCGCCGAACACTTCGGGGCGGAACTTGTATTCTTCCATCTTGCCGAATTCCAGCTCGAAGCCGAGCAGGTGGGCGCGGGTCTTGAGCACGCTGATGGTCTGCGGGAACAGGCGTTCGTCCACAAAGCATACATTGGCGTTGGCTTTCACCTTGTCGCGGCTGCGGCTGTGGTAGAACATGATCATGGCTTCGGCAGCGGCCGTGCCTTCGTCCAAAAGGGAGGCGTTGGCCAAGGGAAGCCCGGTCATGTCGGCCACCATGGTCTGGTAGTTCAGCAGGGCTTCCAGACGGCCTTGGGAAATTTCAGCCTGGTACGGGGTGTAAGAGGTGTACCATCCCGGGTTTTCAAGGATGTTGCGGGTAATCACGGCCGGGGTGATGCAGTTGTAGTAGCCCATCCCGATATAGGAACGGAAAACCTGGTTCTTGGAAGCCAGTTCGTGAAGATGGTTCAGGTATTGGTATTCGTTCATCGCTTCGGGCAGATCCATCGGTTTGGGAAGGCGGATGGCTGCCGGGACGGTCTTTTCGATCAGTTCGTCCATGCTTTTGACCCCGATGGTTTCGAGCATCTTCTGCGTCTGCTCGGGGTTCGGCCCGTTGTGACGACGGGCGAAGTTGTTTGTTATCATATCGTTTTTTGTTTGATTAGCTGTTTTATATATCGTACGACCCGATATCGGGAAGCCGCCGCGAATTTAGTAAATTTTTTAGTTTGACGAGCTTTAAAATTGGGTTACACACCTTTCTCTTTGCCTTGCGGGATGCCTGCCCTTCGCAAAGTTGCAAGGCAGCCGCCCTTCGCAAAAAAGACGGAAAGTCCGGAACTTCACAAAGGGTGGGAATTGGACAGTATATGCTTTGGCGGCGCAGCCTCTGCTCTACAAAAAAGGGCGTCAAACGGACGAGGGCTTTTGAGCGGAAAACAGTTTCGCTGTCTTGCGGGATAGCCGCCCTTCGCAAAAAAGGCGGAAAGTCCGGAACGGTTTGGAGGCGTTAAAAAGGGCAAGCTGTTTGAGCGCAGGCGAAGCCGGAGCGAGTTCTTGCCCTTTAGCCGGAAAAACCGTTTCCGGCAGCCTTTTTTGCGGGGCGTAAAGTTTTCTTTTGGATACTTTTCTTTTTCAAAAGAAAAGTATCATCTAATCCTTGACCCGTGCTTCCTCCAATACAGTATCAGCAGCAATCCGAAAATCATCCCCCCAAGGTGGGCGAAATGCGCTACGCCATCGGCCGTCCCCCCGATGCCGGCGAAAAGCTCGATGACCCCGTAAATGATCACGAACCATTTGGCCTTGATGGGGAAAAAGAAATACAGGAAGATAGGCACGTTAGGGAAACACATCCCGAAAGCCAGCAGGATGCCGTAAACGGCCCCCGAAGCTCCCACGGTGACTATCTGGTTGATATAATGCTGGGCGGCAAATGGAGGTAATCCTTGAGTCATTCCTCTGATTTCCAGTGCCAAGACCCCTGTTTGAATCAGGGCGGCTCCAACACCTGTAATCAGATAATAGACAAGGAAACGCTTGCTCCCCCAGTAGTTTTCCAAGGCGTACCCGAACATCCATAGCGCGAACATGTTGAAAAACAGGTGCGAGAAATTGCCGTGCATGAACATATAGGTGATGAACTGCCAAGGATAAAAGTCCTGTGCCGTGATGTAGTGCAACCCCAACCACTGGGTCAGATCGATGCCCCGCGTCCTCAGGCTGACATCGGCTAAGAAAAACAGCACGTTGAGAATCAGAAGATTCTTTACCACTGGAGGCAAAAAGCTGAATCCTCGGATGGTGTAGTTGTCGCTTTGTTGTTGGTACATTTTTTAATTTTTTTCAGTTAAAGTGTGTAATCCAATGGATTTAATTTCGGCTTGATTGTGAATTATGGCTTTCATTCTGTTTGTTGGCATTATTGCAAGAGATTGTTGCAATAGTGGCTTTCCTTCCATCTTTTTCAATTCTGTTGTATGCTGCAATTCAAGCGGTTCCGAAAAGGCTATCCAGTTCTTTTTCGGATAATATTCTAAACACCTTTTTCCCCGAAGGAGAAAACTCTGGCTGAATTCCGGAAAACAGCCGGGAAGCCAAGTAGCAAATTTCCTTTTCGGATAGAGGTGTGCCTCGTTTCACCGCTAATTGCCGAGCTAAAGCAACGGCGATATTCTCCCATCGTCCGCCTTTTGCATGGAGCAATTGCTGCGTATAGGAAATCATCAGGTTTTCCAGCAATTCCTGTACCCGGCTTTCCTGCACTCCGACAGGCATCGCATTGACCATGAACGAATGTCCGCCGAGCCATTCGATGCTCCATCCCAAGGCGTTTAAGTCGTTCCTCATCTCTTGCAACAGTTCGCTGTCAGCCGCCGAAAGTTCAATCGTTTGCGGGAAAAGCGTGCTTTGCGAGGGTGCAGTCCCCTCTTTGTGCGCTGAAAAATCGTTGTATATTACTCTTTCCGAAGCGGCTTCTTGGTCTATGATAGCGATGCCCGACCGCAAGGGAGTTACAATGTAGCTGTTGAATATCTGGAAAATACGAATTCGTTCGGGTTCCTCGGTCGAGGAATCGCTTTGGTTTTCAGGCAAGGATGAGTTGTTTGTGATGCTCATTCCAACCTTGTCCGTGTTGTTGGGACTCGCCGTGTCATCCGCTTCCTGGAGCGCTTTTTCCAATTCGGCTTCATTCTCTTTAAAGCAGTCAATGCAGAGTTGGTCCGGTTCAGGCCGATTCTGCATATTTTCCTGCATTAGCGCAAAGTTTTCCGCGTAAGCCTGACGGTAAGCTTCGTTTTGTTTCGAGACCGGAAATCCGGCAGCGTGCATGGTTGTTCTGGCTCCGGAATCATTCGGCAAGGAACAGTTCTGATTCAAGCTGGCATGACTTGACCTCCCGGTCTCATTTATTTCCTTGGATTTAGGAAAAGTCTTGTTCTCAAAAGGGTTATAGCCATCATGCAAGCTGACCTTAGGTACGGGCGGCACGTATCCTTTAGGCCGGTATGAGTAGGGGAGGGCTTGGGAGGATTCAAAGTCTAAAGTGTCACGCATCTGGTTGATTCCCAATGCGTGTTTAATGGCTGAAAGCATTAGCCCGTATAACAGTTTTTCGTCTTTGAACCGGATTTCCGTCTTGGTAGGATGAATGTTGACATCGATGTTTTCAGGAGGTATCTCCAGAAACAGGAAGAAAGCCGGGTTCTTGCCGTCAGGGAGCAATCCTATGTATGCTTTTTCCACGGCATTGGATAAGCCCGCATGGCGCACATGGCGGCGGTTGACAAACAGGTACTGCTTGCTTCGGCCTTTGACTGAATATTCAGGTGAACAGATATAGCCGCTCAGCTGGATATCCGGCAGGAATTCGGAAACCTTCAGAATCCGGCTTTCGAAGGCTTTCCCCATTAGCTGGACAATGCGCTTCTTGAGATTGCCCGATTCCAAAAAGTAGATTTTCTGATTATTGCGATAGAACGAAAAGCAGATTTCCGGATGCGCCAATGCGATTCGGTTGAATTCCTCTTCGATGTAGCGGTATTCCACCTCTTCGCTTTTGAGAAACTGCCTTCGCGCCGGCGTGTTGAAATAAAGGTTCTTGACCATGAAGCAGGAACCGGGCGGGCAGGCGAAAGCTTCCTCTGAAAGTACTTTGCCGCCTTCAATCAGGATTTTTGTGCCTAATTCGCTGTCTTTTTGGCGGGTGTGCAGTTCTACCTGCGCCACGGCGGCAATCGATGCCAAAGCCTCGCCTCGGAAGCCCATTGTGCGGATGTGGTGCAAGTCATCGGCCGAGCTGAGTTTGGAAGTGGCGTGAGGAAGGAAGCACCGCTGAGCATCTTCGGCATTCATTCCGCAACCGTTGTCAATGACCTGTATCAGTGTTCTTCCGGCATCTACCGTATGTAATTCAATCTCGGTGGCCCCGGCATCCACAGCATTTTCCAGCAGTTCCTTGACTGCCGATGCCGGGCGGTTCACCACTTCCCCGGCTGCAATCTGGTTGGCGACAAATTCCGGTAAGATGTTAATGATGCTGTTGTTATCCATTTCCCCTTCAGCCTTTGCAACTTAGCTTAAAATCCAGATGAGCAGCAATACGAGAACAGCCAGATAGATGAGAAGCCTTTTGGTACTCAGAGAACCTTTGGCTTTCTTGGGGTCGCGTTGGAAACTTTCGTGGATGCGTGCTTTGGCAGCCGCCAGTTTTTCATCTTCGGATACTGAAGGGTCGTACCGTTTTTTCAATTCCTCGATGCGTTCCTTTTCCGGATCGTAATATCTTGGTTTTACGTTGAATTGACGGTGTTTGGTCTGTTGTGGGAAAAAATTAGGCAAAGCCATGGCTTTCTTTATTATAGTTGCGCGAACCCAAAGAGGTTAAGCGCCGCTGTGTTTTGATTTGATTCTTCTGCGGAAAATCCACCACTGTCCGTTCATCCGTGGAATCTGGTTCGGACAAGGAAATCGAAAGGCTATCTATCCAAAGCTTCGGTAATGACGTTCTGGTAAAATTCCTCCAGCGTCCATCCCATGTAGCGCACCTGTTTGGGAACGATGCTTTCGGCTGATTGCCCGGGGGTGGTGTTCACCTCAAGGAAATATACATCTTCCGTGCCGTCTTCCACGATGAAGTCGCAGCGGACAACGCCTTTGCAGTTCAGGATTTGGTAAATACGAGTCGAAATATCCTTGATTTCTTGGGATAACTTTTCCGAAACAGGAGCCGGGACAATTTCTTCTGAGGCACCTTTGTACTTGGCTTCGTAATCGAAGAATTCGTTCTTGGGGACAATGGCCGCCAAGGGGAATACCAGGATTTCGCCTTTGAAGCGCATCAGGCCGCAGGAGTATTCCTTTCCTTTGACAAAATGCTCAATCAAGACCTCCTTGTCCTCTATAAAAGCGTTCTCGATGGCAGCCCGCAAATCTTCCTTGCGTTTCACCTTGCTGATACCGAGACTGGATCCTTCGGAATTAGGCTTTACAAAACAGGGGAATCCCATGTTTTCCGCAATCTGATCGATATCGTAGGTCTCATGGCGGAAGATGCGTACGGATCGCGGCACACGGATGCCGTATTGGGCCAAGACGCTTTTGCAGAAATCCTTGTGAAAGGTGACCGCCGAGGTGCAGGCATCGCAGGTGGTATAGGGAATATGGAGCATGTCGAAATAACCTTGCAGCATCCCGTTTTCGCCCGGCTTGCCGTGGATATTGATGAAAGCCAAGTCGAAGTGGACGCTTCCAGCTAAGCTGAAATTGTTCTTGTCTATGTCTTCGGTACTGCCGTCGGGCGCTTTGTAGTACCAGCGGTTAGGTTCGATGATGATTTTGAATACCCGGTATTGGTCGGTCGGGATATGCTTTTCAATCGATTCCGCGCCCATGATTGAGATGACGCTTTCCTTGGAGTATCCTCCGCAGACCAAGGCGATGTTTTTCTTTTCCATTTTGGTTTTGTTTGAGATGGAACGTTTTCACGATGCCGGGATGTTGGTGGATAGTACGAGGAGGCCTCTTCATCCGGTTTCCTTCCTCTGGCAATTCCATAGTCCCAAATTGCAAATGTAACGAATTTTTATCGTCTTGCGGTGTTCTGCTTCAATCGTCCTCTGGATGTTGTCCCCCGATTCCGGGTATAGACGCTGAACAGGAAGATATCCCGGGCTAATTAAACCCAAATCGGTCATTAGACACGCCGAGTCCGTTTTTGATTGGGAAAGTGAGGCTTTCGGGCATCTTGCCCGC
>CALUHO010000021.1 GCA_944320465.1 uncultured Bacteroidales bacterium | reverse complement strand
TAAAACCGCGCGCGCCGATGGTACTGCGTCTAAAGCGTGGGAGAGTAGGTCGTCGCCGCCCACAGAGGGCGACCGGATGGTCGCCCTTTTTTTTTATTCGATAGTGTAGTCTGTTTTGATGCACCCTTTTTTTTATTCTGAATATTATGGCAATAGTAAGGAAAGTAAAGGATATGCAGCCGCAGATTGCGGAAGGTGTCTTTTTGGCGGAAAATGCTACGGTATTGGGTGATGTGAGGATAGGAAAAGATTCCAGTATCTGGTATGGAGCCATATTGCGGGGCGATGTGGGTTCCATCACGATTGGCGAACGGAGCAATATTCAGGACGGGGTGGTGATTCATGCCACGCAAGGAGAGTCTGTAACCATTATCGGCAACGATGTTTCCGTAGGCCATAATGCCGTGGTGCATGGCGCTAAGATTGGCAACGATGTGCTAATTGGCATGGGGGCTGTGGTGATGGACAATGCCATTGTTCCCGATGGTACTGTTGTTGCCGCCGGGGCGGTAGTTTTGGCTAATTCCGTGCTGGAACCGGGTATCTATGCCGGTGTCCCAGCAAAGAAAGTCAAGGCCGGTTCGGAGCAAATCACGAAGATGATACATGAAAATGCCGGCCACTACCAGACTTATACGACTTGGTACGAATAAGGCTTACTCCTCTTCGTCTTTCTCTGTCTCCTTTTCCGGATGCTTCGTGACTAACAGCTTATCGACCCGTTCCCCGTCCATATCCACGATTTCAAAATCCAGGTTCTTGTAGGAGAACGTGTCGCCTGTCTGGGGAATCCTGCCCACCAGCAACATGGCAAGCCCGCTCAATGTGTTGAAATCTTCTTCTTTGAGGTCGTCATATTCCGTGATGCCCATTTCATCCATGAAGTCGTCCAGATTCATCGAGGCATCAACCAGCATCGACCCGTCTTTGCGGACCGTGATTTCTTCTTCCGTGTTCTCGTTTTCTTCCAAGATATCCCCGAAGATGCTTTCGCTCAGGTCGTGCAGCGTCACGATTCCTTCCGTGTAACCGTATTCGTTGACAACAACTCCGAATTTCTTCTTGTTCTGCTTGAAGAGTTCCAGCACCTTGTTGGCTGGCAAGCTTTCCGGAATGTACAGTGCCGGCTGCGCGATGCTCCGCAAGTCGAAGTCGGCATCGCTCTTGGATTGCATCAGGAAAATGTCCTTGACCGAGACCACTCCGATAATGCTGTCTTTATTCTGATCCACCAGAAGATATTTGCTGAAATTGCTTTCCCTTATGGTTTTGAAGACAGTAGCCTTGCTGTCATTGGTGTGCAGGACTACGATATCCGGGCGGCTGGTCATCAGCTCGTTGGCTCGTTTGTCGGAGAACCGGAAAACGTCCTTGAGCATCTCGCTCTCATCCTGGTCCAGAACTCCGGCTTCCGAACTCTGGTGCAGGATCAGTTTGAGCTCTTCTTCTGTAATGGATTGTTTCTGCGAGGTGGAAATCCCCAATAGCTTATTGATTCCTTTTGTGGAAGCACTCAGGATGAATACAAACGGCTTGGCGATTTTGCTGAGGAACTGGATGAAACGGCAGAAGCTGCAGGCGTATTTTTCCGGATTGGCCAGCCCTATGGATTTAGGAACCAATTCCCCAATCACAATCGACAAGTACGTAATGAAAGCCACGGTCAGCACCATCGCCAGTTCGTCCGCGTAGGGTTGCAGCCAGGAAATGTGGTCGAACAGTTTGGCTACTTGGTTGGCAATCGTGACCCCGCCGAAAGCACCGGAGATGATTCCGATCAAAGTAATCCCGATTTGTATTGTGGAAAGATATTTTTCAGTGTCTTCCAATTGTTTGATAACCAATTTGGCAGCTTTGTTTCCCTTGGCTTGCATGTTTTCCAGTCGGCTTCGACTCGAAGAAACCAAGGCAATTTCGTACATGGCGAAAAGGCCGTTCATTAATAAGAGAAGTATAAGAATCAGAAATTCCATGTTTAAATTTGTCTTTTGGTTTTTAAGCAGGCTGTGTCTTGAAGGAAGCCTGAATCTTTTTTTTCTTTTACAAGATAGGAACCCATCGGAAGTAGCGATCTCCAGTCGCGGAAAGAACCCTTGGCGTTCGGTCTCGGCTTCTGCCGCTGGAGGAATAGTTTCATCTACATCCGTCGGCTCATCTTGTCGGTTTGCTTGAAATGCCGTTGCATCTTGATTCTTTCGTGCCGCGAATAAAGGCGGCTCAGGAAAGGAAGCCCCCGCATGAACGGGTAGGCCATAGCGAACAGTCTGGACGGATATACCTTGCATCGACCTTTGCGGAGGCCTTTGAATACAGCTTGTGCCACTCTTTCTGGCTTTTGACGCAGAAAAGGCAGCGGCGGGCATTCCTCCTTTGCGGCTTTGCAGAAAAAATCCGTCTTGGTGGCAACCGGATAGACCCGCATCAGCCGCAGCCAAGCCGGTTTCTCGTAGTCATAAGTCTTCAAGAAACCATCCAAGGCCGATTTGGTGCTGCAATAGAGTGCGTAATACGGCAGCGGTACCATTGCGACTGCCGAAATGGTGCTGACAAACAGTCTCTGCCGAAATTCTGGATTGGGATTCGTCTTGAGGTCGGTAAAGGCCTGCAAGGCATATATTTGTCCTATTATGTTGGTTTCAAATATCTTGTGGATATGCTCCCAGTAGGCATTGCCCGAAAGTCCTGATTCCTGCAAGCATTCCCGGTACGCAAAACCGGCGTTGGCAATGCAGACATCGATGCCTCCCCACTGTTCTTTGGCATACAGGAAACAGCGGTCGATTTCTTCGGGCAAGGAAAAATCGGCTTGGAACGGGAAGATTACGCCCGTTTTCGATGGGATGGCCTCGGTATGTCGCGCTATGGCTAAGATTCGGTTCGTGCCGTCTTGGGCAAGAAGCTTGGTCAGATGCCATCCTATGCCGGATGAGGCTCCGGTCAAGAGGATGCGTAAATGAGAAGTTTCCATGTCAGAGACCAAGTTCTTGCTTGATGAGGATTACGGAAATGCGTCCTTTGGGATAACTTTTTTCGGTAATCAGCCAGGAATTGCAGATGCGGTCGGGGCTTTGGCAGTCCATGCAGGTTCCTGTCTTGATGCAAGGTGTATGGAATCCGCTGTGTCTGGCCGCGTTCTTGGGAGCTGCAATGGTTCGGATCCGGTTCATCGCAGCTTCGATATCCGGGACAATCTTGTTGATTCCTACGAAAATGACTACGTTTTCCGGGCCGAAATTGATGCCTCCGATCCGGTTGCCGATCATATCGAGATTGACCAATTGTCCTTTCTGGGTCAAAGCGTTGGTTCCGGTCAGGAACAAGTCGGCCAGCAGGGCCTGTTTGCGCCAGTATATTTTTTGAGACTGGCTGAAAGAGGCATCGAATGTCAGGATGGGAATTTTGTCGGTATGCTTCCCTAAATCATCCAGAACACCGGTGGCTCGCATGGTCATTGAGTCGCCCCATGTATAGGTTCGTACTTGGAGGGTAGGAAGTATCTTTTCGAAAAAAATCCGATTCGCCTCTTTGGGGTTTTCGGCCAAATAAGTGTTGAACTTATTCTTTTGCAGTGCTTGGAGTGTGCTCTCTATAAGAGGGTCTTCCATGAAGGCTTGAAATAGGTTAAACAAAGGAAGAGAACCCGCGTTTTGGATTCGTTTGTGTCCGGTAAAGTCAAAAACGTCCTTGTCTCTTCAAGATTCTCCTGCAAAAATAGCAGTTGGGCGGCAAACTTCCAAATGGGGTCATCCTGACATGCTGGTAGAATATAGAAAAATTGTACTTTTACAACTTTGCGCAAGGGAATTTATGGGGCGGCATTTTGTTAAGAGTAAGGAGATGGTACTGAATTATATTTGGATAGCATTCTTTTTGATTGCCTTTGTGGTGGCAGTGGCAACATTCGTTTTTACGGGCGATGCCGGGGTGTTCAAGAGCATTATCGATGCCACTTTTTCGGCAGCGGAGATGGCTGTGATGGATATTGCATTGCCTTTAGTCGGAGTGATGACCCTTTGGCTCGGTTTGATGAACATTGGGGAAAAAGCCGGGGCTATCCGTTTCCTGTCGAAAATCGTAGGGCCTTTTTTCCATAAGCTTTTCCCGGAAATCCCGGTCAATCATCCGGCGACAGGCCAGCTGCTGCTCAATTTTTCGGCCAATATGTTAGGATTGGACAATGCGGCTACTCCTATCGGTTTGAAAGCCATGAGCAGCATGCAGGAGCTGAACTTCAAGAAAGATACGGCCAGCAACGCCCAAATCATGTTTCTGGTCATTAATACATCCGGCCTTACGATTATTCCCATATCAATTCTGGCACAACGGGCCATCCTTGGGGCGGCCAATCCTACCGATGTGTTCGTACCCATCCTGATAGCCACCTACTGTTCCACCTTAGGGGGTATTATTTATGTGTCTATTCGACAGAAAATCAATTTGTTCAATAAGACTGTCATGCTGTGGATCGGAGGCTTGACCGCTGCCATTGCCGGTTTGATGCTTTATTGCATGTCGTTAGAGCCAGAGGAGCTGGCCCGTTTTTCCTCTCTGATAGGAAACGGTCTGTTGCTGCTGATTATCACGGCTTTCATAGCAGGGGGGCTTTACAAAAGAATCAATGTGTACGATGCCTTTATCGAAGGAGCCAAGGAGGGGTTTACAACCATTATCAAGATAATCCCTTATCTGATAGCTATGTTGGTGGGCATTGCCGTGTTCCGGGCTTCGGGGGCGATGGGGTATCTGATTGACGGGCTTGCGTGGTGTTTCGGTTCGATAGGGCTGAATACCGATTTTGTGGGGGCTTTGCCCACGGCTTTTATGAAGCCTTTGAGCGGAAGCGGCGCCAGGGCGATGATGGTGGAAGCCATGGCGACCTACGGTGCGGACAGTTTCGTGGGGCGTCTCTCCTGCCTTTTTCAAGGAGCGGCTGATACTACGTTTTATATCATTGCATTGTATTTCGGATCCGTGGGTATTCGCAAGACCCGTTATGCCATTCAGGCCGGCTTGATAGCCGATTTGATTGGAGTTGTTGCCGCTATTTTGGTGGCGTATGTGTTCTTTCATTGAATGGGAATGAGTTTCGCCGTGTTTTTCCCGGCGGAGAGGATGAAATTGTTTTAAGTGGAGGGAGATGCCTTGGAAAAATAGGTTTCGAGAGGCATCGGCCATTATAAGAAGAAGAGAATGAGAAAACTGCTTTGTATCTTGTTGTCAGCGTGCTTGCTGGCGTATGTGCAGGCTCAGATGCCTACCGGATTCGGTACGGTCTTGGTAGAATCGTCCAATTCTGATTATGAGTCTTTGCCGGTCATTAATCTGCGGAGTTCCGATTACCTGACGATCAGTTTCGATGATTTGCTGGACAGGGACATGGCCTTGCGTTACCGGGTGGTCCACCTCAATACCGACGGCACGCTCTCCCCTTTGCGGGAAATCGAGTATATGGACGGGATCAACAAGACCGATATCACCAATACGAATCTTTCGTTCAACACTCGGACCAATTACGTGCACTACGAATTCCGTTTCCCGGAAGGAAGGCGTAACGTGAAGGTGTCGGGGGCTTTCTGTTTCGAGGTTTTCGAGGCTTCGAATCCCGACAATGTGATGTTGCGCATTCCGTTCATGGTCTGCGAGCCTTCGGTTTTGGTGGATGTGGACGTGAAGGTCCCCCGGAGGGTGGAATGGAGGATGTCGCGTCAGGAACTGGCCGTGGTAGTGGATGCCAGCGAGTGTCCCTACCAGATTCTGCAAGCGGATAGGACATTGAAGGTCTTTGCCCAGCAAAACCAGAACACGACCACGATCCGTCAGCTGCCGATGCTGTTCCAGGTGGGTTCGCGCTACGAGTACCGGGACAAGGATGAGATGGTGTTTGACGGTCTGAGCGAGTTCCGTAACTTCGATATCCGTCCGGTGGAGCATTCGGGCTGGGGCGTGGAGACGACCTATATTCTGCGGGACCGCTGGAACGCTTTGCTCTTGAAGCAGAAAAGCCGGGAGTACAAGCCTTATATCCAAGATGACGATATCAACGGGAATTACGCTGTCAAGGCCGAGCGTATGGACAATTCGGCTATTGAAGCCGAGTATGTGGATGTCCGTTTCCTGCTGGAAGATGTGGAACCGGTGGAAGGCCGGGATATTTATGTCGTGGGCAAGTTCAATAACTGGGAATGCACGGAGACCAACAAGATGGTTTATTATCCGGACATGAAGCTGTATTCGGTCACTTTGCCGCTCAAGCAGGGATTCTACGACTATATGTATGCTTGCGTGGAGAATGGCAAGCTGGATATGCCGCGTTTGGAAGGGAACAACCAGGAGACGGAGAACGACTATTTTGTTTATGTGTTTTACCGCGAGCCGGGGGGAAGGTATGATAAGTTGCTGGGGGTTGTCAAGGCCAACAGCCGGGATATTTAGCGGAGTGTGATAACGGGCAATCTACGGCCTTGATTGGGGAAAATCAGGAAACAGGGATGTTAGAAAGACAGGGATAAGAGGAAAAGTATTGATTGTAGGATAATTGGCAATGGAAGAAATAGTAAGGAAGTATTTTGAGGAATGGAAAGGGGAGAAACCGGCAGCGATGGGCTTGTTGCCGGCATCGGGTTCGCATAGGAAGTATTACAGGATTGGCTATTCCGACGGCTCTGTATTAGGGGTTTATAATGAGAGCGAAGAGGAAAATGCGGTATACCTTTCGTTTACCCGCCAGTTTCGGCAGGAAGGCCTGCCAGTTCCGGAACTCCGTCATACCTGCGAGGACAAGAAGGTCTATTTTGTTGAAGATTTGGGCGATACGACTTTGTTTTCCCTGTTGCCCCATGGCGAAACTTATCCCGGAATCCATCAGGAAGACGGGAGTTTCAGCCCGCTTTTTGAACTTTACCGCCAAGTGTTGCGAGTCCTTTTGGATTTTCAGACAGCGGGCGGGCCGGCAGGTTTGGATTACAGCCACGTCTATCCGGTAAAGACTTTCGACCGCGAAGCGATGCTTTGGGATTTGAACCATTTCAAATATTTCTTTCTGAAATTGAGCGGGATGGGGTTTTCTGAATCCTCCTTGCAGCAGGATTTTGAACGTTTGGCCGGTTTGCTGGTGCCGGGAACGACCCATTATTTCATGTACCGGGATTTCCAGTCGCGCAACATCATGCTCAAGGATGGACATGCCTGGTTCATCGACTTCCAAGGGGGACGCAAAGGGCCATTGGCCTACGATGTGGCATCATTGCTGTTCGATGCCAAGGCGAACCTTCCGGAGGAATGGCGTTCGGCCTTGTTGGACTATTATATCGAGGAGGCTTCGTTGCGTATAGACGCTTTCGATGCCGAGATGTTCCGTACTTCGTTTTCCGCTTGCGTGCTGATGCGGATCCTGCAAGCGATGGGGACATACGGTTTGCGAGGGCTTTACGAGCGCAAATCCTTGTTCTTGAAAAGCATACCTTATGCGATTCGGAATTTGTCCTGTCTTGTGGACAAGGGTCTGCTGCCATGTCCCCTGCCGGAAATAGAACGTCTGATCCGGGTGTTGCGCGATTCGCATTGGGCTTCTTTCGACAAGCCTTTTTCGAGCCGGTTGAAATTGAAGGTGGGCAGTTTTTCCTATAAGAAAGGCTTGCCGGCGGCGGAAGACGAGCATGGTGGCGGTTTTGTGTTCGATTGCCGTTTCCTTCCCAATCCGGGTCGGGAGGAAGCGTACAAAGACTTGACGGGGCGCAGTCAGGAAGTGAGGGCCTTTTTGGCGTTGTATCCGGAAGTGTCTGAGTTTTTGCAGAATTGCTTGCAATTGGTGCGTCCGGCGGTTCTGAAGTACATTGAACGGGGTTTCGAGAGCCTTAGCCTGATGTTCGGCTGTACCGGCGGCCAGCACCGTTCGGTCTATTGCGCCGAGGAGATGGCTCGTTTGCTGAAGGAGGATTTTGATGTGGAAGTGGAACTCCGTCATTGGGTGCATCCAGAATGATTCCGGTGGAAGCTTTTGACTTTCGGGCTATGTATTGAACTCATAGGATATTTGATTTGGTTTAGCTCGGTTGTATTGACAGATTGTATTGATGGGTGGAACCAAAGGAACCGGTTGGGAAATCTTGCATAGGGGTGTTTTTTGTTCTAACTTTGCAAGTTTCGGTTTGAGATAGAAGGATTGCCTGCATTGATTCGGCATCTGGAAAAAGGAAATTGCAGACCGGTTCATAAGAAGAAAACGATTATGGAAAGTATGGAACTGAAAAACAAAAAAGAGAATTTCGATTTGCTGGAAAGTTTGATAGGATTCTCTCGTTGGCTGAAGCGGTCGTTGACCCATTTTTTTCTGTGGATTGGTCGATCGGTTGTGTGGGTTTTCAACATGCAGATTCGTTATTTTTTCATTTTCTTGGTTCTGTTGATAGGTTTTGGCATTTGGTCTTATCTGGGAATAGGTGATGAAGCTTCGCGAACCGAGTATGTGGGATCCGCTTATGTTTCTTGCAACGGTTTTGACAATTTTGTGTTGGATCAGTCTATTGTAAAATTAGACAAGGCCATTAAGACGGGAAACACAGCTTTTCTGGTATCAAACCTGGGTTTATCTGCAGCGGAATGCCGGATGGTGAAAGGTGTGCGGATGGGGGTCGGTTTCGATTCTGATGATGATGGCATACCCAATCAAGTCCGTTTCGACAATAAGTTTATTGCAGACGAATATACGAAAGGGGAAATCCTGAATAAGAAGAAAGAAGGGCAAGTGATGGAAAAACAGCCCAAGATGAAGAAAATATCCGAACAGGCTATCATAGAAATCAGGACTGTTTTGGTAACGCAGGACACTTTTTCCATGCTGGCATCAGCTGTGGTGCAGTATCTCAATAAGAATGCTGAATTGCAGAGGATGTACAAGGTTTATCGGGAGGGAATGGGATACTTGCTGCAATCTTACCAGACTCAGATTGGCGTGCTTGACAGTTTGCAAGGGATAGAGTATTTTGAAAATTCCCGGAAACAGAAAGTGGCGCAAGGACGGGATTTGTATATGACGGCGATGTTGACATCCAGCCGGGATTTGACAGTGGAAGACGTGGAGCGTCTGACAGGGCCGAATACTTTCTATCATGAGGATATCCTGAAGCTGGTTGAGGAAAAAAATAAGATACAGTCCCAGTATGAGTTGGCTACTGCCCCGGTAACGATGTTGTCGGATTTTGTTCCCATAAAAGAGGTAAAAGGGAAAATTTGGTTTTTGTGGCCTTTGTGCATGTCTGTCATTGTCACATCTGCCGTAGGAGGCTTGTGGGATTATCGCCGTCAGGTTGCTTCTTATATCAAACAACAGCGGGCCCGCTAATCTGGTTTAGTTGACAACATGCATGGGATGGCCGCTGTAGAACGCTTTGACGTTTTCGGCGGCCGTTTTCATCATGTCCAACAGGGTTTCTTCGGTATTGCCGCCGATATGGGGGGAGAGTACGACATTATTCATGCCGTAGAGGGCCTCTGTGATATGCGGTTCATTTTCATACACATCCAAGGCTGCTCCAGCAATGCCTCCTCTTTGCAGGCATTCCACCAAGGCTTGTTCGTCCACCACCGGGCCGCGGGAAGTGTTGATCAGGACCGCGTCCTTTTTCATCAGTTTCAGCTCTTTTGCTCCAATCAGGTGGTGCGTCTGCTCGTTGAGAGGCACATGCAGGCTCACGATGTCAGCTTCTTGCAGCAGTTCTTGCAGGCTGAGCCGTTGATATCCAGGGACTTCGGTACGCGGGTTGTAGTAGGCCACTTGCATCCGGAAAGGTTGTGCCATTTCGGCCAAACGCCGGCCGATTTTTCCCATGCCCACGATGCCGAGAAGTTTCCCATCCAGACTTCTTGATGTCAATTGCCGGTATTTCCACAGGGATTCTTTTTCTGTGCGGATGCGGTGGTTGGTCTCTGCTGTGCGCCGCATCAGCCCTAGCATCAGGCTCATCGCGATTTCGGCAGTGGACTGGGTCACCGAATCCGGGGTGTTGCAGACAGTGATGCCTTTCTGTCGGGCGTAATGGATGTCCACATTGTTGAATCCGGCACCTAAATTGCAGATGAGTTTCAGTTTGGGAGCTTTGTCTATCAGATGGTTCGATACCGGGAAGAGGCTGGCGATGACTAAGATTTCCACGTCTCGGATTTTTTCGTCCATGTCTCGGACCGAATATATCGGCTTTCCTTCGGCAAAGCAGACTTCTAGTCCTTGGGGCATATCGCGGAAAGTTTCATGGTAGTAGTCGGTATTGACGAGGATTTTCATTTGTGTGGTTTTTGATGGTGAGGGTTTTTCCAGCGGCGACTGGTCCTTGGGGATTGAAAGGTGTTTGCCACTGTTATTCGAGAATGCTAAGATAGCAAGTTTATCCCAAATCAGTCATTAGACTTTGGGGAGATTGCCCGCTTGTGTCATGCAGCATGCTTCTCGGCTAGCCGAAGGCGTAGCGGGCTACGTCGAGGCGTAGCGAGAAGCAGGATGCGGACAGAAGCGGGCAAGATGCCCGAAAGCCTCATTTTCCCCATCGGAAACGGACACGGCGTGTCTAATGACCGATTTGGGTTTATGGGTATATGGACAAAATCGTGCGGTATTCCATTTCCTGTTGTGTCAAGAGGGTGAGTTTATCGGTAATCTGGCTCTTGATGGGGTCTGGAATGGATTTTTTTGTACTTTTATGCGGTAGCAGAAAGGAGTTTAGGCGGGACGGGGTGAGCGGGTGGAGGAGGTGGATGGTTTGTTCCATGTGTTTGAGGTGTTTGGCTGTGGTGCGCTACTCTCTGTTGGTTCGGAAAATAATTATCAAGGAAATGAAAAGATACTTACGGATTCTGATGTTGGCAGCGGTGTGCATGGCCGCTGTTTCGTGTGGAAAAAAGCCTTTTTTCTCGGACAGGACGCAATGGGAGGAAACGGAGGCGGCTTTCGTGCGGAAGAAAGCATTTTTTGCGGACGGGCGTTTTTTTGCGGTTTTTGACGAGGCGGAGATGAACTGTGAAGAAAGGGAGGCGATGACGTTCTTGTATGCCTATATGCCCTTGAGCGATATAACGGATTATGACGGAGGGTTTTATTTGGGCAATGTGCGGATGGCGTTCAAGGCTCGGGATGAGATGCCTTGGGGCAAGGACGTGCCTGAGAAGGAATTCCGGCATTTCGTGCTGCCGGTCAGGGTCAACAACGAGAATCTGGATTCGAGCCGCTGGGTGTTTTATGATGAATTGGCCGAGAGGGTGAAAGGTTTATCGATGTACGATGCCGTCCTGGAGGTGAACCATTGGTGTCATGAGAAGGCTGTTTACACGCCGAGCGATGCGCGGACATCCTCTCCCTTGGCCACGGTCAAGACGGCTTACGGGCGTTGCGGCGAGGAATCGACTTTCTTGGTGGCGGCTTTGCGTTCGGTGGGTATTCCGGCTCGCCAGGTCTATACGCCGCGTTGGGCGCATACCGATGACAACCATGCCTGGGTGGAGGCCTATGTGGACGGGCGGTGGCATTTCTTAGGGGCTTGCGAGCCGGAACCGGTCTTGGATCTGGCTTGGTTCAACGACCCGGTGGCGCGGGGGATGCTGATGCATACCAAGGTCTTCGGGCTGTATCCGGGGCCGGAGGAAATCATGCAGGTGACGCCTTGCTATACGGAAATCAATGTGATTGATACTTATGCGGATGCGGCACAGGTTCGGGTTCGGGTGTTAGACAGGGATGGCGAGCCGGTGCCGGGGATTCCGGTGGAGTTCAAGCTCTACAATTACGCGGAATTTTATACGGTGGCTACCAAGGCGAGCGACGAGGCGGGGATGGCTTCTCTTTCGGCGGGCAAAGGGGATATGTTGGTCTGGGCGGCGAAGGATGGTCTTTTCGGCTTCCGCAAGGTGTCTTTTGGGCAGGATTCAGTGGTGGATTTGGTGCTGGAACATAAAGTGGGCGAGGAATTTTCGGTGCAGATGGACATAGTGCCGCCGGTGGAAAAGAGCAATCCGGTGAAAGTGAGCGCGGAACAACGGGCGGAGAACAGCCGGAGGCTATTAGTGGAGGACAGTATCCGTCATCTTTATGTGTCTACGTTTTGTACGGCGGAACGGGCGGCGGCGCGTTGCCTGGAACTGGGCGTGGATACGGCGGCTTTCGTGCCGGTCTTGGTGGGCAGCCGGGGCAACCATGCGGAGATAGATGCTTTCATGGAAGGTGTCGAGCCGGGCAGGCGGGCGGAAGCGGCGGCTTTCCTGCGGACGTTGAGCGAGAAGGATTGGCGGGATGCGCCTTGCAGCGTGCTGAGGGCGCATTTCGATTTCAGCTTTCCGCGTTTGGAGGTCTCGGGAGAAAAGGATGATCGTGCCGGTGGCGGAAAGGCCTCGGAAGCCGGGACGCGGCGGTATTCGGACGAGACCTATCTTCGCTATGTGATGAACCCTCGCGTGGAATACGAAATGCTGACTCCTTATAAACAGTATTTTGCGGAAGTCTGGCCTGCGGAACTGCGGGTGGGATGGGGAATTGATCCTTCTCCGTTGCTGCAATGGATCCATGACAGCATCCGGATTGAGAACGACTTGAACCTGCAGGCGATGCCTATATCCCCCAAAGGGGTATATGAGGCGAGGGTAGCCGATTTGAGGAGCTACAAGATATTTGTGGTGAGTGTGTTGCGGAGTCTGGGCGTGGCCGCGCAGCTGCATCCGGTGACGGGGAAAGTGGAATACGCTTTGCTGGAAGGTCGTTGGCAGGGATTGGATTTGGGGACGATGCAGGGTGGTTTTGGGGGCGTTTCTTTGGGTTCTGCTTCAGGAAAGAATGCCGCCGCTTTGGGGAAAACTGCCATGCAAGGGAAATTGCAGCTGTTTTACAGGCCGCTCAGGACGTTGCCTAATCCGCAGTATTATTCGCATTTTACCTTGTCTTGCTATGAAGAGGGGCGGTTGCAGTTGCAGACCTATCCGGAAGGCGGCAGTTCGTGGAAGAACTTGTTCGCTTTGCCGCACAGCTTGCCGGGAGGATATTATCTATTGGTGAGCGGAACCCGTTTGGCCGATGGTTCGGTGCTGGCCAATCTGTCGTTTATTCCGGTGGAAAGAGGCCGGATCAAGCATTCGGAATTGGTGATGCGGGATGACCCCTCGGCCATCAAGGTGATAGGTTCGTTCAATTCGGAAAACAAGTATTTCGATTTGGAAAGCCAGTCTGTGAAGAGCGTCTTGGAAACGACGGGCCGGGGCTATTTCGCGCTGGCCGTTTTGGGAGCCGGGGAAGAGCCGACCAATCATGTGTTGCGGGATTTGGCCCGCTTGGCACCGGATTTGGAAATCTGGGGGCGGACGTTGCTCTTGCTTTTCCCGGACGAGGCGGCCTATAAGTCGTATTTGAAGCATCCCATCGAGGGGCTGCCGTCTACAGTCCGCTTCGGCATCGACCAGGATGGCGTGATTGAAAAGGAATTGACGACGAATCTGCGGTTGTCGGAGGGCAAACGGCCGGTGTTCGTGGTGGGGGATACCTTCAACCGGGTGGTCTATGCAAGCCAGGGCTACAATACTTCCTTGGGGACGATGTTGGAGAGGCTGGTTCGTGAATTGTAGCGGTTGTCGGTGTCTATTCCGCTACCGGCTTGCTTCAGGCAGGTTCTATGGATAGGTCGAGGCGATTTTTGTCGGACGAGCTAAATTTTGCAAGTCGGATTAGAGAGGGGCTGGCCTCTATTTTGTGGCTGGCTGTGAATCTTTGAAGGATTATGAACTTTGTGAATATGAATGCGTTGAAAGTCTTTTTCTTGTCAACGATTGGGGCTTTTGCGGCCTTGACGGCCGATTTGCAGGCGGGGAGTCCGGTTTCAATCCACAAAGGGGAGGGTATGGTTGTTGTCGGGATGGAAGAACCTATCGACGATGATTGCCGGTGCGAGGGAATCCCCTTGTACGGCAGGGTCAAGGTGGTGGAAGCCTTTGCCGATTTCAAGGTGAAGATTGTCGGTTCGTTTCCGGATTTGAAAGTGAAGACCGTCTCGGCTTTTGCCGATGAATGCGGGGAATGGCAGTTCGTGGAGAGTTTCCCTGACTTTACCGTTCAGTTTGTAGAGAGTTTCCCCGACTTCACGATACAGTTCGTGGAGAATTTCCTGGGACCTTGAATGCTTCCATTCTGAGAAGCTGTTTAAATTTATTTGTTCAGACCATCGGGAGGGGATTTCGAGGGATGGCGCCGCGTTTTTCAAAGGAGGATAGCCCAGCTATCTGACGTGAAAAACGCAAGCAAGACCCGAAATAGCCCCCGATGGGCAAACAAAATCCTGAAACCGGTCTCTGAAATTTCAGCCTTTTCAGGATTGCAAGAAATTTCAAACAGCTTCTGAATAGCAGCATCGGGCAGGAGGGGTTGTAAATTAGTTGTTATTGTTGGTTTCCGCTTCAGCGGTAAGGGCGGCGAGCAGCAGGCCGAGGGCTTGGATGCTGGCGCGTTCTATGTTGCGTTCGCGGTCGGAAGAAAAGCGGTAGAGCTTGGTAAGGCAGGTTCGGGGCGTGGCGACTGCGATCCAGACGGTGCCGACCGGCTTCTGGGGCGTGCCGCCGCCGGGCCCGGCGATGCCGGAGGTGGCAATGGCGTAGTCGGTGCCGAACTTGCGGCGGGCGGACTGCGCCATCTCGATGACGGTTTCCTCGCTGACCGCACCCTGTTGCCGGAGCGTATCCGGCTGTACGTCTAAAATGCTTTCCTTGATCTCGTTGCTGTAGGCAATCACGCTTCCTTTGTAGTAATCCGAACTGCCGGGTACGGCGGTAATCAGATGCGCCAGGTATCCGCCGGTGCAGCTTTCGGCCGTACTGAGGCTGCGGCCCTGCCCGCGCAGGAGGCTTCCGATATGGGCGGCGAGGCTGTCCGATTGCGGGCCGCCGGGTATTATATATTGGTACTGGTTGGATTGCAGGCAGCTTTCCAAGCGTCCGGCCTGAGCCTCGAGCGCGGGCAGGGCCGCAGCCTTGGCGGTCAGCCGCAATTTGACGTAACCCGGAGAGGGAAGGTATGCCAGCCCCATCTTTTCCGGCAATTGGTTCTCGAACGCTTCCAGTTTCTCGGCCAAGGCCGATTCGGCCACGTTATAGACAATGAACATCCGGTAGGCCATCGCGATTTGGGGAAAACGCCGGTGCAGGCGCGGCATCACTTCCTCGTCCATCAGGCATTCCATCTCGAAAGGCACGCCCGGCAGCGAAACGGCCTGTTTGCCGTTTCGGCTGAACCACATCCCTGCGGCTGTCCCTTTGCGGTTGGGCAATATCTCGGCCTTGCGCGGCAAAAGCGCTTGGTCGCGGTTGAGCCGGTTCATCGGGGCTTGGCGGTTGGCCAAGAGGCTTTCAATATGCCGGAAGGTTTGGTCGTCAAAAACCAGTTCGTCGTCGAAATAATCGCAGAGGATTTTCTTGGTGATGTCGTCCTTGGTGGGGCCTAAGCCGCCGGTGATGAAAAGGATGTCGGCTTCTGCCAACAGTTCGTCCAGTGCATGGCGGATAGCCTCGCCTTGGTCGGGGACGCTTTGCATGTGGCAGGTCTCTATGCCTGATTCGCTCAGGTGGCGGGCTATGTAGACGCTGTTGGTATCGGTGATTTGCCCCATCAGAATCTCGTCACCGATGGTCAGAATAGCAGCTTTCATAATGGATGTAAGTATGATGCGGTAGTCGATTTCGCTTAGACTTCAGGCTTGATCCTTTGGCGGGCTACGGTTGCAGCCGGGATTCCGTACTTCATGGATTCCTGTTGCTGTTTTGCAATTGCAAAGATAGCGAAAGCCGAGCGCAGAAGCAAAGCTGGCTTTGATTATGCCGAGGCGCATCCTATCTTCGGCGATAGCCAAAGATAGCGAAAGTCGAGAGCCATGCAAAAGGAGCTTGCTCGGTTTCGCATGGCCGAGACGCATCCTATCTTCGGCGACAGCCAACGATAGCGAAAGTCGAGAGCCATGCAACAGGTTTTGGCCTGGACTTATACCCTGAAAAGCTTGGCGGTATCAGAAAAAAATGTACATCCGCCTGTGCCTTGTTTAGAAAGCAAGGCATCTTGAAACTGAACGCGATTTCAAAACAGACGTATCGAAACAGCAAACCTTAAACCCAAATCGGTCATTAGACTTTGGGGAGATTGCCCGCTTGTGTCATGCAGCATGCTTCTCGTCTAGCCGAAGGCGTAGCGGGCTACGTCGAGGCGTAGCGAGAATCAGGATGCGGACAGAGGCGGGCAAGATGCCCGAAAGCCTCACTTTCCCAATCAAAAACGGACTCGGCGTGTCTAATGACCGATTTGGGTTAAAAAGCTAAAGTTATGAAACAGACAGCAAGGCTCTGCCTATTGGCAAGCTTCTTCGGTTTTGCCATTCTAGATGTGTCACAAGCCCAAGTGGACGTGCAGTCCGACGGCACCGTCAAAATCGGCAATCTTGCCAAAGTTCGCATCGGCATCTGCCAGCCGGACGGCAGGGAAGTCTCCCTGCACAGCCTGACAGAACTCCAATGCGAACTCGTCCTCAAGGCCGGAGAACTGAAGCCCGGCATGTACCTCTACAGCCTCATCGTTGCCGGGCAGGTGCAGGACACCAAGCGCATGGTCGTTACACGGTAGGACAGCCAGGAAAGACAGTTCCGGGTTCCCGGATGTGTCCCATGCCAATGCATCCTGCCCCGCATGGCCGGATTCCAGCAGCAGGAAGAGCGGCACGGACACAGATTCTTGGCCCCCCTCTTCCGGCAACAAAACAGGAAAAAGCCAGACCGACCCAAGATTATTGAACCCAAATCGGTCATTAGACTTTGGGGAGATTGCCCGCTTGTGTCATGCAGCATGCTTCTCGCCTAGCCGAAGGCGTAGCGGGCTACGTCGAGGCGTAGCGAGAAACAGGATGCGGACAGAAGCGGGCAAGATGCCCGAAAGCCTCATTTCCCCAATCAGAAACGGACAGCGTGTCTAATGACCGATTTGGGTTGAAACAACCAGAACCAAGCTTTCATTCGTGAGGGTGTATCAAAATAGGGATTTATTTGCACTCGCTGGTTTGCTCGACTTTGGGAATGGCAGTGGCAAGGCAATGCATAAGATGCAACGGGTTGATAATCATTGTTGCGTTGTGTTGACATGCAGATAGTCCATGATGTGGTATTTTGTGAAAATCAAATAGTTGACCGTTGCAGAAGATTTTGATTCGGTCGTCTGAACGGGGTGGATGCGGCTTTCATACTTTTGGGAAAATCCTTACATTTGCTGGTTTGGGAGAACGTGGGGACGGGCAAAACAAAACAAGAAACGATATGAAGAAGATTTTACTATTGGCCGTATTAGGCTCGTTCTTGGCTATGGTAGCCTGCAACGGTTCAGGCAGTTCTAATCGGAAAAACCAAGATGGTCTCCGAGGCGAGGTGAACATTTCAGGGGCGTTTGCGCTCTACCCGATGACCCTTTTGTGGGCGGAAGAATTTCAGGAAGCCAATCCCGGCGTCACCGTCAATGTATCCGGCGGCGGGGCAGGCAAGGGGATGACCGACGCCTTGAACAATATGGTGGATTTCGGGATGATTTCGCGTGAGATCAAGCCTGCCGAAGTGGAAATGGGCGCATGGTTCATCGCTGTGGCTCGGGATGCGGTGGTTCCCACGATCAATCCGGAAAACCCGGTTTATCCCGAAGTGCAGAAACGCGGCATGACGCAGGAACAGCTCTACAAGATTTTCGTGACCCGCGAGATTACCAAATGGAATCAGGTTTATCCGGGTCTGGCCGGGATGCCGGATGCGGATATCAATGTCTATACTCGTTCGGATGCCTGCGGGGCGGCCGAGACTTTTGCCGAATACTTCGGCAAGCATCAGGAAGACTTGCAGGGAACGGGGGTCAATGGCGACCCGGGAATGGCTAATGCCGTTATCAAAGACCAGTATGGCATCGGCTACAACAACTTGGGCTTCGGTTATGACTTGGAAAGCCGCAAGCCGGTGCAAGGCTTGGGCATCCTGCCTTTGGATATCGATGGCAACGGCACGCTGGACGCGGAAGAAAGCTTCTATGCCACGGTGGACGGTTTGTCGGATGCTATCAAAAACAATGTCTATCCCGCGCCGCCGGCTCGCAACCTGTATTTCGCTTGCAAAGGCGTGCCAAGCAATCCGGCCGCCAAGGCGTTTTTGGAATATATCCTGTCCAAGGGTCAGGCGTTGACCGAAATGGGCGGCTATGTTGCGCTTCCTTCTTCGATTTTGGATGAACAGCTGCGGAAATTAGGCGGCATTTCGGAATCAGGAGCGGCAACGGCTTCCCGGATCGAGGATCGAACGGCTTCCCAAACGGCCGAAGTGGCGGAATAACGAAGACTTGCGTGGCAGTGCGGGCGGTTTCCCTTTTCGAGAAGATAGCCGTGCTGTCTTTTAAACAGGATTGTATGAATATCTCCAATCATAGACGGACAAGGGATCGAGTGGTTACGGTGCTGACTTATTTGGCCATGACCTTTGTCCTCCTTTTGCCGTTCGCTTTGTTCATCGGCTTGGCCGCTAAGTCCGAGCTTTTGTTCCGGGACAACTCGTTGGGGCAGTTGCTTTTCTCTTCGCAATGGCGGCCCAGTTCGGGCGAGTTCGGTTTCGAGCCGTTTATTGTCGGCTCGCTCTATGTCACCTTGATTGCCATGCTGATTTCAGCCCCGGTCTGTTTCTTGTCGGCCATCCATATTACGCAATACGCGCCTCGTAAAGCGGCCAAGATCGTGGTCACGGCTATCGATATCCTGGCCGGGATTCCATCGGTGGTCTATGGGGTGTGGGGCATGGTGTTCGTGGTGCCTTGGTTAGGACGGATTGCCGCAAGCTTGGGAATCCAATCTAACGGTTACAGCATTCTTGCCGGGGGAATCGTGTTGTCTATCATGGTTATTCCCTTTATCTTGAATATTCTGATGGAAATATATCGGACCATTCCCAAGGAACTGACCGAGGTGTCTCTTTCGTTGGGGGCGACCCGTTGGGAGACTATACGCGATGTGCTGAACCGCAAGGCATTGCCGGGCATTTTGGCGGCTTTCGGCTTCGGCTTCGCCCGGGCTTTCGGGGAAACGATGGCGGTGCTGATGGTGGTGGGCAACGTGGTGATGATTCCTTCGGGCTTGTTTGACCCGGGTTATCCTTTGCCGGCCTTGATTGCCAACAGCTTCGGGGAATTGGGTTCGATTCCGGAAATCGAGAGTGCCTTGATGTTCGCCGCCTTGATTCTGTTGGTGGTGGTCTTGGTATTCAACGCTACGTTGCGTTGGCTGATTATCCGGGTAGAAAAATATTAGGAAATGGAACAGAGAAGTCTCGCAGAAGTAAGGGCTTTGGTCAAGCGCCATGAGAAGCCCGCCCGCACCGGACGCAAGTTGGGAGAAGAGATTTTCTTCCGTTCGCTGATGAACATTGCTTCGGTCTTGATTGTCGGGGTGATGGGGGTGATTCTAGTATCTATCTTTTATAAAGGGATTTCCACTTTCAGTTGGAGCATGCTTACCGAGGATATGGGTTCGGGATTTTACCTGAACCGGGGCGGGGGCATCAAGAACGCGATTGTGGGGTCTTTGTATTTATCGCTGAGTGCCACTTTGTTGGCTTTGATCGTGGGTTTGGCTTGCGCTCTTTGCATGAATGTGTATATGGTCAAGTTCCCTAAGTTGCTGAATACGGCACGTTTCCTGTTGGATCTGATCTGGGGCGTGCCTTCTATCATCTACGGGGCTTTCGGTTTTTCGCTGATGGTGTTCTTCGGGGTCAAGACTTCGCTTTTGGCGGGGATTATCACGGTGGCGCTGTTTATTTTGCCTATCATGATCCGGGCTATCGACGAGGTGATGAAGACGGTGCCGACAGGGCTTTCGGAGAGCGTGCTCTCGATGGGTTCGACCCGCTCGGAACTTTCGTACAAGGTCTATGTGCGCCAGTGCTTTCCGGGTATCGTGACGGCAGTGCTGCTGGCTTTCGGCCGGGCGGTGGGCGATGCGGCTTCGGTCTTGTATGTGACGGGCGAGAATTCAAAGACGCCGACCAGCCTTTTGGACAATGCCACGACTTTGCCGGTGGCCATTTACAACCAGATCAATTCGCCTTACGCGGCTACTCAGGATAAGGCTTACGCTTCGGCTTTTGTCCTGACTTTGATAATTTTGCTAATCAGTCTGCTTTCGCGATATATTTCAAAGCGTTATCAGAAGTACCGTATTTATTGATTTTGCCATGGATACACAAGCGATGGATGCCAAGATGGGGGAGGGCGGAAGTGCCAAGCCATTCGAGGGAGAAGGAATCATACGAGTGGATAATCTGAACCTGTATGCGGGAAAGACGCATATCTTGAAGAATGTCAATATAGAGATTCCGAAGAACAAGTTGACGGTGATTCTGGGACCGTCGGGTTGCGGCAAGACTACCTTGCTCAAGTGCATGAACCGGCTTACCGACTTGACACCGGACATCAAGGTGAGCGGGAATATCTATATCCGGGATCAACATACTGGGGAATTGCCGGTTTTCGGCGCTAAGACGGATATCGTGGCTTTGCGGCGGAAGATGGGGTTGTTGTCGCAGCGTCCGTTCCCCTTGCCGATGAATATCTACAACAACATTGCCTACGGCTTGAAGCTTCGCGGCAAATATACCCGGGCGGAGCTGAACGACTTGGTGGAATATTATCTGCGGCAGGTCAACCTTTGGGATGAGGTCAAGGATCGTTTGCGTTCGCCGGCGGTGCGACTCTCGATAGGGCAGCAGCAGCGGCTTTGCTTGGCTCGCGGGCTTGCCGTCAATCCGGATATCATTCTGGCGGACGAACCCACTTCGGCGCTCGACCCGGTCAGCAGCGAGGCTATCGAGAAGCAGTTTGCCGCCTTGTCGAAGGATTTTACCTTGGTGATGGTGACGCATGTCCTGCGGCAAGCCCGTCGTATTGCCGACTACGTGATTTTCATGTATCTCGGCGAGGTTATCGAGATGCGGCCGGCGCAGGAGTTTTTTGAGGATCCGAGGGAGGAGCAGACGAAGAAGTATCTGGCGGGAGCCTTCAATTAAAAAATCATTCGGAACGCGATCTGCTACGTTACGCGAGGGATTTGAAAATGCTCACGTACAGAAGTACGCTCCGCTTTTCCTCCCTTGCGATGTCTTGCATCTCATCGCTCCGGATGATTTTTTGAGTACAACTGTGTTTTCTTTGCTTCGGCTTGATGCATCGTATTTTAGTCCAGGAATTGTTGGGTACGCTCCAGCTCATTGACAACCTTGAGCAAGTATTGTCCATAGGGGTTTTTCAGCATGGGTTGGGCTATCTGGCGCATCTTGTCCGCGTCGATCCAGCCTTTTCGGAAAGCGATGCCTTCCAAGCAGGCTACTTTCAAGCCTTGACGTTTCTCGATTACTTCCACATAGGTGCTAGCTTCGGCCAAGGAGTCGTGCGTGCCAGTGTCGAGCCAGGCAAAACCGCGCCCCAAGGTTTTTACTTTCAATTCTTTGTCATCGAGAAAACGTTGGTTTACCGTGGTGATTTCCAATTCTCCGCGGGCGGAAGGCTTGATGTTCTTAGCCACTTCTACCACCTTGTTCGGGTAGAAATAGAGTCCTACTACGGCGTAGTTCGATTTGGGGTTGGCAGGTTTTTCCTCAATGCTCAGACAGTTGCCGTCTTTGTCGAATTCGGCCACGCCGTAACGTTCAGGGTCGCTGACCCAATAGCCGAAAACGGTTGCCTTGTGCTCCTCTTCTGCAGTGCGGACGGCATCCTTGAGCATGACAGTGAAACTGTTGCCATGGAAAATATTGTCGCCTAATACCAAGCAGACCGAATCGTTCCCGATGAACTTTTCACCGATGATAAAGGCCTGTGCCAAGCCGTCGGGCGAGGGCTGTTCGGCATATTCGAAGCGTACGCCGAAATCGCTTCCATCGCCTAATAACCGTTGGAAGCTGGGCAGGTCTTGCGGCGTGGAGATGATCAGGATCTCCCGTATGCCGGCTAGCATCAGCACCGAAAGGGGATAATAAATCATCGGTTTATCGTAGACGGGCAGCAATTGTTTGCTGACACCTTTGGTAATCGGGTAAAGACGGGTCCCAGAACCGCCTGCTAAGACAATGCCTTTCATGTTTTTTTGATTTTTAGCTAATCTGATTTATCCGCAAGTCCGGCTCGGGTTCCTCAGGCCTGGATGTAAGTCGGATTTGAATTCATGTGGCTGATATCCGTTGGGTTTGGGCAGGTGTGTCATCTCCCTTTGTACATCTCATCATAATACCGTTGATAGTCGCCGCTGGTCACATTGTTCATCCATTCCGGGTTTTCCAAGTACCATTGTACGGTCTTTTCTATGCCTTCCTCGAATTGCAGCGAGGGTTCCCAGCCTAATTCCCGGTGGAGTTTGCTGGAGTCGATAGCATAGCGCATGTCGTGTCCTTTGCGGTCGGTCACATAGGTGATTAAATCTGACGAATACCCTTCGGGATTGCCTAAAAGCCGGTCTACAGTCTTGATAATGACTTTGATAATGTCGATGTTCTTCCATTCGTTGAAGCCTCCGATATTGTAGGTGTCGGCAACTTGGCCTTTGTGGAAGATGAGATCGATGGCTCGGGCGTGATCTTCTACGTATAGCCAGTCTCGCACGTTTTCGCCTTTGCCGTAGACAGGAAGAGCTTTCCTGTGGCGTATATTATTGATGAATAGTGGAATCAGCTTTTCCGGGAATTGGTACGGACCATAGTTGTTGGAACAGTTGGTTACTATAGTCGGCATTCCGTATGTGTCGTGGAAGGCTCGCACGAAATGATCGCTCGATGCCTTGCTGGCCGAATAGGGGCTGTGCGGGTTGTACTTGGTGGTTTCATGGAAGAAATCGTCCCCGTAGACCCGGTGGGCACTGTGTCCGGACTTGATGCCTTCGGGATGGGTCAGTTCCAAAGCACCGTACACTTCGTCGGTGGAAATATGATAGAAACGTTTACCCTCGTAGCCTTCTGTCTGGGCCTCCCAATACAGCTTGGCGGCTTGCAGTAGACTTAATGTACCCATCACGTTGGTTCGGGCAAAGGTGAATGGGTCCTTGATGCTGCGATCCACGTGGCTTTCTGCGGCTAAATGGATGATGCCGTCCGCTTGGAATTTTTCCATCAGCTGGCAGATGGTTTCAAAATCGCAGATATCGGCCTTGACAAAGGTGTAGTTTTGCTTGTTTTCGATATCTTTCAAGTTTGCCAGGTTGCCGGCGTAGGTCAGTTTGTCCAAGTTGATGATGTGGTAGTCAGGGTATTTGTTGACAAAAAGCCGTACCACGTGACTGCCGATGAATCCGGCACCGCCGGTGATGATGATATTTCTTTGGAAGCGCATGTCGCGAGCGTTTACTTTTGAATTTCCCCTATTTCAGATGACGTGTTTTTTTTCATAGCCGGGCATCGACCATTTCTTTAGGCAATACGCCTTTCACGTCATAGACTACCCCTTCGGACGGGTTCCGTAGAAATTCCCGCACATTCAATTCGTTGAATGCTGAATGGGCAACTGCAAGAATAACTGCATCATATTGGCCATAGAGGTTTTCTATGCCTTTGTTTTGAATAAGGATGCCATATTCTTCTTCTATATGCGATGGATCTGCCCAAGGGTCGAAAATGGTAATATCAGCTGTGTATTCCCTGAGTGTATGATAGATGTCCACTATTTTGGTATTCCTGACATCCGGGCAGTTCTCTTTGAATGTGATGCCAAGAATCAGGACGCGAGCGTCTTTGACACGGACGCCTCTGAGGTTCATGGCTTTGATGGTTTGATTGGCAACGTAGTCCCCCATGCCATCGTTGAGACGCCGGGCGGAAAACATCACTCGCGGCAGTACGCCGTACACTTGGGCTTTCTGTATCAGGTAATAAGGGTCAACACTGATGCAGTGGCCTCCCACTAAGCCAGGGCTTAATTTGATAAAGTTCCATTTGGACGAGGCGGCTTCAATTACATCATGGGTGTCTATGCCCATCGCATTGAAGATTTTGGCTAGCTCGTTCATAAAGGCGATGTTGACATCCCGCTGGGAATTTTCTATGATTTTGGAAGCTTCAGCTACCCGGATGGATGGTGCTTTGTGTGTGCCGTTGATTAAGACGGAGCGATACACCTCATCTACCAAATCGGCTATTTCCGGGGTCGATCCGGAGGTTACTTTCTTGATTTTTTCTACTGTGTGTTCTTTGTCACCTGGGTTGATTCGTTCCGGGCTATAGCCGGCAAAGAAGTCTTGGTTGAAGCGCAGGCCTGATACTCTTTCTATGACGGGGATGCATTCCTCTTCGGTGACCCCCGGGTAGACAGTGGATTCGTAGACTACGATATCCCCTGCTGAGATTACCTTGCCCACCGATTCGCTGGCCCCCCATAGAGGTTGGAGGTCTGGCCGGTTGTTCTCGTCAACAGGAGTTGGAACGGCTACGATATAGAAGTTGCACTCTTTGATATCATCTATACTGGATGTGCAACGAAACCCATTCGACAAGGCTTGCTGCAATAGGCTATCCGCTACTTCGAGCGTGGTGTCATGACCTTGCATCAATTCTTCTACCCTGGTCTTGTTCAAGTCGTAACCTATAGTCGGGTACCGTGTTGAAAACAAACGGGCTAAGGGGAGGCCTACATACCCTAGACCGATGACGGCGATTCTTATATCTTGAACGGATGGAATTCGGCATTCATTTTTTGACATATCTGCAAAACTTTTAGGAAGTCAATGCTTCAAAACGAATTCGCAAAAATAACACTATTTTCCCGTGGACGCAATTTCCCTTGCCATGTATCGTGTTCCTCAAGCCGCTTTTCGATAATTTGTATGACTTTATCGGCACGGATCATGCCAAAAGTCGGGCCTGCTTGGAAACGGGGGGGGGCTTCTCCCGAAAAGCGTTCCATGCAGATTGACGGAGAAAGCCGTTCTAAGAAATCAATCACGAAATCGATATATTCTTCTATTTTGAAGAAATGGAATTTGCTGGGATTCAATGCATATTCTTTCTCTAACGAGGTGTCCTTTATGATTTGCAACTGGTGTAGTTTGAGGGTTTGCAACGGAAGTTCGGAAATGATGTCGGCTTGCCGCAAGTCTTCTTCTCGGCTCTGCGAAGGCAAGCCGAAAATAAGATGGGTTCCGGTGGAAATTCCTCGTTCGGCTGCCATGGCAAAAGCTCTGCGGGCGCATTCAAAGTCGTGTTTCCGGTTCATCCATTGCAGGCTTTTGTCGTAGCAGCTTTCGATACCCATTTCGAGGTGTACGAAATGCTTCTCCGAGAGCCGTGCCAGATAGTCGAGGATTTCTTCGTTTACACAATCGGGTCGGGTTCCGATGCTTAAGCCCACCACATCGGATATGCTCAGTGCTTCTTCATAGCGTTTTTTTAAGACCTCCAGAGGTGCGTACGTATTAGAGAATGCTTGGAAATAGGCAATGTATTTCAGGCTTTTCCTATATCTCCAGGCATGGAACTCCTTTCCTTCTTCCAGCTGGTTCCGAATCGGTTTGCCGGGTTCGCAATAGGAGGGGTTGAAGGCCGAGTTGTTGCAGAATACGCATCCTCCTCGGCCTTTGCTTCCGTCCCTGTTCGGGCAGCTGAAACCAGCATTGACAGAGAGTTTCTGCAAGCGAAAACCGTACTGCTTGCGAAGGAAATCGCTGTAGGCGTTGAACCGTCGGTTGTTACCCCAAGAAAAAGGAGGAGAAGCCGGACTTTCGGCTCCAGTTTTGTCTCCCCCATTTGATTCGGTCGCGATTCCGTTTTTGCGTATTGCGGCCGCCGTGTCATTAGTTTTCTCAGTCATCGTGCCGTTTCAAATGCTTTGACAGATTGAACAGCGTGGGTTTATAGCTGATCATGACATATCCGAAATGGGCAAGCTTGCTTTTTCCCATGGGAATGCTGTTGAGTATGTCAAGAGCTTCGGTAGGCAGGTGTAGTGCATAACCGGCTTCCAAGTTGAGGTCGGACCGGATTTTGTATTTGTAAATCAATGAACCTTCAAACCCTAGGTTGTTGGAGCGGAAGTCTTTCTTTCCGCCAAGGAGGGGGTCTTCGGCTCGGGCGGAGAATTCAAGGCTCTTCACCGTCCAGAAATATCTTCCGGTAAGTTCCAAGCTGTGTTTGGGAGCCGGTTTGTAGATGATGCTGAGCAAAGGCTGGTGCAGGCCGCTGAGGCAGCTGTTGGTAGATCCCGGATTGAAAAAGTCCATGATGCCTAAGAATGAATGGGTGCTGCCGAGGAATTTGCTGAAGCCTCGTTTGTTTTCAAAGTCTTCTGCCATCCAGTCCCCGGAAACGAAATCATAGCCCAATTGCAGCTCCAGTTTCGGCAAGGCATTGTATTTCATCTTGAACGATGCCAGTCCGCTGGTGACATGTTGGCCGGTGTTGAGCTTGCCGAACTGCCCGTAGCCGTATATCAAAGCGGAGACGGGGCTGCCGTTGAACAGATCCAGATATAGTCCGACAGTGGAGCGGCCATAGATTTTGTCGGGATTGTAATTATAGTCGTCCAATTCGGAGTCCCAGACCTTTTCTTCTTGGAAATCGGTCACCGACAGCAATCCAAGTCGAAAATCCGGCGTGAACTGGTGGGAGATATAGCCTATCAACAAGTATTTGAAATAGTTGTCAAGGCCGTAGGGGTTCAGGAAATAACTGTCGCTTGTATTTGAAAAGGATGCGCCCAAGTCAACTTTTGTTTTTTTGTCCTGGCTTCGGAAGTTGAAAATCAAGGCATCGTGTGTTTTCGGGCATTCGTCCCAGGAAGAGTAGGAGAGGTAACGTCCGTCTTCGTACTGCAAGGGCATCCGTCCTATCTTGAATCCGAAGCCTTTGCCTATGTCCATACGGAAATAGGCTTGGGAAACTCCGAGCCCTTGGCTATGGACGCCGTTTGTCTCGCCCCAGATTCGTCCGTCTTCAATCTGCACGAAAAAGCCTAACGGCCCTTTTTGGAAATCGAAATTCAGGCGGGTGCGTTGCCCGACAAAGAAACTGCCCTTTTGATCGAGGCTGAGCGGGTGTTCGTAGCCGTGCGAATAGACACCGCGTTCCCGTATTTCAGCGGATATGATGAACTGGGTTTCATCTTTGGAGGCGTTTTGCTTCTTTTCCATTTTGTCATCCTCGTCGGATGATGCAGGCGCGGCCAATAAGGTTCCGCCCAATCCGAGGCAGAGGAAAAAGAACGCACTGGAAAGTTTCAATTTCATAGGGCTGTTTTTTTTACTGTTCTTGTCAGAATGGATGAGATTTGATTGTTTGGAAATGATAGCTTGATTTCCGTGCGCTGAAATGCGCTAAAATAAAAAAAAGCACTTGCTATCGCACTAAGCGGTATCAAGTGCTTTTCGTTGCATATTATAGGTTTTGCGGTTTTATTCTGCGTCAACAATTTCTATGTCGAAAACCAGCGTGGAGTAAGCAGGAATGTCTGGTCCCATGTCCCGGCTGCCGTATGCTTGGGCAAACGGAATGATGACCGTGGCTTTGCCGCCTTTTTTCATTTTCAGCAGGGCTTCGTCAAATCCGGGAATCATCTGGCCTACTCCTGCCGGAACTTCCATGGGTTCGTACGGCCGTTGCGGGGTATAGACATTGTTTTCCTTGGCTACCGACTCGATATTGGTATCGAACAACTTGCCGTTGAGCAGCTTGCCAACATAATTGACTTTCACGCTCTGCCCTTGGGCAATGGTCTTTCCTGTACCTTTTTTTGTGGAGATGAAGTAGATGCCGCTTTCCTCAGGCTTTACCTTGATATTGTTGTCTTTCAGATATTGAGCAATGGCTGTTTGCTCTTTTTCGAGGGCAGCGGCTTCTTCGGCTTGCTGCTCGGCCTCCATCTCGGCTTCGGTATAGAGCTTCTCTACTTTTACGGTGTATACCATGAAGTCTTTGACTTCAGCTGGAAGCCCGCCCATGTATTTGCCCAGGGAGTCTGCAGGGACATAGAATGAAGCACTGTCTCCTTCGGAAAGCATGAGCAAACCTTCGTTTAAATCGCCCGGATAGATGGATGTTTGGATTTTGAAGATAGGCATGGATTCATCTACCGAGAAAAGTGTGTTTCCATCAGAAGAGAGGACCAGTTTCCCTTTGATGATGTCTCCCATTTGGGCTTGCCGTCCTTCTCCTTTCACATGGATTTCATATTCAAGGCCGTTGGCGGTTTTTGCTCTTTTGGCGCCGCAAGCATTGAGTGTGAACAGGGAGGCTATCAAGCAGGTTCCCAAGAAGAATTGTTTTTTCATTTTTTTATCTTTTATGACTGTTTTACATGCTTTTTTCATCGTTTGCCAGCTTGGCAAGTTCCTTGTATCCTGCCACCGCCTGCATGAAGGACAGGCAGGGACGAGCGTTCAAAACTGTAAAGATACAAAAAAATAAGTTTGCCAAAGCTTTTGATGCTTTTTTTCTAATGGACGGGAGGTCTATGGGCGGCTGTCTTTGGATGATGGAGGCAAGTCTTTGTTGACGACCTCGATGGCCTTTCTTGATTTCCTTTGGGTGGAGAAGGAATTAAAATATCTATTACTTCAATGTCGTACAGCAGGCTGGCTCCCGATGGAATATATTTCCCGTCACCGGAAAAGCCGTAGCCAAGATGGGAAGGAATGATAACCTTGGCTTTGTCTCCTCGCCGCAGCATGAGCAAGGCTTCTGCCAGCCCGCTTTCTATATCTGATTTTCCTACAATGACGGTTTTGATCCCGTTTTTCGCGGAAGATGCAATTTCTTCGCCTGTAAGTAGTTGCAGCCTGTATTCTAATTGTACGGCATCGCCTCGCTCTACTTTTGGGCTATGGGGGTTGCCGGAGCTGTCATAGATATAGTACCGTAATCCGGTGGGGGTCGCTTGCATGGGCCAACCGCTTCTTTTGACAAAGGCTTGTATGTTTTCGGCCTCTTGCCGGGTTGTAATCTTTTGGGCTTCGATGAGATTTTCTTTCGGGTCGGGCTGTGCTTGCCGTGGAAGGCTTTGCACGGTAATCTCACGGCAGGAAGGCAATCCCAGAAAGAGGAATGTGCAAGCCAGGGTCGCCAAGACGGCAGCTACAGGCTTGGCAGCATCAGGAAGGACCGGTTTTCCCATGGGGCTTATTTTTCGGTGTGTTCGGTTGTTTCTGTGGGCAGGCCTGGATTGTAACCGGTTTTTTTGAGGCTTTCTACGGCAGGCCTGATTGACTTTTCATAAAATGCGGGCAAGGCGGCTTCAAATTTGGCAAGGGTGGCTTCCAGACTTTCGTAGCTGGTGCCGCCGGAGGCATTCTTGTGCCCGCCGCCGCCAAAGTTTTCCTTGGCGAATATATTCACGTCTATGTCCCCTTGAGAACGGAACGACATCCGGATCCGGTTGTTGCGTTGCGTGAAAAAGGCGGCAAAATAGATTCCAGCTATGCTGAGACCATAGTTCACGATACCTTCGGTGTCGCCGGCCTGGTAGTTGTATTTTTGCATGTCGGCATCGCTCAAGTACATATAGGCAGTGTTGTATTCTGGCTTCACAATCAGGCGATCGCCTAAGCAGCAACCCAAGAGGCGCATCCGGCTTTCGGAAAAGTTGTCGAAGATGTTCTGGTGTACTTTTACGGTGTCCAGGCCTCTGGAAATCAAGTCGGCAATGGCCTCGAATATTTCCTTGTGCCGGCATGAGTAGCTGAAAGAACCAGTGTCGGTACTGATGCCGGCGTAAAGGCAATTGCTCACATGGGAGTCGATGAGGTCCGGGTTCAGTTCGGCGTGGATGACTCTGTAAAGCAGTTCGCAGGTGGAAGAGACCGTGGTATCGGAATAGGCAAGGTCAAAGTCCTGCCATTCCGGTTCTAAGTGATGGTCTATCATAATGCGCACGCAGTCTTTTTCTTTCAGGACGGGAGCCATGCTCTCGGTTCGGCTTACCCGGTTGAAGTCCATGACAAACAGCAAGTCGCAACCCTGCATCACGGTTTTGATTTCGTCGGGATGATCCTGGTAGTTGATGGAGCTTTGGTGCAGGTCCATCCATGCCAGGTTTTGGGCAAAGTGGTTAGGATAAATGACTTTGGCGTTTTTCCCGCTGTTGAGAAGGTACTGGTACAGAGCTTGGGTTGCCCCTACCGCATCCCCGTCTGGATTGTTGTGTCCTACAATGGCAATGCTGGATGCCCTGTCTATGGCATCTTGCAGGCTTTGGCAGCGGCCGCCAGGTTTGGCATAGACCTTGCAGTTGGGGCTTCCGGCCAAGCTGCGGAACGGATTCGTTCGGTTTGTTCCCATTCCGGGCATATCATCCATGGCCTTCTCTTTCTTGTTTTCCACTGTAATATGATTCGTTGTTGTCATGTTCATGTCTCGTTTCGGGCGTGTTTGTTCTTTTATAGCGGGGCTAATCCGAAGCCATCCTCGGAAAAAGGAGTCCCGCCTCCAAAGAAACTGATGCTGTTGGCCGAGTCGCCGAGGCTTTGGTGTATCTTTTTGACAGCCTGTTTCTTGAATGGGTCGGTTTCGTTCATTGAGGCCATCACGTATAGTAGTTTGGCGTAGTCTTGCAGGGATTCGACGGTATTGCAGACTTGAATCTGTTTCTGTTCGCTTAAAATAGGCTCCACATCGGATCGGCGGACCATGGCACCTCGTTGCGTAATGTCGAGGCAGAATACGATATCGGCCTTGCTACAGTGATCCATGGCAGAGGTGCAAGCCAAAATATTGACTACCGGTAAATTGAGTTGGAATACGGGAATTTTGTTCCGTTGCGCCAGGTATTGGTAGGCTAACGAAAGGCTGCGGTCGTTGCCTTGTCGCAGGTTTATCAGTTTGGGCAGGAAAAAGTCAGCAAAACTGTAACCGTCGGTTATTTTCTTTCCTATCTTGAACTTGCAGATATTGAAAAAGAAATTGTTGAGCAAAACTATGTTTTGCTGGAGGTTGTCGTTCGATGCCAACAGCAGCCAGCAGTCTCCGTATAGTTGGTTGAACAGGTCGCGGACGCTTTCCCATCTGAGATCGGGATAGAATGCCGAAGAAAGGAAATAGAAGCCTTGCATCAGGTCGGGATTCTGCTCGTTCTTCCATTCGCCGAGGTGTTTGCAGGCGGTTTCCAAACGCAGTTCCCGTATCATGCCTTCAATGCGGTTCTGCCATAGAGGTGTTGTTTTCAGGTCCATGGCATCTTGCAGGTAAGGCAATGCCTCATCTCCCAATGCAAAAAGAGCGTTTTTGATGCTTTGGTAAAGTTCAGGGTCGCTTTCGTCGAGCATGCTGACCAAAGCGTGGATATTGGCTTGTTTATTTTCTTGTTCCATTTCTTTTTTTGTTCGAACCAATCGGCTTTGGGCCGCTGGCCTCGCTCCAGGCTTCATGCTGCCTATTCGGTACTGCCGGCTGTGTTCCGTTTATCCCAAATCGGTCATTAGACTTTGGGGAGATTGCCCGCTTGTGTCATGCAGCATGCTTCTCGCCTAGCCGAAGGCGTAGCGGGCTACGTCGAGGCGTAGCGAGAAACAGGATGCGGACAGAAGCGGGCAAGATGCCCGAAAGCCTCATTTTTCCCAATCAAAAACAGACACGGCGTGTCTAATGACCGATTTGGGTTTATGCGGTAAGCCGCTCCAATACCGTTTGTATCAAGCGTTCCACATGAGGCTTATAGTCCTCGCTGAAGTCCTTGGTCACGCGGTTTGCAATCAAGACGCATGTAGTGAGGCAATTATGTCCAAGACTGCGTCCCAAGCCGTAGAGGGCGGAGGTCTCCATTTCCATATTGATTACTTTTTCGCCTTTGTACTCAAAGCTTTCCAAGAGGCTGTTCTGCTGAGGAAACGTTAGAGGAAGACGCACCACCCGGCCTTGCGGGCCAAAGAAGCCCGGTGCAGTGGCGGTTATGCCTTGGTGCATGTCGAACGCCACTTTCTGAAGAAGTTCGTCAGAACACCTTATTATATAAGGATGGGCGAAACGGGAGGGCAGCTGGATGTGTTTGTCGAAGGCTTCCATCATGTCCTTTTCGTACAAGTATTCGGGAATGCTGTAATAGTTGAGAAGTCCGTCCAGGCCTAAACCGTAGCGGGCGGCGCAGAAAGTGTTGATTTTGTATTCAGCTTGAAAGCTCCCGCTAGTGCCGATGCGGATGAGGTTCAAGGCGGTGTGTTCGCTCTTGCGGCGGCGTTCCTTGAGGTCCACATTGACCAAAGCATCCAGTTCGTTGATGACAATGTCGATATTGTCGGTTCCCATGCCGGTGGAAAGCACCGTGACAGGTTTGCCGTTCAGCGTGCCGGTATGGGTCAGCAGTTCCCGGTTCTGGACTTTGAAGTCGATATGGTCAAAGTATTTCGATACGCTGGCCACTCGTCCCGGGTCGCCTACTAAGATGATATTGTGGGCTAATTGCTCCGGTTGCAGGTGCAAGTGGTAGATGCTGCCATCGGCGTTGAGCGGCATCTCGGATGCTTCGATAATGGGTTCCATCATTCGTAATTTTACCTAAGGAATCAGAATACAGGGAAATATTCCAGTCTTTCCATCCCCAAGGGAATAAATTACAAATATAGCGAAAGTCGAGCGCATGGCCAAGTCCTTCCTTTTGAACCTACTCCGAACAGCCTCTTCTACGCTTTGATGGAAGCAATGGATGGGCTGATTTTTCTATCGCCCAAGCGAGTCCAGGTATCCTAGCCATTCCTCTGCCTTCTGTCCCCGCAGCACCCGTGGGAACTTGTTCTGGGCGCCTTCCTTGCCTTGCATCCGCATATAGTCGTAAAAGACTTGCAGCGGAAGGACTTCCACGCTCACTTCTCGGATGGCTTCCAGACGTTCGGTCTTGTAGTCGTCGTTGAGTTCCTTGAGGTAGTTGTCGATTTTTTCGGCTGCCACCTTGGGGTCGATGGGCTTTTCGCAGCCTATGTACCATTTGTGGCCGAACATCCCGTTGCTCTTGATGCCGATGACGGTGTATTCCAGGATGCCGTTGTTCTCCGATTCGCCCAGCATCCGGATGGCTTGGTTCATGTTGTCCACCGAAAGATGCTCGCCGCAGATGCTCAGGAAGGATTTTGTTCGTCCGGTGATGATGATTTCGTTGCGGGATTTGTCCACGAGCTTCACCGTGTCGCCGATCAGGTACCGCCAGGCTCCCGAGCAGGTGGAAATCAGGATCGCGTATTCCTTGTTCTCTTCAATCTGGTCTATGAAGAGGGTTTCGGGGTTTTCCACCATGCTGCCGTCTTCGGAGTTGAAGTTGGCATCGTTGAAAGGGACGAACTCGAAGAAGATGCCGTTGTCCAGGACCAATTCCATCGCGTTGGTGTCGGGCCGGGTCTGCAAGGCGAGGAAGCCTTCCGAGGCCAGATAGGTCTCCATATAGGCCAAGGGACGGGACAGCAGCTTCTCGAAGCTTTTGCGGTATGGGTCGAAAGAGACGCCGCCGTGTACGAAAATCCGCAAGTTGGGCCAGATGTCGTGGATGGTCTGGAGGTGGTAGCGTTCTATGATTTTCTGGAACAGGATCTGGAACCAGGCGGGCACGCCCACGATGGCGGCGATGTCCCATTCGGGGGCTTTCTGGACGATTTCCTCTATCTTGGTCTGCCAGTCGCGTTCTTTGGAGATTTTCTTGCCGGGGCGGTAGAAACGGTCGAACCAGAGGGGCAGGTTCCCGGTGGTGATGCCGGAAAGGTCGCCGGCGTAGTAAGTGCCGTTGTATTGGAGCTGGGTGCTTCCGCCCAGCATCAAGGCTTCCTTTTCATAGAGTTCGTTGGGGAAGCCGTATTTGACAAGGGTGAATATTTCGCGGATACTGGTCTTGCGGATGGTACGGACCATGTCGCCCGATACGGGGATGTATTTGCTGGTGGCTCCTGAGGTTCCGGAACTGAGGGCGAAGTACTTGATTTTGCCGGGCCAGGATACGAAAGTCTCTCCTTTCAGACAGCGGTGCCACCATTGGTCGAACATCTTGTCGTAGTCGAAGGCCGGGACGGTGCGGGCGAATTCCTCGCGCAGCCGAGGGCATTTGAGCAGGCGTTTGAAATCGTATTTTTCCCCGAAAGCCGTGTCGGCGGCCTTGGTGAGCAGCTTTTTCAACTCGCGGTCCTGGGCCTTGGCCGGGTCTTTGCGCGGAAAGAGTTTCTGCCATGCAGCGGCATTGGTGTTTCTCAGTTCCAAGGCCTTCTTGAGTATGGAGCCTACGACGGGGCGTTTGCCTGTGGTTTGACGGAGTTTAGCCCGGCGGCTTGGGGCTACGTGCTGTTCGGACTGGCAGTCGCCAGTCTGGCTTGGGGCCGGCAAATGGGAATCGGTTGACATAGGATTAGGTGTTGGTTCTTTGCAAACGGGGCGGGCTGGCAAGGCTTTGGGCTATTTGCGGTAACGATAGTTGTTTGGCTAAAGGTCTGACAGCTGTTTGCGGTTCGGTTTGCAAAAGAGCAAAAGTAAGGTAAAATTGAAAATTATCATGGGTTGTCGGTGAAAATCGTTTTAAAAGAATGGAAAACAGTTCTTTTTGAGGATTGGCATGTTTTCCCTGTAAAAGGGAAAACAGATGGAATGGGGCTTGTCTTCGGATGGCTACGGAAAGAGGCTTGTGTGAATAGGGAAGCCTGATAGGTTTTATTTTTTTTACTGCTTTTAATCAATGTGTTATGTAGAAATGGGGGTTTTTCTAAAATTTTTTTTGCTCAAAAGTTTGCAAATATCAAAAACGGTAGTATCTTTGCAGCCTCGTAAGTCAAGGAGGCGATACGAAAAACGCCTCTCGAAGACGAAGGGAGTTTAGCTCAGTTGGTTCAGAGCGTCTGCCTTACAAGCAGAGGGTCGGGGGTTCGAATCCCTCAACTCCCACGAAATAATTGCAAGATTCTCAATGCCTCGGATTCTTCCGGGGCTTTTTTGTTTTGGTTCTTGAATGCGTTTTTGCCTAATTTGCATACAAAATGTTTGGTCAATGTTCCACCAAAGAATGTGCAGGTATGGCAACATTCGGCATCAACGTTCCGCATCCCGATCGGAAGAACGAGGCCGGGACAGCAAGATTGGCTGTGGCTTTCAAGCGGTTTTCGGGCCTTCCGGCTATCATCGGCATAGCGTTGATTGCTGCCGAAGCTCTGATTATTAATCTGATGTTTACGATGCCAGTGCATTGAGGGTGACCCAAAAGTCGCTGCTTTTGGAGAGAGACCCTGCAGAACCCATTCTGGCGGGGTCTCTCGATGCGGAAAACGGCTTTTGGGTCGCCCTCACCTCAAATGTTTTCTGAAAAACGCTTCGATTTTGTCGAACGGAATGATGTCCGTCCGATCATATAAATCGGTATGGCTCGCATCGGGGACAATCAGCAGTTCCTTGTTGTCCCCTTTCAATTTGCCGAAAGCCTCCTGTGATGCTGGAAGCGAATAGGCTTTTTCCCCATGTATGACAAGTACGGCGGAACGGATTTCGTCTGCGTGGTCGAGCAGGGAGAAAGTGAGGAAAGGCAGGTCGGCTATCTTTTCCCAGCCTCCGTTGGAGTTCACCGAACGGGGATGGAAACCGCGCGGAGTCTTGTAATAATCCCGGTAATCCTTCATAAAGCCGGGGGCATCGTCGGGCAGATTGGCCGGTACGCCGCCGCTGCGTTCGTTGGTTCGTCCGGCAAGGAGATCGGCGGTGCGCTGTTCGTTGAGCTGCCTGCGCATTTCATACCTCTGCTTTTTGCTGTAAGGGTCGAACGCTCCCATCGTGGATGAAACGGTGGCTTTGATTCGGGTATCCTGCACGGCGGCATTGATGCTGATGCCTCCGAAGCCGCAGATTCCCAGAATGCCTGTACGCTCTTTGTCAACCTCCGGCTGGAGCATGAAGAAATCCACCGCCGCACTGTAGTCTTCGGTGTAGATCTCCCCTGATGATATGTATCGGGGTTGCCCGCCGCTTTCACCGCTGAATGAGGGGTCGAAAGCAAGGGTTATGAACCCGCGTTCGGCAAGGGTCTGGGCATAAAGTCCCGATGCCTGTTCCTTTACCGCCCCGTAAGGGCCGCAGACCGCTATCGCAGGTGGTTTTCCTGCATGGTTCTTGGGCATGTACAAGTCTCCGGCCAGACGGATGCCGTAACGGTTGGTGAAGCTGACCTTCTTATGGTTCACTTTGTCACTGAGGGCAAATGTCTTGTCCCATTCGGGAGTGTCGATGTATTTCGTTTCCATGTCGCTTGAGGTATTTTTGATTTGTTTTGGTTCCATTGCCTTATTGCTCCTTGATGATTATTCATGGATTTTATGCAATCCGATGCCTTTCACCGTTGCCAAATCCATATCATCGTAAATCGGGCTTTTCCCCGTGTCCAGTCTGGCAATAGCTTCCATTTCCTGATCCGTTAATGTAAAATCAAAGATGGAAAAGTTCTCTATCATCCGTTCCTTGCGTACCGTCTTGGGAATGACCACCACATTGCGCTGGTTCTGCCAGCGGAGAACGACTTGCCCGACCGACCTTCCGTGTTTTTCTGCGATGGCTTTCAACACCGGATTGTTCCAAATGTCATTCTTTCCTTCGGCAAAAGGCGCCCATGCCTCATGCTGGATAGCCTCTTTCTGCAAGAACGTATTGGCGGCCTGTTGCTGGAAAAACGGGTGTGTTTCAAGCTGGTTCACGGCGGGCTTTATTTCATTATGCAGGAAAAGGTCCTGTAGTCGTTCATTGGAGAAACTGGTCACGCCGATGGCGCGGGCAAGTCCTTCTTTGTAAAGCCGCTCGCAGGCTCTCCAGGCCGCATAATAGTTGCCGTAGGGTTTGTGCAGCAGGTAGAGGTCGATATAATCAAGTCCGAGCAGCTTCAATGACTTTTCAAAGGCACGGAGCGCGTCCTCGTATTCATAGTCTTGGATCCACAGTTTGGTAGTGATGAAAAAATCCTCGCGCTTGATGCCGCTCTGACGGACGGCATTGCCTACTTGTTCTTCGTTGAAATATGAAGCGGCCGTGTCGAACATCCGATAACCTGCTTCGATGGCATCGCTCACGACACGTTCCGTTTCATTTTCAGAAATCTGATAAACGCCGAATCCGATGGCCGGCATCATCACGCCATTGTTCAATCTTGCGTCTTTCATATAATCAGTGTTTTAATTTCTGGTGCAAAATTACGGCGTACCTGTTGTCCCGTTATTGCATAATTAAGGGCGATATTTTCACTATTCGTGGTTTTTGCGTATTTTTACGGACAAACATATTCAGCTTGCCAGAGGATGGAAGATACGAAATTCGACGGTATTGTTTTTGCCGATAGCTGGCAGGGAATTAGCACTTTGCAGTATGCGGGAAGGGTGATTCATATCCTTTGCAGAAAGGGCAATATGGGATTTGCTTTCCAGGACACCCATTATGACATTTCTTCCGGTGATTATGTCATTCTGCCCAATGCGACACTTGCTTCGGACTTCTCCGCGTCAGATGATTTCCAAGGCATCTTGATGAACCTTTCGGAGGCTTTTGTTACTTCGATTGCCATTCGCAGCAATTATGGCATCATAGGACATCTGTCTCTCTTGCGGGATCCGGTCATGAAATTGTCCGAACGGGACTTCCGGATATGCGAGGCGGCTTTGCAATATCTGTGGATGCGCATGGAAGACGAGAAGCACTTTTTTCGCGAAGAATTATTGGGCAGCCTGCTGACCGCGCATATTCTTGACCTGTACGACATTCACGCCCGCAGTCACAAGGACCTGCAAGTGTCGGTGCGTGTCACCTCCCTGTTACGAGCTTTCATAGAATTGCTGTATAACGGTGAATATGTCCGGAACAGGGATCTTGAATTTTATGCTTCGCACCTCTGTATCACGCCCCACTATCTGTCGGAAATATGCAAAAAGATAAGCGGGAAACCTGCCTCTTACTGGATAGACCGCTTCACCATGCAGGAAATCACCCGTCTGCTCCGGCAAAAGGAACTTTCGCTGACCGAAATCACGGAGCGGATGAATTTCTCTTCCGTGTCTTATTTCAGCCGGTATATCCAGAAACGGTTAGGCGTTAGTCCTACTGAATACAGGAACAGTCTTTTTAAAAATATCGAAAAATGAGAAAGGTCAGCAGAGAAATGCCCGCCGAATGGGTTCTGGAGGTCATGCGTAAGGCTCCGTACATCGCGGTAAGTTTCATCCGGAGGACGGTTCCGCCTACGGTCTTCCGCTGCCGCTGTCGCTGGCATCGGCGGAGGACGGGCGGGTATGGTATTTCCACTGGTTGATTCCTCTCATATTGCAGCAGGCTGAATTGAATTTTGGGGCCGTAAAGGTGTGAAAAATTTTCTCTTGGAAAGATTATCCGTATATTTACAAACTAAAAGCATGGGTGATATGAAAAAATTCATTTGTTTGTTGATTTCTGCGTTTCTGTTCTGCTTTTGCAGTACTCAAAATAGGGCAGATGATTCATCCTGTTACAACATGAATATTGATTCAGTCAAGGGTGTCAATCCGATTCTTTGGGAGGCAAATACACAGCATTCTGATTACGTTTTCTCGTTAGATTCAATTGAAGGTCAGGGATATTGTCTGAGCATCAAATCTCCGGATGAAAAGAAAAGCTATTTCGGTTCTTGGTCAAATACCATTTCGGAACGTTTTGATGGAAGGAAGCTGACGCTTTCGGGATACATCAAAACCGAAGCGGTCAATAACGGTTATGCCGGAATTTGGATTCGTGTCGATCCCGATGTTTCGTTCGCAAACATGAATAGGAATGGCGTTAAGGGAGATTCTGACTGGAAAAGATACGAGCTCACAGTCCCGTACAGTCAGTCAGCCGAGCAAATTGTTTTCGGAGGAATGCTTATCGGGGATGGCCAGGCATGGTTTGACAATTTTTCAATATCCATAGACGGGGTTCCGCTCTGTCAACTTAACGGAAGGGCCGTCAACACTCCGGAACAAAGTGATTCTGTCTTTCACGGACTGCTTCTGCATGGCGAGCCTTCTGATTTACAGGTGATGCGCTTATTCGATTTATGCAAACTCTGGGGCGCAATGAAATACACTCACCCCGATGTCATGAATGGAGACATAGCCGTTGACGTGGAGTTGGCAAAGATTTTACCTGCCGTAATAAATGCAGACAATGAGGATTCCATACCGGTTCTTCTGAGAAAGTGGTGTAAAACCGATAATATTCCAGGTGCTGATAACAGCGTGGCTCCCGAATGGGCTTACTCCAATACATCAACTTATGTCAAAGACCTCATAAACAGTTTCTGGTCTGCTGATTTCTCGAGAGAATCCCGTTACATCCGCCTGGAACGCAATAGCGTACCGAATTTTCAGCATGAAAAGAAATACGAAGACATGTCCTTCCCGTCACAGTCGTTGCAGCTCTTGAGTCTGTTTAGGTTCTGGAATGCCGTGCAGTATTATTATCCAAACATCGGGAGTATTCCCAACTGGGATGATGTTCTGAAAGAGTATATTCCGATATTCATGAACGTAAAATCCAAACAGGAGTACATATCGTCATTAAACAGGCTTTCACATGAAATATTTGACGGGCACAGCCAGGTGTATGCGGAGAGCGAACCTTACAGGATGCTGTACGGAGCAAAGAAAGCGGATTTGAAGGCTAAGTTTATCGACGGTCAGTTATATGTATCAAGTGTCGGTGAAAATGTTTATGGAATAGCTCCGGGAGACAGGGTGATTTCCATCAATGGACAAAGCGTAAGCGAAATATTTGGCCAGAGGCAGGATTTGACAACAGCCGCAAACCAAGGCGCAATCAAGCTTAGAATCAGTGAAGAAATCTTCAGGACAGATGGAGACTCTCTGACCATTGTCTTGCAGTCAACAGACAATAGTGCGCTGAAAGAAAGAACCATACCGACATTCAACACTATGCCGGCTACATCAGAGACAACATCCGACACATGCTATAAAGAGATAGACGGAGTCGGGTATATCGATGTTGGGAATCTGAGGAAGGAATACCTTGGATTCTTATGGAATTCAATAAAAATGACAAAGGCACTTATAATCGACCTGAGACCGTACCCGAATGAGTATATTCTGTACAGATTGGGTGATATGCTCGCTGACGGCACTTGCAGATTTGCGAAAATCCGCCAGTTACGAACTGTCAGACCCCGTGATTTTGAGATAATCGATGCGGAGCCTTTAAGAGGCAGCAGATTATCCTGTTACAAAAATCCTGTTTACGTGATAATCGATGAAAGCACATTCAGTCAGTCAGAATATACCGCACTGGCTCTTACGTCATTGCCCAATGCAAAGTCCGTAGGCAGACAGACCTCAGGAACAGACGGGGACATATCGACAATATGGTTGCCGGGAGGTGTATTGACAGGGTTCAGCGGAGTATCCGTATTGAACAGTGATGGAAATCCCACATATCGTGTCGGTCTGATTCCTGATATAGAGATACAAAGCACAGTCGATGAATTAAAAGACGGGACCGATGCCATATTGAATCATGTGCTTAAACTGATAGAATAGAAAATAGGTATAAATGATAAAAACATGAAAGTACTTTTAATCAACGAAAGCCCGAGAAACAACGGAACACATTCACGGCCCTGAAGGAAGTGGCCGGGACCCTTGAGGCGGAGGGTGTGGAAACTGAGATCGTGCCGATAGGGGCGAAGGCCGTGCAGGGCTGCACTCTCGGCCGCAGCATAGCCTGGGTGCTGAAAGGTCTTAAGACTCAGCCCCTGCCCGGGAAAGAACCCTCCGTCAAGACCAATTTCGTTCGATAGTCAGTTGGTGGCGGAATCCGTAAAATGCGTACAGACCTCAGTAAATCAGATACAGGGGGCTGTTGTTTGGGGGAATATCTTTGTGCTGTAAAAAAACAAGTGTATGAATATGGCGAAATCATTTATCCGGAGACTCCTTCTCGCAGGGGTGATTATCACAGCTGTCAATACAAACTCAGTTATTGCACAAGAAAATACAGGATTTATGGAAGAAAAACTCAACCTCACCCAGGAATGGGACAAGACATTCCCTCTGAGCGACAAGGTGATCCACAGCAAGATCACCTTCCACAACCGCTACGGCGTGACACTTGCCGCAGACCTCTACATTCCCAAGAATACGGATGGCAGCAAGTTGCCCGCAATAGCCGTCAGCGGTCCTTTCGGAGCCGTGAAGGAGCAGGCCTCCGGGCTGTATGCGCAGGAACTTGCTAAGCGCGGTTTCCTTACGATAGCCTTCGACCCCTCGTTCACGGGCGAGAGCGGCGGTCAGCCTCGCTATGTGGCATCGCCCGACATTAATACCGAGGATTTCTGCGCGGCAGTGGACTACCTTTCGACCCGTAACGACGTGGATCCGGAGCGGATAGGTATCCTCGGCATCTGCGGTTGGGGTGGTATGGCGGTCAATGCGGCGGCCATCGACACGCGCATCAAGGCTACCGTTGCCGCCACGATGTACGACATGAGCCGTGTCACGGCCAATGGCTATTTCGATGCCGCTGACAATGCCGACGCACGCCACGAACTGCGCTGCCAGCTGAACACCCAGCGCACAACGGATTACCGTAACGGATCGTATGAGCTCGCCGGTGGTCTGCCCGATGTGGTAGCTGACGATGCCCCGCAGTACGTGAAGGACTATTTCGCCTATTACAAGACGGAGCGCGGATACCACAAGCGTTCGCTCAACTCCAATGGCGGCTGGAACAAGACTTCGGCGCTTTCGTTCCTGAACATGCCGATTTTGTCATACGCAGGCGAAATCCGCAGCGCCGTCCTGCTTGTCCATGGGGAGAAAGCCCATTCGCGCTACTTCAGCGAGGACACCTATAAGAAACTGGCTGGCGACAACAAGGAACTGCTGATTGTTCCCGGTGCCAACCACACCGACCTGTATGACAATTTCGAAAAGATACCGTTCGACAAGATTGAAGGTTTTTTCCGTGAGTATTTGAAGTAATCCTTTATTGTGCGGCATGGCGAAGCATTCGCCATACCGCATCTTGGTGTCTTTTGCCCTTTTCACGTTTTGTCGCATTTGCATGCGAAGTGTTTACACAATGTTTCGCCATGGAGAGCGCACATAGGGAAAAGATTATTTCGTATCTTCGCTGTTTCAAACATCTAAGACGGAAACAGTTTGTACGCAGTCTGGCACACGATAATAGAAGGGTTTGTTGCAGGTCTGACTTTGAGCTTGATGTTCGGGCCTGCCTTTTTCACGCTGATACAGACCAGCTTGGAAAGGGGGTTCCGTCCGGCATTCCGTTTGGCGTTCGGCATTTTCCTGAGCGATTCGCTTTTGGTGGCCATATCTTTCTTGGGGGCTTCCCGTTTGTTTTCCGACCCGGCCGCCAGCAAGATTATCGGGGTGGTAGGGGGTATTATCTTGGTTCTGATTGGTATTTACACGTTCCGGAAAAAGGTTCAGCTTCAAAAAGTCATGGAAAACCATGGGGAGGAAATCCGGATGCCCTTGCATTGGAAGTACTTCTTCAAAGGTTTTTTTACCAATATGGCCAATCCGGCCACTTGGATTTTCTGGTTCGTTTCGGTCGGGACGATTTCGGCCAAATATACCACCGAAGCCGGGGAGGTGGTGCATTTCCGGGTGATACTGTTTTTTTTGATGACCTTGGGTACGGTTTTCGCGATGGATACCTTGAAGTCGTTTGTGGCGCATAGGATCAAGAAATTCATCAATGCCCGGACAGTGGGCATTGTGAACAAGGTGGTTGGGGTGCTGTTGGTGCTGTTTGGCATTTATTTGCTAGTGAGCAGTTTCGTTCCTCTCAGTTTGGATGAGGTGACGGGGAAACTGATGTTCCAATAGTTTTCGGGTGGTTTGGACGCTTTGCGGCTCGCTAATGGTTCTTGCGGGCATGAGATTGAGGTTGAATACGTTGGGATTATCCTCGGTCTTGTCGGGGTGGGAATTGCCAAAAGTCAGAAATTTTGTGTTTTTTTGTGGTCGCGAATGCCCAAGCGGTCAAGGCTGCCGGGAATCCTGCGAGGAAATCGACAGGAATGCTTCTTTGTGGCTTCAGGTTCGTTTGGATTCGCATGATTGAAAGGAAAAGAAAACGATAAACTAAAATAACGATGGAAAAAGTAAAGTGTCTTATCATTGGATCCGGTCCTGCCGGCTATACGGCAGCCATTTATGCGGCTCGCGCCGACCTCAAACCTGTGTTGTACGAAGGAATGCAGCCTGGCGGCCAGCTGACGATTACCACCGAAGTCGATAACTTCCCCGGTTATCCGGAAGGGGTGATGGGACCGGCTTTGATGCAGGACTTGCGCAAGCAGGCTTTGCGTTTCAATACCGATGTCCGCCCCGGGCTGATTTCGGAAGTGGATTTTTCCAAGCGTCCTTTCCATATCAAGACCGATGACGGCAAGGAAATCGAAGCCTTGACAGTGATTGTGGCTACCGGTGCGACGGCTAATTGGCTGGGTCTGGATTCGGAAAAGAAATACAACGGCCAGGGGGTTTCGGCTTGCGCCACTTGCGACGGTTTCTTCTACCGCAATCAGGATGTGGCGGTAGTTGGCGGCGGCGATACGGCTTGCGAGGAGGCTTGCTATCTGGCCGGGCTGTGCAGCAAGGTCTATATGATTGTGCGTCGCGACCAGCTCCGGGCTTCCAAGGCGATGCAGGACCGCGTGCTCAACAATCCCAAGATTGAAATCCTGTGGAACCATGTGACCAAGGAAATCGTAGGGGATGAAGACGGTGTGAACGGGGCTATCCTGACCAATGTGAAGACGGGCGAGGAAAAGAAAATCGAATTGACGGGTTTCTTCGTGGCAATTGGCCATACGCCTAACACCAAGCTGTTCAAAGGGCAGCTGGAGTTGCACGAAACCGGCCATATCAAGACCAAGCCGGGTACGACCCAGACTTCGGTGGAAGGGGTGTTCGCGGCGGGCGATGTTCAGGACTTGCATTACCGTCAGGCTATTACCTCTGCCGGTACGGGCTGCATGGCGGCTATCGAGGCCGAACGTTTCCTGACCGACCATAACGAGAAATAAATAGGAATTAAAGGGTGCATGGCAAAGGCGTGGGGGCGCATGTGTTGCTCGCGATGTCAGCCATGCGCCTTTTCTTTTTTCGGAATGCCGTGATGCACAAGATGCGCAGGGATGTTCCGCAATGAATGGAGTTTTTTAATCAAGAAGACAATGAAAAAGACTTTTGCAGTGGTTTTGTCGGGCTGCGGGGTGTTCGATGGTTCGGAAATCGGCGAAGCCATGATGACGCTTTTGGCGATAGAGGAAGCTGGTTGCGCTTACCAGATGTTCGCACCGGACAAGAAGCAGATGCATGTTGTGAACCATTTGACCGGCCAGCCGATGGCGGAGGAACGTAATGTCCTGGCCGAATCGGCTCGGATTGCAAGGGGCGATGTCAAGGATTTGAAGGCCTACGACCCGGCGACTTTCGACGGCTTGCTGTTTCCCGGTGGTTTCGGGGCGGGCAAGAACCTCAGCACCTTTGCCGTCGATGGTGCTTCGATGACGGTGGATGCCGATGTGGAATCGGCGATTCGCAAGACGATGGCTGCCGGCAAGCCGGTTGGGGCTATGTGCATTGCCCCCGTCATCCTGGGCCGCTTGATTCCGGGTGTGGAAGTGACTGTGGGACATGACAAAGGTACAAATGAAATTTTGAAGGCTATGGGGGCCTGCCCAGTGGATGTGTTCGGGCCGGAAGTGGTCTACGATAGGAAGCATAATGTATATACTACGCCTTGCTATATGCTGCCTGATGCCACTTTGGGCGTGGTGGCCGCTTGCTGCCGGAACCTGATGGCCGAGATTTTAGCCCGATAGCTCGTAATAGCTGCCGGGACAGGAACGGATGAGGCCGGATAGTTCCAATCTCAGCAGGCAGGATAGCAGATCGGGCAAGGGGAATCCGCTGTGCTGAAGCAGGAGGTCTATCGAAGCCGGGTTTTCAGAACGCAGGATATTCAGAACGACCGATTGTTCCAGATCGGGTTGGAATCCGGGCAATCCGATGCTTCCTGGGAATCCGGAGTTTTCGGTATTGCTGCTTGAGGTAAGCATGCTGGTATCATCCATCCCCATTTCCCGCCGGATGTCCTGCGCTTCTTGAAACAAGCGGGCTTTCCCCGTCTTGATCAAGTAATTGCAGCCTTCGTAAACATAATCATTGTTCCGTCCGGGTATTGCAAAAACGCTTCTTTGGTAGGAATCTGCTGCATAGGCTGTGTGCATGGCCCCTCCTTTCATGGAAGCTTCGGCCACAAGAGTCACTTGTGCCATGCCTGCAATGATTCGGTTGCGGCGAGGGAAAAGCCCTGCTCTGATTTGGGTGTGCAGGGGCATTTCCGAAAGAATGGCTCCGCCTTGCTCTATGATTTGTTGCGCGAGGCCTCGGTTTTCTTCCGGATACACCATTTCTAAACTGTGTGCCAGCACTGCGTACGTGGGTAGGCCGGATTCTAAGCTGCTTTGATGGGCTTGGGTATCGATGCCTAAGGCTAAACCGCTTACGGTGAATAAATTTTGCCCTTTCAAGCCTTCCACGGCTTTCCTGGTCTGTTCTTTGCCGTAGCTGCTGGCTCTACGGGTGCCGACAACGGCTAATCCTTGTTTGTCATTTACTTCTAAATGACCTCGGTAGTACAGGACTAAGGGCGCATCGGAACAGCAGCGCAAGGCTACAGGGTAACCGGCATCATTGTGACAAACTATCGCTATGCCGTATCGCCGGGTTTGTTGTAGTTCTTTTTCGGCCCGGCATAAGGCTGCTGACCGGAGTTTTTCCATTTGCTCGCAGACTCTTGGCTTGATTCCGGCTTCGCGGCATTCCTGAGGCGTAGCTTTAAAGAACGCGGTGGCCGATCCGAAGAATTCCATCAAGGCATTGGCGGTACGGATGCCGATGCCTTTCAGGAACGATAAGGCGAGGTCTTCTATTTGCATGTTCGGATTCGTTTTAGCTTTTTAGCATGGGTTTGTTGGTGCTTTGAGGATGCATGCGTTTGATGCTTCACACACTCTCTGCATGGTAAACCTTGTACATGGCAAACCAGTGGCTTGCAAGTTCGTATTCCTTTTCTTTCCTCGTCTGCCGATATGGCTGTTTGATGAAAGTTTCAGGAATTGTCTTTGGGCCGATGGGTCTGTCAAGGCAAAAATAAAGGAGGCTGTTGAGCCTCCTTCATCATTTAACCAAAAGAATCTTAAAATTAAGAAGTGTTAAGAACCACATTTCGGCATTGCAAGCCTGTTTTCTAAGAATCAGTTCGAGATGTTTGGCCTCGATATTGGATTCGGGCAACTTGTTTCCCGTTGTTTGCATTTTCTACCATAATTGGTCGCTCATTTGCCGGAAGGGGATGCTTTTGTCTGGAACCATCTTGATGGCACCGGAGTAACGGATGTCGCTTCGCATGGAACTGTACAGATAGAACGACACATAGCCGTCTTTGTTGATGCGTAGTTCCACTTCCAAGGTTTCGCCTACTTGGTATAGTTTGAAATTCACTTCGTAGCCCTTTCGGGTTGTATCTACTTTGTAATCGGTGGCCATAGCATCTACCTCAACCACTAGAGGATGGTCTATCGAAAGATTGGGTGCGCTGTAACGACCCCAGTAGGGAAGCCCGGCTTCCACGTGGCCGTCTTTGACTAACATCAGCCACGTGTGCCGTAGGTTGATGATGCCCATTGGGAGGAAAAGCCGATCGATTTCGATGGCAAAAGTTTTGCTATCAAGAATTTGGGGAATCCAGGCATCGTCTTCAATTTCTTTTCTTTTCTTGGCGTGTCTTGGATTGGTGTTCTCGATAGAGTCTGGCTTGATGGCGGTGTTTTTGATATTTTCGGCATAGGCATCTTTCTCATGTATGCTGTTTGTTGGTGTGCTTGGATAAACAGCTGTAGTTGTATTGATTATTGTTTCTGCTGAAATCTTGTTTGCGGCCAGGCCGATGAAGCCCGTCAATGCAAGGATGAACACTGTCTTTTTCATGGATTGCTGTTTTTAAAGGTTTTAGGATTCCTTTTGTTTGTGTGAGGTTGAAAACCGCCAAGGATATATGGTGCAAAAACTGTGCCAGAAATAGGGACTGCGTTTTGGGAGGAAATGAGGTGTTTAGCAATCCTTGGGGCTTTGTCTGACGTGGAAATCGGTATTTTATGTAAGTTTGCAACCTTTCGCGAGGGGGTGGCAGAAAGAAAATGCAGGGAGGCCGCTTGCAGGTTTGTTAAACCCAAATCGGTCATTAGACTTTGGGGAGATTGCCCGCTTGTGTCATGCAGCATGCTTCTCGCCTAGCCGAAGGCGTAGCGGGCTACGTCGAGGCGTAGCGAGAAACAGGATGCGGACAGAAGCGGGCAAGATGCCCGAATGCCTCATTTTCCTAATCAGAAACGGACTCGGCATGTCTAATGACCGATTTGGGTTAAAAAGAAGAATGTCATGCTCGAAAGTTTGGCAAAGACGGATGAATACTTCATGCGGGAGGCTCTTAAGCAGGCCGAACTCGCTTTTTTGGCGGACGAAGTGCCTGTGGGCGCGGTGATCGTATGGAGGGATCGAATCTTGAGCCGGGCATGCAACTATACCGAGAAATTGGTGGATGTGACGGCTCATGCCGAGATGCAAGCCATTACGGCAGCTTCTCAGGCTCTGGGAGGCAAATACTTGAACGATTGCACGCTGTATGTCACTTTGGAGCCTTGCGTGATGTGTGCCGGGGCCTTGTTCTGGGCGCAAATCGGCAAGGTGGTATATGGGGCATCCGATCCGAAACGAGGCTATAGCCGCGTGGGGGTGAACCTGTTGCATCCTAAGACGGAAGTGGTGGGAGGCGTGCTGGCCGAGCAATGCGCCAGTTTGATCAAGGAATTTTTTCAACGAAAGCGTTAAAAAGGAGGCGTGCATGGATAAGAAATTGGACATTCCTTATCAGGAATACGATGATGAGATGCAGCTCCCGGCACAGGATCGGGAACTGATGCGTCGGGCTGGCGAGATGGTGGATAAGGCGTATGCTCCTTATTCCGGTTTCCGGGTCGGAGCCGCTCTCCGCTTGGAAGACGGGACGATAGTTACGGGTAGCAATCAGGAAAATGCAGCTTATCCTTCAGGGCTTTGTGCCGAGCGGGTCGCTGTCTTTTCGGCTTCGGCCAATTATCCGGATAAGGCTATCGAGGCTTTGGCTATTACGGCTGATTCCAAACAGGCCGTGAATCATCCGGTAGCTCCTTGCGGGGCATGCCGCCAGGCCATTTTGGAATACGAACATAAGTTCAAGCATCCCATCCGGATAATCCTGCGGGGAACAACCGGCAAGATTGTCGTTCTGGACAGCATACAGGGCTTGTTGCCATTCCAGTTCACCAAGGACGATATGGGCTTGTAGTTTGAGCTTTTGGGTGATTGAGTGCATTTTTCAGCTTGTCAGTGTGTTGTCGGATTTCGGATTCGACTACTGCCGGTAGTGCAGGCTGGGTTTATTGGCACCGCGCGATATTGTTGGGAAGAAAATGAAAAGCGAAGAGGAAATCAGGGCCGACTTCTGGACGCAGAAGGTCAACTGGCTCAAGAATGTGCTCAGGTACGGGGCTCCGGCTTTCAGCCTGGACGAGTTGTATCAGGCTCTTTTGCAAGGAGGCTGGACTTCGGCCCAAGTGGCTCGGACCACGACCCGCAGTTTTTTCGGCACGCCATGCCCGACCTTGCAGATGAGCCTTTGCAAGGAAAACGATGTCTATGTGATTCAAAATCCGGGCATCGGGACGATGGAACTGACGATTCAGGAATGCAAGGAGCCGGTTTCGTTGACCGGAGCCTCGGTGGCTTCGGTGGTGTCGATGTTGCAGACCTATTGCAGTCATTACGGTCGCTACAAGGATGCCTTGGATTCGTTGGTGGACGTGGTGGGACAGGCGGCCAAGGAGGAGGCAAAACGCCAGAAATTGAAGAGGCTGGCACTGTCGGGCATCCACATGATGCTTCCGGCTTTGTTCAAGGGTAGCCCGTACCATCATTATTTGAAAGAAGGCGAAACCGAGGCGGTGCTCTGCATCCGTTTGAACGTGGGCAAGACCTTGGAAATCAGTTTGCCTTATGTTAATTTCCAGACAGTGCTGCCCAAGGTTCACCAAACGGTGGCGCATATGGAGAAGTCGTTGCAGGAGTGTCCTTTGCCGGTCAATCTGTCGGATACCGATTATTGGAGCGGTGAAGGTTTTTTTGTGGCAGGAAGCCCTAATAAATAGAGAATAATGGCAGTCAGTATCAATACGAAAGAGTTGGAGGAACTGCTCCGGACCGTGCCTTATACCCAGAATGTGATGCTGGTGGGACGGCATGGAATCGGCAAGTCGCAGATTCTGGAACGCTATTTCAGCACGCAGGGGCAGAAGGTGGTTTCTTTGTTCCTTGGCCAGATGAGCGACCCCGGGGATTTGATAGGCATCCCGCATAAGAACGAGAAGACGGGAAAGACGGAATTCATGCCTCCTTATTGGTTTCCGTTGGACGGGCATCCTATTGTCTTGTTTTTGGATGAGTTGAACCGGGCGCGGCCGGAAATTCTGCAGACTATCATGGATTTGGCCTTGAACAAGAAGCTGGCGGGGCGTTCGCTGCCGGAGGGGAGCCGTATCATTTCGGCGGTCAACGAGGGGGACGAGTACCAGCTTACCGACTTGGATCCGGCCTTGGTGTCGCGTTTCAATGTCTATTATTTCCAGCCGACGGTGGCCGAATGGGTGGCTTGGGCCAGAAGCAAAGGCTTGGATGGCCGGGTCGTCGGTTTCATCGAGAACCATGAGGATTATCTGGACGGGGAAATGCTGCGGGTTTTGGATCCGGGATTAGAGAAGCTGCCCGACCGTCGGGCTTGGGAACGTGTCTCGGAAGTGATGGCACGTACCGTTACCCCTACGGATACCACTAAAAAGATTGTGGCGGGCATCGTGGGAGCTAAGGCGGCAGCACGTTTCTTCGAGAGCATTTCGGAAGAGCGGGTATTGAGTGCGCAGGAAGTCTTGCGCGATTTCGAGTCCGTCAGGGAGCAGGCTTCGCATTACCGTGTGGCGGAATTGGCGGTTTTGAACGAAAGCCTTTTCCGTTACTTGGACCAGTTGCCCGAAGCTGATTTTGCCGGTATGGTGGCCGGGAATCTGCTGGCCTATGTGTCTTGGCTGGTCGATAAGGGTTACCGGGAAGCTATGGCGCAGTTCTGCAATGTCTTTGAGAACGCCCAGTATTCCCATGCCAATTTCCTGATTCTGCAGGCGGCACCGGAGGTGTATGCGAGGATTAGCGACTTCATCTCCAACTTATAGGTTGGCGGGTGATAACGGGCAATCTGCTTCGTTGCGAGCCTTGTCTGGCTCGGTCACGTACTCAAGTACGCTCCCTCGCCATCCGCGGCTCGACGCCTCGCATCTTGTCCGTTCTGACCCGCCAACGCCGACGCGCCGGACGGTTTCGATTAGTAAGAGAGGGTTCGATTGGATTTTGCGTTCTGCGGAAGATTCTATGTAGATGTCGATAGTGTGATGTCTGGATTAATTATTTGTGTTTTGTTGCTTGAACTGCTGCTTGCGGGTCGGCTTTTCGTCCCGCGGGTCGGGACGGCGTGTGAGCAGGGGTAAGATGCAAGGCACGCGAGGGTGAGAAAAGCGGGGCCTGCTTTGGTACGTGAGCATTTTCGAATCCCTCGGGTAAGGCCGCAGATTGCCCCTGTTCACACGCCGTCAAGGAAGCAGGAGCGACTATTGGGGAAGGAAGAGACCCAACTATGCCGTTCAAAGAAAGCCCGGTTGTTGAATACCCAGAGAATCTTGGTCCGGATGTTCTTTTTGAGCCGGGGCAGGGCCGCGAAACCGTCCGTGCAGATGATAAGCCCGTCGTAATCCCCATCCTGGCAGGCGTAATCCATTACCGCTTGGTAGTTTGTCCCGGCCCGGCCCAAGACGGCTACTTCCTTGAGGGCTCGCTTCAGGCTGAGTGGTTCGCCCTTGATATCCGAATCGAATTGAATCACATCGATTTTCTCTATCCCGTATTTGAAAAAGCGGTTTACCATGCCAAAGAACTGCCGCAGGCTTTCCGAGGGTACGGAGCCGCTTACGTCCACGGCAACCAAGAGGCGCGTGGAGAACTGGTGGCGGCTGCCCATGTTGTCGAAACCGTAGCGGCGGCTGGGGCGCATCCGGGTCAGCTGGCGGCGGCTTGAAATCAGCGAGCCACGGAAGCCGTTCAGGATTCGGCTGGCATCCACTTTGGCCTGGGTGGATGCTACGATTATCTCTTTCATCCGCCCTTTGAGGCTGCCCCAGGCTTGAGTCTGCTCGGCCACTTCCACCATCCGGTTTATTTCTTCCTGCATCAGCTGGTCTTCGTCCCAGAGTTCGGCGGCTTGCCCGGCCTTCTCCTGCATCTGTTGCAGGGCGGTCATCTTCTTCTCCGGTTCGTTTTCCCCTTTGCCGCCTCCGGTCGGGGAACTCTGCTTGGCGGAAGTCGAAGCCGTGTCGCCTTCTTTTAGTCCCTTGGGGCTTTGGGCGTTCTCGTTGGGCGAACCGGCCCCGCCGGAGCGGCCTTCCTCATCATTTACGTGTCCTTCTTCTTGCTGGTCTTGCTGTGCATCTTGGTTCTCCGATTCCTGTTCGCCTGCACCGGCGTGCTCGTCGCTCATGCCGGAATAGGATTGGCTCAAGGGCAACAGGCTGCGGTAGTATTCTTCAAAAGCGGCCGCGTATCCGGGAAAGGCGATGCCTTGGAAGTCGTCCCGGCAGAAAATCCTGACTTTGGGTTTGTAATGGTCTTGGAGCACCAAGTCGCTGGCCCAGTAGCAGACATCCTTGCGGACGGGCTGGGGCTGGCGTTGGTAGGGATGCTTGAGCAGGATGCGGATCATTTCCAGTCGCAGATACTCTTCCAATTGGATCTGCTCCAATTCGGCTACCCTGGCCGGGTTGTATTCGATCCGGCCTTTGCCGCAGCGCAGTACCGTCCGGCTGTTTTGCTCCTCGGTTCTCAACGCGCATAGCTTGTGGCTGCAATAGACATTGAACAGCAGAGGCTCGGTCAGGAACCAGTTCTCGGCAATATGGCGGAATCTTTCTTCCATGCAGGTGGTTTTGAGTGCTTTTCCCGTTTCGGAGGTCGATGCCAAGCCTTTCGTTCTGATGGCTTTGAACGCTTTCATGTCCTTTTGGAAGCCGATACCAAGCCTTTTGGCGGCTAGCTTGTGACAACGGTTTGCGATGGCTCGGTTCCCGGATTTAACCCAAATCGGTCATCAGACACGCCGAGTCCGTTTCTGATTGGGAAAATGAGGCTTCCGGGCATCTTGCCCGCTTCTGCCCGCATCCAGTTTCTCGCTACGCCTCGACGTAGCCCGCTACGCCTTCGGCTAGACGAGAAGCATGCTGCATGGCACAAGCGGGCAATCTCCCCGAAGTCTGATGACCGATTTGGGTTCAACCCAAATCGGTCATCAGACACGCCGAGTCCGTTTCTGATTGGGAAAATGAGGCTTCCGGGCATCTTGCCCGCTTC
>CALUHO010000020.1 GCA_944320465.1 uncultured Bacteroidales bacterium | reverse complement strand
CTTCGGCTAGGCGAGAAGCATGCTGCATGACACAAGCGGGCAATCTCCCCATAGTCTAATGACCGATTTGGGTTTAAGCCGGCAAAATTTACAACCGTTGAAAAACAAAGACCCAAATTCAGTCAATCCGAACGAAATCCCAATAGGATTGAGGAGTAATCACTTGATAACCTGCTTCCGGATAGGCAGAAGCAAAAGCCTTGGGCAATTTGGCCTTCGCTTGGGGATTCCATTTGAATTCGAACGCCTGCAGATTCCCGTCCTGCTCTTCTATCAAGTCGAGTTCCTGCTGCTCATGCGTCCGCCAGAAAAACAGATTGGCAAATTTCCCGGAATAGGCATTCCTCTTGACCCTTTCGCTGACCATCAGGTTTTCCCATAAAGCCCCGGCATCGTTCCGCAATTCCAAAGGGGCGAAATTCGACAAGACAGCATTCCTGATCCCGTTATCGTAGAAATAAATCTTTTTGCCTTTCTTCATCTCGCTGCGGAGATTACGGCTGAATGAATCCAAACGGAAAACGACAAAACATTTCTCCAGCAAGCCGATATAAGATTCCACCGTGCCTCTATCCACGCCCAAAAGGTTACCCAGCTCGTTATAAGACACTTCGCTACCCAATTGCAAAGCCAAGGCTCTGACCAGTTTCTGGAGCAAATCGGGCTTCTTGATTCCTTTGTAGGCAAATAAATCCTTATACAAATAACTGTTTGTCAAATTCATCAATATCCGCCTGGCATCGTCCGGCTCTGTAACGACCTCCGGATAGAAACCATAAATCATGCGGACGGGCAACAAACGGTTTTCTTCGCGTTCCGATGCATGATTGGCCAATTCCGACAAGGATAACGGATATAAATGATGCTCGATCAGCCTGCCTGTGGCCGGTTCATTGATTTCATTGGCCAGTTCGAGAGAAGAGGAGCCTGTCACCACGATCTTCGTGGACAATTTCAAATCTCCTATCATTTTCAAGACCAAGCCTATATTCTTAATCCGCTGCGCTTCATCGATAAAGACCAAAGTATAAGGAGACAGCAGGTTCTTCAACTCGGTAGAAGTCTTGCCTTCCAAGGCCAACACATCGTCCATATCATCGCAGTTCAAGAAAAGAATTTTGTCGTTCTTGGACGAAAGCTCGGAAAGCAAGGTACTCTTCCCCACCTGCCGCGCGCCTAACAAAACAATGACTTTCTTCCGTTTGTAATCATTCCTGATGGCCTGGGCTACCGTTCTCTTTATCATGACATAAAATTTATAAAGCGGATCCTATTGACTTGCAAAGATAAGAAAAGAACAGATTCAACCACAAAATTCTACCGAAAATTGCGATTACAACCACAAAATTCTACCGAAAATTGCGGTTACAACCACGAAATTCTACCGAAAATTGCGATTTGGCACAAGGGAAACGGAAATACAACGACATTGTCCGTATCCTGAAGAAGTGTTGGGGAATCCCGGAAAAGGATTAGGCCGGCTTAATTCTTCTCGGCTTGGTCCTTCGGCCGGACAAGACGGTTCTTGGCATAGAGGCCGTCGATGATGCCGTCGGCCAGACCGATGACCGGAACATATATCGTATCAGCCTTCACAAAAGAGGATATGGCCAGGAATATCTCGGAAGCCGGCACGATAACGTCCGCCCGGTCAGCCTTGAGTTCGAAGGCATCCATGCGTTCCTGCAAAGACATATCCTTGAGCTCGTTATACAGGCGTTTCAGCTCCGAGACCGGCATCGCCAAAGCTTCCCTGTCCTTGACCCTCGCCAAACGGTAAAGCTTGTTGATGTTGCCGCCCGAACCGATAATGGAGATATCGGGGTACTTCTTGGCAAGTTTCTCCATATCGCGCTGAAGGTCTTCCCATTGCATCTCCTTCACGGCCTGATTCAGCATCCGGACCGTACCGATATTGTAAGAATGCGAGAAAAGGAGCTTGCCGCCGGAAAGGAAGTTGACTTCGGTGCTGCCCCCTCCCACGTCCACATACATGTAGTTGCCATGGCGGTCGCCCATGTACTCGATATGGTTGTTGTAAATGATCCTGGCTTCTTCCTGCCCGTCGATAATCTCTATCTTGATGCCCGTGCTTTTCTCTATCTTGGCAATAATCTCCTTGCCGTTGGAAGCATCGCGCATGGCCGATGTGGCGCAAGCGCGGTAATCGTCCACCTCGTAGACTTTCATCAGAAGGCGGTAAGCCTTCATCAGGCGGAGCATCTTGCGTTCTTTCTCCGGACTGATCTTGCTGGTGGCGAACACATCGAAACCCAAGCGCAGAGGCACGCGCAACATGCAAAGCTTGGAAAACTTGTTTGCCGACTTTTCGTCAATCTGCTTTATCAGGAGCCGGACGGCGTTCGACCCGATGTCGATGGCCGCGTAAGTCAGGATTTTCTTCTTTGTCTTTTTCATTTCCAATCAATTAATGACAGGTTCAATCCGAATAAAGACCTTTGTCGGTACATATCTGGATAGGAGCTTCTTCATGATGCCCGGGAAACCGGGTTGCCCAACCAAAAGTTGAACCGACAGCTTGCCAGTAACGAAACCTGTTTTCCACGCTCGCTTATCATCCACGCAAGTGAATGACAAACAACGAATAAACAGCAAGAGCTTTCAAACAGCCCTCAGGACTTTGTGTTCCGGGGCCGGGAACGCGCCACCTTTCCCGATACCAGCCCTTTATCCGGTTTTGCCTCTTCTTCCGGCTGCGCCTGAACGGCTTTGGTACTCTTTCCCGTCCGCGTCCGGGTTCCCTGCTTGGGATCCTTTTCCGTGGAAACCAAGGCCGAACTTCCGGACTGCCGGGACTTGGAAGCCGTTGCCTTGCGTCCTCGTGTTCCGGAGACCGGTAGCTCGGAAGCCGTGCCGGTTCCGGCATCCTCGGATAAAGCTCCCGGAGCTTCACTTCCTGCCATTTCCGCCGCGTAATGCGCATACAAAGCCTCCTGGGAGCGGAAACGCTTGGGTTCCAAGTCGGTTTCAAGCAAACCTTTCCAAGGCAGGTTTTCCCCACTGCCATCCACCAAACGGCCCTGGGAAGTATCCGCCAAACCATAGTCCACAATCAGTTTCAATTCTTCTTTGATCCGGGCATCGTAAACCGGGGTGACGACTTCAATCCGATTGTCGAGGTTCCGGGTCATCCAGTCCGCAGAACCCATGTAAACCAACTCGTTCCCTCCATTGGCAAAAATGAAGATGCGCGCGTGTTCCAAATAGCGGTCGATGATACCGCAAACCTTCATGTGGTCGGACAAACCTGCCTTCTCCGGCATCAAGGAACAATTTCCCCGGACCAGCAAATCCACCTCGACCCCGCACTGGGCCGCCTCGTAGAGCTTCGACACCATCTTCAAGTCAGTGATATGGTTCACTTTCACCTTGATATACGCCGGCTTCCCCGCTTTTTTGTTCAGAATCTCATTCTGGATCAGCTGCTCGAATTTGTTGCGCATACGGTTGGGCGACACCAGAAGCTCCCGGAAACGCGCCTGCCGGTAAGGCCGCTCGATGAAATCGAAAACCGCGGACACGTCCTTGGTAATGCGCTCGGCTGCCGTCATCAAAATGCAATCGGTATAAGTACGGGCATTACCCTCGTGGAAGTTCCCGGTACTGATGCAAGCAATGTCGGGTCCGGTCTTCATGCCGATATGCAGAATCTTGGAATGGACTTTCAAGCCCTCGACCCCGAACACCACCTTGATACCGGCTTCCTGCATCTTCTTGGACCACTCGATGTTGGAAACCTCGTCGAAACGTGCCAGCAATTCAATGACCACCGTCACTTTCTTACCGTTACGAGCCGCGCCAATCAAGGCTTTCACGACTTTCGACTCCCGCGCCAAACGGTACAGGGAAATCTTGATGCTCTTGACCCGGCGGTTGATGGCCGCCTCCTGCAAGACCCGGACAAAAGCATCGAAACTATGATAAGGCACATGCAGGAACCGGTCTTGTTCCCGAATCTTGTCCAGGATGCAGTCCGGCCCGTCCAGCTCGGGCTTCACCAAGGAAGGCCAATCCGGGTATTTGAGGTTTTTCTTGCCACAGTCCGGGAACGACATCAGGTCTTTGTGGTTCTGGTATCTGCCTCCACCCAGCACGGTATCCAGCTTATCCAAGTCCATCAGACGGAACACCCGCTTCTGGAGTTCCTTGGGCATCGTGGCATCGTAAACCACCCGCAAAGGCTCGCCCCGCTTTCTGGTTTTCAAACCTTTGGAAATCTTTTGCAAGACCCCGTTCCTCGGGTCGTTGTCTATCTCCATCTCGGCATCGCGCGTGAACTTGAAAGCATAGGCATCGAATTCCTCATAGCCCAGTCCGGCAAAGACCAAGGGAAGGCAGCAGCGCACCACATCGTCCACATACATCAGATAGCTTTTCCCGTCCTTGTCCGGCAAGCGCACGAAACGGCCGCAAATCTTGACGGGAACTTCGAGGAAGGCGTAATCTTCCTGCGGCTTCTGGTTCCCGCCCCGCATCCTCACAGCCAGATAGATGCTTTCATCGGTTTCATTGCCGAGCTCTTTGGTGGCGCTGAACCAAATCGGAACCACGAAGCCGTTGAGCTTGCGGCGATAAAAATCCTGCACGAAAGCCTTCTGGTCGGGCGTGACCTCCTTTTCGGAAATCAAATAGATGTTTTCCGTCCGCAACAGGTCGGTCACGTGTTCCACGGCTTCCGAATATTCCTTGGAATAGAGGCTGTTGAGCTTGTTTATTTTCTTGATGAGCTTAAGCGCGGCTTGGCTTTCCTTGTTGTCGAAACGGTCCCGGTACTCGGCAATACGGCTTTGGGTCGCCATCCGGACCCGGAAAAATTCATCCAAATTGTTGGAATAAATACCGAGAAAGGAAAGGCGTTCCAACAAGGGCACATTGTCCTTACAAGCTTCTTGCAAGATGCGGCGGTTGAAATACATCCAACTCAAATCCCGTTCCAAGACTGGGAGATTTTTCTTCTTCTGGGTCATGGCTTTATGTTTTTAGCGGGCGATGCCGGTATCGGGTGCATTGCCGTCATGGGTCCCTTCCGGAAAAGCGGAAAGGCTAAGAACAGACTGTTCCTCTCGAATATCGTGATAACCGTGGACAGTCTTTTGGAAACTACAAAGTAAACAAATCTTTGTTACGATTTTGTTGCGTTGCGGAGTTGGCCTGAGATCTGTGCTCTGGGTTGCCACGGGTTACAAAACTCTTTTCAACCCAAATCGGTCATCAGACTTTGGGAAGATTGTCCGCTTGTGTCATACAGCATGATTCTCGCATAGCCGAAGGCGCAGCGGGCTACGTCGAGGCGTAGCGAGGAGCAGGACACGGGCAGAAGCGGGCAAGATGCCCGTAAGCCTCATTTTCCCGATCGGAAACAGTCCCGGCGTGTCTACTTTGGAAGCATTGCTAAACAGCAATCCCATGGAACAACAAACCATCAAGCAACATTTGTCTTTGGAAGAAAAAGCGAATGTGTTCCGCAATCTGTTCAAGGGGCGCGAGAATGTGTTTGCACGGAGATGATACAGTAGGACAAACGGAAAATCAGGTTACCAGCCTGTGTGTCGGCTTGCGTGAAAACACTCTATCTCTTCGAACACAGCACTGCGTTACTGAATCTTCCACTCCTCAATCCGCCGGGTCTTGCTGGAAAAGTTGACCCCAATCTTGAAAAGCTTGCGAGGGTCAGATGCAAAAGGTTTAGCATACCCCTTGGCCTCAATCTGTTGCAAGGCTTCCTCCGCGCTCCCGTCCCGCTTCAGCTCCATCACGTAAACGTATCTTTCCGTTTGGACCACGATGTCCATCCGCCCGGCGCTGGTCCGGCGTTCCACCTCCACGTATTGACCCATCAGCTTGCACACCACGTACATCGTGTTCTGGAAATACAGCTCCGCATCCCCCACGATAGCGTAATCGGCATCGGCAAAAAAAGCCTCGAAGCGGACCATCAACCCCTCCGCGTCGCCCGCCTCGAAATCATGAACGAAATTCCGCACCGCAAACGAGCTGTTGTAGCGGGCCGATGGCACGTAAACGTTCGCCAGGCCCTCCACGAATCCCCGCTCCACCTCCTGGTTCGGATAGCCCAAGGTGTACTCCCGCGTCCGGGGATTATAAGACTTGATGGTCAGGTAACCGCTCTGGTAAAGCACCGGCACCGGGTCCGAATCGTCGGCATTGACTCCGCTCAGCATGGATGGCGGCACCGGGGTCAACGACAAGTCCTCCAAGTTGTAACGTCCCTGTTTCAAGGCCTTGATGACGAAGGTCGGCGTGCCCGTTTCGTACCAATAGTCCCCGAATTCCTGGCTCTTGAGGCATCGGAGCAGGCTGAACGGATTATATATCCCCGGCGTGTCGGGCGCAAAATGGTAGCCATCATAATAGTTTTTCAGTTGCGCGTAGCAATCGGCCTCCGAAAGCCCATTGGCCGAAGCCAGTTCCCGCACGCTCCCCTCGAAATACGCATGGAGGTCGGCCTCCGAGATGCCGCACAGGTCGGAATAAGCCCGAAGCATCGAGATGTCTTCCAAATTGTTGAGCCCGCTGAAAATGCTGAGTTTCCCCAATTTTGTAACCCCGGTCAGAAAACCGAAACGGAGCTTTCCATCCTGGCTTTTCATCACACTGTAAAAGCCTTGCAGGCGGCTGCGGAAGGCTTCCCGCAACGGCTCGTTACCTGCCGCATCCAGCAATGGCTTGTCGTATTCATCGATTAAAACCACCACCGGCTTGCCCGTTTTCTCATAAGCTGCATCAAGGACGTCCGAAAAACGGGCATCCGCCATTGGGTAACGTTTCCTAACTTCAAAAGACGTCTCCCAAAGACTCAAATGCCGATCCAAACGAACCTCCAAATCTTCCATGCTGTTGTATTCCTTCCCGCTCAAATCCAAATGCAGCACCGGATAGGAAGCCCAATCCTTCTCCAGATTCCCGATGGCCAAGCCTTGGAAAAGATCTCGTTTCCCCTGGAAATAGGCTTCCAAGGTCGAAACCAACAAACTTTTGCCGAAACGACGGGGGCGGCTCAGGAAATAATATCCACCCGTTTTGACTATCTCGTAAATCAAATCTGTCTTATCCACATAAGTGTAACCGCCTTGGCGGATTTTTTCAAAATCTTGGACTCCAATCGGGTATAACATAGTTTTTTGCCTTTCAAATTACTACAAACCAACAAAATCCAAATTGCGAAGTTGTTGATTACCTCTACAACCGGCGTAAACGATGGACAAAGTTTTCCATCTTGTTTCCAAGAAAACAAAAATAGTAAATATACGCATTTCCAGAGATTATCCAGACCTCCACCAAAGCAACCGCATCAAATTCGTTTACGAAAACCAACCTCTTGGTCTTCTTGGCTCATGGATGTGCCGATGCAAGGGATGGCGATGCAATCCGGCCATGCTTGTCCTGAACCTCCAGCCGGATTCCATCCAAGGCAACCACCCCGAATCCCTCCGGCTCACCCGGTACGACCCTTACCCACGCCTTACCCGAACCAGGCAGTCCAAAACGAACAGTTCTCCCCAAACACAAAACAAAGCTCCAGCCTCTAATCCTATCCCGGAACCGCAAAAAATTCAACTCCCAAATTCCAGAAGCTGTCCAAAGTTTCTTACCATCCGGAAAAGACAAATTTAAAACAGCTTCTCAAACATTCTTACCTTTGCCCGGAAGGAAAACAAAACTTGCAAAACCCAAGCCATGACACAACATAGACTCAAAACCATGCAGGAACTGGGGCGGATGAACACAGCCCAGTTCAAGGAAGCTGACAAATACCCTCTCTGCATAATCCTGGATAACGTGCGGAGCATGCACAACATAGGTTCCTGTTTCCGGACTTGCGATGCCTTCCGCGTGGAAAAACTCTGCCTTTGCGGGATTACCGCCGTGCCTCCGCACCGGGAAATAGAGAAAGCCGCCTTGGGCGCGACCTTGAGCGTGGACTGGCAACACTACGAGGATACGTTGCAAGCCGTGGCCGAACTCAAAGCCAAGGGATACAAGGTCTATGCCGTGGAACAGGTGGAAAACAGCACGCCCTTGCAGGATTTCGCCATCCCGGCCGGGGAAAAGACCGCTTTCGTCTTCGGCAACGAAGTGGAAGGAATCCGACAGGATGTGGTGGATGCCTGCGACGGGGCTTTGGAAATCCCGCAGTTCGGCACCAAGCATTCGTTCAACATTTCCGTCACCATCGGCATCGTGCTCTGGCAAGCATTCCAAGCCTATCTGAACCCCCTTAAGCCTTGATGCCATGAACCGACCCGACTTCATAGAAGAACCTTGCCTGCCGCAAGACCCGAGCCAAGCCCCCATCGACTTCCGCATCCGGGGAAGCTACCCCAACTATTTCATGCTCAAACTCTTTGTTGAAAAAGGCTGGCGGGAGTTCGAGAAAGACCGGGAGCCGGAAGGCAACAAGCCCGGCACGGTGGTTTATATCCTTCCGGGCGAAAGCCAGAAACGGGAAATCGCCCCTCGCTGGTACGACATTTTCTTGATGCTGCGCACCAAACGGGAACATTTGCAATCCTTTCTGCGGCTATTGATAGCCGAGCAGACTGGCGATTCCCATGCCAAGGAAGAACTCGGCCGGATCCGCAAAGACTTTTACGATGCCTGCAAACGCTACGTGGACAGCCATCCCTTGGAAGACAACCCCTATGTGACCTCGGCCCTCTCGCCCCATTCGTACACCGTGGACCAGATAAGCCACAAAGGCGTGATGCTGACCGACCTGATGCGGGCCGGATACGCAGTCCCAGACTTCAGCATCCTCAGCTCGGCTTTCTTCAAACGCTCCTTGCAGGCCGCTGAGGAAAATGCCGCCAAGACAAATTTCCAGCGGCATTACCTGCGGGAGGCCTTGCACAATCTGGAAATCATGACCGGATGCAGCCTCGGGGGCGGCCGCTTCCCGCTGATTCTGGCCTTACGCAGCACGATGCCCCAGTACATCCCCGGCCTGATGCCCACGATACTGAACGCCGGCACCACCCGGCAGGTCTATCGAAGCCTGCTCCGGCAGTTCCCGGAAAAGATGGCCACCCGTATCTACTGGAACAACCTGATGAACCTATACAAGATGCTTTCCGGAAAGGCGCACCCTTACGAAAGCGGCATCGAGGAAAGGCAAATCGCCCAGCACAAAGACCTGCTGCGGCAAGTGGAGGCGGACATCGAAACCTATCCCAACGGGAAAGCCGTCTTGGACGATGCTTTCGAGCAGATTTACCAATACCTGCTGCATATCGCCCGTTTCTACAGCAACAACCAATCGCTGCTGGCCACCTTCATGCAAGGCCGCATCGCCTATCCCTCGCTGCTATTGCAGAAGATGGTCTGGACTATCGGAAGTGATTTCGCCTATCCGGGCGTACTCTACAGCCGGCATTCCCGGACCGGCTTGGGCGTGCAGATAGAAAGCTACCCGGACATCTTCGGCGAAGAAATCATGACAGGCAACCTGTCCTCGAAAGATTACGAATACTTCGACCGGGCGCAAATCAAGGAGGCATTCCCGGCCATCTACCATTTCGACCCCCTGCTTCCCAAGCTGGAAAAACGCCTGGCTTCGCCGGTCACCGTGGAATTCGGGGCGGAAAGCATCCCCGGCAAAGCCGACCTGTTCGCCGTCCTGCAAATCAACGAATCGGAACTGACCGGCCGGGCCGCCCTGCTGTCTTCGATTGCCTTGTACGAGCAAGGGCTGATTCACAAAGAAAGGGTCAGCGAATTGGTCCGACCCTACCACCGTCGGCAGATTTTCTCGGAAAGCATTGACCAATCGTCCTTTGCGGAACTGCAATTCTTCGGGAAAGGGGTCAATGTGCTGCCGCGCTCGGCGGTTTCGGCCAAGATTTGTTTCAGCACCGCCAAAGCGCTCGAACTCAAACGGAAGAACGAAGAAAAAGTCTGCCTTTGCAAAGAAAAGTTCATTCCGGAAGACACCATCGTGCTCAGCGAGATGGACGCCATCCTGAGCATGACCCCGGCGGCCATCCATGTGGTGACGGCTTGCCGCGGGTACGGGATTCCGGCCTTCCTGAGCCTGGAAGAAAACGGGATCCGGATGGAGGGGAACTCATTGGTGAACCAGGACGGGCTGCGCATCGAAGAATACGACTGGGTCACGCTCTCCAGCAAGAACGCCACCATCTTCAAAGGCAAAGCCAAGTTCCGTCCATCCCGCTTCTGGGACTACCTGCACGGGGTACAGTTAGAGATGAATCCTAAGGAGGAGCGAGTCTTCATCAACCTCAAGACCGCCTACCAGAAGTACATGGACATCATCAATTCCATCAAGGTGCCTGATATCGTAGACCTCAACACCCTCACGCGGCTTATCCGCAACGACCTCAACGAACACCCGGAAGCGGCCCGGGACTTGGTGAACCATTGGTTCGAAAGCCATGCCGAGGATTATGTGAACCAACTGATGGAAAGCAATATGGGGTCGCACCAGGACCAGTACCGGGTCTATGAACTTCTGTCTTTGGAACACAAGGTTTCTTTCTTCAAGAGAGCCGATGCCTATTGCCGGAAAAACCAGCGTTCGGGGCTGAATGCAGGTTCGTTCATGTTAGGCCGTTTCCTCGCCATGCCGCTGCCGGCAGGCTTTTGGAAGGAATTCGATTCCGAAGAGGTGGCTTTCATGCTGAACGAGTATGTCTTGTACGAGAAATACCTGAATGTGCTCTGCGAAGTGGGCGAACAGCAAATCACCAAAGCCAAGGCCAAAATCCTAGCCGATGAAATTCACAATATCGAGACGCACATCTATAATGTGGACGCATTCATCCCGCTCAAATTGGGCGGCCGGGACTGGAAGGAATTGGAATCGGCCTGCCGAGGGCTCTTCAACTTGCAAAAGGAAACGCCGGGCCTGGTAGAAAAGTTAGCCGAACCTTACGGCTCGCTCTTCAATTACGACCAAGCCTGGCGTTTGCAACAATTGGAGAAAATCTGCCGGGAAAACGGCCTGCCGTTGCCGCCCCCTAACGAATCTTGATTGCCGAAGCCCCGGAAGTGGAGAAATCGGTAGTCTTGGGCGAACCGGTAACGTAAATCTCGGCAGAACCGGACGCTTCCGCCTGGAAAGAGTCCGTCACCCGGATCTTCAAAGAAGAAGCCCCGGAAGACGAACCCACGAAACGAAGCACCGAGAAGTCTCCCATCCCGACATCCGCGCTGCCGGTAGTCTGCATATTCAGCATTTCGGCATTGCCGCTGAGGCTGCAATCGCAAGAACCGGAACAATCCATGATTATCTGCCCGATGTTACACCAAGAGCCTTTCACATCACAGGCACCCGAAGCGAGGTATTTCAGGGCGGTAACCCTGTCCAAATCCAAATCCAAGTCGCTCGCCCCGGATGTCTGTATGTTCAAGTTGCTGATGCCGCATAGGCTTCCTTGCATATCGCTCGACCCTCTCAACTGAATCGTGAAAGGATTGCCGCCCGCATCATACACGCCTTTCATGGACACATCGGCCGCTTCCGAAGCGGAGATGCTGCGCAAGTCCACGAAATGGACATACGCGGTAATATGGCAATTGCCGGATGTCTCCAAGCGGCCTGCCGGATGCAAGTCGAAACAAAGCACCCCTTCTTTCTTTTTCACTTCCAGATGTTCCTTGAAGCCAGGCGACATTTCCACTTCCACTTTTTCTTCATCGGAAGGTATCAGTACAACATCGATAATCTTCTTGGTTTCAATGCCATGGAATCCGGAAATATCAAAGCCGACCCGGATAGGATTCCCGGAACAATCTACCTTTGAAACCTTCCTGCGCTGGGCATGAACCCCGCCCGGACTCAACATGCCAATGGTAATCAACAGACTGACCAACAAAACCCTGCAATTAAAAATCCTTTTCATTGTTTTATGTTTTAAGAAGTTGTTTAAATTTATTTGTTCAGGCCATCGGGAAGGGATTTCGCGGTATGACGCCGCGTTTTTCAAAGGAGGATAGCCAAGCTATCTTCGAGCATCGCTCAACCAAGACCCGGAATAGCCCTCGACGGGCAAACAAAATCCTGTACCCGGTCCCTGAAAATCCAGCCTTTTCAGGATTGCAAGAAATTTTAAACAGCTTCTAAGTTGCACTTGGAATGAACTGCTGCCGTTCGCATCTTCCCAACAATCCCGGCACGGGGAAAAACCCGGCATGCAGGCCTCAGTGGAAACCAAGCAAAAAGCCAAAGCCGAAAGGCGTGATATCCGTTGCCTTCCCGGCTCGGAAGAAATGTGTGGGGGTATAACGGAAATACAGGCTCAACGGTCCCCAGCCGGCATAAACCACGGCATCCAGACGAAAAGGATTGACATAAAAATCCCCCTTACGCTTGTCGTGCGTCCGCTTGCCATCCTCCCGGTAGACCTGTTTGGTCCAAGAACACATCAGCACCGAAGGAATCACCCCTGCCGAGACATGCACGCTACGGAACATCCCCTTTGCATTGGTATATTCGAACAGCAACGGTATCCGGAAATAGGAAACACCCAGCTTGCTCTTGATATAACGCCTGCCTGGATCCGTGGCAAGATCCGCCGCCAACCGGTGATTTTCCTTGGACAAGACCGTGTTCGGGTAACTGAAGAAATAATTCTCCCACAAGAATCCGGCACCGGTCACAAAGCCCCAATGGGGCGATTTGAAACCGACACTCACCTGGAACACATTCCATCCGACAGAACCGGATTTCTGAAAATCCAGGTCTAGGTTCTGGTAATCGGCCGGCATCTGCATGTTCATGGCATAATCGCTGCCCCAGCAGGCGAACCCGAATTCCAGTCCCATCCATTGACCTCTGAAACGAGGACGCTCTTTCTGCCTCTTGCCCCAAAAGAAAAAATCTTCCAGATAAATCGCTTTCCCGTCAGCCCAATCGTTATCCAAAGCATCGAAGTAATCAAGAATGTCATCCTCATCGGCGTCTCCGGCCACCAAATCCTTGATCGCCACTGGTTTGCCATAACTCCTATCAACTTCCCGGTTATAAGACCGGGATGCCACAAGCAAGGAGTCTTGCGTGAATCCGTTCTCGTCCCGAACATTGAAAAGCAAGCCGTTTCCCTTAACCACATCCTTGGACTCCAAAGCATTGACCGTAACCAAAGCATTGCCATACAAAGTGTCGTAGGAAATTTTCGCCGGGCTTTCCCGGGCATCGATAATTCCCATCCCGGCCGCCACGCAAGTCATTGTTTCCGTTGTATCCGTATGGGTGCTGGCAATATAAGCCCCGCCATCGCAGCGCAGTGTCTGGGAGCGGATTTCCCCGCTGCCGTAAGCTTGGAAAGAAGCCGATTGGACGGCTGTCACCATCAAATGTTCCGCCTGATAATACAGCTTGGCGATGGCATTGTTCGATAGCCGGATATTCAGATTCGGAACCGAAAGCGGCTCGGCCACATTGGTTTCCAAACGGGATGAATTATCGACCGTGATTTTCTGCAAGCCCTTGTAATCCGGATTCAACAGCAATGTCGCTTCCATGCCGCATAAACCCAATGTGGCTGTCTTGTCGTCATAATACGTATAAGGGCTTGAAAACATCCCCCGGCGGTTTTCTATCCGGATCCTGCCCGGCACCGAGTCTTCGCGCAGATACTCTATCTTGACAACGGCCCGGTCGACGATTTCCAGATTGCGGAATTCCGGTAAGTCCTCTTCATACTGGGCTTTCGCCCCGCCGCATCCTCCTACTATCAGGAGAAAAAGAATCAAACGCTTCGCCTTCATATCTTTCCTGTTTTAAAATTCCTATAAATTATGAGGGTGTCCTCAAATAGGGATTTGAAATCATTCCCCGACGGTGTGTCAGAAACGGCTTTCCTCCTCCCAAAAAGCCTGATAAACCCCCGCCGAATCCGCCTCATTCGCCTTTTTCCATTCGGCAAACTCTTTGTAAAATGCCTTGGTTTCCTCCCAGTTTTCCTTTACCGGCCCGGTAACGGAATGCCAAAGACGGGCAAAGAATAATTTGGTTTTCGTTTTGCGCTGCTGGCGTTCTATTTGTTTGAACCGTTCCAATCGTTGTTTTTTATCCACACGTTCAGCCTGTTCCACCAACAGCATCGCATTGGCCCAATCAGCTTGGTCTGAAGCTATCAAATCTTCTTGTTCAAATTCCACTGCAAAAGACTTATCTGCGCCGAAAACATCCTCATCGTTCAATGCAATCCTATCGTCTTGTTTAGTTTCCGATGAATAAGCTCCATTTCCTCCTTTAGCCTCGTTCTTGGAATCCATCGTTTCTTCCTGAGAAATGCCTTTCTGGCCTTCGTGCGACTCTCTTTCCATCAGATTGGCGGCATAATACGCTTTGGGCGGAGCCATCGGGGTGACAAGACGGCGGTATTCGGCCGGTGTAAGCTTGATTTCCGGCAAGGTATCGACCCGTCTTGGCCGGAGTTGCGCTGGAATGGTCTGCGTTTTTACAGAATCTTCAGAAGCCTCTTGTCTGGACGGGGCGGCTTGCGAAGCCGATGCCGAGGTCTGCGGTTCGGGCAAGACGACTTCCTCTTCTTTCTTCTCCATTTGGTTTTCCCCCAACAGCAAAGAGGAAACAGGGTTGGGACGGGAAGAATCTGTAGCTTGATCGAAACCGTCCTGTTCAGTATCCGACAATGTATCGAGAACAGGATTGCGTTCTGCCAATCGGGCATCCCGGATATCGTCCCGTTGCAGCAAGGGCAGGCAAAGCCAGAAAAGCAACAGGCAAGCCGCCATCGAAACAGCCACTTTCCAGATATTCGCCCGGTTTTTCCGTAGCCAAACAGCGTGTTTCCAGTCTTGCCGTTCATAAAGTCCAGCCATGGGGACTTGTCGGTCAACGGAATTGTGTGCATCCGTTTCCCGTTGCCCTTGCATGTTCCGCGATTCGGCCACCCCTGCCCGCGTTTCCGATTGGTTTCGAGCAGAAGACTCGGATTTCATCTTGCCAGGTATCGCCAGCAAACTCTCCTTATCGGGGAAACCGGCATCGGGCAAAGGTTCCACTTGCAGCCCTTCTCCCTGCTCGCCCCAGGCTTGCTGCAAAGCCATGAACTCTTGGCGTAAAGCCGGTTCGCCTGCCAGGAATGCCTTCACTTCTTTCCGTTCCTTGTCGGAAAGACGGCCTTCCAAGTAGTCCAGCAGAATGGGTTCGTAATTGTCTTTGCTTATCTTCATGGTTTTGCTTTTCCTTTGTTCTTGCAAACGTAATCTATGATTCTGCTCAAGATTAAGACATCCTTCCGTCAGCCTTTCATCCCAAGGTTTTGCCTGGTTCGCCTATGTACTTGCGCAAGGCCACACGGGCGCGGAAGATATAGGTCTTGACCTGGGCTTCGCTCAAACCGCTTATCTCTCCTATCTCCTCGTAGCTGTAGCCTTCGTAATCGCGCAACAGGACTACGGCCTTCTGCACGGGCGGCAAGGTGTCCAAGGCTCGATCCAGCATCTCCTTGAGTTCCCCCCTCTCCGGAAAAAGCGGCTGCGTCCTCTCCCTTTCCTTGGACTTGTAGAAGGCGAAACCGGCATAGTCCTGACGCACTTTCTCGTGCTTGCGGGAGTCCAGGAACTGGCGGTAGGCAGTCTGGAACAGGAACGCCTTAGGGATGCCGACCTTGCCCCGGTTGACCCACAAGCGCACGAAGCTCTCTTGCACCAAATCTTTGGCTTCGTCCTGATCTTTGCAAAGCCGGTACGCGAAACGGTAAAGCGCATCGGCCACGTCCCTGACGGTTTCCTCGTACTCTTCCTTGTCCATACGCTTTTGGTTTCTCGCTGCTTCCTGTCTTTAACCCAAATCGGTTATTAGACTTTGGGATTAATCCGGATTCTGTTGGCCCGGACCCAGCTTTTGTTTGCCCGGCGGAATCCCGGCCTTCCTGAGCAAAGGACGGAAATCTTGCCATCGTAGCCGCCTGCCTTGCTCTTGGCCGTTCGTCCAGTCCCTGCCACGCCTCTGTTTTAATGACGACCAAAGGTATCGAAAAGTTACAGGAAAAGTGAAAATGGTAAAATATCGCGTTTTGAAGTGCCTTTGCAGACGAAATAGCAAGATTGATTCTGGCAGGTCGTAAAACGAATTGCCAGAACCTGTTATTGATAACCGATCATCCATATGAAGACATGGAAGAAGACAGATTCAAAATAGCCATCAGGCCCGGCTACGAGATGATGCTGCAAGAATTCGTCCCGAAACCATAACCCGATTCCTATTGTACCAGAGTTAGATGGAAAGCGTCAAATCGGCCAAGAGTACGGCGGTGTCCGGCTCTTCCTTGGGTGCTTCCTTGGGTCTCCAGGCCACGACAAAGCGCACCGAAGCGGAACGTACCGAATAGCCTCGTTCCGACCATGCCTCCAAAGATTTCTGCATGCTGGACGAAAGCGTCGCAACCGGCAATCCGGTGGCCGGATTACACAGGAAAACACCTTGAAGCACCAGAGGGTCGCCGCTTTGCAATGCCAGCACTTCCCGCTTGACCTTTTTGAAAAAATCCAAATAGACATCCTTGTGCGTCAACGACAAGACTGCCTCGGAAGGCAAGGCGTAAGCCCTTGGGTCGAAAGAACGCCTGTCAACCTCCAAGCCTCCAAAGCCACGACTTCCGGCTCTCGCCGGACTTTCCCCGTCCCGGCATTGATCGAGCGAATTCAACTTCGACTTCATCGAAAGGTCAGTATGCACGAACAGGCGGTTCTTGGCCCGAGTCATACCTACGTAATACCGACGCATCAGCGCGTCGTCCATGGCCTCCTGCGCCGAAAGGAGCATATACACGTCATCGAACTCTCTCCCCTTGGACTTGTGTATCGTCGAGACCACCACATCCGCCCCTGCAACATCGCAAAAATCCTCCACCGACGACTCGAAGACAAACTCGCTGAAGTCGCTCAAGTACCTGGCCTTGCTGGTCTGCTCGAACAACTCTATGCAACGCTTCAAATAATCCAAGCTCCGGCTCCTGGCATAGACGGAAAAAACAGCCCGCTTGGCATCCTCCCACAATTCCTCCGAAATCATGGGCGAAACAGCCCGCTTACGCAAGTAACGCAGGAAATACCTCGTCTCGGCCAAATTCCAGAAACGAAAGCCGTCCATGGACTGTATCAGCTTGCTGTTCATCCCCCGCTTGCGCAAAAGAGCGGCTATGACGACCGCCTCTTCATTGGTCTGCGTGAGCACGCACGAAGTCCCGCCACCCTTGCAGCGCAACAGCTGTTCCACAAGCGGCTCATACATGTACCTCGACTGGTAGAATGTCAATTCCACCCACCCGGCATCGTTTCTCTTGGATACGATAGGCGTGCTTTTCATCCGATGACGGATTCCCTGAGCGAAACCGTTGACAAAAGCCACGATATGGCTCGCACTGCGATAATTCTCGGTCATTTCCACGAACCGGCTTCCCTCCATCCGGGACAAATCGTAAAGGTAACGGGAGTTGGAACCCCGGAATTCGTAAATGTTCTGGTCGTCATCGCCCACGGCAATCACGCGCATTTCCTCGTTCTTGTCCATCAAAGCCTTCACAAGCGCGTATTCATCGCGCCCCATGTCTTGCGCCTCGTCTATGACCAATACCGTCTTGCCGATTCGGGTCGGTTCCACCTCGCCACGCTCTATCATCCCTGCGGCCATGCCCACCACGTTCTGCACCTCATCAAGGTTTCCCACCCGGCCTAAAAGGTCGAAACAATAAGAATGGAACGTCTTTATCTCCACAAAATGCGCGGCATTGCCAATCAAATCCATCAGCCGCTGCTTGAATTCGGTAGCCGCCGCTCTCGAGAACGTCAGCATTAGAAGCTGTTCATGCTTCACATCCTCAAGCAACAAGAGGGATGCCAGTTTATGAACCAGCACCCGCGTCTTCCCGCTGCCCGGACCGGCCGCCACCACGATGCAACGCGATTCCTTGTCCGAGATGATTTCCATCTGACGCTCCGACAACTGCCCGAAAAGCTGCTTATACTTCATCGGAGTTAGATTCCTTTGGATCTCGTTCGCCCTCTCCCCTTTGAAATATTTGGCAATAAACTTCTTGTAATCCATCTGGAAATAATCCCGGACATATTGCAATGCCGCCCCGTAATCCTTTACCATCAGATTGGCATATTCGCCCACGATATGCACCTGCTGGATTTTCTGCTTGTAGAACTCGTCCAACATCCGATAGTCTTCCTTCTTGTACCGCAGCCGGTTATCCTTCAAGCGCCTTATCTCCATGGCATTGTACAAGACCAAGAAACCACCCTCCAACTTGATTGCGCCAATCTTGGACAAGTACAGGAGAGCCTCTTCCACATCCCCTATCTGCGGTTCGCCAAGCTTGCCGAAAAGCGTGGAGGAATCCGACTTCTTCACTTGCGAAAGGAGTTCCAGCACCGAGAATTGGACGAGGTTTCGATTCGCTGCATCCTTCTTCTTGTCCACTTGTCCATAAAGCCAGCCTATGGCAAAACGCGCGATTTCCGCCCTTCTTTCAAAACGAGCCAAGGCAGAAACAGCATCCATCTGGCAACGGATTTCCATGTTATGGAAAGAATCCTCCTTTTTCCGGATATAACCCTTGACCACCAAGAAGTACAGCAGCGTTCTAAGATCCTTTTCGGTGGAGAAATCCAATCCTTCCCGCAAGGCATCCTCGTTCAGCTGCTTGCACGAGACCCGCAGGAATCCCTCTGGAATCCGGCCCAAGATGTAGCGTTCCATCCGGACAAAACGATCAAAGACCTGCCGCGATTTCCTTTCCGACACGCCGGTATCCAGCAGGTAGGCGGAAATATCCTTGGAATCGGCCAATATGCCTTCTTGCCGCATCCGCTCCACCACCGACACGACCTCGAACCGGCTCAAGCCCAGTATGTCGGCTAAGTAGTCCACTCTCGACTCGGCCTCGGCATCCTGCGCCCTATGTGTGTACTTCTGCGAAATCAATGATTTGATGACCCGGCAGGCTGTCTCCACCTCGTCGCGGTCGAACAGCAGAGAGGCCGATATGCGCTTTCTTGCATCCTCCATGTTCTTTACCGTGATGCCGGTGGCATACACATGAGGCACGTTGTTCCCCCTCTCGATGTACCCGCCTCGCTCCAAAGCGGCCAACGCGGTCCGGACACGGGTCTCAATGTCGTAAACCGAGTCGTCCCACCCGGCCTGCCGGGCAATTTCCAAAGCCGAACAGCACACCCTGTCGCGATGCCGGGTGAAATCCCTCACGGCTTTCCATATTTGCTGTATCTCACTGATGCTCAGCTTGGTCTGATTGAGCATGATGAAATGCTTGTCCAAGTCGTTGTCGCAATACAGCACATAGCAGCGCGCGCTGAGGCTCGGGTCGCGCCCGGCCCGGCCGGCCTCCTGCACGTAGTTCTCCAAGGAGTCAGATATATCGTAGTGCACCACGAGGCCGACATCCTTCTTGTCAACGCCCATCCCAAAGGCCGACGTGGCCACGATGGTACGCACCCTCCCGTCCATGAAAGCATCCTGGTTGGCAATCTTTTCCTCCGCTTCCATCCTCCCATGAAAAGGCAATGCCTTGTAACCATCCCGACTGAGCTTCTCGGCCAGTTCCTGCGCTCGCTTGGTCCTTGACACGTACACGATGGTCGGGCAATCGGATTCGGACATGATATTCCTAAGCTTCATATACTTGTCCTCATCGGTTTCCGAATGGACGACCGAATAACGAAGATTTTCCCTATCAGCCGTCGATGCGAACAATGCCAAATCCAAACCTAATTCCTGCTTGAAGTAGTCATGGATATCCTGTACCACCTTCTGCTTGGCCGTAGCCGTGAAACAAGATACCGGTATGGGGGTCTTTCGTTTTTTCTTCTGCTGGTATTCCCGGATGAACTTGCCGATGTACAGGTAATCGACCCGGAAATCCTGCCCCCAGGAGGAGAAACAGTGGGCTTCATCAATCACGAAACGGACCACATGGCGTGTCAACAGAATCCGTTCAAGGGTCTTTGACCTAAGCATTTCCGGAGCGATGTACAGCAGCGAGGCCTCTCCTTCCATGGCTCTTTGTATCGACAAGGCCCGCGTAATCGGATCCAGCAATCCGTTGATTGTGACTGCATCCGTAATTCCCCTGTCGGCCAAGTTGTCCACCTGGTCCTTCATGAGCGACTGCAATGGAGATATGACCACCGTGAGTCCGTGCACGGACTGGCCTTCCATGAGGGCGGGCAATTGGAATGCCAGCGACTTCCCGCCTCCGGTAGGGAATATAGCCAGCAACGACTTGCCTTCTACCGCTGCCTGGGCGGCTCGTTCCTGCAAGGGTTCGCCATCGTAGGTGCGGAACTGGTCATAGCCAAAGAATGCCTTCAAATTTTCCTGCACGCTTAACTTGGAACGGCAATAGGGACAGCCCTCGCTGCAAGGAGTCTGGCGCAAAAGTTTCACCACCCATTCCACATCGGGATACTGGCAAAGCACCCAGCCAGGCGTGACCGAACGGTAGTCGGTGGTATCGACCAAAGCCAAGGCGTAAGCCAGCTCGCAGGGATACTGCCTTGCCAGCATATCCAAATCGGCATTCTGGCATATCCGTCCTTTATACAGCTCTTTTGCCAAGACAGCTGCCGACTTCCCGGAAGGTGTCGCACCCACCATGCTGAGGAATCCGTCGAACTCGGCTTTTCCACGCAGCAAGGAGGCGAACAGAATTTGTTTCTTGGGCGGCAAGGATTTCCAGCAGGCAATCTCGTCCAGCAGCAAATCCCGGGCTTTTTCGCAATCGTTCACCGGATTGTTGGCCTGCTCGCTGACTAACTTGTCGTTTTTCACCAAGCGGTGGTAAGGCCGTTCGGGGAACAGCAGGGGGGAAAGATAAAGCGTGTCAACCAGCTGCCAAGGGCATTCCCGGCCGAAAAAAAGATGAGGGGCATCATGATGAACGATGTTGTGCCCGCAAACGTAACGCATCCCGGCAAGAAAACCGAAAAGTTCTTCCTTCGAAGCCCCGTGGTAAACCGCGCCATCATCCCGGATCGCACCTATGTCGTGCACTTTGCGGTCTTTTATTCCTACTTCGGCATCGACCAAGGCATAGCGAGGCAAAGTCTCCGGAACAGGAATCCCTTCTTGGACTCCCGCCTCCTTGCCTTCGGCATTCCATATACGCATGAACCTGTCCCAAACCGACATAAGACACAGTATAAAAACCTATCTGCATTTGAAAGAGCTATCCACCGCTATCCGGCAGACGTTCCATGAAGTTTGAAGACCTGTACTCCTACCAAGTATCATGGTAACAACATTTTCTCCAAAAGCGAAGATACGAAAAATATGGCGAAAGCCGAGCGTAGAGCCAAAAGCCGAGGCATAGCGAAATCTTCGCAGAGAAGGAAGCCAAGCTTGCTTGCGATGCCTTCTCTGCCGAGATTTCAACGCAGTCAAACGCAGTTTGGCTATGCCAAGGCACCTCCCATATCGTCAAACTCCGTTGACAAATATGGCGAAAGCCGAGCGCAGAGATTTCCGTCCTTCATTTGGGTTCCATGTGAAATTGTGTAATTTTGCAGTTGTACTTCAAATTTGCACAAATTATATGGAACCGACTTATATTCAAAGAGAATTATCCGGAGTCATAAAAGAAGCAGCCCGTTATTTCCCTGTCATCACGATTACCGGTCCGCGGCAGTCTGGGAAAACGACATTAATCCGTAACGAGTTCAAGCATCTTCCTTACTACTCATTGGAGAATCCCGATGTGAGAAGTTATGCCGAGAACGACCCGGTAGCATTCTTGACCCAACATCCGGAAGGGATGGTTTTGGACGAAGCGCATAACGCCCCTAACCTGCTTTCGTACATCCAAGGAATAGCAGACGAACATCCAGAGCGGAAGTTCATCCTTTCTGGCAGCTCGCAATTCGCCATGTTGCGAAAAGTAACACAATCGCTTGCAGGCCGTACCGCCGTATTCGAACTATTGCCACTGTCTTATTCTGAAATCCGGGACCTTGCGAAAGGAAAGACTTTGGACGACCTGCTTTTTGAAGGATTTTACCCCGCAATCTACGCCGGACGCAACATCCCGAAGTTCTTGTATCCGGCCTACCTCAAGACCTATCTTGACAAAGACATGCGTGACCTGCTTCAAATCAAGGACATGATGCAGTTCCATACTTTCATCCGATTGTGTGCCGGCCGCGTGGGTTCATTGTTCAAAGTCTCGGAGCTGGCAAACGAAATCGGAGTCAGTTCCCACACCATCACGGCCTGGCTATCCGTCTTGCAAGCATCCTATATCGTGACACTGCTGCCTCCGTATTTCGAGAATTCCCGCAAGCGACTCACAAAAACACCGAAACTCTATTTCACCGATACGGGGCTTGCCTGCTACCTGTTAGGCATCGAGTCTGCCCAACAACTTTCAAGAGACAAGATGCGCGGTGCATTGTTCGAGAACTTCATTGTCATGGAATCGATGAAAAGAAGATACAACCGCGGCAAGGAGAGCAACCTTTACTTTTACCGAGATTCCCACCAGAATGAAATAGACCTCGTATTGAAGAACTCTTCCGGGTTGTACGGCATCGAGATAAAATCTTCCATGACCTACCACGCAGATTTTGAAAAAGCCTTGAAACAGATGGACGGATGGGTCAACGAGACGGTCATCGGGAAAGCGGTCATTTACGCAGGTTCGTTAGAAAACACCACAGGGGAAGTCAAACTGCTGAACTATACACACCTGCACGACATTCTGGAGTAAACTCTATCGAAGCCGGGATAGCCGGTTTTGATACGGGTTGCCCTGCCGTGGTATCCTTTGCCAGAATTAGAATTTCCTCGATTTTGCGTATTTTCGCGTTTCGGAATCTGGGCAGGTCGGAAACCTGCTTACCCGGAAGCCGAATCGTCCATATCCAAAAAGTTTGCAAAATGGAAAACTCTACGCATTTTCAGGGGCTTAGCCCCGAAGAAGTGGTCAAAAGCCGGGAACAGCACGGTTCCAATGTCCTGACCCCTCCCGAAAAGACCTCCATCTGGGAACAGCTGCTTGAAAAGTTCAAGGACCCCATCATCCGCATCCTCTTGGTGGCCCTCGCCCTTTCGTTCTTAGTGGCTTGCTACCAGTTCTTCAGCGGTGCTGAAAGCGGGCATGTATTCCTGGAACCGGTCGGCATCTTGGTGGCGATTCTCTTAGCCACCGGCGTAGGTTTCTACTTTGAGCTCAAAGCCAACAAGAAATTCGATATCCTGAACCAAGTCAACGACGATGTGATGGTCAAAGTCATCCGTGGCGGCCGGGTCACCGAGGTATCGCGCAAGGACATCGTCGTGGGCGACTACGTTATCCTGGAAGCCGGGAACGAAGTGCCCGCCGACGGCTACCTGAAAGATGCCATGTCGATGCAGGTCAACGAATCCACGCTGACCGGCGAACCTATCGTCAACAAGACCATAGACCCCGAACGCTTCGACAAGGATGCCACCTACCCCAGCAACAAAGTGCTTCGAGGCACTACCGTCATGGAAGGCCACGGTATCATGGAAGTGAACACCGTAGGCGACCAGACTGAATACGGCAAGGTCTATACCGGTTCCCAGATCGAGAACAATGTGGAGACCCCGCTGAACATGCAGTTGGAGAAACTGGCCAAAATCATCACCAAGGCCAGCTATGTCATTGCCGCCCTCATCGTGATAGGCCGGCTTTCGATGTTCTTCCTTCATCCTGCCACCCAGATGACCTGGCTCAACGTGGCTTCCGAACTGCTCAATACCTTCATGATCGCGGTGACGGTCATCGTGGTGACGGTGCCGGAGGGCCTGCCGATGAGCGTATCACTGTCGTTGGCCCTCAGCATGAAGCGGATGCTGGAAGCCAATAACCTGGTACGGAAGATGCATGCCTGCGAGACGATGGGCGCCTGCACGGTAATCTGCACCGACAAGACCGGAACACTGACCCAGAACCAGATGCGCATCAGCAAGACCCAGTTCCTGATCAAGGGGGACAAAGGCCAGGAACCTTTGGACTTGGGCGTGGATGATGCCAGCCGCCTCATCAAGGAATGCATCGCGGCCAACTCCACGGCTTTCCTAGACGAAACCGATATCAACAAGCCCAAAGTAATCGGCAACCCCACAGAAGGAGCCTTGCTGCTCTGGCTCCGCGATCAAGGCGAGAACTATGCCAGCATCCGGGAATCGACCCGTATCGAAGAGCAGCTCACATTCTCCACCGAGCGCAAATACATGGCCACCGTGGTCCGCTCGTTCCTGCTCCCCAACCGCCGCATGCTCTATGTCAAAGGCGCGCCTGAAATCCTGCTCGACCTCTGCCGATGCGTCCGTGTAAACGGAAAGGACGAGGCCGTGTCCGATTGGAAGGAATACATCAATAACGAGCTCCTCGGCTATCAGAACAAGGCCATGCGTACCTTGGGCTTCGCCTATGCAGAACTGGATTCGGAAAGCCATGAAAGCTGCTTTGAAAACGGCCGTCTCAAAGTGGGCTTGCCGCTCAAGTTCATGGGTTTCGTAGGCATTTCCGACCCGGTACGCGCCGATGTGCCGGCCGCCATCCAGGAATGCATCGATGCCGGCATCGATGTCAAGATCGTTACCGGCGATACGCCAGCCACAGCAACCGAAATTGCCCGCCAAGTGCATCTGTGGAAACCGGAATACACCGAAGAAAACCGGATTACCGGCCCGCAATTCGCCAAACTGAGCGATGAAGAACTCCAGCAAAGGGTAGGGAAGTTCAAAATCATTTCCCGCGCCCGTCCTATGGACAAGGAACGCTTGGTCAAAGCCTTGCAGAAGAACGGCGAAGTGGTGGCCGTGACCGGAGACGGCACCAACGATGCCCCGGCCCTGAACGCCGCCCAAGTAGGTCTTTCTATGGGCGACGGTACATCGGTAGCCAAAGAGGCCAGCGACATCACAATTCTGGACAACGCTTTCAGCAGCATCACCTCGGCGGTGCTCTGGGGTCGCTCGCTCTATCAGAACGTGCAGCGCTTCATCCTGTTCCAATTAACTATCAATGTGATTGCCTGCGTGATTGTGATGTTAGGCGCGTTCCTGGATACCCAATCGCCGCTGACCGTGACCCAGATGCTTTGGGTGAACCTCATCATGGATACCTTTGCCGCGATGTCCTTGGCTTCCTTGCCGCCTAATCCTCTGGTAATGAAAGACAAGCCGCGCAAAATGACCGACCATATCGTGACCCGTCTGATGATACGCCGCATTGTTTCCGTCGGCATATTGCTGGTGCTGGTACTGTTCGGCCTGATGCAGTATTTCAAATACGAGGACATCGAATGCCTCAGCCAGTTCTGCCTGCGGGATTACTTTGCCGACTTCTTCCGTTTCGGCGCGATTCCGGAGGGACAGATGGGCATCACCCGTTACGAACAATCTTTGTTCTTTACCTTCTTTGTCATGCTCCAGTTCTGGAACATGTTCAACGCCAAGGCTTTCCTAACCAATAAATCGGCTTTCTCCAACCTGACCGGCACGGCCGACGGATTCCTCCCGATTGCCTTGCTAATCATTGTTGGCCAGATTGTTATTATCCGTTTCGGCGGGGAGATGTTCAGCGTGGAACGCTTGTATATCCGCGACTGGGTTGCCATTATCCTCTCCACTTCGGTGGTTCTCTGGATAGGGGAGATTGCACGGCTGTTCAAGTCGTTAGCAAGAAAAAAATAAAGTGCAGTTTGCATTTTTGCAATATTTTAGAAATGGAAAAGAAACTGATAGTCAATGTGGGCCGGGAATTAGGTTCCGGCGGCCGTCAGATGGCCCGGATCATAGGCCAGTTGCTGGATTTGAAATTCTACGACAAGGAATTGATCCACGAGGCATCGAAAGCCAGCGGCATCTGCACGGACTGCTTTGAAAAGGCGGACGAAAAGCCGCAACGGGTCTGGTATTCCCGTTTCCCGTTCTTGGGCGAACCGGGATTCAACGGCCTGAACAACGATGCTTTGTTCGAGATTCATTACAAGACGGTACGCCACTTGGCCGAACAGAGCAACTGCATCTTCGTGGGACGCTGCACGGACTACATCCTTCGGGACAATCCGGCTTGTTTCAATATCTTTGTCCATGCCCCGATGGATTTCCGTATCAAGCACCTCTGTCAGGAGACCAATGCCACCGAAGAGGAAGCCAAGCAACTGATTGAACGTACGGACAAATCCCGGTCTTCGTATTATAATTTCTACACTAACAAGACCTGGGGAAAGGCCTCTTCCTACCACCTTTGCATAGATACCTCGCTCTTGGGCGTAGAGGAAAGCGCCCAATGGGTCGCCGAACTCATCAAGAAAGTGAAAGCCTCATAGGTAAACACACTGAATCCACGAGGAGTAGCTGATGCAGGAGGCAGATACGAGGCGCCGAACCGCAGGGTCAAAGGGGAGTGTGTCGAAATAGGGATTTGTAACCATCCTTAGGCGGTGTGTTAGAATGAAAAGATGCAAGGCGTTGAGAGCGAGAACGAAGGAGCGTACTGTTGCTGCTTCGCAGCGAGCGCAGGCTTCGGCGTAGCCCACCTTGCTTGGACTCTGCCGAGGTGCAGCCAGTCTTCGGCGAAGCCAGATTGCTCATTATTACACACCACCCTTTGGCACAAGGTTCGCAACGAAATAGATGCTCTTGAAAATACGTTATTCAATAATTGCGGTTGGCCGGCTTAAACACCCTCAACAGAATCAGAAAATGAAACCAAAGCGTGGAAAGCAGGCCGAAATGGATCCGCATGATACGGAACCGCTCGAACCAGGAACGGACCAGCATTTTCCGGGATTTGCCGCCTTTCAAATAACAAGCCACGGTCTGATGGGTATTCTTGATGCATCGGGCTTTTTCAAGGGCATAAAGCACCCAATTGAAGTCGGCCGAGCAATGATAGCGCATATCGTATGAACGAGCGATGGAACGACGCACCAGGATGGATTGGTGACAGACCAGCATCCCCCAGCGGAAACTTTTGGGTGTGAGCACTTCCGGAGCCCGAAGCCGCCGCATCCCGGCAGGCTGCCAGTTCTCGTCCACCAACTGAGTCTGCCCGTAATAGATATCGGCCCATCCATCCTCGCCCTCGGCAGCTTTCAAGACAGCTCTATTCGCGGCATCTGCCTCTTCCCTTCCCCAGTCAAGCCCTTCGTGGAAAACCTCCAACAGAAAGGCATCCGAATAGATGTAATCCCCGGCATTCAGAAACCAGACAAAAGTGCCTGTGGCCATTTTCAGCCCCTTGTTCATCGCATCGTAGATTCCTTTGTCCGGCTCGGAGACAAAGCGGTCCACAATGTCCCGGTTGGCTTCAATCAAGGCCAATGTACCGTCTTTGGAAGCCCCGTCCACAATGATATATTCAATGTAAGGATAGTTCTCTTTCTGCGTCCGCACGCTCTCCATCGTCTTTTCCAGCAAACGGGCAGCGTTATAGACCACGGTAATAATAGAAACAACGGGTTTCTGCTTCTCCATCTTTTCTTGCGCTTCTGTAAATTCCATCTCCCTCTAACAAAAAAGGCGTGCCGGGTTTATCCGGCACATCCTTCATTCAGCATATCATACAAGGCGACCCGAAAGTGAGCCCATGATAGTATGCCGATTATTCATACCAATCCGGCTTTATGATATCCATCTCGTCGATAAGCCGTTGCGCACCGGCAAACTTGTCAATGATAAACAGGCAATACCGGATGTCGAGCATGATGTTCCGGCACATATCGGGGTCGTAACGCACATCGCTCATCGTGCCTTCCCAATTGCGGTCGAAATTGATACCAATCAGATTCCCGTCCCCGTTCAGGACCGGACTACCCGAATTGCCGCCCGTGGTATGATTGGTTCCCACGAAAGCCACCGGCATCTCGCCCAACTCATTGGCATAAGGACCGTAATCCTTTCGGGCATAGAGGTCTTTCAGCTTGGCTTCGACCACATAATCGTAGATATCCGGATCCTCTTTTTCCATGATTCCCGCCAAGGTGGTATAGGGAGCATATTCCACGGCATCGGCCGGTTTGAAGCCTTTCACTTGACCGTAAGCCACCCTCATCGTGAAATTGGCATCCGGGTAAAATTGCTCGCTACCTACATTATTCAAAGGAATATCATTTTGAATACCAATCTGTTCCAAAGAAGCAAAGTCCCCGCTCTCCTTCAACTGCATTTGCCCTTTCATATACAACCGTTGCAAACTATCAATTCGGGCATTAAAAATCCTGATAAAAGGAGCTGTCTGGTTCAAATATTGGCCATATACCACATTGGCATACTTGAACATCGGATCTCGCTCCAAAACCTTGTACGAAGAGGGTCTAAATTTATCCAAAAATTGTTCCATCCTTTCCTGGGAAGTAAAAATAGACTTTCCATAAAACCAATCCAATTGTTTTTTCAATGTAGTACCCTCAAAATCAATCACCTGATTTCGTGTTCCATCGGCATTGACCATAAAAGCCAAACGTTCAAAAATAGCCCTATCTACTTCCGGATCATAATCCTTGAAAAACAAGGCGGCCTCTTCCCGACAAGATTCCAAAGCTGTCTCCAAACTCAAAGTGGTATCAGTTCCAACAGCCACGTCATGCAAAGATTTAAAGCTATAAGCAAACGATACGGCTTCTGGTGCTAAAACATGTTCTTGAAAAATAATCTGCAAACTTAAATAAGGTTCCAATTTTTGATAAGCTTCTTTCAAAGCAGGCAACACTTCGGCAAATTCCTTGCCGCTAATTCCCTTACACCAATCCTGAAAAACCGTTTCATAATCCTGCTTGCTGCCAACAACGTTCAAACGCTTGAGGCCTTTGACTTCCCCTTGCCACTTCTTCCAGCCGTTAGCAATGCCTGCGGCTTTGGCAGAATACTGAATCCGCGTCTTCGGATCACGGTTCATGGCGGCCTTGATAATTTCCAAACGCTCCGTCCGGGCAGAAATCCGCATCGGATCAATCAAATCCTGAATCAAACGAACCGCATACGAACTGATGTATTCCTGCGTAGAACCAGGATAACCTAATACAAAAGTAAAATCACCTTCCTCATAGCCTCGCAAATCTATAGTAAGGTATTTCTTAGGTACGTAAGGCCGATTGGAGGCATCATAAGGAGCAGGGCGGTTGGCCGAATCAGCATAAATCCGGAACACGGAGAAATCCCCGGTATGGCGAGGCCACATCCAGTTGTCGGTATCGCCCCCGAATTTTCCTATATTGGATGGAGGAGTTCCTACTAACCTAATATCCTGATAAACTTCATAAATAAACATATAGTATTGATTACCAGAATAAAACGGAGCAACCCTCACTTCGTAGCCCTCAGCTTCATACGGCACGGATAACCGCTTTGAACGCGCCTGTATACTATCTTTGCGCGTTCTTTCCGGCAACGACTGATCCAATCCTTGCAAAATCGTGCCTGTGATATCTTTTATCTCTTTCAAGAATCGGACTTCCAAACCTGGACAAGGCAGTTCTTCTTCAAAATTTCCAGCCCAAAAACCATTGGTCAGATAGTCGTGTTCCACCGACGAATGGTACTGGATAGCATCGTACCCGCAATGATGATTGGTCAAAACCAGACCCTGATTCGATACAACCTCTCCTGTACAGCCGCCACCAAATATCACAACTGCATCCTTAAGAGAGGAATGGTTTATGCTATAAATATCTTCCGCATCCAGCTGCAAACCCATCCGTTGCATTTCAGCTTCATTTTGATCCAACAGCAGAGGAATCCACATTCCTTCATCAGCCTGCAAAATGGTTTGGAAACCAGTAACAACCATAAAACCAGTCAAAACTGGCCATTTTTTCAAAATATTCTTTCTCATAAAATTGAATTTACACGTTTTGACCATCTCTCTTACATCCCCAAACAAACATGCCTGTACGACATTGAAAATTATCTATCACGAGCATCCAAGCCGTAATCCCCATCGGCTTTTCGGAAAGCCTCTGTAGCCCGGGTCTTCTTCCGCTTGTTGAAAGCATCTAAATCTATGGTGACTGTCACATAATTAGGTGAACCTAACTTATGGTAACGAGACCGGGAATAGCTGAAATTGAATTTGGAAATCCTAAAGCCAACTCCCCAAGAAAAACCTACCAAGCCAGGCTTGGCAGGAGTCATCATGTCACGCGAACGCATATAATTATACGATGCCCGAAGATAGAATCCTCTATAAGGAATTATTTCAAGGCCAATTACAACATGCCGGGCTAAATTGTCAAAAAAGTCGGCAGCTCCGCTTCTTTTCTTTATTTCACCACTAATCATGTCAGCTTCGGCATAAGGATCCTCGTAATTCAAGTCCCATTTCTGCAAATTTGGAAACTCCATGAAGATGCGCAAAGGCGTGTGAGGTATCCTTTGGGAAAGTGCCACTGCCACTTCAAAAGGCATATGGGTATGCCCCTCGCCCGAATAGGATTTGAGTGCCCCTCCCATATTGCGCAATAGCAAAGAAACTGAAAATAAACGTGAGGAATTGGTATAAGTTCCCGACACATCCACTCCCATGCCGAAAGCATGATAGCCTTCTATCTGGGAGTATATCATCTTGAAATTAGCCCCGATTGTGAAATGGGAATCCAGTTCCCGACCCCATCCTAAAATCAAGGCCACATCGTTAGCAGTAGCTGTTCCGTACTCATTTCCAAATTCGTCGGTCACATAAATCTTGCCGTAATTGCCAAATTGGGCATGCAAAGCGAAACTACCTACTTTTTCAAAAGTCCGACTATAAGAAGCAAAGCCGTAATTGGTTCCATTATAATAGTTTACATAATTAACAGCCAGATTATTATGAATTTCTGGCGTTATCAGGGAAGGATTCGCCAATGCCAAGGTAATGTCGGCATCGCGCACGGAAAGGAATTCTGATCCCATGGCGGCAATACGGGCCGAATTCCCCATATCCAAAAAACTGAACGAGGAACGCCCGAACTGAGCCTTGGCAGGCATCCATGGTACTAAACCGAGCACTATCACGAGTGCTATATGCAGTATCCTGTTTTTCATGCGGTAAAAGACAGTCCGACAAATGTAAGATTTTTCTGATGGTTTTTCAAATATGTTCCTAAATTCGTATTTGAAAAATAAAAACCGGATCAAGCCATTAACTGAAAATCAAGCTCAATCCGGTATCAGCACTTTAGCAGTGACCTGTCCGCATGCATTCAGAACTTATTGTTTAATGGATTCATCATACAAAGCATCGGCCAGTCGGCTCGCACCTATCCTGAAATAAAGGGGATTAATCCATTCACGGCCCAGCATGCTCCATACCAATTTGAAATAGGGGACAGCCGATGCCACCGTGGAAATGCCTCCAGCAGGCTTGATACCAACCTTGAGCCCTTGGGATTCGTACTTCTTGATTACATTCAGCATGATATAAACAGCTTCCAATGTAGCTGAAACCGAAGCCTTCCCGGTAGAAGTCTTGATAAAGTCCGCTCCATTCTCGATAGCGATACGAGAAGCCTTTTCTATATTCTCAGGTGTCCGAAGATTACCTGTTTCCAAAATTACTTTAAGCCTATGCTTTCCACAAAGTCTCTTCACAGCATCAATCTCATCGCCGACCCTTTTGTAATCCCCTTCCAGCAGTGCTCCTTGTGAAATAACCATATCAATCTCATCAGCTCCGTCGTTCAAAGTCTGCTCCACTTCATACAACTTGACACTCAAAGGAAGTTGGGATGCGGGAAATCCTCCTGCTACACAAGCGGTTCTGATGTTGGTTCCTTCTAGCGAATGCTTTACCAAAGAGGCATAATAAGGATACACACAGACAGCAGCTGTTTGATAACGCACCGCTTTCTGGCAAAGGTCCTCAACTTTCTCTTTGGTATCGGTTCCATCCAACGTAGTCAAATCTACCAAATGCAGCATACGACTGCATATCTCTTTTTCCGTAAAGGGAAAAGCCTTTGACAAAATGTCTTTAATAGCGGATTGAATTTCTTCCATTTTCATATTTTTATATTTTTGATTGTACATTGTTTATAATAAACTATTATAAAATTCAACTTCGAGACTTTTTGCCATTAAATACCTTTCCAGATTATATGGAAACTCTTTTTCTTAAAATCCGGAAATTCTTTTTGTTTTCCGAAACGGTTCTTGAATGCTACCTTTAAAATGAAACGATGATAAGGCGAATCTAATACCTTTTGCTTTAACATCATCCGTTTCAACAATTTTATATGTTGACGAGTAAAAACAGAAAAAGCATTTTTCTCAACCGCTTCTTTTCTATTATATAAAATAATTTCTTGAAAATTAATTCTTGACGGACATATTTCGCTGCATTTTCCACAAAGAGTACAGGCGAATGCCATGAAACCACTATTTTCAAAACCATCCCTAATAGGGCTGATTACACAATCCAACGGCCCTGACAATTGTCCATGAGAAGAATTGACATGCTTGAATACAGGACAAAGAGCTGTGCATGCCCCGCAATGTATGCAATGGAAAACACTGCGCTGAAACTCTTCTTTAAGCAAACGGGTACGACCATTGTCTATAAGAATTACGTACATTTCATCTGGACCATCGGCTTCAGTTGCTTTTTTTGGACCAAAAAACAAAGTTTGATTCCAAACGGAAAGGTTTCCCTGGACATGGGCTGCATAGAGAGAAGTAAAATAATCCAATTCACTGATAGAAGCAATCATCTGATCTATTCCCGCCACTATTACATGTTTCTTGCAAAAAGCAGAAAGCAAGTTTCCAATCCCTTCGTTTTCAAGAATAACAACAGCAGCCGGATCGGATACGATAAAATCAGCACCGCTTACATATATGGCATCTTTGAATGCTGATTCCAAAAGCTGACTTTTATATAGGGACAAGAGTTGATTTGGCTGATTTTGAATATCATCAATATTCAATTTTTTAGCTATCATTTGCCAAAAAGAAGAAGCAGGATAGGGGAGTACTTGATAAGGAAAATCGGAAAACCGGCTGTCATGGAATTGAATATTTTTCTTTGAAAGAAAAGAGGCTAGTGCTATTTCTTCTATCAAACGGTCTCTATTTATAAAAATATTCCTGTCCTTCTCTATTAATTTACTTATCTCATTTACAGCTTCTTCTGCATCTTTAACATAAATAACCTTCGTTCCTGAAATTGCCATTCCTGTCTCAAAATCAGTCAAATAGTCTGTCAGGGAAGATACAACTTTATGTTTGTAAAAAACGAGACGGCTTTTTGCTAACTCGTAACGTGAAAAACAATGGGAAGCTTCCTTGGCATTCTTCTCATAATATTCTCCTACAGCTTCCAACAAGGAAAAATCATCTTTATTGACGCTTCCTTCAGAAAACCTTTTTAGAAAAGCTTGCCGTTTAGTATCCATCACTGCTTGTCGTTTGCAAATTCATGAATAAACGCTATATCTCAACAAAGGCAATAAAGTAAAGACAACGCTTGCTTAAACTATGTTGAGAAATCGAAAACAAAGCTCGAATTCTATGCTCGGCCCTGCATCCTGTTCCAATTATTTCAGATGCAATTTATCTTATCTATTCTTCGTTGATGCCGGCCTCCTTCGAACGAAGTTTCAAGAAAAACCTGAACGGATTCCCATGCCTTCTCCTTGGTAATGAATCGCCCCGGCATCGCCAATATGTTAGCATCATTGTGTTGCCGTGCTAAACGAGCTATCTCAGGTTCCCAGCAAAGAGCGCAACGTACATTATTATGTTTATTAGCAGTCATCGATATACCATTACCTGTGCCGCAAATCAATATTCCGATGCGAAGTGTCCCATCTGAAATATCCGATGCCAAAGGATGAGCATAGTCCGGATAATCCACACTTTCCTCTCCATGAGTACCATAATCTTTCACTCTGTACCCGCTGGAAAGGAGTTTTCCTTTAATATACTCTTTAAGTTCGAAACCAGCGTGATCGGAAGCCATTCCAATGATAGTGTCTTTGCCAAACATGATAAAAATATTTTAAGTTTCACTTGGAATAAACGCGATACCTTGACAAAAGCAGTCAGGTCGAATTCGTATATACAAAGCTTGTTCCATCTATGTTGAAAGCAACTTGCTTTCTCCAATAGCAAAATTCGAACTCTGTCCGGTTCTGCATCCAGCTTGCAGTTTATCTAAACGGTACCTTCGCATAGAATGAAAAACGATTCCTGTTGCAAATCGATACACTCTGAAGGTAACCGAGAGGCAAATTTATGAAACAGTTCGCAAATGAAGATGTATTTTACAAAAAAGATAGTAACCATGAATTCAGACCATGATTACATTCAAAACAAACGAAGTCTTGTTTCCATTTCATGATGCTTTAACCCAAATCGGTCATTAGACTTTGGGGAGATTGCCCGCTTGTGTCATGCAGCATGCTTCTGGCCTAGCCGAAGGCGTAGCGGGCTACGTCGAGGCGTAGCGAGAAACAGGATGCGGACAGAAGCGGGCAAGATGCCCGAAAGCCTCGTTTTCCTAATCAGAAACGGACTCGGCGTGTCTAATGACCGATTTGGGTTTAACAAATTTGTTGAAAATTTGTTAAAAACTTATGAATATCCTGTATAGAAAATGTCAGTATCTTGTGATTTGCATTTATCATTAAAAAGAACTCGCATGCAGTAAACAGCCTTTCCAGAAGTTTTCAGATTTTTTAACTTAACGAATGTTAATTCGAACATGGTTTTGAAATCTATCTTATCTTATTTTTCAACACTTGTTTATAAAATATATAATTTATTAATAAACAACAATATAATTTGTTTATTCTTTGCTTATAAAAAGTAAAGAAATGTGTATTTCAGGTTTATAGAGTATTCATGTTTCCAACAAATTCCTAGTTATCGACAATATGAACAGCCTTGTTATTATCGTTATTATTTTCTTTTTTAATTTTTAACTTAAAAAATACTAATAAGAATGATGTGAAGAATGTGAATAAGATAAAAAATCAGAATAGGAAAGACACATTTTTTGAAATACAGTTTAAATTTGCATTTCCAAGCTTTACTCAAGGCAATCTCTGTCTTGCAACGGTAGATGCAGGTATAGTTGTGAATTGAGCCAATGCAGCCGAGTTGACAGCCAAGCGGCTCGCAAGGGGCGAGGTAGATGCAGATATATTGAGTGTATAATCATAGCGATTTTGCTTTGTGTAGAAAAGAAGAATTGACAGACCATGGATTCTTACGTTTCTTTTACCCGGAAATTGGATGTTTTTTTACGCCGATTTTATCTGAATAAGGCTTTCAAAGGATTGCTTATGCTCCTTTCCCTTTTATTTGTTCTTTTGATAATTTTCTCTGTTTCCGAATATTTTTCATTTTTTTCTGTTCCCATCAGAACTGTCCTTTTTTGGTTTTTTCTGACAGTTGCTTCCGTTGGCTTTTTATTCTTATGCCTTTACCCTTTTTTGCAAGCTATGGGCCTAGTGAGGAGGATGTCTTATAAGCAGACTGCTCGATATTTGGCATCTCGTTACCCTGAGTTGGATGACAGACTTTATAATATTATAGATTTACAAGCGATTAAAGATAATAAAGATGATTTGCAAATTCCAATTTCTTTGCTTGAAGCAGCTATAAGCCAGGTTTCATCTCGTTTTGCTACTTATCGTTTCGAAAAGAGTATTAGGTTGAAATCTAATCGTAAATATTTGTATATTTTGCTATTGATTGTTTCTTTGATTGCTGTTTCCTGGTTTGTAAATCCTCGGCTTTTGAGTTCTTCTAAGCGTATAGTCCATTATAAACAGTATTTTGAACCTGAGTTTCCTTTTAAAATGAGCGTTGTCAATCCTCATTTGCACGTTGCTTATGAGGAAGATTTTGTTTTGAAAATTCGTGTTGAAGGGGAATTCTTGCCTTCCGAAGTTTTTCTTGTATTTGATGGACAGACTCTATTTTGTTCGCGGACGTCTCTTGATGAATTTGAATATGTTTTTACAAGAGTGCAACGAGATGTTACATTTCAGATTGGTGCAGGTAGATACATGAGTGAGGATTATTGTTTGAAAGTAGATTATAAACCTTTGCTATCTGGAATGAAAGTTGTATTGCATTATCCTTTCCATACTGGACTTAAGACTGAGGTTATCGACAATACTTTGGATTTGGACGTACCTCAAGGGACTCTGATAGATTGGGAGTTGCTGTTTGAACATGCACGTTTCTTAGATGTAAATGTTTTTGAAATTGGTGGAAGTTCTTCTGATTTTGTTTTTTCTGAAGTATTGAATGTGGATACAGTAGATAGGCCTGTCTTTTATTTTTCCAAACAAGCTATGTCATCTTTTGTATATACTCTTTGTCCTTCTCCTTTTTCGTTTTCTGCTCGGACAGACACTTTGCGTTTTTCAGTCAATGTGATACCGGATGCTTATCCTAGGATTGAAGTCAGGCAGTTGGTGGATACAACTGATATTAATCTTCGTTTTTTTTCCGGCCGGCTGACTGACGATTATGGTTTTTCAGCTTTGTATTTTCGGTTGGATTGCGTTAATCCTATTACTAATGATAGTTGGAGCAAGGTGGATACTCTTTTCGTTGATAAAAAAAGCATTGCATCTGACTTTACTTATTATTTAGATTTGAGAGATTTGTCTTTGAATCCTGGTGACGATGTTTCTTATAGTTTTGAAGTGAGGGACAACGATGTTTTGAATGGCTATAAGGCGGCCTATTCCGAAACTTTCAATTACAGGAAGATGTCTGAAGAAGAAATCCGAAACAGTATCAACGAGACTTCCGTTTCTATTGATTGGAAACTTTCCCTTTCCTTGCAATCGATGAAGGATTATGAAGAGGATGTTCATTTCATCTTGGAAGACTTGCTTTCAAAGACTTCTTTGACATGGCAGGATAGGAAGAATTTGGAACTTTTGATTGAACGTCGGCAAGAGATATATCGCGAGTATGAATCCATGAAGGAAGAACTTCGTGTGAAGGAGCAATTGCAATCGGAAATTTTTTCATCTAATCCTAAACTTGATGCCAAAAAGAAAGAGTTGCAAGAATTGTTCGATAAATTGTTTGACGAATCCGCGATGGCCAAATTGGAAGAATTGCAACGTCTGATGGAAGAAAACAAACCTAAAGACGAAATAGTAGATGCTTTGGAAAGTTTGAAGCAGGAAGGAGATTTCCTGACTGAAGATTTGGAGAGGAATTTGGAACTTTACCGGAAGCTGGAATTGGAAGATCGTTTGCAGACTGCGTTGGAGGATGCTCGTCGGCTTCAAGAAAAAAGCACCGAAATTGAAGACGATATGTCTGTTTTGAAGAAAACAGAGTTTGATGAAAATAAGAGCAGATTGGATTCCATGCTTTTGGATTTGAAGAAGCGTGAGGAAGATTTGGAAAAGGAATTGAAGAATATTTCGCAGATGAATTCTTCTTTGGAAGAACCGACTTCTTTTAAAGTTCCGGATTCTTTGTTGAACCGGATAAGCGAGAAGATGGAAGAAACTTCTTCGGATATCCATGAATGCGATGCCAGTTCCGCCAAGCAAAACCAACAGCAAACTACCGGTATGTTGCAGGATCTGGCTGAAAATATCGAAAACCAGATGAATCAGATCGAGCAAGAAAGCATGGCTGAGGATGCTGCTTTCATCAGGCTTTTGTTGAAATCGGTTGTCAGGGTTTCTTTCGCTCAGGAGAATTTGATGGACGAACTTTCCAGGATTCGTGTCAATGATCCTTATTATGCTGAAATTATCCGGAAACAGTCTTCTTTGGTTTCAGAGATAGGTTTTGTGATAGATAGTGTGCGAGCAATTTCAAAACGTCAACCTCAGGTGGCTTTGACTACCGATAAAGAGGTCAAGAATCTTTTGGTTTACACCAATGAAACCATGTCTCAGCTTTTGCGTATGAACGATGTTCATTACCAGCGTTACCGTATGTCTAATCGTTCTGCTATGACCGCTCAGCAATATACCATGACTTCGTTGAATAATCTGGCTTTGCTTCTTTCGGAATCTTTGGATAATATTCAGCAGCAATTGCAGATGAAAGGAAATTCTTCGGGAAATCAAAAGGGAATGCCTCAAATGTCCTCTTCTGGACAAGGTAAAGAGGGTAATATGAAAATGCCTATGCCGTCCATGAATTCTGGTGATGAAGGACGTCCTTCGCAGAGTTTGCAACAGATGCAGGAAGATTTGAACAGGCAGTTGGAAGCTTTGAAGAATATGCTGAAAGAGTATGCAAAGCAAACAACGTCTGGAACTGATGCGAAAAAATCGGTACAAGGTAAGACCGGCAGTCAGACAGGAACTGATGTGAGTGAAGAAAAAATTTCAGAGTCATTTGCTCGGGCTGCAGCCAAACAGGAGATGATTAGAAGGATGCTTCAACAAAAGATGCAAGAAAGCGGAGTTTTGGATCCTCAGTCTGCTTCTAAACTCAATCGAGTTTTGGGTGATATGGAACGGACAGAGCGAGATTTGGTGAATAGAATATTGAACAATCAGTTGATGGCTCGACAGAAGAATATAGAAACTCGATTGCTTGAAGCCGAGAATGCCGAATTGAAACGGGAAAAAGATGAAAAACGTGAATCTAAAGAGGGGCGACAATTCAACCCCTTTGTCTCCGATAGTTTGAATTCATGGTTTGAGAAGGAGCGAGGTATAGATGTTATTCGGGAAAGCGTGCCGACTTTGCAACCTTATTACCAAAAGAAAGTACAGGATTACTTTTTTAGAAAGGATTAGTTTTTGTGTTGATTTTACTCTTTTCGGATTGTTCCACGTGGAACAATCCGAAAACGATTTTCTATGTTTTTTGTATAGAGGTGTTTAGGTTGATTGCTTCTGGAAGAATCTAATTTACGTGATAAATATTCTTGTAAAAACGTATGCTCTTTATTACGTTTTATTGATATTGTATTTTTATGTGAATCTTCAATTTTTTTAAATTCTATGTTTTGTAGAATGATTTTGTAATCTTATGTTAGTACGTTTTTCTGTTTTTTTTATGTCATCTATTCTTGACATAAAAAACGTATTTTATTTTTGGAATATTTATATAAGAAGATTGTTTCTGATATGAATTTTTTTTTCTTGGTAGAAGACTTGGTTATTGTTTCTTTGTACCCAAATCGGTTATTAAACCCAAATCGGTCATTAGACACGCCGGGGCTGTTTTCGGTTAGGAAAATGAGGCATTCGGGCATCTTGCCCGCTTCTGTCCGCATCCTGTTTCTCGCTACGCCTCGACGTAGCCCGCTACGCCTTCGGCTAGGCGAGAAGCATGCTGCCTGACACAAGCGGGCAATCTACCCAAAGTCTAATGACCGATTTGGGTTAAACTTTATGCGGATTGCTTTTTGTGTCATGTGGAATGTTTCTTCCTAGCCGAAGATGTAAAGGCCTGCGTTTCAAGTAGCGAGGAGCAGGATAGGGTAGAAGCGAGCAAAATGTCCAAAGCATGTTATCTCGGAATGGAAAAGCCTCGGTGTATCTAAACTGGTTTGAGTTTATCTATGTTGTCAAGTATCCGTAAATCGATAGAAAGCCGTAATTTTGCAGCCTTTCTGTGTTCTTTGGAAAGCGGGAGTGGTTGGACGTGCTTCTAAACCTTTTGTTCCAAACGCAATGCTGTCTGATTGCTGGCATAGACTGCTGGATGCAATGCTGGATTCTCATTATTTTCGAGGAATCAAGCGGAAAGGTTTTGATTGGCGGATTTTTATTGAGTTTTGAATGAAGATTGATTCGCTGACGATAGTGTTTTGGTTGGGAGTTTGAGGACCTTGTTAACTGCAGAGAGCTGAAGTGAGTTATTTTGCATAGGTTTTTGTCGATTGCCGATGGGCCTACTGTTTGCTTGGGTTTAAGCTTGGAAAGTTAGGGACGGCGAAAGGTGTAATTCTCTTGGGTGAAAATTATCTACTTTTCGATCAACGAGTTTAGCCAGCGAATCAGATATGCTCATTTCATTATGCTTGGAATGGTGTTCTGCCCGTGTTTGGCAGTATAGGTTCTGGCGATTGGTATGGAGTGGCAAGATTGCACGTTACGTACTTGTTTTTGTTGAGTTTAAAACGGCTAATATATTGTAAATATGGGAAAAATCAGTTTTTACGAAGAGGATGTCCATCTCAGGTATCTAAAGAGGGTTCCTGCACGTGAGTCCTTGATGAAAGTGATTGCTTGCTTGGATTGCCAATGCGGGGATATCAATTATGTCTTTTGCTCCGACGGGTATCTGTACAAGATGAACAAAGAGTATTTGAACCACGATACATTGACCGATATCATTACTTTTGATTATACCTCTGAAAGTGATGAAAGTCAAGATGATTTTATTGCCAAATTCTGTTCGGAGGTGCCTCTTGACATTGATGGAGAAAAAGAGCAAGAGTTTTCTTCGTCTCAGAAAGCATTATCCGGCGATATTTATATCAGTTTGGATCGCATCCGGGAAAACGCTGAAAAGTTCCACGTGGAACAAATTGACGAATTGAATCGGGTTATGGTTCATGGGGTATTGCACTTGGCTGGCTATGAGGATAAAACGCCAGACGAAGAAAAGCAGATGCATTATATGGAAGATCAAATGCTGGCGACTTGTTTTCCGGGCTATGAACATTTGAAGCACGAATAACGAGGAATCTGCTTTGTAAAATGAGAGTTTGCTTGAACTTTTTCGAGGATTTTCTCTATGGTGATACAGCGTTAAAGGGATAGCTTGAGCATCTTAATGAATATTGGAACCATGCGATTGGATTATGATATAGTAGTGGTAGGCGGCGGTCATGCCGGATGCGAGGCAGCAGCGGCAGCCGCCAATCTGGGAAATAGCGTCTTGTTGATTAGCATGCAAATAGACCGCTTGGCCTATATGTCTTGCAATCCTGCGATGGGTGGGGTGGCAAAAGGGCAGATCGTGCGGGAAATTGATGCGATGGGGGGCTATTCAGGCATTATGACTGATTACTCAACCTTGCAGTTCAGGATGTTGAATCGTTCCAAAGGTCCGGCTATGTGGAGCCCTCGGGCTCAATGCGATATGTGGCAGTTCTCCTCTTGTTGGCGTCGCACGTTGGAAGCAGTGCCTAATTTGGATTTGCGTCAGGATACCGTAACGGCTTTTCTGTTTGAAGGTTTGAAAATCAGAGGGGTAAAGACTTTATCGGGTGCCGAGATTTATTCGCGAGCCGTGATTCTGACCGGAGGAACGTTTCTTAATGGGAAGATACATATTGGAGAGAGTTCGTATGCCGGCGGGCGGATGGGGGAGGCAGCATCGACAGGATTGAGCGAGCAATTGCATTCTTTAGGTTTCGAAGTGGAAACGTTGAAGACAGGTACCCCTGTCCGAATCGATGCCCGTACTATCGATTTTAGTGTGTTGACGGAGCAAAAAGGGGATGAAAATCCGGCAAAATTCTCGTTTACAGATATTTTACCCGTACAGGAACAGATGCCGTGTTACTTGGTCTATACTAATTTGGAGGTACATGACATTCTGCGGACAGGCTTCGACCGTTCCCCTTTGTTTACCGGGCGTATCAGAGGCCGGGGCCCGCGCTATTGCCCTTCGATTGAGGATAAGATAGAGCGTTTTGCCGATAAAGACCGGCATCAGCTCTTTTTGGAACCTTGCGGTCGGCATACGCATGAGTATTACTTGAACGGTTTTTCATCTTCTCTTCCCGAAGAAGTGCAAATAAATGCATTGCATAAGATACAGGGTTTTGAGCGAGCCAAGGTGTATCGTCCGGGTTATGCTATTGAGTATGATTATTTTGATCCGACACAGCTAAAGTCGACTTTGGAAACGAAAGAGGTAGAAAATCTTTATTTTGCCGGACAGGTCAATGGAACTACAGGTTATGAAGAAGCGGCTGGCCAAGGTTTTGTGGCAGGTGTCAATGCCCATTTGAAACTGGCAGGCAAAGATCCTTTGGTTTTGCTACGTTCTCAGTCCTATATCGGGGTCTTGATAGATGATTTGATAACTAAAGGAGTCGATGAGCCTTATCGTATGTTCACTTCCCGTGCCGAGTACCGAATCCTATTGAGACAAGATAATGCAGATGAAAGGCTTACGCCTATTTCATATAAATTGGGATTGGCATCGGAAAATCGTATGCGAAGATTGGAGGAAAAACAAAAATCGCAAGCTACGATACAACATTATTTGGAGCAGCATAAGGTAGAACCGCTTCAGGTTAATGCCTTTTTGGAAGAACTCGGCACTTCGGCTTTGAACCAGAAAGCCGATATGGCCTCTTTGTTGCAACGTCCGCAGATTAATTTGCAGTCTTTGCGTGTGATGAATCCTGTTTTTGACCGTTTCCTGGAGAAATACGACCGCCTGCCTTTTGCGCAAGAACTCTTGGAAGAGGTGGAGGTATCCATGAAATACAGCTCCTATATACAAAAGGAAGAAGAAAATGCGGCTCGTTTGTCGAAATATGACAGTTTGCCGTTGCGTTCGGATTTCGATTATAAATCAATCCTTTCCCTTTCCTATGAGGCAAGGGAGAAACTGAGCCGTTTAAAGCCGTCCACCTTGGGACAGGCATCGCGTATTCCCGGTGTCTCGCCTTCGGACATTTCGGTCTTGCTGATATGGTTGAACAAAGGTTGATGCAACGGCTGTTTGGCTTGGGGATTGCTTTGCATTACTTTTGCATGGAATCCTTGCATGGGTTCTTGTTTTATAAAAAGTAGAGAATAAATAGTTTATGGATATTCAAGCGGAAGGGAAGCCGGATACCGAGGTTCAAGGCGACGAAAATGCCCCGAAAAAAGGAGTCAAGCGGGGAGATGGCAAAGTGGTGGAAACTCCTCTGATGCGGCAATACTACGAAATCAAGCAGCAACATCCTGATGCTGTGCTCCTTTTTAGGGTCGGAGACTTTTACGAGACCTTTGGGGAAGATGCCATTTTCGCTTCTAAGGTGCTGAATATCATTTTGACTCGCAAGGCCAATGGTTCACATACGTTTATCGAGTTGGCTGGATTCCCTCACCACGCGTTGGAAACTTATTTGTACAAGCTGGTCCGTGCCGGGGGCAAGGTGGCCATTTGCGAGCAGTTGGAAGATCCGAAGCTGACCAAAAAGCTGGTAAAGAGAGGGGTCACAGAACTGATTACGCCAGGCATTTCTCTCAATGACCGCCTTTTGGAAAACGGGAAGAACAATTTCCTCTGCGGTTTGTATCCAGGTCAGGCAGGTCCAGCGGGATGGGGCGCTTCGCTCAGGCAAGCGGCTTCCAATAAAAAGTCCAGACCTGCGCAAGAGATGGGCATTTCTTTCTTGGATGTCAGTACCGGGGAATTCTTCGTGGCCGAGGGCAATATGGAATACATCCATAAGCTGATTGACAATTTCCAGCCTTCGGAGATCGTGATGCCGAGGGATTATAGGGATGAGTTTTTCCGTCTTTTCGGCAATCGTTATTATGTTACTGTTTTTGAGGACTGGGTGTTCAAGCCCGACTTTGCTCGCGAGCTTCTGCTGAAACATTTCAAGACCAATTCCCTGAAAGGCTTCGGGGTGGAAAATATGGTGGCAGCCCAAATAGCGGCTGCTTCCTGCCTGCATTATCTGATTGAAAGCAGGCATGAAAAATCCTCGCATATATCCTCCTTGCAGAAGATTGTAGAGAGCCGGTATGTCTGGATGGACGCTTTTACCTTGCGCAATCTGGAGCTTTTGCAGCCTTCTTCCACAGCGGTGGACGATTCCAAGGAGGCCGAGAATTCCTTGTGGGCCGTATTGGACAAGACCTCCACGCCGATGGGTTCGCGTCTGTTGCGGCGCATGATATGCCTGCCTTTGAAGGACAAGGAACAACTGGAGGAACGTTTCGATTATGTGCAGACGCTGGTCGAGAACCGGGAAGCTGCCGATTTTCTCGAAGACAAGCTTTCCCAAATAGGTGATTTGGAGCGTCTGCTCTCGAAGGTGGCGGCGATGCGTGCCCTGCCTCGGGAAATGCTGCAGTTGAAGAACACTCTGGGGATTTTGGCTGAAATCAAGACGTGGGGAGAGGCCGCATTGTCGGAAACACCTTTGCTGCAGGCTTGGGCTGCTTCTCTCGACGAATGTTCCCAGTTGCATGATTACCTTGCCAAAAGCATCGACCCGGATGCTCCGGCTCTTTTGTCCAAAGGCGGAGTCGTCGCCTCAGGGGTGGATGCCGAACTGGACGAATTGCGCAGGATTGCCTATTCCGGCAAGGAGTATCTGGCCGAACTTTTGCAGCGCGAAAGCAGGCAAAGCGGCATAACCGGTTTGAAATTAGGTTTTAACAATGTCTATGGGTATTATCTGGAAGTAACTCATTCCTTCAAGGATAAGGTGCCGGCCGAATGGGTTCGCAAGCAGACACTGACCAACGCAGAACGTTATATTACCCAAGACTTGAAAGAATATGAAGAAAACGTACTGACAGCCCAGGATAAGATTACTACGGTAGAGGCTGCTTTGTACCAGAAGATCCTTGAATATTCCTCAACTTTTATAAAACGTATCCAAGAGTCTGTTCAAAAGATTGCTTATTTTGATGTTATGCTTTCATTTGCCAAGGTGGCAGCGCAGAATAGATACGTGCGTCCCCAGTTGATGGATAGCTACGATTTGGAGATTATTCAGGGGAGGCATCCGGTTATTGAACGGCATATCCAAGCCGGGCAGAAATACGTACCTAACGATATACGTTTTCAGAAGGAAGGATGCCGGATTATGATGATTACTGGACCTAATATGTCCGGTAAGTCGGCGGTCTTGCGGCAAACCGCGTTAATTGTGCTGATGGCTCAGATCGGCTGCTTTGTTCCGGCGGAAGCAGCTCGGATCGGTTTGGTGGACAAGATTTTTACTCGTGTCGGAGCTACGGACAACCTGGCTTCGGGCGAGAGTACCTTTATGGTGGAGATGAACGAGACGGCCAATATATTGAATAACTTGACCGATCGTTCCCTGGTCTTGTTGGATGAGATTGGCCGGGGAACTAGTACCTACGATGGTATTTCGATAGCCTGGGCCATTGCCGAATATCTCCACGATATTCCCAAGCGTGCGGCAAAGGTGCTTTTTGCCACGCACTATCATGAATTGAACCAGATGGCGGCTCGCTTCCCCCATATCCGGAACTACCATGTCAGGGTCAAGGAGATGGACGGTCAGGTGATTTTCTTGCGGACATTGGCCGAGGGCGGTTCCGAGCATAGCTTCGGGATTCATGTGGCCCAGATGGCAGGGATGCCTCGTTTTGTAGTGGAACGTGCCGAGGAGATTTTAGGGAGTCTTGAAAAGGGGGGCGTGCAAGGCGGGCAGCAACGGGCTATCCTTCCTGGTCTGAACCGGGTCGTTACCGGGGAGGATGGCATGGAGGGCGATGTTACCGGGACGATGGAAGATTCGGGACAGGCTGGGGCTTCCGAATGCCAAGGGGATGGCGAAGCTCCATCGAAGGCTTGTTCTGGCGAGGATATAGACGGGCAAAAGGTCGTGGACGAGGCTACATTCGATTCTCCGGAGCGAAAAACGAGCGGAAAGAGGGAAGGTAATGCTATGCAACCTTCTGAAAAGGAAGTACATAAACCATACCAACTTAGCTTCATCCAACTTGACGATCCTTTGCTCGAAAAAATTCGGGACGAGATTATGGATTTGGACATCAACAGCCTTACTCCTGTACAGGCACTCAATAAGTTAGATGAAATAAAGCGCTTGCTGGGAAAAAAATAAAGGCTTGTTGCAACAATTTTTTCTCAAAAAACTTGCAGGTTAAAAAAATTGTTGTACTTTTGCAATCCGATTCCGCGGAAGTAGCTCAGCTGGTAGAGCGCAACCTTGCCAAGGTTGAGGTCGCGAGTTCGAACCTCGTTTTCCGCTCACATTCCCGGTGTCATTGGCATCGGGTTTTTTTTTGAATTCCGGAAAAGGACAGTCTCTTTTTTCATGAAGAGAACCCGAGGCAGCCTTGCTGAAGATTGCTGTGTTCGATTTTGCCGGAATTTCGGGTCGCCCCGATGGTGGAATCGGTAGACACGCAGGACTTAAAATCCTGTGACCGATGAGGTTGTGCGGGTTCAAGTCCCGCTCGGGGTACAAGTTTACTTTCAAAGTATTGGCAGTCAAACCTCTTGGATGGCTGCCATTTTTCTTTGATGGCAAATAAATAGCAAATGCATGCATCCCAGCCTGTCTTCACGCTTCTGGACGTTTGCCGAAGCATCCAACGCACGCTTTCGGCACGTTACGGTTCCCCGTTTTGGGTCAAGGCCGAGATGCACAAGCTGAATCTCTACCCGGCTTCCGGACATTGTTTCCCTGAGTTATTGCAAAAAGAAAATGGTCAGATTGTGGCCGAAATGAAAGCCACGCTATGGCGCAGCGATTACGAGCGCATCAACCGGCAGTTCCTGCAAATTGTCAAGGATCCCCTGAAAGATGGCATCGAGATACTGTTCGAAGCTCGGATTCAATACGATCCTCGTTATGGGCTGAGCCTTAGGATATGCGATATAGACCCTGCTTACGTGCTGGGCAGCTTGGAACGGGAGCGTGCGCTTTGCGTGCAGCGTCTCAAGGAAGAGGGGCTTTGGAATCGCAACAAGAATCTTTCGTTGGCTATGGTTCCTTCCCGGATAGCTGTCATCTCTGCCGAGACCAGCAAGGGATATTCCGATTTCATGCAGGTTCTGCGGGACAATTCCCGAGGATATAGCTTTTACACGCATCTGTTTCCGGCTTTGCTTCAAGGCGAGGCGGCCGAGAAAAGTCTGATGGATGCTTTGCAGGCTGTCCGGGATTTCCCGTTGGAGTTCGATGTGGTAGCCATCATCCGGGGCGGCGGGGGCGATGTCGGTTTGAATGTTTACAACCATTATGCTTTGGCCAAGGCCATTTGCGAGTATCCTCTTCCCGTCCTGTCAGGCATCGGGCATTCCACTAATCTTACGGTCAGCGAGGAAGTATCGTATTTCCATGCGATTACGCCTACCGAACTGGCCGTTTTCCTGTTCAGGCGTTTCGACGATTTCTATGCGGAGGTGATCCAATACATGGATGATCTTGCGCGTTTGAGCCGGGAACTTCTGGCTTCCGAAGCTTATCGTTTGGAAAATCTGAAGAATCTGCTGAAGACGCCTTTGATGCGTTTGAAATACGAAGCTTCTGCGCTCGGCCAGTGGAAAAATCGTTTGGAAAGATCCGTCAATCAGTTTATTAAATCCGAAAAGGATGCCTTGAAAGAGCAGGAAAGCCTGATGCGCTGGGCCGATCCGGTTCGCAATTTGAAACGAGGGTATTCGCTTACTTATCAAGGAGATAAATTGGTCTTTTCCGCAGGGGATATTGCCCAAGGCGGTTTGATCAGGACGGTTTTCGCTCAAGGGTCGGTTGAAAGCCGGGTCGAGAAAGTGCTTGTTTCCGAAGAGAAGCCGGTTGTGCCTGAAAAAGACAGGGTATCGGGCGATGCCAATAAGGTATGAAAGCGGCAGGACGCTGTGTCCGTTTTCGGAGGGGGAATTTTAGGGTCGGGAAGGAAAATGCAAGGAGACTGCCGGAGGATGTTTTTATACAGGGATTTTATAGTTTGTAAAGAATTTATTAACAGATAAGACGATGGCCAAAAAGAAAGAAGAAGGCAAGAACCTGCAAGAGTTAGGTTACGAAGAAGCCTATGCCCGTCTGCAGCGGATAGTGGCGGATATGGAATCGGAGCAGATTACGGTGGATGAGCTGAGCGCAAGACTCCGGGAAGCCGTCAAATTGCTGGCTATCTGCAAGCAAAAACTTTTCGATACCGAGAAAGAAGTACAATCCATTCTGAAAGGCATGGAAGCCGAATAGCGGATATTTGGCATTTCGCGCCTCGGATAGCGGGGGCTGTCAGGCTTTATCCGCCGTGGTGCTTCGCGTGTCGGTAGGGTTCTGTCCTGAGATTGTTAGTATTTATCATAAGGGGGAGAGCCTAATTTCCGTTTGACATGTTCATGGACGAGGCTGTCGAATTCCTTGCTTTCATTGAACAGGAATTCAGTCCGGATGGGCAGGCAGGCGAGAGGGATGTCTTTCAGGCAAGGAAGTGCAGGATGCCCGTAGAGCCGCGCCATGTCTTTTTCGGTGGTTACTATGACGGGTTCGTCGCCGGCAGATGTTTCGATGGACGATGCCAAAGTCCGATAGGACTCGGCAATCTTTTGTAAATCCTTTTGGGAAAAAGCATGGTGGTCGCCGAAATCGAAGTGTTTTCGGATTCGGAATCCTTGTTCCTGCAAGTAAGCGCTCATCGGCTTGGCATTGGCGATGCCTGTTACCAAAAGGATGTCTTTTGACGAGGAAGATGGAAGAGGACTTGTTTCGCTCAGGCATTGCTTCTCCCAATCGAAGAATTGCAGTTTCTCATAACGGATGACACTGAAGAATACGTGATCGATGTCTGGTAAATCCGGAATGGAGGATTTGAAGGATTCCCGTTGGGTATATGATAGGTCCGGAGGGCATTTCGTCGCGATGATGATGTCGGCGCGGCGGCATTGTTTCCGGCTTTCCCTTAGGTTTCCCCAAGGCAGGAAATGATCCTTGAAGAAAGGCTTGGCGTATTCGGTGAGCAGGATGGACAGGGAATGATGGACTTGGCGGTGCTGGTAGGCATCGTCCAGCAAGAAAATCTGGCATTCCGGTTCCAACGACTTCAGTTCCTGGATTCCTTTTGCGCGGTTGGCGGCTAAGTAGACCCAGAAACGCTTGGGCAGTTTTTCATGGAACTTGAGGAAATACTGGAGCGGCTCGTCACCTGTCTGCTGGGCGTTCATTCCCTTTTCCACCAAGAGATTCCCTTGGCTTTTCCTGCCGTAGCCCCGGCTCAGCACGGCAAGTTTGCATGTATCGCCTAAGAGCCTGATCAAGTATTCTACCATGGGGGTTTTGCCGCTTCCGCCCACGCAAAGGTTTCCGACACTGATGACCGGATCAGGGAAAAAGACAGGCTTTATATAGGCATTGTCGTAGCATAAGTTTCGCAGTTGCGAAGCTGCAGCATAGAAAGGCGTGAACGGGATGCCAAGTATTCTCAGGAGCTTGGCATGATTTTCGATGAATGGCATGGTTTTTGACGTATGGTGGCCTCGGTCATGAACGGTTTTTTTACCTCGGAGGTGCAACAGAAAGCGAAGATACGTTTTTTTGGCTGATTGCGCGAAACGGGCGAGAGCTTTTTCTGATGGGTTGGAGGATGAGGGTCTGCTTTGCATTTTGGCTGCTTGCAACTCTATGTAAAAAGATTATTTTTGCATGTAGCTTCACAAAGGCCGAAGGTTGCCTTGCGATTTTAATTCATTGTCATTAAATAAAATAAGGAGGTTTTAGCTATGTACTGGACGTTGGAAATGGCTTCCAAACTGGAGGATGCCCCTTGGCCTGCCACGAAAGCAGAACTGATTGATTACGCGCAACGCTCGGGTCTTCCGCAGGAAATTCTTGAAAATCTGGATGAATTGGAGGACGAGGGTATCGCCTATGATGGGATTGAAGAAATCTGGCCGGATTACCCGACCAAGGAGGACTTCTTTTTCCACGAGGACGAGTATTAATAGCCTTTTGACTGGTTAAACATTTTGATATCGACGCGACGGACAAAGATGATTTGTTTGTCGCGTTGGTGTTTTATGGCGTTCGATGGTGAGATTTGTTTGTCTAAAATAAACTGCAAGCCGAGCGCAGAGCCGAAGGAAGTTTGAGCTATGCCGAGGGGCGCAGCGTTTATCGGAAACGAAGTTTAAAATACATTGCCTTTGCATCTCTTTAAGGATATACGAGTATATGATTGAGTTAAGCGTCCGGCTGAATATATCATTAGCGAAATCCAAATCAGATTACAGCTGGGATTGTGGCGGGCATCCTCGCGGACAGGCCTCTTGCGCCTCGTGACAGAGAAAAGATTTCGTGGAGTTTACATTGGAACGTCTTTCTTCAGACTATGCAAGAAACAGAATCGGGAGGAGCCGGTATGAAAACAGAAAGATCTGCATGGATATATTCTCCAGACATTCCTGCGGGCTACCCGGCAGGGAGCCTACCGTCCTGACTGTATTTATGCAGGCGATATGGCTCCGGAGCTGTTGGACAGCTATATATCGTGGCGCAGGGGAATCAAGCAGAACAGTGATGCCACTATAAACCCAAATCGGTCATTAGACACGCCGGGGCTGTTTTCGGTTAGGAAAATGAGGCTTTCGGGCATCTTGCCCGCCTCTGTCCGCATCCTGTTTCTCGCTACGCCTCGACGTAGCCCGCTACGCCTTCGGCTAGGCGAGAAGCATGCTGCATGACACAAGCGGGCAATCTCCCCAAAGTCTAATGACCGATTTGGGATAAACCATTCTCTGATTCCGATACTGAAAGCATGTGCATACGCCTGTGGAACAGGGATGATGGAACCTGCCGTCAATGCAAGGATTCAGGATATGCGCATTGTGATTAAGGTATCGCTTTCTGAAGAAGAAGCAGAGTTTGACGGCAAAAGTCTAAGTAAGGAACAGATGGCGGCATTGCTTGAATCTTGCAAGACCTGTACTGAACCTCGTGGAAAAGAATTTCTGGAAATGTTCTTCTTTGCGTTCCACGCCTGCGGTCTCCGTGTAGTGGATGTGATGACCCTGCAATGGAAACATATCGACTTCGCAAGGAAAGAGTTGCGGAAGATTATGATAAAGACAAACAAACGTCACGTCATACCTCTTACTGAACCTGCATTACATATATTACAGCAATGGCGGGAAAAACGTGAGGGATGCCGATATGTGTTCAACCTTGTAAAAGAGACTTTGGATCTGGATGATGCGGAGGCACTGTACAAAGCCCGCAACAATGCCACGAAATGCATCAATCAGTCGCTGGCCGTTGTCGGTGAACAGATCGGCCTTCCGTTCAGTCTCTCGATGCATGTCAGCAGGCATTCATTTGCGGTTTTTGCGCTGAACAAGGGACTATCCATGTCGGTAGTCAGCCGTCTGCTCGGACATAGCAGCACGGATATTACAGAGAAGGTTTATGCCCGTTTCCTGCCGGAAACGCTATCGGCAGAGGTGGCAAAACTGAGCGGAGAATTAATCAACTTGACTATATAATCACTGTGAAAAGATAAAGAAACATGATATCATTGCCATTTCGAGTTGCATGTATCCTGATAGCAGGATTCCTTATTGTACTGGCTGTAACCTATATATACAAGTTAAACAGCAGTAAGGTATTCTGGGGAGTAGGACTCACTACCATTATCGGTATCCTCATCCTTCTTGGCTTAGGGGTGCTTCGTCCATCTTGGGGAACAGAAACCGGCACGGCTGTCATTGTGGGAATCAGTACCGCTATCGGATGTGCAATAACGCTGATATATGCAGCAGAGGACTTGCATCAAAAGAAGCGAATAAAGGGAAAGAAAATCGTAGAAACTGAATATTTATCAAAAGAATACCCTATATGAACACAGATATTAAACAGGCCATGCATGTCGAAGCCGGAAAGTCGTTCGGCACAGCAGAGGCGAATGAGAACGAAAGGCGTTGGAATGACGACAAGATTGACAGAAAGAATCAGGATCCGACCAATCACTACGACAAGACCAGAATGAAGTTGAATTTCGAGATCGGGCCAGATGGGAAAGTTCATCCGTTAGGCTATCAAGAGAAATCGCTTGAAGTCCGTTTACAGGAACGGTTGACTGAGCTGGGCTGGAAGCCTTTCAAGCCGGACAGCAAAATTCACCAAACTGTTGTGCGAAGTTTATCTTCGGAGGCAATCATGACCGTACACTTGAGATGGCATTTGGAACTCAAGCCGTAAATCTGGACAAGGGTGCAGATAACAGCCATCTCCAGCGATGTCCGGAAATCGAACAATGGGCAAAAGATGTCTATGACTGGTGCGCCAGGCGATACAGACAGGAAAATATAATCGGCTTCCAGGTTCACCTCGATGAGAGTAGCCCGCATATCCATGCCTTGATCGTTCCTGTCGGACAACGTTCCAAAAGTGGACGTGAATGTGTCATGTGGTCGGCTATGTTCGGTAAGAACCGCTACGAGTACGGACGGATTCTTCGGGAAATGCACACCTCACTATATGAAGAGGTAGGAAGTAAGTACGGGTTGGAACGTGGTGATAGTATTGTTGGGCGCAATGTTCAGCATTTGCACAAGCGAGACTATATCCGCAAATTGGCTAAAGAGGCAAAACAGGCGGAAAAAGCAGTCAAGGGACTACAGACAATGATACGGAAACTTGAACGGGAAATGCTTGCCGGCAGGAACCGGCTTAAAGAAATCGATGAAGCTCTCGCATCCGGCAAGATAACTCTTGACAGGTATGAAGCGCAGAAGTTGGATATACAGAAACTCATTGCCGAGTATCAGGAAAAGCTCGAAGACAAATCCAATAAACTCCATGCAAAAGAGCAGGAACTGGAACAGATAACAAAGGATGCGGCGAAGGCCCGTTCTGTTATAAAGCCAATTCGTAACCACAAGGTTGATTTCACGCCACCGCAAATAACAGAGAAAGTGCCGCTATTTGGTACAGACAAATGGCTTGAACGACAGAATAGATTTATCGCCAAACAGTTCACCGAGATTGTCCGCAAGATAGAATCTCTATACAGAAATGATGCAGCCCGGCAGGTCGAAGCCGCCCAGAATAATGTTCTGGCGGATTACGGTGAACTTTATCAGTTGAGACGGGAGAATAAAACTCTTTCAGACACAAACGAAAATTTGGAGTCAGAACTGAATACATTGCTCGGCCAGTTGGCTATACCTTCAGTTCGCAATATGATTTTTGCAGTAGCTGATGCGCTCATTAGTGGGCAACCGATACCAGTTTCTTCCGGAGGCGGTGGTGGTAATTCCGACTCAGACCTTCGTTGGGATGGACGCAGGCCGGATGAAGAGGAAGAGGCATATAAACGGAGGTGCCTGATGCACGCAGTGCAAGTTGCCCGTAATTCTCAAAGAAAAACTATACGCAGGTAATTCCAAAATAAATCATTAGGATAGCTGCAAATTCTTGTGGTTGTCCTAATGATTAAGTTAATATAAACCGATAAATCAGAATTTACCGATACCTGACCGTTCATCAAAAGCGGTAGGAGCCCATCACGCAGCTTAGTAAGATATT
>CALUHO010000019.1 GCA_944320465.1 uncultured Bacteroidales bacterium | reverse complement strand
TGATTGGGAAAATGAGGCTTTCGGGCATCTTGCCCGCTTTTGTCCGCATCCTGTTTCTCGCTACGCCTCGACGTAGCCCGCTACGCCTTCGGCTAGGCGAGAAGCATGCATGCTGCATGACACAAGCGGGCAATCTCCCCAAAGTCTAATGACCGATTTGGGTTTAAGTTGTGAATGAGTTTCCTAGTGCTTGGGGGCTTTTCCTTTGCCGTGCCGGGAGAGGCGGTCCATCTCTGCCGTAAGACACAGCAAAAGAAAGAAAGTAAAGTCACGGATGCAACTTTTTCCTGCAAGCAACCGGTTATTCCATGGATTTTCCGTAAATTTGTAGATTAGCTTTCACCGGCAGCCTCCTGCCAAGTTGTGGCTAAGGCATTCCGATTTCCGCAGAGCAAATTGAAAATCAAAAAATACGATATACGATGAAAGAAACAGTTATCCCAAAAGCCATTGTGGATGAAGCCATCAAGGCCAACGGGCTTCCCAGCGTGGGCAAAGCCTCCATCCGGGAAGTGAAGAAATTGATCAACGACATCGAGAAGGCCTCTGGTACTCGTTTCGTCCGCATGGAAATGGGCATCCCCGGTCTGCCTGCCGCCAAGGTAGGCGTGGAAGCCGAAATCGAAGCCTTGAAGAACGGCGTGGCCGCCCTCTATCCTGAAGTAGGCGGTCTTCCCGAATTGAAAGAGGAAATTTCCCGTTTTGCCAAAAACTTCCTCGACATCGATGTCAACCCTGCCGGCTGCATCCCCACCGTAGGGTCCATGCAAGGCAGCTTCGCCGCGTTCCTCACCGTAAGCCGCGCCCAGAAAGGCAAGAACACCACCCTGTTCATCGACCCTGGTTTCCCCGTGCACAAACAGCAGCACCGCGTTCTGGGCATTCCCTTCGAAAGCTTCGACGTCTATAACTTCCGCGGGCCGAAACTGCGCGAAAAGTTAGAGAGCTACCTGAAGAAAGGCAACATCTCGTCCATCTTCTATTCAAACCCCAACAACCCGTCCTGGATCTGCTTCACCGAAGACGAACTGAAGACGATTGCCGAACTGGCTCAGAAGTACAATGTCATCGTGATGGAAGACCTGGCCTACTTCGGCATGGATTTCCGCCACGACATCTCCACGCCGGGAGTTCCTCCGTTCCAGCCCACCGTGGCCAAATACACCGACAAGTACATCCTCTTCGTTTCCAGCTCCAAGGCATTCAGTTATGCCGGACAGCGTATCGCGATGATGATGATTTCGGACAAGCTCTACCAGACCGACTTCCCCGACTTCAAGGAATACTATTCCACGACCCAGTTCGGCCGCACGATGATTTTCGGCACGGTCTACTGCCTGAGCTCGGGAACCGCCCATTCGCCCCAGTACGCTCTTCTTGCCATGCTGAAAGCAGCCAACGACGGCTCCTTCAACTTTGTGCATGAAACACGCATCTACGGTGAAAAGGCGCACCGCATGAAAAAGAGCTTCCTCAACAACCACTTCTACCTGACTTACGACAAGGATGTGGACAAGGACTTGTCCGACGGTTTCTACTTCACCGTGGGCTATCCCGGCATGAGCAGCGACGAACTGCTGCACAACCTGCTCTACTTCGGCATCAGTGCCATCTCGTTGAGCATCACCGGCAGCGAACGCGACGGTATCCGCGCCTGCGTATCCTTGGTCCCGATGGAAGACCTGCCTTTGCTGGATGAACGCTGCAAGGCCTTCGACGAATATTTCGGCAAATAACAGCCCTTCCAATGCTCCAAGGCAGGTTCTGTAAACTGCAGAGCCGTTCTTTGCTCGGGGCAATCGGACTCCGGGATGCTTCAGACGGCATGAACGGGCCATGCAGCTGGATGGAAGCTATCGGGCACGTCGCTTTCTCTTCTGCAAAAACGGCCGGCTCAGGAAGCCTGCACCCCGTGCATCCGAACCCGGATTGCAGAACCTGCCTCGGACACCTGCCCTGCGCGGATGTCCGCGCCCCTGCTTGCAACCATCCGGATGCCCGGGCACCGTTTGGAATACGAACCCTTGCCGGCAGCTTGCCCGTCATCATAGTCCGCCATGCAGCGGCCGGCATACTTATCGCAACAAAATCATGGATTTTGATCTGACATCCCGATTCCAACCCACTGGAGACCAACCGCAGGCCATCGAAAAGCTGGTCTCCGGCATAGAGCATGGAGACAAGGCGCAAGTCTTGCTGGGCGTGACCGGATCGGGAAAGACATTCACCATTGCCAATGTGATTGCCCGGATCAAACGCCCGGCATTGATCCTGAGCCACAACAAGACCCTGGCAGCCCAGCTTTTCGGGGAATTCAAGCAATTCTTCCCTCACAACGCCGTAGAATACTACGTTTCCTATTACGACTACTACCAACCCGAAGCCTATCTTCCGGCTTCGAACACATATATAGAGAAAGACCTTTCCATCAACGAAGAGATAGAAAAGCTCCGCCTCAGTACCTTGGCGAGCCTCCTTTCCGGACGACGCGACGTGATTGTGGTCAGCTCGGTCTCCTGCATCTACGGAACCGGGAATCCGGCCGACTACCACGAGAACATCATCATCTTGAACCAAGGCGAAAAAATCAGCCAGCGCGACCTGATGCTGCGTTTGGTCAAATCTCTCTATTCCCGTCACGAAATGGAATTCAGCCGGGGCAAGTTCCGGGTCAAGGGCGACACGATCGACGTCTTCGTGGCCTACGACGACTACGCCTACCGGATTATTTTTTTCGACGAGGAAATCGAAAGCATCTATAAGATAGACCCCTTGACCGGAACCGTGCTGGAAGAATTGCAGACCATCCGGATTTACCCGGCCAATATGTTCGTTCCATCCTCAAGCCGTATCCAGCAAGCCATCAAGGAAATACAGCTCGACTTAGGCAAGCAGGCGGAATACTTCCGCGAAATAGGCAGGCCGCTCGAAGCCAAGCGGCTCGAAGACCGGGTCACCTACGATGTGGAAATGATCAAGGAACTGGGCTTCTGCTCCGGCATCGAGAACTATTCCCGCTATTTCGACGGGAGGGAAGCCGGAACCCGGCCGTTCTGCCTGATTGATTATTTCCCGGACGACTTCCTGACCGTCATCGACGAGAGCCATGTGACCGTGCCCCAGATCGGAGCCATGTACGGCGGCGACCGTTCGCGTAAGGTCAACCTGGTGGAATACGGGTTCCGGCTTCCCGCCGCGCTGGACAACCGTCCGCTCAAATTCGACGAATACGAAGCGTTGACCAGGCAGACCATCTATGTGAGCGCCACGCCTGCCGACTACGAACTGGAGCAGAGCGGCGGCGTGGTCGTGGAACAGCTGATCCGCCCTACCGGCCTGCTGGATCCGGAAATCCAAGTAAGGCCCACTGCCAACCAAGTCGACGATCTTCTGGACGAGATAGAAAAGACCTGCGCCCGGGGAGAACGGGTATTAGTGACCACCCTGACTAAGAAAATGGCCGAGGAATTAGCAAAATATTTCACCAACACAGGTATCCGCTGCGCTTATATCCATTCGGAAGTGGATACTTTGGATCGGGTGGAAATTCTGCAAGACCTGCGGGCCGGGGCTATCGACGTGCTAATCGGGGTCAACCTGCTCCGGGAAGGCCTGGATTTGCCCGAAGTCTCTTTGGTGGCCATTTTGGATGCCGACAAGGAAGGCTTCCTGCGTTCGGCCCGTTCCCTGACCCAGACGGCAGGCCGGGCGGCAAGGAATGTCCACGGCTTGGTCATCATGTATGCCGACCATGTCACCGAAGCCATGCAGCAGACCATGGACGAGACCCGGCGCCGCCGCCAGATACAGGACCACTATAACAAAGAACACCATATCGAGCCCCGGCCTATCGTCAAAGCCATCAATCAGGCCATGAACGAAGCCCGAGGCATAGCCCCCAAAGCTTATTCCGAAGACCTGAACGCGCCTGCTTTCGCCGACCCGGTGATGCATTATGAAAAGAAACCGGCCGACATTGCCAAACGCATAGCCGAAGTGGAGAAACTGATGAAGAGCGCGGCGGCCAAACTGGAATTCATCGAGGCCGACAACTATTTGCAAGAACTGAACCGGCTTAAAGAGCTGCAAGCTGGATTAGAAGCAGCTGGACAGAATGCGGTACCAGAGAAAGCTTCCCGGCAAACCGAAGATACCGGGTTGGCCGAAACGAAGAGACCAACTAAAAAACATAATATCTATGCAAAAAGAAAAATTTGATCCGGCAACCAGCATTCAAGGTTGTTTTCACGGAGGCGAATTCGGGGATGTGAACCCCGCTATCACCGATTCCGCTACCTTTTTGTTCCACAAAGGGGCTACCATGACCGACACCTTCCACGGTGAAACTCAAGGATGCTTCCTCTATTCCCGGCATTGGAATCCCATGAACATGCAGCTGGCCAAGGCTTTGGCCGCCATGGAAGGCACGGAAGCCGCCTGGGTGACCGGGTCGGGAATGGCCGCCATCACCAACACGATGATGCAATTGGTAGGTGCCGGTGATCATATCGTAGCCAGCCCGACCGTTTATGGAGGGACATTCGCCTTTCTGAAGAACTACCTGCCTAAGTTCAATGTGGAAGTCAGTTTTGCTGATACCACCAAGCCCGAAGAAGTGGAAAAGGCGATACGCCCCAACACCAAGTTCATTTACACCGAAACGATGAACAACCCGATGCTGCGCATTGCCGATATCCCGGCTTTGAGCCAAGTAGCCCGCAAGCATAATGTGAAATTGGTGGTGGACAACACCTTCACCCCGATGATCTTCTCGCCTGCCCGTTTGGGAGCCGACATCGTGGTCTATTCAATGACCAAGTTCGTCAACGGCAAGAACGACTGCGTGGCCGGCGCGATCTGCGCCTCGAACGACTTCATCAACGCTTTGATCAGCGTCAACGATGGAACTTCGATGCTGCTTGGCCCGGTACTGGATCCATTGCGTGCTTCCAGCATATTGAAGAATCTCTACACGTTGCATATCCGAATGAAACAGCATAGTCACAATGCCTTGTACTTAGCGCAACGTTTCCCTGAAATCGGGCTGAAAGCCAACTACCCTGGTATGCCGGAACATCCCGACCACGAACTGATGAAACGCCAGATGAACGGAGGCTTTGGCTTCGGCGGCATGATTGCCATTGACTTGGAAACTTCCGAAAAGGCCAACTTCATGATGGAGACGATGCAGGAAAAAGGTGTAGGATTCCTGGCGGTTTCCTTAGGCTACTTCAAGACTCTGTTCAGCAATTCCGGCAAAAGCACTTCGAGCGAGATTCCCGAAGAATTCCAGAAAGGCATGGGCTTGTCTGAAGGCTTGGTACGCTTCTCGGTAGGTCTGGACAACGACATCGAACGTACTTTCGAGTTGATCAAGGAAAGCTTTGAATTGACGCAAAAGCATTTTGCAAAATAAGAACAGCCTTCATGGCAAAAAAAAAGCGCGGCCATCGGCCGCGCTTTTTTTTGCTCGAATAAGCGGGATTAGCGAACCACAATCTTCTTGTTGGCAACACCGTTTTCAGTGTAAACCTTCATCAGGTACATGCCGGAATTCAAGCCGCTGACATTGACAGTGACTTGGTTTCCGTTTACCTGCTGACGGTTCAGGAGACCGCCATTCAAGCCATAGATTTCAACATAGTTGATGTACTTGCTGGAAGTGATGTCTACATAATCGACAGCCGGAACCGGGGAAACCTGTACATAACGATCTACCGTGTTCTGGCTCTTGATGCTCACTTCATCACTGATTGCAAAGAAAATAGCCGGTTCAGCATTAATTTTTTCATTTGAGAACAGGTTGAAGGCATCCATGGCAAATACAGCGTAGTTAACGTTCGGCTGCATGCTTTCATCTTCCACAAAGCCTTCGAAACGTTCTTCGGGACGAATCGTATCGCCATCCTGAATCGATGTCCAGAACATCTGTCCAGGGAAACTCATTACACCGTATACGGCATGCAGCCATTCGGCTTGATTGTCATCGGATTGAAGTATGGCCACGTTCCACAACGTATCGGTAACCGCGCCATCATGCGGGAAAACCACACTGATGCAGAAGTCATCGCCTGCTAACGGAGTTTCCTGGAAAGAAGCCCAGAAAACATTGCTGCCAGCCTGTCCGTTGTCTTCTGCCGGCAATTGAGGTACATACGTCGTATAAGAGAGGATGGCATCATCCGGATTGGTCGGGTAGGTCACATCATCGTATAGAGCCGTAGCTTGACCCGCGATAGCGTTATGATCCGTCAAAACCGCTTGATCGGATACTCTTTCGGAATTATAGAGCTTGAACTGCAAAGGCATGCTATCGTTCCGGGTTTCCTGGGCACCGCGGTTAACCGTGGCCAGCCATACACCAGCTCCGGTTACATATGTTTTACTAATGGCATCAACCCCCCCCAAAACAACATCTACATACCAGCCGCCGGGACCAACCGGGAACCAGTAGCCAATTTCACCGCTACCTATCATGTAGTTTAAGACATACGACCCGTAGACGAATTTCACGCAGCGATGACCGTCGTTGAGGTTGTCAGCTGTTACCTGGTTAGGATCACCGCTAAAGTTGACCCAACTATAACTCCACATTGCATCTTCGTCCATAAGATTGTAAACGCCCAATGTATCATTTTGCGCTTTGGGCTGGGCACCCGGTCTTACAAGAGAAAATGGTACTGCCTCCGATTGTTCCATCGTGGCGTTCAACAATGCATCGGATTTCTTCAAATCCACCTGCGCACTGGCACCGGCTACGATACCGCATGCGCAAACTAAAGCCATAATCTTTTTCATTGTAATTTTTTTATTTGTGTTAAACTTAATTCTGCTATTTCCATAGCTCTCCAAAAAACGCCGCTAAAGTAATCAATTTTTTGTATCAGCCAAACCTTTGCGACTATTTTTTGATGAATTTCTCTTCAACAGCCCTGTTTCCTCGTTCAAAACGGCAAAACCTTGTCCGCATGGGCATCCGTCAAGGCAAAGGGCAATATATCTTCTACGTTTTCCACGTAACCAATCTGGAGTCCTTCCGTATACAGGGACGGTATCTCTTCTACTTGAGGCTTGTTGTCCTTCGGTAAGATCACCTGGCTTATCCCTGCCCGCTTGGCTGCCAGGATTTTCTCCCTCACGCCTCCGATGGGCAGTACCTGCCCTCTCAGGGATATTTCGCCCGTCATGGCCAGACCGCATTTGACAGGTTTCCCCGTAAAAGCCGAAATCATGGCCGTGAACAGGGCCAAACCAGCCGAAGGACCGTCTTTTGGGGTGGCACCTTCCGGCACATGGATGTGGATCCGGCTGTTTTCCACTTTCTTTTCGCCGACTCCCAAGCGTTTTGAATGGGATCGGATGTATGCTTGCGCTACCGAAGCGGACTCCTGCATCACGTTACCCAGATTTCCTGTCGTGCACAACTCTCCTTTGCCAGGGGACAATGCCGCCTCTATGAAGAGAATATCCCCGCCGACACGTGTCCAAGCCAGACCTGTCACCACGCCTACCATATCTGTCTTGAGATGTTCGGATTCCATGAAAAGAGGCACGCCCAAAGCTTCCTGAATGAAGGCTTTGTCTGCTTTTTTCCCTTTGTTCTGCAAGCCTTCCTTTCCAGACACCAGGCATTTTGCCCGTTCACGGACAATCCCGGCTATGTCTTTTTCCAATTGGCGGACTCCGGCTTCCCGAGTATAAGCACCTATCAGGTAATGGAGCATGTCTTTGGGAAAACTCATGTCTTTGGGCTTCATGCCGTGTTCTTTGAGTTGGCGTGGAATCAAGTGTCGTGCGGCAATTTCCACTTTTTCCGCTTGGACATAACTGGGTACTTCGATGATTTCCATCCTGTCCAGCAAGGCCGGATGGATGCTCGATACAGAATTGGCCGTTGCAATGAACAGCACATGTGACAAATCGTAATCCACTTCCAGGTAATTGTCATGGAAGGCGTTGTTCTGCTCCGGGTCCAGAATCTCCAGCATCGCTGCCGAAGGATCCCCGTTGAGGGTGGCTCCGCTGATCTTATCTATTTCATCGAGCATGAAAACGGGGTTTGACGACCCGGCTTTCTTGATGCCTTGGATAATCCTCCCAGGCATCGCTCCGATATAGGTCTTGCGGTGTCCGCGGACCTCGCTTTCGTCATGCAGGCCGCCCAACGACATCCTGACATATTTTCTTCCCATGGCTGCGGCGATGGAACGTCCCAACGAGGTCTTGCCCACTCCCGGAGGCCCTACCAAGCACAAAATCGGAGCTTTCATGTCACCCCTCAATTTCAGCACAGCCAGATAGGATAATATACGGTCTTTTACTTTTTCCAGCCCGAAATGGTCTTTGTCAAGCACTTTCCTGGCTTTTTCCAAATCGTACTTGTCCTTCGTGTATTCGTTCCATGGAAGATCCACCAATGTATTCAAATAGTTGAACTGGATGGAATACTCCGGACTCATGCTATGGGTTCGTTGCAGCTTCTTCATTTCCTTGTCGAAATGCGCCTGCACCTCTTTTCCCCATTGTTTCTTTTGGGCTTTGCCTGCCAGTTCCTGAATCTCCTGTTCCCCGCTTCCTCCTAGTTCTTCTTGGATGGTTTTCAGTTGCTGGGTCAGGAAATATTCTTTTTGTTGCTTGGAAATGTCGGCTTCCACCTTATTCTCTATGCGTTTCTTCATTTCCAGCATCTGCCGGCTGCGGCTCAGGGATGACATCACTGCCATGGCTCTGTCTTCCAGCAGCTTCATCTCCAATAATTCCTGTCTTTCAACCAAATCCATTTCCGATCCAGCTGCCACATAATACACAAGGAAATCAGGACTGTCAATATTCTGGATGGCAAACAGAGATTCCTGAGGCATCTTGCCGGAAAGTTTTACCACTTGGGCGTACATGTCGCGAATGGCCCGCAGCATGGCTTTGCAACTTGCCGCTTTCCGGCTTTCCTTGTCATCGTAAGATGCTACTTGGGCGTGAATATAAGGGTCTTCGGTCTGCACTTTCCCTATCTTGATCCGTCGTATGCCTTGAATGATGGCCATTGTGCTGCCGTCTGGCATTTTCAGGGTCTTCAGGATGTGTGCCATGGTCCCGACCGAATACAATTCATCGGGCTTGGGGTCGTCTTTGCTGCTGGATTTCTGGGCCACCACCCCTATGGGGGCTTTGGCCTTGCTGGCATCCTTTACTAAAAGGACAGCTTTTTCACGTGTCAGCATGATAGGCAGGACAGCGCCCGGGAAAAGCACATTGTTCCTTATCGGCAATATGGGCAAAGTGTCCGGCACGACACTATTCTGCAAATTAGCCTCTTCGTCTTTTCCTATGAGAGGGATGAATTCAGCCTCTCCTTCCAATGAAGAAAGTCCGGCCAAGAATTCTTCCATGTTTTTCCTCATTCTTTCCTCCTTAATTTGTGTTGTACCTTTCGCGGTTCGCTTCTGTCTCTTTGTAGACAGCCGTTATTATCCGGGCATCTTCTTCGGCAAATACTTTGCCACGCCGTCCATAAACAATTCTGGCAGTTTCCAAGGCCCGTTCTAAACGATAGGTTTCTTTGCCCCAGCTGAAAGACGGTATGTAATTTTTGGGAAAGCCGGAGGCGAACACATTGGCTGCGATTCCTACGACCGTTCCTGTATTGAATTGCGTCCCTATCGCGCTTTTGGAGTGGTCTCCCATGACCAGACCGCAGAATTGCAATCCTGTTTTGACGAATCTTTCTTCAGAATAGTCCCAGACCCGGACTTCGGAATAATCGTTCTTGAGGTTGGAGCAATTGGTTCCCGCCCCAAGGTTGCACCATTCTCCTATGACGGCATCGCCCAGGAAACCATCGTGCGCCTTGTTGCTGTACCCTGTCATGATTGAATTTTCCACTTCTCCGGCCACTTTGCAATATGGGCCGAATGTATTGCCGCCGTAAATCTTGGAACCCATTTTTATCAAGCTCCCTTCGCATAGAGCCAATGGGCCTTTCACAAGGCATCCAGGCATGATGCGGCTGCCTTTCCCCAAGTAGACAGGGCCGTCCGTCGTATCAATCAGGGCGTAATCCACCCGGGATCCTTCTTCGGCAAACAAGGGGTGTGTTCCTAAAAGCTGCATTCCGCTTCCTAGTGGCGTTGCGGAAGAGCGCCCTCTTGTCAGCCATTCCATATCTGCTGCAATTTGTTTCTCGTTCATCAGGAATAAGTCCCACGGATGCCGAATTTGGCAGCAGTCGGCCGTATATTCCAAAATGTCCCTGTCAAAAAGGCAGAATTTTTGTCCGCACAGCCGTATTTCCCGCTTCTCCTCGGCTTTGCTTTGACAAGCATCGTCTTGCTTGCAGCCCTGAAAAGGATTCGAAACAAAAGCCACCCAATCCCCGTTGTTGAACAGAGCTTGACCTGGCTGCAAGCTGGATACGGCAGCCGCCAATTCTTCGTCTGGTAAAAAAGAGGCGTTAATCCGGAGGCAGGGTTCTTCTGCAGCGGCAGAAGAAGAATATTTGGTTTGCAGATACCCTGTTGTTTCAAAGCCGGCATCCGGCCCTAAGAAATGATTCCATTTCTCACGGATAGTCACAATCCCCACTCTAAGCAATGCCACCGGACGAGTAAATGTCAGCGGCAGCAAGGACTGCCGTATTCTGGCATCATCACAAAGCAAATATTGCATCATCTTTTTCAACAAAAGTCAATATATGAAAAAAGGGTGCATAAAAAAGCCTCTCTTTAGAAAATAGAATAACATGCCATTATGCATGCTTGCTCCCTATTTTCCGAAGCTTTCCTATACGCCCTATGTATTGAAAACCCTTTTTCAAGTTGTTTGAAACGGGTCCTTGGTTTATTTGGATGCTTTTTTCTTTTCGAGCTGTTTCTGGTATTTGCTCATGAACTTGTCGACGCGACCGGCAGTATCGACCAATTTCACTTTGCCGGTAAAGAAAGGATGCGATGCGCTCGAGATTTCCAATTTGACTAAAGGATACTCGTTGCCATCTTCCCATTGGATGGTGTCTTTCGTTTGAACGGTCGATTTACACAAGAACGCATAATCGTTAGACATATCTTTGAAAACGACCAAGCGGTAACTCTTCGGATGGATATCTTTCTTCATGGTAGAAAACTGTATTTTAGGGGCGCAAAAGTAATGCATTATTTTCAATCTACCAAAAATAAGCAAAAAAAATGTTGAAAAACTAGCAATATATTGTTGTTCAGTGTTTTGTGTATGGGCCAAAATTTTGTTGCAGATGGATTCTTTTCCCTCCATGGCAGGTTCTGGATTCATTGCCCGGAGCCTGATGGCCGGTCAGGGGCTTCTGGTTCGCAGAACGACCGGAAATCAATGAGAAGCTACAAATGGAGCAGGAACTTGAGGATGTCCACTCCGTCTGCATAGTCGGTCAATCCGGGAGACTGGGCCTTGCCGAAAGGGATCCTGCCCCTTCCTACCACGCATTGTATTTCGGCTTGCCGTGCTGCCAGTATTGTGTCCGCTTCGCTTTTGTCCTTGTAAGTTTCGTAATATATGACCCCCATCGGTGATGCCAATGAGACAGACTGCTGCAAGAGGATAGACCCGTTGTCCAAAAAGGCTTGTCGGTTGACCATGCAGACTGCCTTGTGGTAATCGTAATTGTCTTTGTAAATAGCATGGGATGCCAAAGTGGATGAAACCGGCTCCAGTGCATCGAGCAAGGGGGCGAAATCATAGTTCTCCGGGATATACAGTTTGGATACGTTTCGGCATCCCATGCCGAAATACGCAAGCACGTCATCAGCCAAGCCTGCAAGTTCTTGTCGGTTTTCATTGCCGTCTATCAAAGCGCAGGCAACCCGGTTCCTGCGCAGCAGATGAGGATAACGTCCAAAATAGTATTCAAAGTACCGGAATGTATTGCCGCTGCCGGTGGCAATGATGGCATCGAAACCCCGGACAGTCGAGGCAGTGAAGGATACCGGTGGAATGCATCCGGATTCCGGGTAATCCATGCGTCCTTCTTTTTCCTCTGCCTGAATCTTTTGCCCGGAAACCAGCCATAGCAGCTTTTCATGCAGGAATGGGAGCAAAAGCGGGTCTTTGGATGATAATTTGATTTGGAGCCTGTACCCGCATAACACGCCGCACAGATAGTCATGGAATCCCACAATGGGAATATTCCCTGCCATGACCAAGGCAAGGCAACGTTTTTCCTGCGGCCAATCCGGAAGATAAGGTTCCAGCCAGGAATACATGGCCTCCCATCGCAACGTAGCGCCCCATGTACGCACGGCTCTTTGTATGTTCGATATGGTAAATAACGGGTTACGGGATTCGGCTCGTTTGGCCACAGCAAGGAACTCCGGGTCGTTCATGGCGTGCTGCATATATGTACCTAAGCGGACAAAGGCTTCTATGCGTTGTATCAATTGTGTCTCCATTCCAGTAGCTTTCAAGGAGGGCAAAAGTAAGAATTTTGTATTTTAGCATGTTTTTTCAAGATCAATTCCAAGGGGAAAAACAATGTTTGCATTTATCAAGCGGCTGCTTTCCAAGCAGAAAGGACCAGAATTCAAAGATCTTTCAGGGCAGAGTTGCTCTGATGAAGAATACAATCGGGTCAAACAGTCTCAACAGGCAGAAGTCATGCGTCTTTTAGCCAAGATATCCGCGCAAGGGACGGAGAGTTTGAGCCAGAGCGAAAAAGAATTCCTGGAAAAATTCAGCCGGAGCAATTATGCTCGGTAAGGACCGTGCCCGGACGGATGGAGCGGCACTTTTGACAACAGGCAAAAACATGAGAAAACAGAGAAAGTCACATGGTTCGTTCAAGTTGCTAGTATTCTTGCCTGCGGCCTTGGTTGGAATAGGACTGCTCCTGGCATTCCTTTGCGGCTATCTCAATCCGGCCACGTTTTTCTTCCCTGCCCTCTTCGGGCTGGCATTCCCCTTCATTTTCATTTTGGGAATCATCCTTTTCATATTTAATGTTTGCTTGTTACGCAAGCGAAGTTTGTTCTTTTTGGTTTGCTTGCTGCTTAATTGGAACAATGTACAGAATATTATCCAGTTCAAAGGCGAACTTGGGCATTCGAGCAAGGGCAAGGATAAAGCCGGGCAGGTCAAGTTAATGACGTATAATGTCAGGATGTTCGATTTCTATAACCTTGCCGATAAGAGGCCGGGCGAGATTAAAGATGAAATCATGGATTTTGTGGCAAGGCAGGCTCCGGACATCCTGTGCTTTCAAGAATATTACGAGAGCAAAGGCAAAGGCTTTGACATTACATCCGTTCTCCGCCAGGCGGGGTATGCTTATTCAACCAATCCGAGCTTGTCTGCCGGAGGAGGCTTCCTGTACGGGAACCGGATTTATTCAAAGTATCCTATCTTGCGTCAAGGCGATATTCCCGGCCTGTCTCGTTTCGATGCTGTCTATGCAGACATACTTATCGAAGGAGATACCTTGCGAGTGTATAACTTGCATCTGGCTTCCAATCGTTTTGACCGTGCCGATCAAGAGTTTTTTTCCAGCCTGGCTTCTCCATTGGAAAATGCGGAAAACTACAAAAAAGGGGCTGCCAGGATGATGAAAAAGCTAAAGGAAGCAACCAAGAAACGTTTAGGGCAGATTCGGCAAGTGATGCTGAGCGCGGAGGAAGAATCGGCTCCCTCGCGTCAAGTCCTTTGCGGTGACTTGAACGACCAGCCGGTTTCCTATGTGTATGCTTATTTGGAAAGGAAAGGTTTCCGTGATGCTTTTGTGGAAAAAGGCCATGGCCTCGGGCAGACTTACAAGGGATTCTATCCTTCGTACCGGATCGACTATATCTTATTCAAAGGCGAGGTTTCGGTGACCCGTTTCGACACTTGGAAAATCGGCTATTCCGATCACCGGCCCCTGAGTTCCGTCTTGAAAATGGCTTCTGCCGCCGAGGGCGAGGCAAAGGAGCGTACTAAGGTACGTGACTGAAGCCGAACCCGAAGGCAATGAAGCAGATTGCCTCTCCATTACGCCATCCAAATGGAGAAGGCCGCATCAGCCTGACTATATAACATCCCCAATCCCCCGCAAATACCCGCTCCCTGTTCCCGGCATCGCCTTAGAAAAAGGGTCTCTTGGGGATTATAGACCAAATCGAATGCGTAATGGGACGCAGTCAACGCATGGTAGGGAATGCGGGGAGCGGCATTTGGGTTGGGATGCATTCCTAAAGAAGTGGCATTGATAATCAAGGATATTCGTTCCTTGAGCGTTTTTTCTGGCAAGGAATCGTAGTTCCATATGCATCGCGGGCGGAAAAAATGCTGCGGAGCATCTTCCGTAGGGCCATGTCCCGGACGGCAAACCAGATCATAAGGGATTCCATGCGAGGCCAATGCGTACTGTACTGCCTGCGATGCGCCTCCGTTTCCCAAAACCAAGGCCTGGAGATTTTTTTCACCCAGCCTATCCTTCATGAAGGCTTGCAAGCTGTTCCAGAAACCGGCCGCGTCGGTATTGCAGCCTATCCAACGTCGGGTATCCGGCTCGACAACCACGGTGTTGACCGCCCCGATAACGGCGGCTTCTTCGGAAATTTCGTCCAAATAAGCAAGAATGGCTTTCTTGTACGGGATTGTCACATTGAAGCCTCGCAAACGGCCTTCGCTTTTTAATTGGCTGATTCCCTTTTCCAAATCCGAAAAATCGAAATTCCAGTATACGGAATCCTTTTCCGGCATCGACTTAAACTTCTCCTTGAAATAATGAGCCGAAAAGGAATGACCCAGAGGGTGTCCGACCAAACCATAGATTCTGCTATCGGCCATGTCTTCAGTCATGTTTCCCTTCAGGGAAAAACGTATTGTTCCCGTCCTCGTCCGGTGCAATCAAGCCTGCCCGTTGCAGATAATCCGCATCCGGCCCGTAATAGATGTAAGGATCCACGTCTTCCGGCTCGTTATCCTCGTTGCTAGGCAAAAATTCATTCCGAAGTTCCAGAACATGAGGGTCTTCCTCGTAAATGTCCTGTATCCGGATATCGGCATCGTTTCGGGTAAGAGGATCGCCTGCAAAAGCTTGGGCAAAAAGCGCATAGGAATCATTCTTCTTGCCTCCGTAATAGTAGAGGCAGGCCTTGCACAAGTACAACCAGCTGCATGGAGACGATGACAGCATCTGTTCCACGTATTCCAATGCGGTAGGTATTTCCCCCAAGTCGCAAGCATCCAAGACATAAGCGTAAGTGTGGTACCGGTAATTCGGCAGCAAATCCACTGCTTTCCTGTTGTAACGCAGGTTCTCACCAATTTGTCCGATGTAATAGTTAGTCCTGGCAATGCCTCGGTAAACTTTGGACAAGTTATCGGCATCGCTTCCGGCAGATATGGACTCTTTTTCGGCTTGCAGGAAAAAAGAAAGCGCAGAAGGGAAATCCAAACGATAATTTGAAATCACTCCCATGCGAAACAATGCGTACTCCCGGGTATCTGGATAATCCAGCATCCGGTGATAGTACTGCATTGCCCCGTCCCAGTTTTCAGCTATCTCGTATTCTTGCGCGATTCTGCACAATACAGGAATCAAGTCGGCCAAATCTGTCATGTCCTTTTCCATTTTCAAAAGAAAAGGCAACGGGTTTTGATTGCCTCCTGCATAGGCAAGGCTCCTGGCTTTGCCGAACATGGCTTCCTTGTCGTCAGGCTGGATAGCCAGTACGAACTCCTGGGCTTCCACGGCTTGCTCGTAAGCTCCCGCATTTTCGGATAGTTCCGCCAGCATTTTCCAATACAACGTCTTATAGGGGTTGTCTTTGGCCAGTTGCCGGGCCATCTCGATGGCTTCCGGCAAGAACCCGCCCTTGGTGGCCAATTCTATGAAGCTGTTGCATGTGTCAGCGGCATCTTCCGGATGCCCGATTACTTTCTTGGCATGTTGCCAGGCTTTTTCTTTTTTCCCCCGGAGGATCTCCAGTTCGGCCATCCCGATGGAAACATCGATTTCGTCAGAGCCCTTTTCCAGAGCCGTCTGGAAAGCTTGCTGTGCTTCATCGTACTTGGACAAGCTCTTTAAGATATGGCCCCTTACAAGGTATAATTCAAAAAGATAAGGTTCAACATCTTCAACTTCCTGCAAAAGCGAGAGTGCTTGCGAGAAAAAACCGTTCTCAAAATTCAGCTCGGCTTGTTTTATCTTGAGTTCGGAATCTTCAGGGTACTGTTTACACGCCCAATGAACCAATCGCATTGCCTCAGTCAGCAATGCCTGCATTATCATGTAGTTAATCAATACAATGTATTCATCTACATCATAGAAGCCCAGTTGCCCGTCGCGTAATTCATTTTCGTACCTTTTCAGAAGCTGCTTGGCCTCTTCGTCCATGAAATTTTCCAATCTGTTTTCCATGACTCGTTATTCCTCCCTATCCCTTTGTCAATTCCTGCGCTGCTTTCAATGCAGCTTCTGTTATTTTATCATTGCTGAGCATGCTTGCAATGGCTTGGACATGTTCCTGCTGGTCAAGCCGTTTCATTTTCGACACACTGACACCGTCTTCCATGCTCTTGTAGACAAAGAAATGGGCTTGGGCCGCTGCTGCGATTTGAGGCAAATGCGTTATGGCGATAACCTGCATGCAGGAACTCATTTCTTTCATCATTGCGGCCACTTTGCCGGCAATCTGGCCGGATACCCCGGTATCGATTTCGTCGAATATGATGGTTCCCAGCAGGCTTTTTTTGTGGATTACAGACTTGATGGCCAGCATCAAGCGGGAAAGTTCGCCGCCGGAGGCCACTTTGGAAATCTCCCTCGGTTCGGCACCGGTGTTCGCACTGAACAAGAAGCAAATCTTGTCATTGCCTAAAGCTGTGAACTGCTCTCTTGCTTCTAAACGGATTTCAAGCAGGGATTGCCGCATTCCCAGACGGCCTAAAGCCTCCATGATGGACTTCTCCATGACACGGGCCGATGCAACACGTGCCTGATGCCATTCCAGAGCCAAGGAGGCGAGCTGTTTCTTTGCGCATTCCAGCTTTTCTTTTTCCGAAACCAAAGTTTCCGAAATTTCTTCTGCCATGCCCGTCTTCCGGCGCAATTCCTGCTGAAGGTCTACCAGGCTTTCTTCGTCCTTGACATGGTGTTTGCGTTCCAGCCGGTACAATTCGTCCAATCTTTCCTCGTAGCGTTCTTTTAAGGCAGGGTCGATTTTATCGGCATCAGCCCAGCGTTCTATGTCGGCCGACAAATCAGCCAGTTCCACCGAAAGGGATTGCCAACGTTCCAAGCTTTGGCAGACCCCTTTGTGATAGGGGGCTATTTTCTTCAACCCTCGCACGATAGCTTCGATGCGGGAGCGCAACGAACCTTCCTCCCCATCCAAAGCGGATGCGGTTTCGAGCAAAGTTTCTTGAAGCAGCTCCCCGTGAGACAATCGTTCCAAAGCTTCCTCCATTTCGGTCTGCTCCCCTGCCTTGGGGGCAAATTTATCCAGTTCATCCAGCAGGAAACGCCAATAATCCTGGTCTTGCTGCCATTGCGTCAACTGGCTTTCCAGTTCAGTTACTTTTTGCCGGCAATGCAGATATGCCGTATACGCCCCTCGGTAACGCTGCGGAATCGTGTCGTCCTGCAGATAACTGTCTACCAAATTCAATTGGAAAGCCGAAGTGTTCAGCGTCAAGGTCTGGTGTTGGGAATGGATATCTATCAGATAGGCTGAAAGTTCCTTGAGGACGGCCAGGTTGACCGGTGTGTCGTTGACAAAAGCCCGGGATTTACCATTGGGAAGCACTTCCCTTCTCAATACCAGCATATTGTCTTCTATGTCAAAAAAGGTATCCGCCTCCTCCTTGTTGGAATCAGAATCGCTAGTTCCGTCGGGCTGACTTGAAAAACGCCCCAAATCCATTCCTTTGACATCGAAACGGGCCTCGATAACGCATTTACGGCTTTTATCGAACAAAATTGCACTATCAGCTCTTTGTCCCAAGACCAGATTCAAGGCTCCCAACAGGATGGATTTCCCCGCTCCGGTTTCGCCCGTGATAACGCAAAATCCTTCCGTCATATCGATATCGAGCGAACGGATTAATGCGTAATTCTCTATTTTTAAATGTTGTAACATTTTCTCCAATCCGAGGGGAAACGCCTTCGGTTTAGTCTGTATGCCTACCTGGCCGAAGAAGTTCCGCTCATAATTTTCCGGTAAGTATCTATATGAGCAGGATCAATGTCGATGAATAAATCCATGGCCTTCTGTTTTTCATCTTGGGCTGCCGGCTGGTATATATTGACCAGCTCATCGGCTCTTGATTCCATGAACAGGTTCACGCATGCCAGACCGCCAGTCTTGCGTTGGCGGACTTCGTTCAATTGCGTCATGGCTTGCAGGATGTTGGTCCTGGCCGTAGCCGGATCATCGAACATCATGTCCATGCCTAGACGGTAGTAGCGGTAAAGCACTTCATGGATATCGGCATAATTGCCATTCGTATAGCTTTCTGCAATCCAATAGCGGTTATTGTCGTTGCGAGAGGACGAACGCCATCCTTCTTCGGCCAAAGATTGTGCCTGCATCACGATATTCTGGGCTTGCGTGTAGAAAACAGCGCCTCCTTGCGGAGCGAAGGAATCGAAATAGTTGCCTAATATTATGTAGACGTAGAAGGCCAAAGTGGCTGTCAGATTGGTACCGATACTGTTATCGGTATAATTCAACGGGTCGTTCTTCATGTATCGGAAGGAAAAATCACGGTCAATCAGGTTGAAAACCGTGCTGGAATAAGTGGATTTGAAGCAAGGCCGTCTCAACTGGATGGACAAGTAGGCTTTGATTTGCCCGGTACTGCTGTTGTATTCCTGTATATCCACGGTCATGGAGCAGGGAATTCGTTCTTGCGACTGGAACCTCATTTTTGTCCACCGGCGGTTATTGACAAACTGGTTCATTGCCTTTGACAGATCTTCAAAGACAGTTTTGTCGCCGGATGTGATTTTGGTAGAGACCACATTGAGGCTGCAATTCAGTTCCTGGGCAACGCTCTCCGTGCTTTCCAAGGCAAAGAGGCTGAAAAACAATGCCCCGAACACTATTCTCAATCTACGCATCTGCTTTCTGTATTTTCAAGGGCAGCGCAACGCATGCTGGACAAGCCATGGCCGGCTGCCTCGGGTTTCAACACAATGAAGACAAATAATCAAGGATATCCGAAGCCACTTCTTCTTTCGATTTGAGTTCCTGGGCTTCGACCCTGCCATGCTTGTCTATAAAGGTGACTTGATTGGTACTTACGGCAAAACCGGCCCCGGGATTGCGTAAGCTGTTGAGCACAATCATGTCGGCATTCTTGCGCTTCAGTTTGGTTCTGGCATTTTCTATCTCGTTTTCGGTTTCCAACGCGAATCCTACGAGCAACTGATTGGGACGTTTGTCTTTTCCCAATCGGGCCAGAATATCTTGGGTTTTCTTCAATTCAAGGCAAAGCGAATCCGAATCCTTCTTGATTTTCTGCATGCTGACCTCCACTGGCGTGTAATCGGCCACAGCGGCTGAAAGGATTGCAATATCCATGCTTGGCCACAGGACTGTTGCCGCTTCGTGCATCTCGCCTGCCGTCTGGACGGAAATCGACCGGAAGGGGGAAAAATGGGGACGAACCCGCATGGGACCTGCCACAAAATAAACATCGGCACCCCGCAACGTCAATTCATCGGCCAGGCTGCATCCCATCAAACCCGAAGAGTGGTTGCTCAGGTAACGGACAGGATCGATAGGTTCTACCGTGGGCCCGCCTGTCAGTAAAACCTTTTTCCCTTTGTAAAAAGAATCTGCCGATGTTCCCTTTCGGGGTGAATCGAGACAGCGGCACATCCATTTGACGTATGCGAGCAAAGTTTCCGGTTCAGGCATCCTTCCATCCCCTTCGGCACCGCATGCCAATTGCCCGGAATCCGGAGCAGCAATCCGGATGCCTCGTTGCAGCAGCAAATCCAGATTGGCTTGTGTGGCAGGATTATGGTACATCCGCGTGTTCATGGCAGGTGCCACGACCGTATTCTTGTCGAAAGCGGCGAACAAAGTGGTTAGCGCATTGTCGGCAATGCCATGGGCGAATTTGGCTATCGTGTTGGCCGAAGCCGGTGCTACAATCATCAAATCCGCCCAATCGGCGTAACTGACATGCGCGGTCTTGATTTCATTCCTCGCAGAAAAAAGATCGGAATACAGCGGATGCCCGCTCAAGGTCTCCAGGCTCAAAGGAGTCACAAACTCCAAAGCGGCAGGAGTGCATACACATTTGACTTCCGCTCCAGCTTTGATTAAAAGCCGGATAAGCGTCAATGTCTTGTAGGCAGCGATTCCCCCGCTCAAGCCTACAACTATTTTCTTACCTTTCAACGATGCATCCATAGCTAACTACAGTGTATCCGGATTACAGGCTCTGCTCCAACGAATCTTCTTTTTGCGGACGCTTGAAACACAGGCTTTTATCCAAAAGTTCCTGAGTGGCAATCAAACTGGGCTTCGGCAATTGCTCGTAATAACGGGCAATTTCAATCTGTTCCCTGTTTTCATAGATTTCGTCAATGCCTTCTCCATTGACGGCTTGAGCCGAAAATTCCGAAATCTTGTTAACCAATTCCTGACGCAAGGCCGAAGATATCTGGTTGGCTCTTTTGGCCAATATCACCACGGTTTCATAAATATTTCCCGTTTCCTTGTCAAAAGCGGAAAGGTCTCGGGTAATGGCCTCATGACTGGCTTTGATTTTCTTGTAATCCATTTTCTTGTAATATTTTTCTAAAATGACGTTTCATGAAATCCTGCGGAAGGAACATGCGGGCGTTCTCAGAGATGTTCCTTTGCTATTTCGACATATTCTTCTATTTCTTCCCGGTACGGGGATTCGGAATAGGTCCTGAGGAAGAGTTCATAGGCATCCAGGACCTTCTGGTACCGTTCCCGTTGCAAAGATGCAAAACTATTCTTGGCATAGAGATAACGGCTCTTGATCATCAGGAACATGGCCTGTTCCCGGTCGGAAGATTCCGGATATTCCCTCAAAAAATTGTTGTATGAAATCGAAGCCGCATTGTACAACCCGCGCTTATAGTACATTTCCGCCACGTGGAAAGCCTTTGTCGCCAATTTCTGACGCATCTCGGCAATCAGACGGCTGGCTTCGTCAACCCGACGGCTTTCTGGATAATAATTGATATACAGCTGCAACTGCTCTATGGCCTCTTTTGTTGCGGTTTGATCCAACTGGTAGTCGGGCGATTCCAATGTCTTGCAATAAGCCGACATATAAGTCACTTCCTCCGTGTATTCGCTATTAGGGAATTGACGGGCCAACGAACGGAAATAATAAGAGGCCATGAAATAGTCTTTGTCGTAAAAATACGAGTAAGCTACATTGTACAAAACGCCTTCCAATCCGTCTTTTCCACGGAAAAGCGGCAGAATCTCCTCGAACAAGGAAATAGCCCGTTTGTAATCCTGCTTTTCATAAGCTTTGACCGCAAAGTTATAGCGATCCTCCACCGTTCCTTGCTTGACAACTTGGTTGTATTCTTTCTGGTAAGCGCAACTGCTGCATAACAGCAAAACGCTTGTTATCAAGATGATATATTTCATGTTAGAATAAAACATCTTGCGAAGATATAAAAAGCTCTTGAATTTGCGAAATTCGATTTCATCATCGTATCTTCGTGACTTTTCCGGGTAGCTTGGATTCAGGCCGCCTTTTTGCAAGCAATACAAAATGAACAAACTGGCATACCGCATCCAAAGCCTGCGCCCTCGCACGCTCCCCCTTTCGATCTCCGGCATCATCTTAGGCAGCTTCCTGGCCTATCCTTCCGGCAACTTTTCCTGGCCGGTCTTCGGACTCGCCCTGTTGACAACACTCTGTTTGCAAATCGTAAGCAATCTAGCCAATGATTTGGGAGATATGAGGCATGGCACCGACAACGAGAACCGTCTCGGCCCCACCCGGGGACTGCAAGCCGGCGTATTGAGCGTCAAGGATTACAGACTCATGGTCGCCGGTTTCTGCCTGTTAGCCGTTTTCTTTGGAATTTCTTTGATATACAAAGCTTTCGGATGCCTGTTCTGTTCCAACAGCTATATCCTGCTCTGCGGCGGGGCTTTAGCGATTCTGGCCGCTTTGGGCTACACCTTAGGCACCCGCCCTTACGGGTACCAGGGCTTGGGCGATGTCTTCGTATTCCTTTTCTTCGGGCTGCTCAGCACCTGCGGGTCCTATTTCCTGATGAGGCCGGTGATTTCCGAAATCCCGCTGATCCTGCTGCCGGCTTCCGGAGCGGGATTCTTCATTACTGGCGTGCTCAATGTCAACAACATGCGGGACAGGGAAAACGATGCCGCCTGCGGAAAGCATACGATTGCCGTAAAATTAGGCTTGCACAAAGCCAAGATCTACCATTTCGGGCTGATCATCGGAGGCTGGCTGCTGATGACAGTTTATTCGAGCATTACTTTCGATTCCCTTTGGGACTTTCTTTATTTCTTGTCTTTGCCTTTGTTTATCCGGCACTTGCACTGCATTGCCAAAGGCGAAGGCCGGGCTTTGGATCCCCAACTGAAATTCCTCTCTGTCTCCACCTTGGCATTCTGCATCCTGGCCGCTGTCGGGCTGTGTCTATAGCCTGGGCTTTCGGGTCCGGTTGCGCTGTTTCAATTCCGTACCCTCGTCGTGCGAGGATAAGGCATGAAAGCCCGTTTGAGAACAGGCTCCTTACACGGCCGGTTTCACCGCCTCGTACAAGACCACGATGCCCATTGTCAGACGGCGGAACCTCACCTCCTCGAAACCGCATCGCTCCAAAGTCCCCGAAAAATCCTCCGGCGAAGGGAATTTCCGGACGCTTTCAGGCAGATAAGCATAAGCCGCCTTGTCGCCCGACACCAAGCCCCCGATAAAAGGCAGAAGCCGGTCGAAATAAAAGAGGTACAGCTGACGGATAAGCCAATGCCTCGGCAAGGAGAATTCCAGAATCACCAAATGTCCGCCCGGTTTCAATACCCGGCAGATTTCCCGCATCCCGGCTTCCCGATCCTCGAAATTCCGGACTCCGAAAGCCACGGTAGCCGCCGAGAAAGTCCGATCGGCTTCGCCCAAGTCCTCGCAAGGCCCCTGCTTGAAACGGATACGCTCCGACAAGCCGGCTTCGCGAACCTTGGCTTCGCCTATCTTCATCATCTCTTCCGAAATATCCATGCCCAAGACCTGCTTGGCACCGGCCTTGACAGCCGTCATCGAAAAGTCGGCCGTGCCGCAGGCCACGTCCAGCACATACTCCTTGTCGGCTTCCGTCAGGCAACGCATGGCCTTCTTCCGCCACAGCTTGTCTATCTGGAACGAAAGCAGATGGTTCAGAAAATCGTATTTGGGGGCAATCTGGTTGAACATGCCCCTTGCTTGCTCCTGTTTTGCCATGTCGTATCGTTTAGAAATCGCGGAGTCCCGTGATGTGCGGAGTCCCGCGAGAACGTGCCGCTAAGATTCGATAAGGTCCGAAAGTTCCAGCCAGCGGTCTTCCAAGGCCGAAAGCTCGGCCAGCACCTCGGCCATCCGTGCCGATGCCTGGTTTATCTTCTCCGGGTCGGTCTCCTGACCCGAAAGCGCGGCTTCCAACTGCTTCTTTTCTTCTTCCAGAACAGGCAGCCGGGCATTGATTCCCTCGTATTCCTTCTTCTGTTTGAAAGTGGCTTTGGGCTTGGATTCCTTCCGGGCTTCAATCTTGCTCTCTACCCGTTTTTCTTCCTTTTCCTTCCGGCCTTGAAGCTGGGCGTGCTTTTGTTCTTCGGCTTTCTTTTGCCTGTATTCTTCATAGGTTCCGTACCAGTCCTTGATTTTCCCCTCTCCCTCGAACACGAAGAGATGGTCGGCGATATGGTCCAAGAAGCTCCGGTCGTGGCTCACAATCAGCACGCAGCCTTGGTAATGCTTCAGGAAATCCTCCAAAAGCATCAAAGTGTACACATCCAGGTCGTTTGTCGGCTCGTCCAGAATCAGGAAATTGGGATTGGCCATCAGCGTCCGTATCAGGTACAGCCTGCGACGTTCGCCCCCGCTCAGATTGGAGAAATAATTGTACTGGGTAGTAGGCTCGAACTGGAAGTAATTCAAGAACTGGGATGCCGAGATTTCGCGGCCGTCCTGCATGCGGACCACCTCGGCCACTTCCTTGATGATGTCGATGACCCGCCGGTCTTCGTGCGCCGGAAGCCCGCCCTGGGTGTAATAGCCGAACTTGACGGTATCGCCCACGATGATGCGGCCCGAATCCGGCTTCAAGGCTCCGGTCAGCAGGTTTAGCAAGGTAGACTTGCCGATGCCGTTGCGCCCCACGATGCCCACTTTCTCCCCTTTCTTGAAAATATAGGAGAAATCATCGATCAGTTTCTCGCCCTCGTAGCTCTTGCAGAGGTTATAGACCTCCAATATCTTCCCGCCTAAACGGCTGCTCTGCACGCTCAGTTCCGGCGCAGCTTCGTCCAGTCGACGCATGGCCTTTTCCTTGACCTCCGCAAAAGCGTCCTTGCGCGCCTTGGCCTTGGTACCCCGCGCCGACGGCATCCGCCGCATCCACTCCAGTTCCCGCCGGTAGATGTTCCTGGCTTTTTCCACTTCGGCCCGTTCCATGCTCTCCCGCTCGGCCTTCTTCTCTATAAAGTAAGCGTAATTGCCTTTATAGGTGTAAATCTTGCCCCGGTCTATCTCCAGAATCTTGCTGCAGACATGGTCGAGGAAGGTCCGGTCGTGGGTCACGAGCAACAATGCAAGCTGCTGGCGGCGAAGGAAATCCTCCAACCACTCGGTCATGGCCATATCCAGATGGTTGGTCGGCTCGTCCATCAGAAGCAGGTCCGCCCCCTCGATCAGCACCCTTGCCAAAGCGGCTTTCTTCTGCTGCCCGCCGGAAAGCTCGCCCATCTTCTGGTCTGTCTTGGGCAGTTCCAGACGGTAAAGCACTTCCTTGATCTTTTCCTCGATGTCCCAGGCCTGCAACTGGTCCATCCGGGCCGTGGCCTCGTCCAAGCGATGCTGCAGTTCGGGCGTCAGGTTCTTTTCCATCGCCCAAAGCACCTCTTCGTACTCCCGCGCCGCCTGCACCGCCAGGCTGTCGCCCGAAAACACAAAGTCCATGATGCTTTCCTCCGGGTCGAAGACCGGGTTCTGCGGCAAGTAATCCATCCGGATTCCCTTGTGCAGCGTCACTTCCCCGCTGTCGGGCAGTATCTTCCCGGTTATGATATTGAGCAAGGTGGTTTTCCCGGCCCCGTTCTTGGCCACCAAGGCCGCTTTCTCCCCTTTCTCCAGACCGAAACCCAAGTCGGAGAACAACTGCTTCTCGCCGAAGGTCTTGCTCAGGCCTTCCACCGACAAATAATTCATTCTATTCTGTTTGTAAAATTTAGAAGCTGTTTAAAATTTTTTACAATCCTGAAAAGAATGGATTTTCAAGGGGCGGTTTCAGGATTTTGTTTGCCCATCGGGGGCTATTTCGGGTCTGGCTTGCGTTTTTCACGTCAGATAGCTTGGCTATCCTCCTTTGAAAAACGCGGCGCCATTCCTCGAAATCCCCTCCCGATGGCCTAAACAAATAAATTTAAACAGCTTCTTAAAACGCCAACCAGCCCCCGTCTGCCCGCGTCAAATCCCTCAACAGCTTCCGGTTCGCGTAAACGCACCTTTCCTCTACCTCCTGCAACATAGCCTTGAAACCGGCATCGCCCCGGCTCATTCCTCCGCCGAGACATCGGATGCCGGAATCGTATCCTGCACGAAAGGATTAGAAAAATTCGGATTATTCAGGAATCCTTCATCGCTCAAAGTCAGCAAAAAAGCTTTCAGGCAAGCTTTTTCCTCGACAGTGAGCTGCACGCCGCCATCCTGCACATGGTGCATCAGCGGGCTAATATAAGGCGAATAATACACGTTCTCGCTGTACTGGTCTATCACCTCGTCCAAAGTGGAGAAGCGTCCGTCGTGCATATAGGGCGCGGTGTATTCGATATTGCGCAACGTCGGCACCCGGTATGCCCCCCTGTCCACCACGTTCCCCGTCACCGAATAGCGGTCGTGGGCATCGGTAAAGAATTCCTCCGGATCCAAGCCGTTGATCAAGATATCATAGGTGGAAAACAACACGTTCCCGCTGCCTCCGTGGCAATGGAAACAGTCGGCGCCTTCCTCGGTGGTGAACAGCACATAACCTCGCATTTCCTCGGCGGTCAGCTGCGCCTCGCCCCGCATATAACGGTCGAATTTGGAATCGCTCGAAACCAAAGTGCGGACAAACTGGGCTATCGCGGAACAAATCCGGTCCATGCTGACGCTTTCGCTGCCGAACGCCTCCTCGAACAAATGCGGGTACATCGGAATGGAAGCGATGCGCTTCACGATGGAATCGGCATTCCCGGCAAATTCGGTCGAATCCAAAAGGGTCTTTTGGATTAGTTGCTCCAAGTTTTCCGCGGGGTATTCGGTGGAACCATTCCAGCCGAAAGCCTTGGTGTTGTAGGCCACATTAACCAAAGGCAGCATGTTATGCGCGGTCAAAGCCCCGGTAACGCCCTGCATCCGGCCGTCCACCAAACGGGGATTGTCCAGACCGGATTCAAACGAATGTTCCTGGCGATGGCAGGTGGCGCAGCTGAGCATCGAATCGCCCTCATGGCGGCCGCTCAGCCGGATATCGTAAAAAAGATAACGCCCCAAACGCACGCCTTGGGTCGAAAGCCGGTTGTTGTCCGGGACATTGGTCTGGCTCGGAAAATAATCCGGCTTCTCCAAATCGAAATACGAAGGCTCGAAAACATGCTCGGGCTGCCCTTGGCCGCAGGAAGCAAGGGCCACGACCCAGCCTAAGGCCAACAGGTTCCAAAATATTCGCCGCATAGCGTTGTCGCAGTTTACAGAAGCTGTTTAAAATTTTTTACAATCCTGAAAAGAATGAATCTTGAGGGGGCGGTTTCAGGATTTTGTTTGCCCATCGGGGGCTATTTGGGGTCTTGCTTGCGTTTTTCACGTCAGATAGCTTGGCTATCCTCCTTTGAAAAACGCCGCGCCATCCCTCCAAATCCCCTCCCGATGGCCTAAACAAATAAATTTAAACAGCTTCACAGTTTATTGAATAGTTTGAACGGAAATCACTTTACTTCACCGAAAACACTCCCGTGGCATTGTCCTTGATAGCTTGCTGGGCTTCCTGGTTCTGCATGACCGCCCCGCCGAACACATTGAAATCCCATACATGGGGATTGCGGAACCACTCGGACACTTCCATGTTAAACGTCAACTCCCTTGTCTCGCCTTCGGTAAGGAAGATTCGGACCGTGTCCGTCAAACGACGGTAGTTCTGATGGAAAGCCACGGCGGTTTCCCCTTGCCATGTCTGCCCGATGCCGGCATGGAAGCCGAAAGTCTCCCATTGGTCGGAAAGTGAATCTTCTGCATTCCGCCAATAGCCGTTCAGCTTCATGTAATGGTAGCCGCCGCCCAAAGCTTCAGGCCAGAACATGTCGCTTTCGGGCGGGTTGCGGAAAATGTAATTCCGGTTGGTCAGGGAATCGAGACCATAGGTGAACTCTATACATTGGTATACCCCGGTCTCAAAGGCTTCGCCGGTTTCCCAATGCAAAGTGGCCGGAATATCGCTGTCGATATAATGGATCTGGTTGGCCGAATCCTGGAAGCGGTGACGGTTTCCTGCATTGTCCACCAAGGCCACATCCGAGATGAAATACTGGATATTGCTGACCCGGATCTGGTTGCCGGAAGCTATCGTGTAGACAATGGAATCGTAGCTGAGCGGTTCGCCCTCGAAGCTGAAGCTGAAGCTGAAGTTGAAACCACCCTCCATCGGGTCGCGTTGGCAGGACAGCAAAGCCAGCGGCAGCAGCAACAAGGCCGATAGCCTGCATGAAAAAAAACGTATGCGTATCATTTGTATGAAAGCTTAATAGACAAATAGAAACCGCAAAGAAGATCTCCTATGCGGGGATTCCATGCTCGAAAGATATTCAGGAGCTATATCAATCCGTCCTTCATTCCAAGTCACTGTCCATCCGTCAAGTGCAAAGGACTTGAACACGGACATATCTTTCAACGGCCCATATGATTTCTCATCGCTATCTGACAACGAGGAAAAATCGAATATCCTCCTTTTGCCGTCATTGAAAACCAACGACAACTTGTATCCGTCCAAATACTCAGCCTTTTTCATCCAAAGCAGTTCCATAATCCAATCCAAAGGTTTTATACTTTCCAATTCCCCTACTCTTTCCATTCTCCTCCGGTTTTCCATCAATTCATCTTTGTGCAAATCTAACCAATCATACGCAAGATTCAATGCTCTTCGAGGAAGATTCCCCGTTATTTCTCCGTTCTCGATATTTATCAATGCCCATATCCATTATGACGGACATGAAAATGAGGTGGATTATATTCATGCACGAACATCGTGATAATGATTCCGTAGAATCGGCTTATTCCTGGCCTAAGGCATCCTTGTCTTTGTGACCATCAATGATGGCTGTTACCGGTTTGAAACTATTCCAATTTGCGAAGATACTATAAAACGGGAATATACGAAGAAGATGTTCCCGGTAGGTGGCTTGGCCGGAGGTCGAGGCCGGAGGTCGAAATCCATGCCGCTTTCTTCTTTTCCAAACTTGCCGTAAATTCGCAGGCCGGAAACGGGTCGCCCCGGTTCCGATGCCGGCATCGCAAATGGAGGTACTGCCAAAATTGCAGAAGTCGGGCTAAATCAACATCGCCATGAAATTCAATATCGGAGACAAAGTAAAGTTCATCGACCAGCAAGGCCAAGGGGTCGTTACCAAGATCATCAATCCCTCCACCGTCGGGGTTACGACCGACGGCTTCGAACTGCCTTATCTGGTCACCGACTTAATTAAAGTAGAAAAGCCTTCTTCCACTGCCGAACGCCTTTTTTACGAAGGCAAGGCCACCTATGGAAGTCCTCGCGAGGAGGCTCGCGCCCGGCAGGCGGCCGAGAGCGGCAGAAACGCCAAGCATGGATTCCCGGTCATCCATGAAGAAGCCTTGAGCGATGCCGAGACGGAGGAAGCCAAGCGTCAAGAAGACGTCCTCCAAGCTGAACAGGCCGAAGAAGACAACCGGATTTCCGCGCTGACCAGAGGCTACACTTCCAAGCAGCCCCAGCCGGAAGGAGTCTATATCGGCTTAGTGCCCATCGACCAGCAGTTCATGCTGCGCGGCCCGGTGGAATTTTACGTAATCAACTATACACCCTACACCTTGGTCTATACCTTGGCCACCAAAGGTGCGGAATCGTTCTACGGCGTGGATTACGCTTCGGTGCCGCCTTATTCCAAGATTTTCGTGGAAAGCATCGAGCGGGAAGACTTGGGCCTATGGACGGAGGGCCTGTTGCAATGCCTTTTCTACCAAGACGAAAGCCCCACTTGGCTTCTGCCTTCGAGCAACGATTACAAAATCCGGGCCAACAAAATCGGCCAATCAGAAAACTACGTCTACCCGGTCTTCATGCGGGAGAAAGCCTTGCTGGTACCCATGTTGAACTTGGCAGCCCACAAAGCAGACCACCTTTTGGTACATCAGAGCCTGGAGGCCGAGAAGAAGGCCGAAAAAGATAAAAACGGTATCGGGAAACTTATCGTGGAAGACAAATCCAACCCCTTGGCCCGTTACATGATCAAGCCGGATGTGGCTGAAGTGGACTTGCATGTGGAAAGCCTGCTTGATACCCGTTTGGAATTCAAAGGCGCCAAGGAAGAGGATTACTTGAGCAAGCAGATTTCCGTATTCGAGACCTGCCTCAACCAGGCTATCAGCCGTAAACTATCCAAAATCATCTTCATCCACGGAGTCGGCAACGGCATCCTGAAGCACGAAATAGAGAAACGCCTGAAAGACTATCCGGGAGTCCACTATATGGATGCTTCCATCACGAAATACGGGCGAGGTGCCATAGAAGTATATATTTCAACGCATTGATAGCTTTAATCGAAATTTCAAACCATCATAAACCAAGTCTATGCAGATGACAGGCGGACACGAGGGAGGCGTATGTCCTCCAGACGATTCCACATTCAAGAAAAATCCTGATATGCAGAACCGTATCTGCCAGCTTTTCAATATCCGGCACCCGATTGTTTCGGGAGGCATGGTCTGGTGCAGCGGATGGCGTTTGGCCTCGGCCGTCAGCGAAAACGGAGGATTGGGCCTCATCGGGGCCGGTTCCATGCACCCGGAGACCCTGCGCGAGCATATCCGAAAATGCAAGGATGCCACCCAGAAGCCTTTCGGGGTCAATGTGCCGCTGATGTACCCTGAATTGGAGACGATTGCCAATATCATTGTCGAAGAAAAAGTGCCTATCGTGTTCACATCGGCAGGGAATCCCAAAGCCTGGACTCCCTTCTTCCATGAACACGGCATCAAGGTGGCGCATGTGGTCGCTTCCACCAAATTCGCCCGTAAATGCGAGGAAGCCGGGGTGGATGCCATCGTAGCCGAAGGCTTCGAGGCCGGCGGCCACAACGGCAAGGAAGAAACGACCACGATGTGCCTGGTTCCGGAGGTACGGCGCTGCACCACGATGCCCCTGATAGCCGCCGGCGGCATCGGCAGCGGAGCTGCGATGCTGGCATCCATGGCTCTCGGGGCGGAAGGCGTCCAGATCGGTACCCGTTTCGCGCTCACCGAAGAAAGCTCGGCCAGCCCGGCCTTCAAGGAATTCTGCACCCGGCTCAACGAGGGCGACACCTTTCTGCTGCTCAAGAAAGTAGGCCCGACCCGACTAGCTAAGAACCGCTTCTTTGAACAGGTGCAGGAAGCCGAAAACCGGGGTGCCGGCAAAGAAGAAATCGCGTCCCTCTTAGGACGAGGACGTGCCAAAAGAGGCATCTTTGAAGGCGATTTGGAAAACGGAGAATTAGAGATAGGCCAGAATGTCTCCCAGTTCAAGAGCATACTGCCGGTCAAGACTGTCATGGAAGAGTTCGTCAACGAATACAACCGTTTGCTTGCCAGCCTCCGCCCACTCTAAAGTCCAACGAACCGGCATCACGCGCTTGCGTCCGCCGCAACACCTTCGACCACCGAAAATTCAAAAAAATGAAAAAAGCGTTATTCCTGCTCCTGCTGTCCGCAGCCAGCATTCTTCCCGCCTCCGCCCAATGGAACATCGGAATAAAAGGCGGCTACACCTACAGTACCCTGAACACCAAGACCCGGTATTTTTACGACTGGAATTATGTTGGCCGCAGCGGTTTCGCGATAGGCATCCCCGTGCAATACCGGTTCTTCGACTGGCTCGCCCTGCAAGCCGAACTGTCCTATAATCAAAAGAACTACCGATTGGAACGTTCCCCCTACTACGGTTTTTACGAAAACAGGACAAACCACTATCTCTCCGTACCGGTCTTTGCCCGCTTCTCCTTCGGCGGCAAGAAAGTCAAAGGGTTCTTGGATGCCGGCGGCTATGTCGGCGGCTGGCTGGCTTCTCGGCGCCAAGGCCTTGAGTTCACCCAGTTCGGCATTAATCAAGGTGCTGGGACGGGTACCATCTACTACCAATACGATGAAGCCTACGAATTCGATACGAGACGGGACGACCGCTTTGAAGGCGGGCTGCTGATCGGCATCGGAATAGAGTACAAAATCACATCGCTCATCGCCGTCCAGCTTGAAGGTCGGTACTGTTACAGCCTTTCCGATATGCAGAAAAACTACATGACAGACCAGGCACCCCGCTACCTCAACAGTTTTCTGATCCAGGCCGGAGTCGCTTTCAATCTGGACAAAAAGCGCACTAGGCCTGAATAATCCCCCCTTAGCCGCGGATAAAGACAGCAAGCGCGGCCAAACTTCATATATGCAGCAAAAACGCGTAATAAACTTATCCGAAAAAATCCATCAAACAATACCCAAAGTTCCAAGACAATGAAAAACAAAACATTCTTTCTTCTCGTCATCATCTTCATTGCCTCCGGATGCCGAAAAGAAACGCCGTATATCATAGATCCAAGAATCGAAAACATAACCAACTGGACGCAAGCCTTCGAATCCTATTGGTCCGGCATGAACCACAATTACGTCTTCTGGTCCATCGACCCCACCGACTGGGATGCCGTGTACAAACAGTACAAACCGAAGTTCGATGCCTTGCTTGACAGCGGATTCACTAACAAAGAGATCAACAACTATGCATTTGAAATGATTAAGGAAATGTCGGCCAATCTGATCGATGGGCATCTCTCGGTCTCTTTCACGCTTCCAGACACTGTCTACCGGACGCAGCCAGCCTCCGCCAGGATACTCCAACGGGAAGATTTCCACTATCCGGGCTATTTTCCGCCCCAATGGCAAAATGCGATATTGCAAATGCAAAACCAAGGCAGGCTGTCTGACTTCATCTATCGGAGTACGGAAGACATGGGGGCGGGAACAGGTATCATCGACGGAAATATCCTCTACTTCCAGCTGACCTCCTTCATGCTGACCAAACACTATCAAACCGGCGATCCGATAGACCGCGTCATCACGCAGTACCACGATTTTATCGATAACTATCCCGACCTGAAAGGTGTTATCATAGACGTGAGGAACAACGGGGGCGGATATTTATCCGATTTGCCTTTGGTACTGGGCAAATTCGCTGAAGAAAACCACACCATCTGCTACAATCGCAAGAAGCAAGGCTTAGGCCGTTTGGATTACACGCCCTGGTTCCCGGAAACCTTGCCCGTATTGGAAAAGAAACGGCAATTGGACATTCCCATTGTCGCCTTGGCCGATATGCATTCGGTCAGCATGGCCGAAATGACCACGACGGCCATCCTTAGCTTGCCGAAAGGCTGCTTTGTCGGCGAACGAACCTGGGGAGGGCATGGCAGCCTCTCGGCTTCGAACGAAGCCTTCCCGCTCTATTACGATGGGTACTTCAAGAACAATGTGATTGAAGCCTACACGACCATGACCATGCTCAAAGACATCGAGGGCAATATCTACGAGGGTGTCGGCATTCCCCCGACCATAGAAGCCCCCTACGATGCGGCCAGCTTCAGCCAAGGCATCGATTCTCAGCTGGAACGCGCCATCGAATACATAAAGACAGGGAAATAGGCTCGCCTTCCCGATGGGAGGTGGAGAAATAGGCGTTTTTGCTTTTTTTCCTGCTGTTTCCTCCGGAAAATCCGGCAAAGCCGATAGTTTTTCGTACCTTCGCAGGCAAATTGTTTCTGTCATGAGCGAAAATACCGTCAAGACGCCTTGGTATCCCTATACCGAAGGCGTACCTGTCCATTTGGAATACTTCAAAGGCTCCATGTTCGACATGGTGGCCAGTATCGCCAGCCGATACCCCAAATACGTCGCCTTCGACTTCATGGGCAAGTCCACCACCTACGCCAAGATGGTCCGGAACATCGAACAGTGCGCCAAGGCGCTCAAGACGATAGGCATCCGCAAAGGGGATTGCGTGACGATCGCGATGCCCAACTGCCCGCAGGCCATCTATGCTTTCTATGCGGTCAACCTTATCGGCGGAATCGCCAGCATGGTCCATCCCCTGTCGAGCGAAAAAGAGATAGAATTCTACCTCAACGAATCCAACAGCATCACCGTCATCACGTTGGACCAATTCTACGGCAAGATTGAAGCCATCCGCAAGAATACCGGGATTGTCAACGTGATCCTGGCCCGTATCAAGGACGAGCTTTCCAAGCCCATCCGCGCCGGGTACATGATCACCGAAGGCTACAAGATTGCCAAGATACCCGACGATGCCCCGGTTATCCGCTGGAAAGACTTCATGAAACTATCCAAATGCTGCTTCTACAATTATAAGGTGGAAAGAGATGACAACGACCCGGCAGTAATCCTCTATTCGGGAGGCACCACCGGTACCACCAAAGGCATCGTGCTGACCAACCGCAACTTCAACGCCTTGGCCGAGCAGGTCATCGCCTCCAACCCTATGTTCCAACCCGGAGACCGGATGCTGGCCGCGATGCCTGTCTTCCACGGTTTCGGCTTAGGGGTCTGCATCCATACCATGCTGGCCAAAGGCGGACGCTGCGTCTTGGTACCGAGATTCACGCCCAAGAGCTATTCCAAACTGATCAGCCGCAACAAATGCAACTTCATCGCCGGCGTGCCGACCCTTTACGAAGCCATGCTGCGGCTGCCGAATTTGGGCCATGCCGACTTCTCCCACCTCAAAGGGGTGTTCTCCGGCGGGGATTCCCTTTCCATCGAGCTCAAGAAGAAGCTGGACCAGTTCCTGGCAGAACACAAAGCCTCTATCAAGGTGCGCGAGGGATACGGCACCACCGAATGCGTGACGGCTTCCTGCCTCACGCCGGTCAAGCTGCAAAAGGAAGGCAGCATCGGCATTCCTTTCCCGGACACCTACTACAAGATTGTCAAACCCGGCACGGACGAGGAGCTGCCCTACGGAGAAGAAGGCGAGATCGTGCTGGCCGGCCCGACGGTGATGTCCGGCTATTACAACAAGCCGGAGGAGACCGCCAAGACCTTGCGCAAGCACGCCGATGGCATGATCTGGCTCTACACCGGCGACCTCGGCATGATGGACGAACAGGGCTTCATCTATTTCAAAGGCCGAATCAAGCGCATGATTGTCACTTCCGGCTACAATGTCTATCCGGCGCAAATCGAGAACGTCCTCGATGCCCATGAAAAGGTGCAGATGAGCTGTATCATCGGTGTTCCAGACCCCTACAAGATGCATAAAGTGAAAGCTTTCGTCATGCTTCGCCCCGGCATCGAAGCTTCGGATGCCGTCAAGGAGGAACTTCTATCCTACTGCCGCAAGTACGTGGCCAAGTACGCGATGCCTTACGATATCGAGTTCCGCAAGGAGCTGCCCAAGACCTTGGTGGGGAAGGTGGCGTACCGGGTCCTGGAGCAGGAAGAATCCGAACGGCAGGCAGGCGGTAACGAGTAATCCGACCTGCCGACAATAGCGTAGCAAAACAATTTTTCGAGACAGATTGAATGTTGCGATAGTAACCCGGTCATATACATTAAAAGTCCTATTCATGCCAAAGACGCCCCATGCAAGCCAAAAAAACTCGACAAAACGCGGAATATGATCAAATCGCAAAAGGCGTGGGCTTCCAGCGCGGGGTCTATGCCTTTTGCCGTACCTTCATCGGGCCGGTGGTCAATATCCTGTTCCATATCCGGTACAAACCCTGCAAGATTCAGAGCAAGACCTTCTTAGCCTTGGGTAACCATACCCAGAACCTCGATCCGGCTTTCCTGGTAATCGGCACGCGCCGGCACATGCGCTTCGTGGCCAATGCCTCGCTGACCAAAGGCCTGGCCGGTTTCTTCCTGAATCCTTTCTTCGGCATCATACCTCGGGAGAAAGGTGCCAAGGGCGATGCCGCGATTGCCGCCATCGAAGCCAACCTCCGCGCCGGGGTCTCGGTGGGCATGTTCCCGGAAGGAAACCGGAGCTGGGATGGGGAAACCGAGTTCATCTCGCCCCGCACCGCCCGCATGGCCAAAGAGTCGGGAGCTGCCTTGGTCACCTACCGGATTACCGGCGGTTACCTGCTGCGTCCCCGATGGGCAGAACACAAACGCCGGGGGCCGATGCGGGGCGAATTAGTGCATGAATACACGCCCGAAGAACTGGCCTCCATGAGCGAGGAAGGAATCTACCAAGCCATCTGCCGCGACCTCCATGTCAACGCCTACGAAGTCCAAGCGGCGCATGGCGACCTCTACAAGGGCAAAGCCTTGGCCGAAGGCCTGCAATACGCAGCTTATCTCTGCCCTCGCTGCCTCCGCTTCGGCACGATACGGACTTCCGGCAACGGAATTCATTGCGATTGCGGGCTTTCGGCACGTTATCTGGAAACCGGATGGTTCGAAAAAAGGTCTCTGATGCCTTTCGACAACTTTGCCCAATGGAACCGCTTCCAAAAACAATGGATGAACGAACATTCCGCGGAACTCCGGCTATCGACTGGGAAACCTTTGGCTTCGGATTCCGACTTTGAACTGAGCCGGATCGAACATGGGAAGATACACCGCCTTTCCGAACACGCCTCGATAGCCCTCTTCGGCGACCGCGTGGAAATCCGCCACGAAAAGCAGTGCATCACCTGCCGGATCGATGAAATCACCGGCTACGGTACTTTCCTTTCCCGTTCCATGTACTTCAACTGCGGGCCGGAAATCCGCTACCAGCTCATCGCGCACAAACCGGTCTCCACGCTCAAATACTACGCCCTTTGGCGTTCACTCTCCGGCCGGGAATACCGGTAGTTTCAATTTTTTTTGCTAAATTTGTCCTTTAGCGGCAATACGATTCGTTTCCCGCAACAGATTTTTAAGAAGCTGTTTAAAATTTTTTACAATCCTGAAAAGAATGAATCTTGAGGGGCGGTTTCAGGATTTTGTTTGCCCATCGGGGGCTATTTGGGGTCTTGCTTGCGTTTTTCACGTCAGATAGCTGGGCTATCCTCCTTTGAAAAACGCGGCGCCATCCCTCCAAATCCCCTCCCGATGGCCTAAACAAATAAATTTAAACAGCTTCTAAAAGATTCCTGTCCGCGCAAAAATTCCGCAAAACGCGACACAAAAAACCAAAACAATTAAAAAATATCATGAAGTACATCATCTTATCGGCAGTGTTCTCGCTTTTCATGCTGAGTTCCTGCTGCAACACGCCTAAAGAAAACAACGACATGAACCAGAATGAAACTTTGGAGGTCCTCAAGACCCGCCGTTCCATCCGCGCCTACCAAGACTCCGTTCCTCCGATGGAACTGATTGAAAAAGTATTGGAAGCCGGGACATACGCCCCGACCGGAAAAGGCAACCAATCGCCTATTATCGTGGCTGTGACCGACAAAGCCACCCGCGACAAGCTTTCCCAGCTCAACGCCGCGGTATTGGGCGGGACCAACGACCCGTTCTACGGTGCGCCCGTAGTCCTCATCGTCCTTGCCGACAGACAGTATCCTACTTATCTGTACGACGGGTCTCTGGTGATGGGCAACCTGATGAACGCCGCCCACGCCGTGGGCCTCGGATCTTGCTGGATCCACCGTGCCAAGGAAGTCTTCGATAGCGAAGAAGGCAAAGCCCTGCTGAAGGAATGGGGCATCGAAGGCGATTACGAAGGAATCGGGAACTGCATCCTCGGCTATCCGGCCCAGGCCAATCCCGCACCCAAGGCCCGCAAGGCCGATTACGTTCATTACGTCAAGTAGAAGCGGACTTCCCTCCGGCCACATATCAAGGCGGTGTATCATAAGGACATCTGATCCATTTGATACACCGCTTTCTGCTTTCTGGCATTGTCGTTCTCGCTTTTCCTCAAATCAGAAGATGTTTAAACCCAAATCGGTCATTAGACTTTGGGGAGATTGCCCGCTTGTGTCATGCAGCATGCTTCTCGCCTAGCCGAAGGCGTAGCGGGCTACGTCGAGGCGTAGCGAGAAACAGGATGCGGACAGAGGCGGGCAAGATGCCCGAAAGCCTCATTTTCCTAACCGAAAACAGCCCCGGCGTGTCTAATGACCGATTTGGGTTTATTTGTTCAGGCCATCGGGAGGGGATTTGGAGGGATGGCGCGGCGTTTTTCAAAGGAGGATAGCCAAGCTATCTGACGTGAAAAACGCAAACGATAGCGAAAGTCGAGCGGGGAATCAAAGCAAGCTTTGATTTCTCCGAGACCAAGCTATCATCGAGCATCGCTCAACCCAGACCCGAAATAGCCCCCGATGGGCAAACAAAATCCTGAAACCGGTCCCTGAAAATGCAGCCTTTTCAGGATTGTAAGAAATTTTAAACAGCTTCTCAAAACAGGCTCAGTTGCTTGACGGAATGTTCCTCGGCATCCGGCAATATCAGGTTCTGGACTCCCACGCCCAAGAGGCGGATGCCTTGGGCCTGCCAAGGGAAGCTGTCCCTCATCTGACGGACGGCTTGGTGCAGGCTTTCGAAATTCGATACCGGATACGGGAGCGTATGGTTGCGGCTCTGGGTCGTGAAATCGTGGTAACGCACCTTGATGACCACGGTCTTGGCTGCCACGCCGTCCCTCTCTAACAAACGAGCCAGCCGTTTTTCCAAACGGTAGAGCTCGGTTATCAGGCCGAATCGGTCGTGGATGTCCTCCGCATAGGTGTTTTCCACGCTATAGGACTTCCGGATCCGCTCCGGCTGCACGGGACGTTCGTCTATGCCCCGCACGATGTCGTAATAATAGGAACCGACCTTGCCGAAGCGAGACATAAGGTAGTTCCGGCTCAGTTTCAGCAGGCCGGCTCCTGTATGCACGCCCATTTCCTTGAATTTCCGGGCGGTCACCTCGCCTACCCCGTAGAATTTCTCTATCGGCAGAGGCAGGATGAAAGCCTCCGCCTGATGGGGTTCGACCACGAAAATCCCGTTCGGCTTCCGGTAGTCCGAAGCCATTTTGGCCAGGAACTTATTGTAGGAAACGCCGGCCGAGGCGGTCAGGCCCGTCTTTTCCCGAATCCGCTTCTTTATCTCCAAGGCGATCAAGGTGGCCGATCGGATGTCCTTCTTGTCGCGCGTCACATCCAGATAGGCTTCGTCCAACGACAAGGGTTCCACCAAATCGGTGTAGTCCAAAAAAATGGAACGTATCTGCGCCGATACGGCACGATAGACCTCGAAACGGGCGGGCTGGAAATGCAGCTGCGGGCAAAGGCGTTGTGCCTGCAAGGAAGGCATGGCGGAACGGACCCCGAATTTCCGGGCTTCGTAGCTGGCGGCGGCAACCACCGAACGTGCCTCCGCCCGGCCTACCGCCACCGGCTTGCCCCTCAGCTCGGGGAAGTCCCGCTGCTCTACCGAGGCGTAGAATGCATCCATGTCTATATGTATGATTTTCCGCATCTCTCTTGCCCGGTTCGCGCTGGATGCCCGTCCGGACTTGTGGCGAAATTACAAATTCCCCGTGGCACGGAGGTATTCGGTTTCGTGAATCTTGTACTGAGTCTTGGCTTCAATCAAGTTGCTTTCGGCCCGCTGCCATTGCGCATGGGCATCGAGCAGGTCGCCCAGGCTGCACATCTGCAAGTCGTAACGCTGGCGCATGACCCGGAGGCTTTCCGTAGCGTGTTCCACCGAAAGCCGGGCCGAGCCAATCAACATATAGCCTTCACGCAAGTTCAAAGCCGCCTGTCGGGCTTCCATCGTCAAGAGGCGTTCGTTCTGTGCCAGATCCAATTCAGCGTTCCGGACTTCCAATCTGGCTTTTTTTATCTTCTGCGAGCCGGCCCCCCATTCGGTGATGGGAATCCTGACGGCGACCATCGCCATGGGAATGCTGAAGTCCATTTCGTAGTTGACAGGTATTGTTCCCTTGCCGGTGTTCACACTGGTATTCAGGTCGATATTGCCCATATACGTATAACCAGGGCTAAGCCGGCCGTGGGCAGCATGTCGCCGAGAACCATCTTGGACTGTTGTTTGCAGGCTTCCACCTGCTTTTGCAGCAAGGCCAGCTCCGGACGGTTTTCAATGGAGACTTCGCTCAGTTCGGGAACCGGCTGGTTCAGGATCGTATCGGTCAGGAACACCGCTGTATCCAGGCTGAGCCCGATTCGGCTGCATCGGACCATGCGGCAGAGTTCCACCCCGCTGCGGGCTTTTTGCAGCTGGTAGCGGATTCCGCTTTGTTCGGCTCTGACTTGCAGCAAATCCTTGTCGGTAGCCATTTGGGCATCCACAGTGCTTTGCAGTTGCTGGCCGTCTTTCTTCTTGGGGCGATGCGTCAGAATGGGTAAGACGCAAGATGCCGAATTTGCGCGGTTTAGCCGAACTTTGAAAAGTTTTGGAGTTTTGTGTGTCTTGGCAACGCGGAATATACCTATCTTCGCGCACTAAGAAATATTGTCAATGACACCTGAGTTCAATCAAGAAAACAACAACTGCCCGCAACCCATGTCGGCAACAGTCCTATCCAGACTCCTTTTGCAGAACCGTTCCATAAGGCGTTTCATCCAAAATGACCGGATTCCGGTGGAATCGCTCATGCGCTGGGTTGGCAACTGCCGTTACTGCGCGTCGGGCCGCAACGCGCAAGCTCTCAAATATGTTATCGTGCATCAGGCGGAAGAATGCGCCAAGGTGTTCCCGCTTCTGACTTGGGCCGGCTATCTCAAGGACTGGCCGGGGCCGGAGGAAGGCGAACGCCCGTCAGCTTACCTGATTCAGCTCTTGGACAAGGACATAGCATCGAACTGCCTTTGCGACGACGGCATCCAGTTGCAGACGCTCGGACTGTCGGCCTGCGCGGAGGACTATGGTTGCTGCATCATCAAGGCATTCAACAATGCGGAACTCCGGAACTTGCTGCAACTGCCCGGACACTTGCAAATCCTGCATGTCCTGGCCTTGGGTCGCCCTAAAGAAAAGGTGGTGATAGAAGAAATGCAAGGCGGGGATGTAAAATACTGGCGGACGGAGGATGGGGTCCACCATGTACCCAAAAGGCCGGCATCGGAACTGGTCTATCGGGTTTTATGATACTGCCCTGCCTTATGTCCAATGGGGCATTAAGCCCGAAAATCCAAGTTAATCCTATGAAAATGAAATATAATACAGTGCTTTTGCTGGGGCTTGGCATGACGCTCGGCTTAGGCATCGCCAAGGCAGAAAATCCTGCATCGGACTCGGTGGCAGAAGCAGCCAAACGGTCAACGGCATCAGAGACAGCTGAATACCGTTACATTCCTTCCGAGGAGAACTTGCAGGCTCGGGAACATTTCCGCGACCAAAAATTCGGCATCTTCCTGCATTGGGGCCTGTACAGCATGCTGGCGCAGGGCGAATGGTACATGAACCGGGGCATCGACCATGAGGAATACCGCAAGCTGGCCGGGGGCTTCTACCCTTCCCGCTTCGATGCGGCCGAATGGGTGTCGGCCATCAAGGCTTCGGGTGCCCAATACATTTGTTTCACGACCCGGCACCACGAAGGCTTTTCGATGTGGGACACCGAATTTTCGGACTACAATATCGTGGATGCCACGCCTTTCAAGCGGGATGTGCTGAAAGAACTGGCCGAGGAATGCCAGAAGCAGGGAATCGGCTTGCATCTGTATTATTCGCATTTGGACTGGGACCGGGAGGATTATTATCCTTTAGGACGGACAGGCCGTGGCACAGGGCGCGACAGCCACGGGGAATGGGCTACTTATTATGCGTTCATGAACCATCAGATACGGGAATTGCTGACGGAATACGGCCCTATCGGGGCTATCTGGTTCGACGGCTGGTGGGATCACGACCAGGACAGCAGTTTCGACTGGCAGCTGCCGGAACAGTACCAAATGGTGCATGAGCTGCAGCCTGCGTGCCTGATTGGGAACAACCATCATCAGGTGCCGTTCGAGGGCGAGGATATCCAGATTTTCGAGCGGGACCTGCCTGGAGAGAACACGGCGGGCTTGTCGGGTCAGGATATCAGTTCCTTGCCATTGGAGACTTGCCAGACGATGAACGGGATGTGGGGCTACAAGATTGCCGACCAAGACTACAAGGATACGCGGACTTTGGTTCATTATCTGGTGCGGGCGGCCGGGCGCAATGCCAACCTGCTGCTGAATATCGGCCCGCAGCCTGACGGCGAATTGCCGGCTTTGGCACTGGAACGGCTCAAGGAAATCGGGGAATGGATGAAGGTTTACGGGCCTACGCTGTACGGGACGCGGGGTGGCGAAGTGAGTCCGCGGGACTGGGGCGTGATGACGCGCAAAGGCGACAAGCGGTATGTACATATATTGGACTTGCCGGACAAGGGGCTTTTTGTGCCGGTGACGGGGCTGAAAGTGAAGAGGGCCAAGGAGTTCGCTTCCGGGGAGCCGGTCCGGTTCAAGCAGGACAAGGACGGGGTCTGGCTTTCTTTCGGGAAAGTGCCGGATGAAATCGATTATGTGATAGAACTTGAAATACAATGAAACGTTCGGAATTCAAGATAGAAGTCTGCGCCAACTCGGTGGAAAGCGTCAAGGCGGCGGCTGAAGCCGGGGCGGACCGGGTGGAGCTTTGCGCCGGGATGCCGGAAGGCGGTACGACCCCCTCTTATGGCTGTATCAAACAGGCCTGTACTGTGGAGGGCATCGCTGTGAATGTGATTATCCGTCCCCGGGGCGGGGATTTCCTCTATTCGGCTGAGGAGCAGGCGGTCATGTTGGAAGATATCCGGATAGCCAAGCTGTCGGGGGCAGCCGGCATCGTGAGCGGGATGCTGCAGGAGGACGGTCAAGTGGACCGGGCGTTTCTGGAGCAGTGCATAGAGGCTTCTTATCCCCTGCCCTTCACCTTCCATCGGGCTTTCGACATGTGCCGGGATCCTTTCGAGGCCTTGGCCGTCCTGCAATCGGCCGGTTGCGCACGGCTTTTGAGTTCGGGCATGAAAAATTCGGCGTTGGAAGGAACGGGATTGCTCAAGGAATTAGTCTGCCGGAGCGGAAAGCTGATTGTGATGCCGGGCTGCGGGCTCAATGCCGGGAATATCGCCCGCATCGCCCGGGAGACCGGAGCCAAGGAATTCCATCTTTCCGGCCGCAGCCGTATCGAGAGCCGGATGCAGTTCCGCAATCCCGAAGTCTCGATGGGCGGCACGGTCCATATAGAAGAATACGCCCGCGAGGCCAGCGACCCGGAAAAAATCCGCCAAGCCATCGAGGCGTTGATGTAGATGAAAAAAAACACTTCAGGGTATTTTCACATGGAAAATCTCAAGACGAACCGTCTCCGCCACATAGACGCATCGGCCAGAACTGGAGCTGACAACATTGCAACTGGCAATTCACTTTTCTGGTTGCTTCATGACATCGGATAATCCGGTCCTGTTTGGACTTTTTGGGCAAGATGAATAAACCCAAATCGGTCATTAGACACGCCGGGGCTGTTTTCGGTTAGGAAAATGAGGCTTTCGGGCATCTTGCCCGCCTCTGTCCGCATCCTGTTTCTCGCTACGCCTCGACGTAGCCCGCTACGCCTTCGGCTAGGCGGGAAGCATGCTGCATGACACAAGCGGGCAATCTCCCCAAAGTCTAATGAGCGATTTGGGATAAATTAGCGGCTCTTATTGATGGACATGGGGCAATAGCCACCTGCAAAATACGGATTGTACAAGTTGTTTACGTCTCGACGTCCCCTGAAAAAAACGGCTAAACCCTAAAATATCTATTATGAAAACAACCTTGTCCCCTGCTCTGCAGGACACTCGAAGAAGGCAGAGGTTGAAAAACCTTCCAAGCTCAAAAAAATGGCACTGGGGCAAAACGATAGCCTCTTTCTTATTAGTACTTTGCACCATGCCTTTGGGTCATGCCTTGATGAAAGTCATGGAATCAAATCTGCCCCCCTCGGCCTTGCATCCGGCCGCCTTCGCGATGGGTGCGGCAGGATTAGCCATGGTCATCATCGGTGTCTTTGCCAAAGGCGATACCAAGCAGACCCTTTGGGGTTTGTTCGGCGGGCTTCTCTTCTGGACAGGATGGGTTGAATTCCTTTTTGCTTATTACGCAGGCCGATACGGAGCCCATTACGACTTGGTGGGTTCTGGCATCGTCACCACCACGACAGAATACCTGAACGGCATCGGCATCCAGCATCAAACCCTGATTAACGGCATCAATGTCAACGACATGCCTGTATCCGAACTGAAAGCTCTCACCGGCTCCCGCCCCGAATACCTGATCATGCCTGCCACTTTCGGTATCTGGATGATGTTCACTGTCTTGTACCTGTTCAATACCCGTTCCGGCTGCTTGGCGTACAATTGGCTGCAAAAGGTGTTCTTCGGGAAGAAACGTCAGGAAATCGTGCCGCACAGCATGTCGCACCACGTTTCCATCACCACTTTTCTGGAGCTGAACCTCATGATGTGGACACTCTACCTGCTGCTGATGTTCTTGTACGACCCGGTTTTCTTGGGCGACAGCCATCCGGTCACGCTCATTATCGCCATCGGTTGCTTGGTCGGCTCCATTTTCATGTTCCGTCATCAGCTCAAGTTGTCCGGCTGGGGCGCGAACATCCGCATGGGCATCGCCACCGTCATCATTTTCTGGACGTTCATCGAAGTCTTTTCCCGTAACCAACTGCTTGCCGAATTCTGGATCGACCCGATGAACCACAAGGCGGAAATGTTCTGCATCTTGGCTTGCTTCGTAGCGCTTGCTCTGTTTTTCATTATTCGCGCCGCCCGGAAAAAAGCGCAATAAGAAGCTGTTTAAAATTTTTTACAATCCTGAAAAGAATGAATCTTGAGGGGGCGGTTTCAGGATTTTGTTTGCCCATCGGGGGCTATTTGGGGTCTTGCTTGCGTTTTTCACGTCAGATAGCTGGGCTATCCTCCTTTGAAAAACGCGGCGCCATCCCTCCAAATCCCCTCCCGATGGCCTAAACAAATAAATTTAAACAGCTTCTAAGAAACCTCAATAATCGTACCTTTGCGCCCATGTTTGATGCTTCGACAGGAACCCATGCCCCCGTGCAGGGCTTGGACTTTATAGCCATTGATTTTGAGACCGCTACCGGAGGACACGCCTCGGTATGTGAAGCCGGTATCTGCGTGGTGAAAGAGGGCCTGATTATCGAGACGGATTCCTGGCTGGTCCGCCCCAAGGACAACTACTACCATTGGGGTAATATCAGGATTCATGGAATCCGGCCACAGGATACGGCCCGTTCTCCGGAATTTCCGGCAATATGGGCCAAAATCCTGGATTATTTGCAGGAAACGCCTGTCTTGGTGGCCCACAACGCGGCTTTCGATATGAGCTGCATCCGGTATTCGCTGGAATATTACGGCTTGGAAAAGCCCGACATAGACTATTACTGTTCCTTGCGGGCCGCCCGTCATCTTTACGATTTCAGCCGCAATTCATTGGATTTCCTCTGCAGCCAGTTCGAGATTCCGTTCGGCCACCATCACCGAGCCGGGGACGATGCCGAGATGTGCGCCAAGCTTTTCTTGAAGGAAATCCGCGATGCCGGCTGGTGCAGCCTGGAGGAGATGGACTATTGCCGGGGAAAGCTGTAAATACGGGTATTCTCTTGATGAGGCAGATGTATGCCCATGTTGTTTGTAGATAACGAAAAAGGATGGAAACGGCAGGCGTTCCATCCTTTTTATTTTTCTGATTATCAATTAAATTCGTGGAGCATATGGGACTCGAACCCACTACCTTTTGATTGCGAACCAAACGCTCTACCAGATGAGCTAATGCCCCGCTTTGCTTGCTCGGCAGTGATAAACAGCCTGTTAACTATCTCTCCCTGCTGCAAAGGCGTTGCAAATATACAATTTTAACTAAAACCGTCACCGAAAACAGGGAAATTTTGAAGATTTTCGGCTTCGCCGCATATACGGTGGTGCCTCGGCAAAGCCATGCAAGAAACAGGCTTGGCTTTGCTCTCGGCTTTCACTATATTTGTTGACTTCGGCAACGATATAGGATGCGCCTCGGCAAAGCCATGCAAGAAACAGGCTTGGCTTTGCTCTCGGCTTTCACTATATTTGTAATTCAAAAGACTGGGGATTGGGAGGTGTGGGAAATGTAGCTTTTTGATACTGAGACTAAAACCTTTTCAACACCCCTATTTAAGATTAACTTTAAAACCTCTTTACAAATCATGATTCAACGAATCCAATCGGTATTCCTGTTTCTGGCCATGCTGTTGACAGCCAGTTTGTTTTTCGGACCTGTGGTCAGCTTCAATGTCAAAGGGCACGAATACCCGATGAATATGAGCGGGTTTACCGGAGACGGACAAATTTTCAACGCTACAGCCGGATCGTACTGGTTCCCCATTTTCACCATGGTGGCCGCGCTGGTCATCGTATTTCTGGCTGTCGCCTTGTTTTCGTACAAGAACCGTCCCCGGCAGATAAAACTGTGCGCCACCGCCTTCTTTCTCAACATCATACTGCTTGGACTCCTATTCTTGGGGCCCGATGCCATCGCATCGAACATTGCTCCGGACATGGCCGATGAAGCCGGAAGAATCGTGAACTACCGCTGGATTTGTTTCCTGCCATTCGGGTCGCTCATCTTGACCAACATGGCATCGCGAGCCATCAAGAAAGACGAAGCATTGGTGCGTTCCGCCGACCGGCTCCGCTAAGCCCGTCTTCGGCTGAACGCAGCATCAGCCCGATCCGCTTCCAACGAAAACCCGGCCCATTCCGGTAAAAGGGAAAGTGTCTCACGGAAGACACCTCAAACCCGTAAACAAATGCAGCAATAGAGAATCCGTCATGACCAAAGTAGGCATTTTATCCGACACCCATGGAGAACTTCTCCCTCAGGTACTCCGTTTTCTGGAACCCTGCCAGTGCCTGTGGCATGCCGGGGATTTGGGAGGGCTGCCTGTGCTGGACCGTTTATCCGCTTTCAGACCCACACTGGCCGTCTATGGGAATATCGATGACTACTTGGTTCGGATCAGCCTCAAGGAAAGGCGGATTTTCGAATGCGAAGGCTGCAAGATAGCCATGACCCATATCGGTGGCTATCCCGGCCATTACGAGCCCGGCATCCTTCCTTGGCTCGAAGCCGAGAAACCGGATATCTTCATCAGCGGGCATTCGCATATCCTCAAAGTGATGCTCGACAAGAAACATGGCTGGATGCATATCAATCCCGGAGCAGCCGGGAACAAAGGCTTCCATGCCCATATCACCGCCGTCCGGCTCGACATTGACGGCAAGAAGCTGTCCAATCTGGAAGTCTTCGACTTGGACCGCGCCAGCCTCGGACACGCCCGCACGGTTTGTCCGGATTCGAGGCCGGCAGAACAACCCGAAAGCAATCCGGCAACCGCCGGGCTGCATAGCACCACGAGTAATCCACTGAGTTCCTCCCTTAAAAATCAAGCCCATGTACAAGATTGACGAAGCACAAGAGAAAAAAGAGATTTTGAGGCGGTACCGACTCATCTTCAAATCGTTCAAACGCGAGATAAGCCAAGAGGAACACGATGCGATCCACAAAGCCTTTGTTCTGGCGGTGACCGCGCACGGGCATACCCGCCGCAAATCCGGCGAACCCTATATCTACCATCCTTTGGAAGTGGCTCATATCGTGGTGGAAGACATTGGCTTAGGGCCTACCGCCGTGGTCTGCGCCCTGCTGCACGACGTGGTGGAAGACACCGAATACACGCTGACCGATATAGAAAACGGCTTCGGTCCTACCGTGGCCCGCATTGTGGACGGGCTGACCAAAATCGATGCCATTTTCGACCAGAACCAATCGTTCTCGATTCAGGCCGAGAACTTCAAGAAACTGCTCTTCTCGCTTTCGGACGATGTGCGGGTTATCTTGATCAAGCTAGCCGACCGCCTGCACAACATGCGCACGCTCGACTCCATGGCTCGCGACAAGCAACTCAAGATTGCATCCGAGACCATCAACGTCTATGCTCCCCTCGCCCACCGTCTGGGGCTTTTCTCCATCAAGAGCGAACTGGAGGACCTGGCCATGAAATACACCGAGCCGGACATCTACAGCTTTATCGCCGAGAAAATCAAGCAAAGCGAGCCGGAACGAGAGGATTTGATTAACAACTTCATAGACCCGATTCGCAAGAAATTGGACGCGGAATGCCTCAAGTTCTCGATTTCGGGCCGTGTCAAGTCCATTTGTTCCATTTGGGGCAAGATGAAGAAGAAGGGAATTCCCTTCGAGGAAGTCTATGACCTGTTTGCGATCAGGATTGTGCTGGATTCGCCGGTGGAGAACGAAAAAGCCGACTGCTACCGTGTCTATGCCATTGTCAACAGCCTCTACCGGGCAAATCCCGACCGGCTGCGCGACTGGATCGCGATACCCAAATCCAACGGCTACGAGGCCCTGCATACTACTGTCATGAGCAGCACAGGGCGGTGGATAGAGGTGCAGATTCGTTCCAAACGGATGGATGAAATAGCCGAAAGAGGCTATGCAGCCCACTGGCGCTACAAGAACGAAGGCATCAATCCCGACGGAGAGACCGGGCTCGACCTCTGGCTGAACAAGATAAAGGAAATGCTGGAACATTCCGCCTCGGACAATTCGTTGAGTTTCCTGAACGACTTCCGGCAGAACTTCTTCAACGGCGAAATCTATGTCTATACGCCTACCGGCGAGGTCAAGAGCCTGCCGGCGGGTTCCACCGTGCTCGACTTTGCCTTCCATATCCATTCCGAAATCGGTTTCACCGTGATTGGAGCCAAAGTGAACCACAAACTGGTGCCCATCAACCAGAAACTCAAGAACGGCGACCAGGTGGAAATCATCACTTCCAAGACCCAGAAGCCGAGCGAGACCTGGCTCGACTATGTGGTTTCCTCCCGTGCCAAATCCAAGATACGCCAATGGCTGCGCGAGGAACACGCCCGTTACTATAACCAAGGCCGCGATGCCTTGCAACAAATACTGGCTACCCTTTCCGTGCCGTTTACCGAAGAAAACATCCGGACGATACAGAATGCCTTCTCGCGCAAGAACAAATCGGAGCTTTTCTACGATGTGGCCATGCACAAGATAGAGGAAAAAGATATCAAGCCTATCTTCAAACCGCAGGAAGAGAAACACGAAAACTGGTTCTGGCAGATGTTCCGCCGTGGAGGTTCCAGCAACCAGGCCAAGAATGCGCCACAGACGCAAAGCAACGCGCTCAACTTGCAGGATGCCATCCAGGCGCAAGTGGAAAACAAGCCCGAAAGCCTCCTGCTGGGCAACGATATCCAGAAGCTCAACTACATCATCCCCGAGTGCTGCAACCCGATTCCGGGCGATGACGTGATCGGCATCATCATCCCTAACAAGGGCATCGAAGTACACCGGACCAACTGCCCCAAAGCTATCGAGCTGATGTCCCAGTACGGCAACCGAATTGTCAAAGCCAAATGGAAGAAGAACGAGCGCATCGGATTCCTGACCGGGATTTCGATCAACGGCTTCGACCGCCCGGGCATGGCCAAGGACATATTGGAAAAGGTCAACGACGATTCCCAGATCAATATCCGTTCCATCAACATGAAATCAGCCGAAGGCGTGTTCGAAGGCCAGATCATGCTTTATATCAACAACACCACTCACTTGCAAGACATGATGGACAGGGTGAACCAGGTTGACGGGGTTGAGAAAGTGAAGCGGATAGACCAAAAAGAGGTATAGCCTTTTAAAGAGAAATAGCCTTTTTCCACCCGATCCTCGGCATGTTGATGAATCGGGGACAGGTTCGGAAGAGGGAAACATAGCGTTTATAGCGTTTGGGAATGCGCGGCAGACGAAACGGTTCCCGACGCGGAAAGCTGGAAGAAAACAAAGCCTTGACCGATACGATTCCGGAAAACGGAACATCCTTCAGGGCGGAAGACAACAGAATATACAACTTATTGCGATATGAAAATCTTAGTACTGAATTGCGGAAGCTCCTCGATCAAATACCAGTTGATCGACATGGGCGCGAAAGGCGAAGTCCTGGCCAAGGGCGTAGTCGAGAAAATCGGCCTGCCGGAAGGCGAGCTGACCCACCAAGGCACGGACGGCGAAAAGCACAAGTTTTCCAAGCCGGTACCCGACCACCAAGTGGGCATCAACTGGGTATTGGAATACTTGGTGCATCCCCGATACGGGGTCATCAAGGACCTCAAGGAAATCGAAGCAGTAGGCCACCGGGTGGTGCATGGCGGGGAAACCTTCAAGGACAGCGTCCTGATCAATGAGGAAGTGATGAAGGACCTGAAAGAATGCATTCCTTTGGCACCGCTTCATAATCCGGCCAATATCAAGGGAATCGAGTCGATGAAAGCCTTGTTGCCGAATGTGCCGCAAGTGGGCGTGTTCGATACTTCCTTCCATCAGACGATGCCCGACTACGCCTATATGTACGCCATTCCGTACAAGTTCTACGAAAAGGACAAGATGCGCCGTTACGGCTTCCATGGCACCAGCCACAAATTCGTGTCGCGCAAGGCGGCTGAACTGGCCGGACTAGACGTGAACCACAGCCGCATCGTCTCCTGCCACTTAGGCAACGGGGCATCGGTAGCGGCCGTGCTCGATGGCAAGAGCGTGGACACCTCGATGGGCTATACGCCGGTGGAAGGCCTGATGATGGGGACCCGCGCCGGGGATTTGGATCTGGGCGCAGCCATCGCCATCATGGAAAAGGAAAACCTGACACCGGAAAAGGCGAATGCCTATTTCAGCAAACAATGCGGCTTGCAGGGCTTTTCGGGGGTTTCTTCGGATATGCGCGACCTGCACAAGGCGGCTTCCGAGGGCAACAAGCAAGCTGAGACGGCGATTGCGATGTTCTGCTACCGTGTCAAGAAATACGTGGGAGCCTACGCGGCTGCGATGGGCGGCGTGGACTTGATTCTCTTTACCGGCGGCATCGGAGAAAACGATTTCATGGTTCGTGCAGAAATCTGCAAAGGACTGGAATTCATGGGCGTGGCCTTCGATGCCCAGAAGAACAACGGCCTCCGGGGCGTGGATGCGATCCTTTCCAAGCCGGAATCGAAAGTGAAGGTGGCCGTGGTCAGCACCGATGAGGAATTGGTAATCGCCACCGATACGATGAACATTGTAAAAGAAAGATAATCAATTTATACCCTGCCCTATGCCGCAGATTCCCGACCGAACGGCTTCCGTGCTTGTGTTTTCAGAGGCATAGGTCATTGGAGAGTGTAAAATTTATACAAACCTATTCCTGTTTCGTTTTCGGGCGATGCCGATCCGAAAGGAAAGCGTCCGGGTCTTGATGCCACGGACAGGCCGAAAGAAACAGGGATACAGAAAAGAAAAATAGACAATGGATTTTGATGTAATCGTGATTGGAAGCGGTCCCGGTGGTTACGTGGCTGCTATCCGTGCTTCCCAGTTAGGGTTCAAGACAGCCGTGGTGGAACGGGCGGAATTAGGCGGAATCTGCCTCAATTGGGGCTGCATCCCGACCAAAGCCCTGCTCAAAAGCGCCCAGGTTTACCAGTATGCCAAACATGCGGCTAATTACGGCCTGAATATCGAAGGCGAAGTGAAGCCTGATTTCAAGGCGATTGTAGCCCGCAGCCGGGGCGTGGCCGAAACGATGGCCAAAGGGGTGCAGTTCCTGCTGAACAAATACAAGGTGGAAGTCATTGCCGGGGAAGCCAGCCTGAAGCCGGACAAGACCGTATGCGTGAAGATGAACGAGGACGGGAGCCTGAAGGATTTCACGGCCAAGCATATCATTCTGGCCACAGGATCCCGCAGCAAAGTGCTGCCAAACCTGCCCCAGGACGGGGTCAAGATTATCGGCTACCGTCAGGCGATGACGCTGCCGGAACAGCCGGAAAGCATGATTGTGGTCGGATCGGGCGCTATCGGTTCCGAATTCGCGCATTTTTACCAGAGCATCGGCACCAAGGTGACGTTGGTGGAATTCATGCCGAACATCGTGCCGGTGGAAGACGCCGACTCATCGGCCTACCTGAACCGGAGTTTCCGCAAGAACGGCATGAAGGTCATGACGGATGCCTCGGTGGAAAAAGTGGATACGACAGGCGGCAAATGCAAGGTGTATATCAAGACCAAGAAGGGCGAAGAAGTGCATGAATGCGATATCGTGCTTTCGGCAGTCGGCGTTGTTCCCAACTTGGAGGGCTTAGGGCTTGAAGCCTTGGGCGTGCAGATGGAAAGAGGCAAGATTGTGACCGACGAGTTCTGCAGGACCAATGTGGAAGGCATCTACGCTATCGGCGACATCACGCCGGGAGCGGCTTTGGCGCATGTGGCTTCGCGCGAAGCCAAGGTCTGCGTGGAAAAGATCGCGGGCTTGGATCCGGTGCCGGTGGATTACAGCAATATCCCGGGCTGCACCTATACTTCGCCCGAAATCGCTTCGGTGGGCATGAGCGAAAAGAAAGCCTTGGAAGCCGGTTACGAACTCAAGGTTGGGAAAATCCCGTTCACCGCATCCGGCAAGGCCACGGCCATGGGGAACCGGGACGGTTTTGTCAAGGTCATCTTCGATGCCAAGACCGGGCTGCTCCTGGGATGCCACATGGTGGGTGAAAACGTGACGGAAATGATTGCCGAAGCGGTGATGGTCCGGCAGCAGAAGATTACCGCGCACGATATCATTCATGCCGTTCATCCGCACCCGACCTTGTCGGAGAGCTTTTTGGAGGCGGTGGAAGTGGCTTACGGCGAATGCGTTCACTGTTGATTTACTTTTCTTTTCAAAAAGAAAAGTAACAAAAGAAAACTTTCCGGCCCATAAAAAAGGCGGCAACTTTCCTTTCTGAAAGCTAAAGGGCGTTAACTCGCCGACTGCGTCGGCTTCAAACAGAACGCCCTTTTTAACGCTTTCTGAAAGGAAGTTGCTTTTTCGCCTTTTTTATGAGGCCGGGAGGCCAACGCGCAAGGCCAGATTTCTCGTCACGAAGTTGGTTTTCTCCAAAAGGTTTGATTTTTCGGGTCGAAGATTAATGGCAAAGTCGGTGGTTATTGGACCGAATTTGATTTTTCGGGTCGAAGAAGGCTCATGTCTGCTAAACCTGGGTTTGATTTCCGGGTCGAGAGGCAAGTTAATAGATTCGATTTCTGCTAAATCGAGTTAGATTGGGTGTCGAGAAATCAGATAAGACTTATTGGCGGATTTTCGGGTCGAAAGATTGATTTTACAAATAGGATTTTCTAAAGGATACAAAATGCAATTTGAAAAAACGAAAATAGAAGGCGTGCTGATTATCAAGCCGGATGTGTTCAAAGATGAACGAGGTTATTTCATGGAAAGCTATTCCGAACGGAAATGGAAAGAAGCCGGACTGGAATACACTTTCGTGCAAGACAACGAATCCATGTCGGCCAAAGGCGTGCTACGGGGACTGCATTTCCAGAAACCGCCTTTTGCCCAGGACAAAATTGTCAGGGTCATCCGAGGCGCGGTCATGGACGTGGCGGTAGACCTCCGCAAAGGCTCCCCCACTTACGGGCAGCATGTCTGCGTGGAACTGACCGAAGAGAACAAATGGCAATTCCTGCTGCCGGCCGGCATGGCGCACGGCTTCGTGACGCGGCAGGACAACACGGTTTTTGCCTATAAGGTCACCGCTCCTTACGCGCCTGAAACCGAAGGCTGCATCCTCTGGAACGACCCCGACTTGGGCATCGACTGGAAATGCGAACATCCCCTTCTTTCGGCCAAAGACCAAAAAGGGGTGTCTTTCAAGGACTTCGACAGCCCGTTTGTATTCTAAGCCGGTTTATTCCGTCCTGATACGTGTCCTGTCAACAAAACACCTCGATTGATTAAAAGGAAGCGGTTCGCTCCAAACAAGCGTTCCGTTTCCTTTTTTTTGTAAATTCGCCCGCCTTAAACCCAATCGGCATTAGACCTGACTTCGTCACCGTGTCACCCAAAAACCATCAGAGAACAAAGGTGCGATCCGTTGATGCCGTTTCATGAGCATG